>JAFYWF010000020.1 GCA_017558145.1 Lachnospiraceae bacterium
ATGAGGATAAAAGCAGTGTGCAACACTGCGATATCCGAATTTGTGGTAGGATTGCGAGAGTACGAAGTACGGAGCAATCCGTTATTAATTTATTATTTGGGATTGCAACGGACACAGTACGGAGCAATCCGTTATTAATAACACACAAAAAGGACTCCAAAGAGTCCTTTTTCTACTTTCATCCTATAATTTCGAATACCCATATGCATTTGCAAATGCATCAATTGATTTTTTATCTTTACACATTGAGCATCCTTCTGGAGCATACGCTTTATAATCCGGAAGATCTTTAATTGTAAAGAGAGAATTAATTTCAATTCCCATAGAACTGTTAGCTGCACTAAAGATTGCACTAATTCCACTAATAGTTGCTCCGTAATAATTTAATGTCTGAATCGCTTTTGCTAATGTTTGTCCAGTAGTAGCTGATGCCATTAAAAGAAGAATATTTTTCCCTTTAATCATAGGCTGAATATTATCTCTAAATACCATCTGTCCTGTACTTGCAACTTCCGGAGTTGTTATATAAATTGTCTTATGATAGTTAATAGAAATAACCCCTGCTTTTGTCAATTCTTCTGCAAGATATGCACCTATAATTTCACATCCGTCCATACAAACAATAGTATCTACAATCGTATCCGGGCTAATTCTTTTGCTTAATTCTACTGCTGCCGCAGAAGCTTCGCTCAGACGACTTTTAATTGTTGTCATATCCAACTAATAATTAACATGTGAGTTCGGTGTAATGAAATGTCCCGGGATTGCTTTCAATACTACCTTATCGTTTCCTTTCAAAGAAACTTTCATCATATCCTGCATGTCTTATCCTCCTTTTGTCCGAATTGTGTGACAATTATTTATATATATTTTAAATCATTATCGTTTTTTATGCAATATATTTATATTGTTTTTATTTTCAGTTTATTCGTTTGAAATCTCTTTTCTTAACATGCAATTATATTTTTATTCTTGTTTCCTAATCAATAAAGAAGCCCATCCACAAGGGATGGGCTATAATAATTCGTTATTTCTTATGAGAAAAGTGGTTTTAAAGCATCTGCTAATTTTGCTTTCTGAGCTTCTGCTTCTGCTAAATCTTTTCCTAAAGTTGTAAAGTATGTTTTAATCTTTGGTTCTGTACCGGATGGACGAACAACTACAGTTGCTCCACCTTCTAAGCCGTAGATTAATACGTTAGCTGCTGGAAGACCTGTTTCTTCTGGTTTCTTATAGTCAGTTACTTTAACAACTGCATATCCACCGATTTCTGCTGGAGGATTTTCACGTAACTGATTCATAATACCAGCCATCTTATCCATACCGGAAAGACCTGGGAATTCGAAACTGTCTACTTTATTTAAGTAACGACCGTATTTAGCATAAATTTCTTCTAAACGCTGTTTGATAGAAGAACCAATACTTCTATAGTATGCTGCCATTTCACAGATTAACATAGAACCGATAACAGCATCTTTGTCACGTACGTAAGGACCTGCAAGGTATCCATAACTTTCTTCGAAACCGAAGATAAATCTGTCAACTTCACCAGCTGCTTCTAAACCGGCAATCTGATCACCAATCCATTTGAATCCTGTTAATACACTTCTAAGTTCAACACCATAATTAGCTGCTACGGCATCTGCAAGTGGTGTTGAAACGATAGATTTTACTGCTACTGCTTTTTCCGGCATTGTTCCGTTTTCAATACGTCCTGCACAGATATAGTCAAGTAAAAGAACACCTACTTCATTACCAGAAACTAATTCATATGTTCCATCCGGACATTTAATAGCAATACCTACACGGTCAGCATCTGGGTCTGTAGCTAACATTAAGTCAGCCTCAGTTTTTGTCGCTAATTCCAAACCTAAGCGAAGTGCTTCAAAGATTTCTGGGTTTGGATATGGACATGTAGGGAAGTTTCCATCTGGATACTGCTGTTCAGGTACGATTGTAATATCATCAATACCGATATCATTTAAAATTCTTGTTACAGGAACTAAACCTGATCCATTTAATGGAGAATATACTAATTTTAATCCTGCTGTTTTGCAAAGTTCAGGACGAACACTTCTTGCTTTGATAGCATCGTATAAAGCCTCTTTACAATCATCACCAACATATTCGATGAGACCAGCTGCCATACCTTCTTCAAAGCTCATCATTTTAGCACCTTCTAAGATATCTGTTTTCTGGATTTCTGCATATACGATATCTGCTGCTTCGTCTGTCATCTGACATCCGTCTGGACCGTATGCTTTATATCCATTATATTTTGCTGGGTTATGAGATGCAGTTACCATGATACCTGCATTTGCTTCATAGTAACGTGTTGCAAAACTTAATGCTGGAACTGGCATAAGTGCATCGTAAATACGAACTTTAATTCCATTAGCTGCTAAAACCTGAGCTGCTGTTTTTGCAAAAACATCACTGTTAATACGGCTATCATAACTGATTGCTACTAACTGATTTCCACCCTGAGTTTTTACCCAGTTTGCTAATCCCTGTGTAGCCTGACGAACTACATAAATATTCATACGGTTAGTACCAGCACCTAAAACCCCTCTTAAACCTGCTGTACCAAATGCTAAAGAAACTGCAAAACGATCTTTGATTTCTTCATCATTACCTTCAATTGATTCTAATTCTGTTTTTAAAGCTGCATCTTCTAAATCAGCTTCCATCCAACGCTTGTAAGCTTCCAAGTACATTGTAATCACCTATCCTTCTCATTAATAAATATGTTACGAAATGCGACACATTCCGACTAATTACAGTATAAAAAAATCCCCCAAAAAAGTCAATCAACTACCAAAAACAAGGTAAAAATATTACACACTTTCCTAATTTTTTTACTTATATCAAATACAATTTTCATAATATCTTTATACCCAAATGCTTTATTTCTGTACCAACGGATTCCAAGATCCTCTAATATACGCACCTAAAAATAACACAAACAAAACCATATTATGACCAATCATACATCCCCAGGCAGATAATAGCCCCAACCCCAAAATCTGTGTACAAATATAGGTACCGACAATTCGAATCCCCCACATTCCAATCATACTATACACAAATGGTTCTTTTGTTTTTCCTACCCCAAGCATGAATCCTTCTACAATAATAAAAAAACCATAAAATGGTTCTGAAACAGCCACCATACGAAGTACCCTTGCTCCCAGTTGAATCACTTCCGGATTTTTAGAGAAAAATCCCATAAAAATAGGAGCTACCACAAACAAGGCTGTACCAGTAAAAAACATCAACATGACTTCTATTGGCAAGAACATAGATGAAAGCTGCTTCATTCTTTTTCCATCTTTCGCTCCATATGCATTTCCAGCCAAAGTAGCTGCTGCTGTCTGCATCCCAAAGGCAGGAATGTAAAATAACGACTCTACTGTATTTGCAATAGTATGTGCTGCGGTAGCTGCTTCTCCAATAGAATTAATCATTGCTGCAAACACTACATATCCCAAATACGTGCCAAATCTCTGAAGCATATTAGGCAATGCAACTTTTAAACATGGTTGCAAAATATTCCACTGTGGAACAAACCTCTCTTTTCTAGGAGATATCAGAGGATGTTTCCACAAAATTATCGTAATTAAAATACCTCCTATAGCAAAAGCGATTGCACTTGCAAAAGCCGCTCCCAAAACTCCCAAACCGATTCCGGGAATCATAAAGTTTCTTCCTAAAATCTCTATCGTTCTTGTTGGATATATAAACAAGAAATTTAGGAGTATATTTAATATATTAACTATCACACCAATTTTCATAGGTGACTTAGTGTCTCCTACAGCTCTAAGTACATTGCCAAAAATAATGCTGGCCGTTCGAAATAACATTGGAGAATACAGAATCAGGAAGTACTTTCCCGCTAATTCCTGTATTCCAGAATCTACCTGCATCCAAATTGGTATTTTGCAGCTTAAAGCAACCGTTATAAAAGTAAAAAATCCTCCTACCATAATCACCATCAAGGTAGCTTGTGCCGCTGCTCTTTTTGCATTTTTAATATCCTTTGCACCGCAGGCCTTAGCAATATAAGACAAAAATCCAATACTTAGTGCTCCAATAGATCCGTTGACAAGCCAATTAATCGTTCCTGTAGATCCCACCGCTGCCGTAGCCTGGGTTCCCAAACTCCCTACCATTGCAGTATCAATATATTGGACGGTAGTTTGCATTAATTGTTCCAACATAGTAGGCCAAGCCAGACTCAAAATAACAGCTATCATTTCTTTATTAAGAAAAACTTTCTTTTCTGCTTTCTGCATTGTTTTATCCTTTTAACTAATGGTATAATATGATAATTATGGAAATATTAATAACAAATCAAGAGATTTTTCTATTTTCCACAAACATGTATACCATCATATCACAAAATAACTTTAGGAGGAAGACTATGGCATTCATTAGCGTTTTTGATGTCTTAGGACCAATTATGGTAGGTCCATCCAGTTCCCATACAGCCGGTACCGCAGCCATTGCATTTCTGGCTCAAAAAATGATTAACGGCAATCTAAAAAAAGTGGAATTCACCTTATATGGGTCCTTTGCCAAAACCTATCGTGGACATGGTACTGACCGCGCTCTTTTGGGTGGCATTATGGGATTTTCTACTTACGATACACGTATTCGTGATTCTTTCGAAATTGCCACTGCTAAAGGATTAGAATATTCTTTTGTAACCAATGAAGAAGATACTGAAATTTATCCTAATACAGTCGACATTACTATGACCAATGATCTAGACCAAACCATGACCATTCGCGGCGAATCCTTAGGAGGCGGAAAAGTCAGAATTGTTCGTATCAATAAAGTTAAAGTAGATTTTACAGGTGAATATTCTGCTGCCATTGTCATTCATCAGGACAAACCCGGTGTAGTAGCTCATATTACCAAATGCTTAAGTGATGAAGGCGTAAACATCGCTTTTATGCGCCTTTTTAGAGAAGCCAAAGGTCATATTGCATATACTATCGTGGAATCGGATGATGATTTGCCAGAGAATCTCTCTGAAATGCTAAAGGAAAATTCCAATGTTCATGATGTTATGATTGTTCAAAAATAAATTACAAAAATAGAAAATATAGAGGAAAATATGGATTTTAAAAACGGAAAAGAACTTCTTGCTTTATGTGAAGAAAATAATATAAAAATATCTGAGGTGATGCGCCAAAGAGAATGTGTTCTTGGTGAAACCACTTTATCGGAAATTGAAAATCAAATGAAACAAGTTTGGAATGTTATGAAAGCTTCTGCAAAAAAAGCCATTAAGGAACCTTCTAAATCCATGGGCGGATTGATTGGTGGCGAGGCTAATCTTCTTGCAAATCATCTTTCTGCCGGAAAACAAATTTGCGGTAATATTTTAAGCCGTGGAATCACCTACGCAATGGCTGTTTTGGAAGTGAATGCCACTATGGGCGTGATTGTGGCAGCTCCTACAGCCGGTTCTTCCGGTATTGTTCCCGGGTTGCTTCTTTCTCTTCAGGAAGAACACCGTGTTTCTGATGGTTCTATCATGGATGCTTTATTTAATGCCGGTGCCATTGGTTATCTTGCCATGCGAAACGCCACAGTTGCCGGTGCTGTTGGCGGTTGTCAGGCAGAAGTTGGTGTTGCCTCTGCCATGGCAGCTTCTGCTGCAGTAGAACTTTTAGGAGGGACTCCAAAACAGTGCTTAAACGCCGCTTCTACCGTATTAATGAACATGTTAGGTTTAGTTTGCGACCCTGTGGGCGGCTTAGTAGAATATCCTTGCCAATATCGCAATGCTGCCGGCGTTGCTAATGCATTGGTAGGTGCCGAACTGGCTCTCAGTGGCGTACCTCAATTAATTCCTTTTGATGAAATGCTTGCTACAATGTATACCGTAGGAAAACGACTTCCAGCAGAACTTAGAGAAACCGCTCTTGGCGGATGTGCCACCACTCCTACTGCATGTGCGGCATGTAATACCTGTAAATAGCATTATCAGGAAGAATACGTGTAAACGCGTATTCTTCCCTTCCATAGGATTTGCATTACTAATTTCCTATACAACGCAGTACAATTCTTATGAACCATTTTATTTATTTCGATTTCTTTCTTGAGCTTCCTCACGTAAGCGACTTACCTCTTCCCACGTAGGAAGTTTTTTCATTACCTTGGGAAGTTCTTTCATAATTTCAGGAATTGCAATGCTTTGAGGACATACTCTGCTACATTTACCGCAAGAAATACAACTTTCCGGCTGTTTATCTGCATCCATAGCTTCTATTCTCATGGAAGCATTTACCGTCGGCATAAATTTTAATTCATTATAAATACTAATTAACTTAGGAATATCTAATCCTTTTGGACATCCTGCCACACAATACTGACATGAAGTACATGGGACTGAAGTTTTCATCTCTTCCGCAAAGTCAAACAAAAGTTGTCTTTCTTCTTCTGATAACGGCTTATATTCTTCAAAGGTTTTCACATTATCTATCATATGCTCCATTGCAGACATTCCACTTAATATCATATGCACATTTGGCAAATCCTGTAAGAAACGTAATGCCCAGGCTGATGTAGATTCTTCCGGTCTTCTTTCTCTAAGCATCTCTTCTTCTTTGGTACTTAATTTTGCAAGCTTTCCACCTCGAATCGGTTCCATAACCCACACTGGAATTCCCATGCTTTCCAGCATTTTATATTTTTCTTTTGCCCCTTGCAAAGTCCAATCCAAATAATTCAACTGAATAAGGCAAAATTCCAATTCTCCTTGACAATAATCAATGATTTCTTTTATAACCTCCATACTTCCATGGGTTGAAAATCCTAAGTGCTTGATTCTTCCATTTCTTTTTTGTTCCAATAAATAATCTACAATCTTCCATTTAGAATCTTTATAAGTATGAATAGATTTTTCATATACATTATGAAGTAAATAGAAATCAAAATATTCTACCTGGCATCGTTCCAACTGCTCCTCGAAAAAACGTTCCGGAGTATAATCATCAAAAATCTGATGTCCCGGAAATTTATCCGCTATATAAAATGACTCTCTTGGATACTTTGATAAAATACGTCCAATTAGCCGTTCTGATTCTCCATCATGATAAGGATATGCTGTATCAAAATAATTTACTCCATGTTCTATGGCATAGTTAACCATTTTTTCTACTTGTTCCTCATCAATTGTTCCCTCTTCATTTAAGGGTAAACGCATGGTTCCAAAACCTAACAATGATAACTTTTCTTCTTTAAATTTTTTATAAATCATATCCCATCCTCTAATCTTTTCTATTATTGTACAAAACCACGAGCATCACGCTTTGCGAGACAGCTCGCGCAAACTAAATATTGGCAAGAAAATCTAATCTTTTCCTGCCAATATCAACATGTCATCACTAATTTTTATTATTTTCTTCCACAAATATTTCTTCGTTCTCTTCTATATTTGATTCTGTTTTTTTATCTTTTAGCTGAATAATCGCTGTTTCTACCTGATGTTCCTTAATATCCAATACTTGAATATTCATTTTTTCCAAATCAATTTCAAAACAAGATCCATCCTTGGGAATACTACCATATTCATGGAAAATCAGTCCACTCAAGGTATCATATTCTTCAGAATCAAGACTTACACCGATGGCTTCAGAAACTTCTTCCAAAGTTACGCTTCCTTGTACTTTCCATGTATTTTCTTCCAATAATTCAATATAACCTTCTTCTTCAACAATATCATTGTTACCAAGGTCACCTACCAACTGCTCTACCAGGTCATTGATAGTTACAATTCCTCTGGTTCCACCATACTCGTCTAAAATCACAGCAATACCGTGACGTTCTTTTCTCATATTTCTGAATAAGGTATCCGCTTTTACTGTATCAGGCACCATATAAGCCGGAGTAACAGCTTGTTGCATCACAGTATCTCTATCCTGTTGTTCCAATCTCAAATATGTCTTTGCATTTAAAATTCCTACAATCTCATCTGCAGAACCATCACAAACAGGATATAAAGTATGTCTGCTATTGTAAATAATATCCTTCCATTCTTCCATAGAATCTTCCATATCCAACATAGTAACATCCGTTCTATGGGTCATGATTTCTTCCGCAGACAAATCATCAAATTCAAATACATTCTGAATAAATTCTTTTTCCTCATGATCAATAGTGCCTTTTTCGCTACCCGCATCTACCATCATACGAATTTCTTCTTCACTTACTTCTTCTATCTCTTCATTAGGATCAATTCCCATCAAAATTAATACCGAATTAGTAGAAATCGTCAAAAAGCTTACAATTGGTTTAAAAAACGCTGCAATGCCACTAATCAAACCAGAAAGCCCCAATGCCAAAGGTTCTGCCTTTCTCATTGCTACCTGTTTTGGCACCAACTCTCCAAATACAAGGGTAAAGTAAGATAAAATTAATGTAATCACAACAACCGCAACAGATTCTAAAACATCTGCCTTTACCGGAAGCCCCCAACTTACCAAAGTATTTACTAAGACATCCGAAAAGTTTTCTGCCGCAAACGCAGAACCTAAAAATCCGGATAATGTAATAGCTATCTGAATGGTAGATAAAAATCTTGCAGGTTCTTGAGTTAATTTCACCAAACGTTTTGCTTTTTTATTTCCCTCTCCTGCCATTTTCTGCATTTTATTATCATTCATTGATATAATTGCAATTTCTGCACAAGCGAAGATTGCATTTAATGCAATCAATGCTATTTGTAATAAAATCATAAATAAAATCGAGTTTCCCAAAATACTTTCCTCCAAATAAGCAATTCAAAAATTATTGCTCTTTCAAATAATTCTCTTTCTTAACAGAGAATTTCTTTTAATCTAAATGTCATTAAAACACAAAAAAACAAAGCCTATTCTCACTCTCGCAAGTAGAGACTACGCCCATACATATTTCCAATATAACACTCTAATGGAGGCTTATTATCCTGAGTCCCGGCGTCTCCGTCCATTTCTATCTATGTTCTCCTTTCTCACATAATCACGTTTAATATATGTATATCACTTATTATTCTTAATTTCTAACAAGTGATGCAATTATACCATTACTTCATAAAATATTCCATAATTATTTTCTTAATTTTATCTAAACAAAAAGGTACGAATATCTGTGAAAAAAATAAAAAGGTGCAAATATCTGTGAAAGAATTTAGATTATCCAGCTTGTACGCATCTGTGAGACAATGTATGTCAAAAACGAACAATTGCTATTTATAGCAACTTGTACGTTGATGACATACATTGTAACGAGCAGCAAGCGAACAGGGGATAACTAAATTCGAAAACAGATATTACACCTTTAATTAATTCATAATTATTCAACTACAGTTAAAGAAGTAATGTGTGGATTTGCACCATTGTACCAGTACAAGAATCCTTCCATATCTACAACATCACCAATCTGTAAGTTCTTAACTGCATTGTATACGTCTGTTGTATTGTCACAAAGATAAGCTTCTACAACAAATGCATAAGTCTGACCATCGATAGAAACATTAAAATATAAATCGTCTCCATCTTCTGATTTATAAAGGAATGCTACTTCATTACCTTCTGCATCTTTGCTTGCTTCCACAGTCATACCTTTGAAAGATACAAATTCATTCTGGTGATTAATTAATTCTTCTGACGCAAGTAACGCTGTGATATCTTCTGCTTCTGCAATGTAGCTACCTTCTAAAATTTCATAAGTAGCGTCGATGATTTCTACTTCACCGGACCATTCAGCTTTTACACCTGTAACTTTGATTTTTGTTCCTGGTACTAATTTTGCATATTCTTCTTCAGAACATGGTAATTCATATACGAAGTAAGCACCATCTTTATCCTGTGTGTAAAGAGTTGCTTTGTTGTCCCACCAAGACTGTTTTGCCTGTACATAGGTTTCTACCACAACTTCTGTATCTAACTCAGCTGCTACATATTCTTCATATGTCATAACACCTTCAGATTTTACATCTTCAGTTGCTGCTGTTTCAGCATCTGCTGTTGCTTCTGTTTCAGCATCTGTTGTTTCCACTACTGCTTCTTCTACTGCTGCAGGTGCTTCTTCTGTCTTAGCACCACAAGCTACCATAGAAAAGGCCATAGCAATTGTTAATGTTAAAGCTACGATTTTTTTCATTTTACTCTCCTCCTAATGTAAATCTGTTATCAGCACCAATCATAGATCATCCACAAAGAAATTTTGACAATGTATTCAAATACCTTTTTTATCTATGATTAATAACTTTTGATACAACGGTATTTATTATAACCCTTTTTTTTTGAAAATCAATGGATATGTTGTCTAATTTACAACTATCTTTTTCTTTTTTTCATATACAAAATATAAAAGAATTCCTAACCAGGTAACTCCTAAAGTACCCAACAATATTTTAGCTTCTGTAGGAAGGGGACCTAGATCTTTCTTTTGTTCTCCTACAACGTCACCTTCTGCCACTCCCGTATTTAAACGATGCAAGCTTGCCACATCCTCAAACAACTCCTTCATAAAAGCTTCATCAATTGTTTTTTTACGTCGTACTGATTTTGCTACATTCTCAATTAATTGACCGGAAGCATCACGTAAAGATGCTGAGCCGTTAAACACCGGTGTTACAAAGGTATCTTTGGTATGTTCTAACAACAACTTTGTTGCTGCAATTTTTACATCATAATGAAGCACTGCATCGGTCCCATTCAAGTAACTTTGATATTCTTCTGAATTCTGCGCTTTTACAGTTACAGGAACATAACCTTCGGTCATGGCGTATCCATTTTGTACCTCATTAGTTAATAAATACTGTGTAAATATCCACGATGCCAAAACCTCATCTGCATCTGCCTTATTAAAAATACAGATAGACGGACCTTGGGAAATCATCTGTGGATTTTCAGGGTCAAATTGTGGAACCATACGCACCGCTGTTTCAAACTCTACTTTTTTCTCCTCCGGAATATCTGATAATGGAGCACCCATTCCCATCCAACTAGCTCCTGCTGTAGAATCAATGGCAAATACACATTGACCAGCATTTAAAAAATTGGCCGGATAACTGGAAATCTTAAACGTAGAAAAAGCGCCAGTTTTTACATGATCTGCTACTGTATACAACAACTCTTTGGTATTATCATTAAATAATAAAATTTCCCCATTTTCTTTGGAATACTCATATCCTTTTTGACGAATCATCTGAATCATCATATTATCAGTAGACTTATAAATAAACGGTATCATGACATTTTGTCCATTTAAGACATATGTCTCATCATCGTTCATTTTCGTTGCAGCCTCTGCCACTTCCCAAATATAATCCCAAGTCAAAACATCTGGCACTTCATACCCTAATGCCTCTACATAAGTTTTATTAATGTAACAAGCTTCTGTCGATCGCATATAAGGAATGGCATAATATTTTCCTTCTACGATACAACCGTCCAAGAACTCCGAAATCATTTCTTCTCTGGTAGGACCTTCATACTTTAATGCACTTCCTCCCAAACCATATTTTTCATTGGAAAATAATTCATCCAATGCCACCACACTGTTTTGTCCTGTTAAATACGTAGCAATATGATCCGGATAAGTAATACATACATTCGGTGTTGTATTGGTGGCAATATTGGTAATCACATCATTATATATCCTTCCGTAATCCGTATACAAACGCATATTTACCGTAATATTAGGATACAACTGTTGAAAATCTTCAATTGCTTTTTTATATACAGCAACCTGTGCAACATTGGTATCATTTTTTGCCCAAAAAGTAATTTCATACTGTTTACTTTCATCAAATTCCTCAGGAACTTCAAAACTTTGCATTCCTTTAGAACCATGACAGCCTGTTAACAAACACGCTAAAACACAAAAAAGCAGACATTTACAAATTCTATTTCCAATTCGTGCTATTCTATCTCCCCAAAATCTTTCTCTTCCTAATTTCATCATCCTTTGGTACCTCCTCTGGAAACACCTTCCATGATTTTATTACGGAAGATTAAAAATAACACAATAATTGGCAAAGAAATAACCACCACTGCTGCCATCATAGCCGGAATATTTTCTCGTCCAAAACCATTTTCACGAATGGCTTGAATTCCTCCTGAAACCAAAAAATACGCTTCATCGTCTGTTACCAATCTTGGCCAAACGTATAAATTCCAACATTCTATTACCTTTAATATGGTAATCGTAATAATCGTTGGCTTGCTCATAGGAATCATAACCTTCCACAAATAACGAAAATCACTGGTTCCATCTACCTTTGCGGCTTTATACAACTCATCCGGAATTTGCGCAAAATTTTCCTTTAACAAATAAATATAAAACACACTGGTAACAGAAGGAAGGATTAATCCTGTAAAGGTATTTCTCATATCCCAATTCGTAATGGTAACATAATTAGTAATCACAACCAATTCACTGGGAATCATCATCAATGCTAAAAATAAAGTGAATATTAAATTCTTCCCTTTAAACTCTAATCTGGCAAAGGCAAAAGCTGCCAAAACCGTAACCACTAACATAATGCCGGTCGTTATTACCGTAAAAATAATGGTATTTAAAAAATAGTCTCCTAAAGGAGCTGCCATAAATGCATCCACGTAGTTTTGTAACGTAGGAGATGAGGCAAAAAACTTCGGATAATATTCCGAGTTATAGGAACCGTAACTTTTTATGGATGTCAAAAGCATCCAATAAAAAGGAAACAGAACCATCAAAGCCCAAAAAGACAACAATACATAGGTCACAGATATCACTGTTTTTTGTCGTCTTAGAGACTGTTTTTGTATTTTTTCCATGGTAATATTTTGTTCCATTTTAGTCTCTCCTAGTAATGTACATGCTTTTTACTTACCAATAAATTAATGCAAGTAATGGTCAGTACAATCACAAATAAAATAATCGCCGCTGCCGAAGCATAGGACGGATATCCTCCACTGTTTCCATATAACATATCGTATACATAACCTACAATAGTATTCATTCCTGCAGTATTCAAATCCGTACCAAACAAAGCTACCGCATCCGAATATGCTTTGAACGCACCAATAAATCCGGTAATGATTAAATAAAAGAGAGACGGTGAAATCATGGGCAGTGTAATTTTATAAAAAGTACGAAATCTACTCGTTCCGTCCACCTTAGCCGCACTGTAATACAAAGGATTTACCGATAACAGTGCACTGGTTAAAATCAAAATTTTGAAGGGCATTACTACCCAAATAGTATAAAAACATAAAACAAACATCTTTGCCAGGTAAGGACCATCCATAAAATCAACAGAATTCATCCCTACAAAATTCAGCAAAAGGTTCACCATTCCCTCACTATAAGGAGTCTTTTTAAACAAAATCATAAATACCAGACCAACTGCCAAAGTATTTGTTACATAAGGCAGGAAGAATACTGTCTGATAAAAATCACGTAATTTTTCAATAGAAACTAATCCTAACGAGATTAGTAATGCAATCCCCGTAGAAAGGGGAACTGTAATCATAACTAAAATAAATGTATTTTTTAACGCCTGCAAAAAATAGGAATCATGAAGTACATAGGCATAATTATAGGTTCCTACTCCCATGTAAGTCTGGGATGCAAAATTGTATCCTTCTTCCATGGAATAAATAAAAACATCAACCAAAGGATATACTAGGAAAGCGCCCAAAAACAATGTTGCAGGTAATAAATACAACCACCCTTTTATTTCTTTCATAATCTTTCCTCTGTTTCCTTATGGAATAAAAACACCTTGTTTTTCTTTAATTCAAAATAAAGCTCCTTAGAAGCTGTATTTACCTTGTTTTCTGACGGAATAATAGCACGAATTACCGTATTTTCGCATAAAGAATGCTTTGCCACTACGCTTACATCTCTTCCCATAACTTCCACTGCCTGCAAATGACAAGTCAAGGTATTTTCTTTTTGTTCACTAAGTATAAAACCTTCCGGTCGAATAGCCACATAAACTTCCTGATCTTTTATGCCCTTCGCATCTAAGACAACATCATTTCCAATCCACACTTTTTCTTTTTCTACCTTACCGGCAAACACATTGATTGGCGGCGTCCCTAAAAATTTAGATACAAAGAGATTTTTCGGTTCATCATAGACTTCCTGAGGTTCTCCGATTTGCTGAACCACACCATCTTTCATTACTACAATAAGATCCGAAATACTCATAGCTTCTTCTTGGTCGTGAGTAACAAACACAGTGGTAATTCCTGTTTCTTTTTGAATACGACTAATTTCTTCTCTCGTCTGCAAACGAAGTCTGGCATCCAAGTTAGAAAGAGGTTCGTCCATCAAAAGAACTTTTGGCATTTTCACCAATGCTCTGGCAATGGCAACACGTTGCTGCTGTCCCCCGGACAACTGGCTTGGTTTTCGATCCATTAATCCATCTAACTGTACTAATTTTGCCACTTCTATGGCCTTTTGTTGCATTTCTTCTTTCGTTAATTTATCCTTACCTTTTAAATTTTCTAAAGGAAAGGTAATATTTTTCATCACCGTCAAATGAGGATACAAGGCATAATTTTGAAACACAAATCCTACTCCTCTGTGTTCTGCAGGTAAATTTGTTACATCCTCATCTCCAAAATAAATTTTCCCTTCTGTTGGTTCCAAAAGACCGCATAACAAATTCAATGCAGTACTTTTCCCACAACCTGAGGGCCCCAGTAAACCAATTAACTTTCCATCCGGAATTTCAAAATTAAACTGATTTACTGCAATCACCTCATCTTTGCTTTTTTTATTTCTGCTTGGAAATTTTTTGGTCAGATTTTCCAATACAATTTTCATATCATCTTCAAGAGTATTGCTACTCTGTCTCCTCTCAGGTTTTCAATTTTTTCAAACCATTAATCAGAGCCAAACTCGTAAATTCTTCGGATTTCCTCGTTGTGGCTTCTCGCTCTTGTTTTCCAATAATTAATCAGAGCCAGACTCGTAAATCCTTCGGATTTCCTCGTTGTGGCTTCTCGCCACATGAATTTAAAATAAAATTGCTTTATGGATGCAAGCATCCAACATCAATTTTATTTTAAATTCGCCTGGCTCTGATTAATTCACGTTACTGGCTACAATTTTCACCTTACTCCACAAATTAGAAATGATTTTTCTGGTTCTTTCATTGAACACAAAAGATTCATCCATTTCATAACCGGAGCGCGGAATATAAGCATTGATTCCTTCGTAAGTTCCACCTTCTCCATACAAATCATCCATAACCTCTTCGTTAGGAGATGTATAGCCTACAAAGTCTGAATTATCATAAGCCGCTTCATAGCTACACAAATAGTTCATAAACTCCTGTGCCAATTCCACATTCTCTGCATTTGCCGGAATTACCATAGCATCACACCAATTATTGGTTCCTTCCAATGGTTCAAAGTAACCCATATCTTCATTTTCACTCATGATATACGCTGCGTCTCCGGAATATACGATTCCCAAAGCTTTTCTACCCTGAGCCATGTTATCGATAATCTCATCGGTTACGATTTCCGGTTCCATGGTAGTAACGCAAGTTTCAAACCATTCATAAGCTTTCTGCAATTCTTCTTCCTTCTCTGTATTCATGGAATAACCAAGAGCTTTTAATGCCATCATAAAGGAGTCTCTCTCAGAGTCATACAAATAAATATCTCCTTTATATTTTGGATTCAGGAAAATATTGTAACCGTCCTTTTCCAATTCTTCCCTAGTTACTTTAGTGGTATCATATATAATTCCTACACTTCCCCAGAAATACGGAACAGAATATTCATTTCCCGGATCATAAGAAAGATTTTTTACCTCTTCATTGATAAAATCCATGTTAATAATCTGAGACTGATCCAGTTTCTGCAGCAACTCTTCCTGAATCAATCTTTCAATCATATAATCACTAGGGATTAAAATATCATAGGATTCCCCATTGGCAACTTTAATGTACATTTGCTCATTGGAATCAAATAATTCCAGTACCACTCTTGCACCGGTCATTTCTTCAAAAGCAGGAATAATATTTTCTCCCATATATTCCCCCGGACTGTAAATACGCAAAGTCTGACCCTGATAAGGTTTCTCGCTCCCCTTTAGTCCACCGTGCAAAGCAAATCCAATGGTAGAAATCACAACCAAAACACCTGCTACGGCAAATAGCAAAGGTTTGGAACCGTTTCCTCTTCCCTTTTCCTGCTGTTTTGCCACAAAAGCCGGAATCAAATTAATGGCAAGTAGCGCAACCGTAATAATAGCTACTACCAAAGTAGAAACTGCATTAATACTTGGATTTACACGTTTACTCATAGTGTAAACCATAATACTTAAGTTCTTTACTCCTTGTCCCGTAACAAAATAAGAAATAATAAAATCATCTACAGACATGGTAAAGGCAATTAAAGCCCCTGATACAATCCCTGGGGTAATCTGGGGAACAATGACTTTAATCAACGCCTGCATAGGAGTTGCCCCTAAATCCATGGCTGCATCTGCCAAATTTGGATCTAACGAACGCACCTTTGGCATAACAGATAAAATCACATAAGGAATACAAAAGGCAATATGCGCCAACAGCATAGTAATATATCCCTTTTCCACTCGGAATGTGATGAAAAATAACATAAAACCAATAGCGGTTACAATTTCCGGATTCATGATGGGAAGATTATTTACCTGTTCTACCACATCTCGGACTACCTTTTTTGATTTACTTAGCCCAATAGCGGTAATAGTACCCACAACGGTAGAAATCAGAGTAGATAAAATAGCAATGCTAAAAGTTGTATATAACGACTCCATCATATCTCTGGATTCCAACATATGCTGATACCATTTCAATGAAAATCCACTAAAATGTGTTAAAGATTTCCCTTCATTAAAGGAAAATACAATCATGTAAATAATGGGAGCATAGAAGAAGACAATTAACAATCCCATCAATATCTTTCCAAACATTCTCTTGTCTTGTTTCACGATTGTTACACTTCCTCCTTCCCACCATTATTACGTACTTCTATTTTTTTCACCAACATCATCATAAGCATCATACTGGCAGCCATAATCATAGAAATAGCACTTCCAAAGTTCCATTCTCCAGCAGTAATAAACTGATTTTCAATTAAGTTACCAATCAAGAAATACTGACCGCCACCTAACAACTTAGGAATAAAGAAAGAACTTACCGCCGGTAAAAATACTAATGTAATTCCATTGATTACTCCTGGCAAAGATAGTGGAAACGTTACCTTTTTAAAGGTTTCTGCCTTACTGGCTCCTAGGTCTGCTGCCGCTTCCAAAAGAGACGCATCCATTTTACAAAGAGCAGAATTAATCTGCAAAATCATAAAAGGAATAAAGTTATAAACCATCCCTAAGAGTACCGCTCCTTCTGTATACAGAAGCTCTACTTCTCCCAATCCTAACAGTTTTAAAATCTGTTGTACAATTCCGCCATCACTTAACAGACCAATCCATGCATAGGTACGAACCAGCATATTGATCCAGGTTGGAATAGTAATTGCCATAATTAATAAATTTTGTACCTTTTCACTGCTTCTGGCAATAAAATATGCCGCAGGATACCCCAGCAAAAGACAAATGATAGTTGTCTTTAATGCAATCATAAGACTTCGTCCCAACACCAATAAAAAGTCACTGTCTGTAAAAAACTTTTTATAATGTTCCAGGGTAAAGGAAAACGAAATAATACTGTTACCATGAGTTGTAACGGAATACATAGCAATCAAAGCCACCGGTAACACCAACATTAACACCATCCATACAATGTATGGAATTGCCAATTGCGAAAATTTTTTCATTATTCGTATACCACCTTTGACATAACATGAATATCTTCCGGGAAGAATGTAAGTCCAACTTCTTCCCCTTCCTTAGAGTAATCGGTTGTATGTATCTTAAATTCACGCCCGGTTGTTGAGAAGGTAACTTTATAAATACCTACATTAATATTTTCCGGATCAAATTCATAATCTACACTGATATCAACAGATTGATTCTCATCACTAAGCTTCCATCCCTGAGCATTCGCCCATGTTTTAATATCTGTATCCAAAGCCTTGGACTCTTTAATTTCATCTACTGTAATAAAGAAGTTAAATGCCATAACGGCTTCGTTTGCTTTTTCATTTTTTACAAATCTCTGATTTACAACAAAGATTTTCTTTTCAATACTAGTTCCCCCCGGTGCATAGAAAATGACCGGATAGGTTCCCAATTCTTCTTGTAATTCATATTCAATTTTAGAAATAGAGGTCAGTTCATCAGTTTCCGGATTCCAAGCCTGAGCATTGGAAAGCGCAATAATTTCTTTATCATCCAATTTTGCTACATCTTCAATATCCACGTAGAAATCATTAGCACTAATTTTTTCTTTTCCGTCTTCACTAGTCACGTCTGTATTGCGTATTACATGCATATTTACAGTTACGGTAGTACCGGGAACAGTTTCCACCATAATTTCATAGTGTACACCTTTGAAAAGTACACTTAACACTTCTCCTGTCATTTTCCCTTGGGAAACCTCTACAATATCGATATCTTCAGGACGAATCACTACATCTACTTTTTCATCCTTCTTGAATCCAAAGTCTACACAATCAAAAACAATATCATCGAACTGCACTTTATAATCTTCCAACATAATACCTGGAATGATATTACTTTCTCCAATGAAGTTTGCAACATAGCTATTTGCCGGTTCGTTATAAATTTCTTCCGGTGTTCCCACCTGCTGAATTTCCCCACCTTTCATAACCACAATCTTATCAGACATGGTTAATGCTTCTTCCTGATCATGCGTTACAAAAATAAAGGTAATGCCAACTTCCTGCTGAATTCTTTTTAACTCATATTGCATTTCTTTTCGTAACTTTAAGTCAAGCGCTGCCAAAGGCTCGTCCAAAAGAAGTACTTTTGGTTCATTTACCAACGCTCTGGCGATAGCCACACGTTGTTGTTGTCCACCGGACATATGAGTTACATTTTTATTTTCATAGCCTTCCAAACCAATGAGTTTCAACATTTTCATAACTTTCTGTTCAATAACATCTGAACTCATTTTTTTAATTCTTAATCCAAAAGCGATATTTTCGAAAACACTTAAATGTGGGAACAACGCATATTTTTGGAATACCGTATTAAGTTCTCTTTCGTAAGGTGGTTTATTGCTGATTTCCTCTCCGTCAAACATAACACTTCCTTCGTCTGCATCTAAAAATCCACCCAAAATTCTAAGAAGCGTAGTTTTTCCACAACCACTAGGCCCCAGTAAGGTTACAAATTCTTTTTCATAGATATCAAGATTGACCCCTTTTAGTACAAAGTTCCCGTCAAAATTTTTTACAATATTTCGAAACTCAATTAATTTTTTCTTTTCCATAGATTTCGATCTCCTTTAAATTGAAATTCTATTACCTAGGGTACACTTCACCTATATTATCAATATGTATAATCATACCAGTTTATTTTAATCTATGGACCCATGTTTTTCAACCCATTAACATGCGACAGTTTTCCTATTTTTCGACATCCAAAATATATTTGAGGTAATATTTTTTCACGAATTAAACCTTTTTTGCACTTAAAAAGGGTATTTCACATCACAAAATACCCTAAATTTTTATATTATTTATTTCCAATATCCATAATATTTATCAAACATTCGATTGTTATGTTCATCTCCACCATCCACATTAGAGCTTTTGAATACCGGAGGCTCAATTCCTGCTTTCACCAAATTATCTACCACCTGACAAACCAATGCCTGCGCAATGGTAATACCGGTAATACTGGAAGTAGGTCCTATGGTAGTATCCAGTCCCTTGATAGGAAATGCTGCATCTCCCGGTTCCCCACAATTATCAATAGTTACATCAGCAATTTCATACATTTTCTTTCCGGAACTGTGACGCGATGTACAACCGGCAGAATGTTTCATACTAGTCATTGCAATAACTTTTGCACCTTTTTCCTTAGCAGCAAGACACATTTCCACAGGAACTGCATTTCGTCCGGAATTGGAAATTACCATAATAGTATCTTTCGCTTCCACTTTATAGAGCTCTACCATGGCTTTTGAATATCCTTCAATACGTTCCAAATAAGTACTTTTATTCGCCATCTCATGTAACATTAACTCTGCCGGTAAAATTCCATGAACCAAAGCCAATCCACCTGCACGCAAATACAATTCTTCTGCAATCATATGCGAATGTCCGGAACCAAAAACATAAAATTTGCCACCATTTTTACAGCTCTCTGTCACAAAATCTGCAGCTATTTTTATATTTGGCAATTCCTGTTCTAAAACCTGCTTAAGTTTCTCCTGCGCGTGTTCAAAATAACGTACTATCGTTTCCATGAAATACCCTCCATTTAATTCACTTCATTTATCTGTTTTCGTAATTCTTCAATTTTTTTCACTAGCTGCTCACCTTCCCCCCGTGCAATAATAGCAGCCAATGCTTCATAATAATTTTCTTCATAAGCATCTTCACTACATACATAGCGATAATATCCGTTAGTGTAACTTATAATGGATAAATCTTTGGGCTTCAACGTAGAAAAAATTTCTCCCGGAATGGTTGCAAAATCGATTCCACAAAAATGAAATACAGTAACCGGTAATTGCAATTGTTGTATATCACCCATGGTCTTTGCAAACTGCAAATTCACACCGGCACCTTCCACATAGGATTTCAAAATTCGAACCGTTGCCGGATCTGCTCCCGCAGCTTCTGCCTCTTTCCATTGCTTTGTCAATTCTTCAAACTGTTTTTCCGCCACTTCAGGAGTTTCTACCTGTCGCGCCTTTAAGTTAATGGTTGTATGAATACCACGAATAGGCTCCGGTTGCTGATAAGAAGCAGTACTAATTACTTTTTGAATCTCCTCTGCTGCAATACGTCCCATACGTTCACATTCCTCAAAAGAAGATTCCCTACGGGTAAATCTAGTACTAATATCGCCTGCTGCACTATTCAAAAAGACTGCCATATCTACTTCCAATAAGTCCTCAATCCCTGCCACAAAATCGGTAGACACCTGTAAATTTGCTGCACTAAGAACTGTAGGATGACAAGGGAAATTATACACAGTAAGTACTTTTCCACTTTCTGTTTTACATTGAATTACTGTCAGTTCTCCCTCTGGTGCTTTTCCGGTGTGTCGTTCAGAACCAACCTGAGGCACTTCTCCTTTTGCGATACGAACTTCATACTTTTCTAACCCTTTTACCGCTTCCAGACAAGTAACTTTCGCTGCCTCTACCACCTTTTGAAGGTATGCAGGGAATGCAGGATCTTTTGGATCGTCAGAACTATTCACTTTTGCTAATGGCCCTTCACCCGGAATCACTCCCCAAGGGGCAGCATGAGTATGAATCGCAGAGACAATCAATCGACTCTTTTCAATTCCAAGATCCGATAATTCTTCCGCCATGCGAAGATGTAATGCTTCATCCACACTAAGTAAATCTAAAGCTACTAATGCAAATCTTACGCCATCCTGTTCTAACACAACTGCCTTACAATATAACGGGTCATGAACCCCACTATTTGGACGATACCCCGCATAGCCTGACAGTTCTGTACCAATAGGAGGAGTAATCTCTGTTTTTGAAAAACCAATCTTCATCCTCTTCACCTCCGTGATAAATTTCTAATTTAATAATAAAAATATAGAAACTCTATTGTCAATATAAAATACATCAGGAAGCTTATTATTTCCTATACGAAAAAAGCGTCGATACTATTAGGTACCGACGCTTATCTAATATCTTATTTCTTAAAACATTCCCATAAAACACTGGCATGCTAAATACAGCACAAAAGCTGTTGGAATCACTGCGCATTTTTTATCTGTAGTTACTTCTAATCTAGCCACCATAGAATCAAATACAAAAGTTAAAATTGCAAATGCTATCGCACCTACCAGGAAGGTATTCATTCCTACACCGGGAGCTCCTGCTGCCATTCCCAAACCTCCAAAGGTTACTGCTGCCAACAAAATCTGTAGTACCCAGCTTCTTTTTACTTTCCCTACCATATAGTATTCCAAAACTAAAGCAATCAACGTAATTCCTACCATTGCAATTACATCTAATTCAGGAAGGACTACGAATGGCATACAGGTTCTCCAAACCATTCCCACCAAAAGTCCGACTCCTAATACTACAGGAAGTAAGGTATTTACCATCATTGTACTCTTTTTCATATCATCAACCTCCCCATTCTGTAGCTGCAGAAGATGTATCTGCCCCTGTTACATAACCTACTGCTGCATTTACAGCTTTTGTTACCGCTTTGGAAGATACTGTTGCACCTGCAAGAGCATCTACGTTAGTTCCAATTTCTGCATCACCACCAGTCCATAAAAACTGAGCTAAGAATGGAACATTTGTCAACGCATCCGCACCTAATCCACGAGTTTCCTGTAAGTCTTTTACTGTCACACCTGTAACAGTTCCTTCATTACTTACACCTACCATGAGAACAATGTCACCATTGTATCCATAAGCTGTGCTTTCAATTACATATCCATTTTCCGCTTTATAAACAGATTGAATTGCACTGTTTGCCTCTGCATCAAATTCTTCCGGTGCAAAGGATGTGCTGCCTGGTAATAATGCACACATAATTTTATTTCTTGCAATTTCCACGTTTTTCTCCGCTGTACCAGAAAGAATAGCTTTTCCGCCCAAAAGAACAACTGCGGCAATCACAATTGCCAAAATAGGAGTTACAATTTTGTTTTTCATTATACTGTTTCTCCTTTCTTTGTTCCGAATCTACGTGGTGCAGTATAAGCATCAATCGCCCATACACATGCGTTCATTAAAAGAATTGCATAAGTTACACCTTCCGGGAATAAACCAAAATAACGGAACACTACAGTTAAAATACCACAGCCAATTCCATAAATCACCTGTCCTTTAGGTGTTACCGGACTAGTTGCGTAGTCAGTTGCCATAAAAAGAGCTCCCAACATAACACCACCTCCAAGAAGGCTATACATCATCCAAGCGAAAACATTATCTCCTTTAGAGAAAACAAAAGTCAAAACTGCAACAGTTCCTAAGTATGCTGCAGGGATTCTTACCGAAATAATTCCTTTCAAAATAAGAAACGCCGCACCTGCTAATAAAGCTAATGTACAAACTTCACCGATACATCCTCCGATGTTACCAAGAAACATATCCATGAAACTTTCTTCCGGTAACGCTGGCATCTGCATATGATGAAGCGGTGTTGCACCTGCTATCATATCTACTGCATTTCCTTTCGTTCCCACCTGTGGATAACGAATTAAATATACTGGCCAGAATAACATCAAAAGAGCTCTTCCTGCTAATGCAGGGTTAAAGACATTCTTTCCTAATCCACCGCCAAATCCTTTTACTAAAATAATAGCAAAAGCACTACCAATAGCTGCTACCCAATAAGGTACTGTAGAAGGAAGTGTCAACGCTAATAACATACCTGTTACAACAGAAGATAAATCTTTTACAGTGTTACGATGATAAATCACCATACCACAAATCCATTCTGCTACTACCGCCGCAGCCACACTTACAAGCGTAAGAAGTAATGCTTGCGTACCAAATCTTACTACTCCCACTAAAAGTGTAGGAAGTAAAGCAAAAACAACATTCAACATAATCTTCTGTGTATTATTTTTACTTCTAATATGTGGGGAAGATGTTACTTCAAATTTCATGATTACATTTCCTCCTTTACACGTTTTTTTCCTTCACGAATGGTTTCTACTAAATGTAACTTAGCAGGACATGTATAAGAACAACATCCACATTCAATGCAATCCATTACATTTAAACGTTTCAATTCATCTACGTTTCCTTTTTTACCATATGCATGTAAGTACAACGGCTGCAACTTCATTGGACATGCCTTCACACATGCACCACAACGAATACATGGATTTTCTTCTTGTGCTTCACCATTCTGTTCTTCAGATAAACAAAGAATACTGCTGGTTCCTTTGATCGTACATGCACTTAAATCTTGCTGAGCCAACCCCATCATAGGACCACCCGCAATTACTTTCCATACATTATCTTTTAATCCGCCAGCCTGTTCTACTGCATATTCAAAACTGGTTCCAATTCTAAACCAATAATTACCTGGATTATTTACCGCCTCACCACTGATCGTTACCATACGTCTTGTTACCGGACGTCCTAAACATACAGCTCCATATGTGTAAGCAAAAGTAGCTACGTTAAATACAGCTGCTCCCACACTTTTGGGAAGTTCACCACCTGGAATTTCACTTCCTGTAACAGCCTGCACCAACTGTTTTTCTGCTCCCTGTGGATAACGGGTAGGAAGTACTACAAGTTCAATTTTTTTCTCATTTACTAATGCTTTTTTCAAAGCTGCAATAGCTTCTTTTTTATTATCTTCAATCGCAAGAACAACTCTTTCAGGATCTAATACCTGACAGATAATTCTCATCCCCTCTAATACACGTTCAGGATACATACGAAGAAGCATATCATCGGATGTAATATATGGTTCACATTCACATGCATTAGCGATCAATGTTTTTACTCTTTCCATACTGGTTGCTGCTTTTACATTAGTCGCAAAAGTAGCTCCCCCCATACCTACAATTCCCGCTTCACGAATAATCTCAATAATCTGATCATCACTCAAATTAGAATAATCATCGTAAGCTATCATGGAAGTATCTTCTGTATCCTTATAATCATTTTCGATTATTACACAAAGTTCATCCGTTCCGTTGATATGACGTCTCTTTTCAATCGCCACTACCGTACCGGATACAGAAGCATGTACCGGTACACAAAGTCCTTTTCCATCCCCAATTTTCTGACCTTTTTTTACCGTATCCCCTACAGCTACCAAAGGTTCACAAGGGGCCCCAATATGCTGGGTCATAGGGATAGTTACTTGCTTTGGTTCTTTTGTCATTTTTACTTCTACACTAGCAGACAATTCTTTTTTATCTGCAGGATGTACTCCACCAAAGAATAAACGTTTCATAACACTCACCTCTTAATTATCTCTTTAAACCCTTCACTATAAAAAATCTCTTCCTCAGAAGCAATCCAACAAGCAACAGCACCATTCTGCTTTGCTATTTTTTCCCCTTCTTCTTTTGGAAGAAGAAAAAGTGCTGTGGACAGAGCATCTGCCAACCCGGAATCTTCGCATACTACAGTCACTGCATTCCAGTGTTTTCCCGGATGCAAAGTTTCAGGATCAATCAAATGATGATATTTTTCACCATCCACAGTGTAATATCTTTGATAATCACCACTGGTGACTACACTTTCATAATTTACATACAAGGTATGAACATAGTCTGCATTGGCATCCCAAGGAGACTGAATACCAACTACCCAAGAAATATCTTCCGGCTTCGGACCTGTAGCTTTTACATTACCACCTACACTAACAAGCAATCCTTCTGGAGCATTTTCACATACTCTCTGGGTTGCCCATCCTTTGGCAACAGCTCCCACATCCAATGACATTTCCGGATCCCGGATGTATACGGTAGAGGCTTTCTCATCAATGATAAGATCTTCTATATTACAATGCTTGGCTGCTTCTATTAAAGCACTCTCTTCGGGTATTGTAGCATTTTCAGGATCGTTAATTCCTGCTTCTCTGGTTTCATGCCACAATTGCAGAACACTTCCCATAGCTACATTTACCCGTCCGTTAGTTACATTGTAATACTCTTTACAGTCCAAAAGCAACTGTATAATTTCCCCATCTACTACTACCGGAGCTATTCCTGCCTGATCGTTAATGGTTTTGATGTTATTGGTTCCATATTCATTATAAATATCAAACATTTGATGATATTTTTCCAAATTGGTATAAATCTCATCTGTAATTTCTTCAAATTTTTCCTCTGTTTCAGCATAGCCAAGGATGGTTGTTACGGTATCAAACAAATTTAAGAACGACGCCTGATACTGCGTTTTTTCCACCTTTGTTTCCTGCTCTTTCCCAGATGTTCTACATCCGGTTAACAGCGCCATAGCCAGAACGAGAAATATTAACTTTTGAAGTATATTTTTTCCTTGTATCATTAATTCATTTCCCTTGCGATACTATTTCGCTATCTTGAAATCATTTATTTTGCAATTTTTTCAACAAGAGCCATGAAGTCACCTACTGCGATAGATACACTTGCAGCAAGGTCAGCATCGGCTGGTGCTGTTGTTTCTGTAAGAGCAATTCCTTGTACTTCTTCTACTGTTTTTCCTGTTACATATTCACAGAAAGAAACTACCTGTTCATTCCATTCTTTTCCAATTGCAGAGTATGCTTTTAATCCATAATTTGCACCAAGCTGTGCTTTTGTTGCTACTGTTGAATCAGCAATTTCTGCTGCTACACCTTTTGTATCAAAAGATGCTTTTGCAGAAAGAGCATCGATAACACAGCTTGTAATTGTATCACCATTTAATGTAAATACAGCTACGTTAGCATCTACCTGTGTAGCTCCTGCTGCATCTGCAGTAGCATCTGTACCGGATGCTTTTGTGTTTGTAACTAATACTAATTCATCTCCTGCATTTGCTCCAAGATGTTTTGCATTATTTACAGCTTCTTCAATAGCCCCAATAAAAGATCCCATATGAATAGTAGCACCGCTTGCTAAGTCTGCATCTTTTACCTTACCAGTTTCATCAATTGCATTTGTTTTTAATTCTTCTACTGTTTTTCCTACTGCATATGCTTCAATAGCTTCTACCTGTTCATCCCATTCTTTTCCGATTGGAGATTCCACACGCATACCGTAATCATCACCTAATTCTTTTTTTGTTAATACTTCCCCTGCTTCAGAAGTTACTTTGCCGTCTGCACCGAAAGCAACTTTGCCCTGAATAGCATCAATTTTACAAGATTCAATGACACCTTCTTCGGTTACTGTAACTGCAACTAAAGAAACGTCTGT
The DNA here is from genome assembly GCA_017558145.1 of Lachnospiraceae bacterium. Classification (GTDB taxonomy): domain Bacteria; phylum Bacillota; class Clostridia; order Lachnospirales; family Lachnospiraceae; genus SFDP01. Next base: position 26,986 of record JAFYWF010000020.1, read on the forward strand.
AGTAGAACTACCATCCTTTTCTCCTGCACTTTCAGCACTAATACTTGCGGAAACTGCAAAACCTGTTTTTACAGCGCCTGCATTACCTGCTGCGTTTTCAGCTCCTACAAATGTACCTGCTTTTTCTACTAAGCTTACAAAATCACCTACTGCGATAGATACACTTGCTGCAAGGTCAGCATCTGCTGGTGCTGTTGTTTCTGTAAGAGCAATTCCTGTTGCTTCTTCTACTGTTTTTCCTGTTACATATGCACAGAAAGCATCTGTCTGTTCATCCCATTCTTTACCAACGCCGGAGTATGCTTTTAATCCATAATCAGCACCAAGCTGTGCTTTGGATAATACATCACCGCCAACTTCACCTACTAACTGTCCGTCTGCACCAAATCCTGCTTTAGACTGAACAGCATCAATAATACAGCTTGTAATTACATTTCCCTTTGTTGTCATAGCAATGATATTGGAAGTTACAGACGCGCTACCTTCTGCATCTGCTGTTGCTGCTGCACTTCCATTAGAAGAAGAAATTGCAGTTAACACTAACTGATCTCCACTCTGAGCACCAAGATGTGCTGCATTATTTACTGCAGCTTCAATTGCTCCAATAAAAGATCCCATATGAATAGTAGCACCGCTTGCTAAGTCTGCATCTTTTACCTTACCTGCTTCATCAATTGCATTTGTTTTTAATTCTTCTACTGTTTTTCCTACTGCATATTCTGCAATATAAGCTGCCTGTTCATTCCACTCTTTTCCAATTCCGGAATATGCACGCATTCCATAATCGTCGCCTAATTCATTTTTACTTAAAATTTCTCCTGTTTCTCCAACCAAAGCTCCTGTCTGATCAAAAGCAACTTTACCCTGTACTGCATCAATAGCACAAGAAGTAATTACACCATTATCATCTACAGTTACTGCTACCAAAGAAATATCTGTTGTAGCCACACCTGTAGCCTCTGCTGTTGCATTTTCACCGGAAATAGTAGCCATAACAGAGAGACCTGTTTTCACAGCACCTTCTGCCACTTCAGCATTTTCTGCTTTCTCTACATTTTCTGTTTGATTTTCGATAACCACAGTTTTCCCTGTACATCCTACAAGTACTCCTGCTGTCATTGCTAATGTTAATACATAAGCAAGCATTTTTTTCATTGTTTTTTCCTCCTGTTACTTTTCGTTTTGTATCATCTGTGTATTTGTTTTTAATATACGGAAAACTCCTCTACATATACTTCCGGTTGCCATCCCGGTAAACACAGATACAATTAACAAATATGGCAAATATCCTATTACGTACACAGATCCCATAAAAAGGATTGCTACTAATATCTGACCTATATTATGAGCCGCAGCCCCAAGGATGCTGACTCCATAAACAGATATCCCTTTGCATTTTTTGAAAATGCACATGACGCTCATGGCAAAAATTCCACCTGTCATAGAAAATGCCAGTCCTGAAATTCCTCCACCAAACACTGAGCCCAAAATACATCTTAGGATTAAAATAGTAAAAGCACTTTTTTGTCCTAAAAAGAACAATGCCATTAAAGTTACAACATTCGCCAGTCCCAACTTTATTCCCGGCAACGGAATCACCATTTGCAATGGAATAAAGCGTTCCATATACGACAAAACCAACGCCATTGATATTAAAATCGCACATAAGGTCATTTGATTTACTTTGCTTTTCTTCATCTCTTACCTCACGATAAAATCCACTTCCGAATCCACTTCCCCCTCGATTCGAATTTCCACCCTATTAGGAAGGCATACCAAACTGCGTCCTTTACCACTGATTGCTCCGCTGTGTACACAGTCCATTCCAGGACAATCGGATTCCACAATGGCCACTTTTTTGTCTCTTACTATTAGCTTGTTTGTGTAGTAATTTTCAATCAAAACTTCCGTATCTTTATCCAAAGAAAGTTCTTGTATCTTTTCACCCTCTTGGTAAACCACTACAATATTTCCTTGTTCTGTTCCCGTTTTCATCCAAAAAACAACACCAATAAGAATTGCCAGCATTATTACAAAAGAAATTACTACTGCATCACCCTTGCAAAAACTGAGTCGTATTTTATTTTCTCTCTCCATGCTGCCTCCTTATCTCACAATCGTCAAAAGTTTATCATTCTTCGTCAATATATGCAATTATTTTTCGATTTTTTTTAGTATTATTTTGTTTTTTTTTTGTATTTTTGTTTGAATTTTGTATAAGAAAGAAAACGCCCGAGAGCATTTAGGCTTTCGAGCTTTTTTCTTTCATACTTTCACTATTTTTTTAATCATATTATGATCTTGTTTTTTGATTTACATACTTAGCTTTATACTTTGAGTATACAATTGTCTGATCTTTATATAATCCATAATATCCACTGGTTGCATAACTTACTGCAACAGCCACCAAATAATAAGATACCCCTTCAAAACCAAATAATTCAAACGCAATTAACATAGAAGTAATTGGACAATTGGTTACACCACAGAAAAAAGCAATCATCCCACAAGCTGCGCAAAGTCTCGGTTCAAATCCTAAAAGTTGCCCTAATGTACATCCCAAAGTCGCACCTATACAAAAAGAAGGTACAATTTCTCCTCCTTTGAATCCTGCTTTCATTGTAAGAGCTGTTAACACCAACTTCAGGAAAAAATCCCAAGGTCTGGCTTCTCCTAGCTCTACCGCCTTTACAATCAATTCTGTTCCGGCTCCCATATAATCTGAAGTACGCATTATCAAATTGATACCAATTACCAAAACTGCCGCGCCAACAATTCTGCTGTATTTATTATTAAACCAACGTCCATAGGCTTTCCCTACCTGTTTTAACACCATGCAAAACAAAATACTAACAATGGAACAAACAAGTACAACAATTCCTATTTTCATACCAAAAATTACAGTCATATCCGGTACGAATCCCTTTTGGAAATGCTCAGCATGAATTCCCATAGCTCCTGCAACTCCTGCAGCCATAAGAGACGAAAGCAAACATGGCATCAAAGCTGTATAATACATAACCCCAACACTAATCACTTCCAGCGAAAAGATAGCTGCTGCCATAGGGGTTCCGAAAAGTGCCGCAAACGCCGCACTCATACCACACATTACAATCACATGGGTGTCTTCGTCATCCAATTTCATGATTCTTCCCATCTGATTTGCAACACTTCCCCCCAGTTGAATCGCAGCTCCTTCACGTCCGGCAGATCCACCTGTAAGATGTGTTAGTACAGTAGATATAAAAATTAGAGGTGCTGCCGTTGCCGGCACCTCATCTCTGGCACGAACGGTAGAAAATACTTGGTTGGTACCCCCATCATCTTTTCCGAATTTTTTATACAAAAGCACAATCATGAGACCGGCTAGGGGCATTCCAAATATGATCCATGTATGTTCTTCTCTAAAATTTGTTGCCATAGAAAGAGCATGACCAAAGAAACTACTTAAAACACCAATCACCCCACCTGTAACAATAGCAAGTATTGACCATTTGATAAAATTATGACTGGTCTGTCGAACCTCTCCTATATAATATTGAGTAGCTTCTTTTATTCTCATGCAGATATCTTTTTTCTCCATTCGCTTTTCCTCTTCCTACTTTTTACCTTGCGTTACTACCTAAAAAATTATTTTTCCTTAGCGCCATATTCCTCTACTATTTCATGAAACTGACTACCGCAACGCTCTATTTCTCCCAACACTCTGTCTGACTTTTCTCTCGATTGATACCAATTATCTTTAGATATCTCTTTTGTTACTGTAGGACAAACCAAAATTTCTGTGTCCGGAAATAACACCTGATAGTATAATTTACTTCTTCTTGCATGAAATGCCTGACAACATAAAAGTGCACGTCTTACTACAATTCCTTTTTCATCTAATAACTTTCTGGTATTGATTGCATTTTGATACGTATAAGTAGCTTCTCTCTCTTTCATAATGGCACTTTCCGGAACCCCTTCCTCCATTAAAATCTTGGCAAAATGATCACTTTCCGTTTCGTATTCTTCTACCACAGATTTCCCTGTCCATTTTGCATATTTTCCGGATGGCACAATCAAAGGAGCATATCCTTCACGATATAACTTAGCAGCTGTCTTTGCCAATATCCCTTCCTCGGACCCCGGCAAAAAAATCACATCCGCTTTTTGTGGTTCATCCTCCAAAAAAATAAAGTCCGTCAACTCTTGTAAAAACTTTGTCATAAACTCGTCTCTTTTCCACATTTTTCTTAATTATAAACGAAAAGGAAGATGCTGAAAAGCATCTTCCCCATTCTACTATATATCTTATTTTTCTTGTAATGCCATAAATACCTTTTCAGCGGTAATTGGCATGCTTCTGAAGCGAAGTCCTGTAGCATTATAAACTGCATCTGCAATAGCTGGGGCCGGGGTATTAATAACTACTTCTCCTATGGATTTTGCTCCAAATGGACCGGACTTTTCATAGGTTTCTACAAAATCCACTCTTACTTTTCCCATATCAATACGAGTCGGGATTTTATACTGCATAAAGTTATTGGTCATCAAATATCCCTTGTCTGTATATAAGATGTCTTCAAACAAAGACATACCTATTCCCTGCACCAAACCACCTTCTGTCTGTACTCTTGCAAGATTCGCATTGATAACCGTACCGCAATCTACGCAGGCAACATAATCAATGGGGGTTACTTTTCCCGTTTCTAAATCTACTTCCACTTCTGCAGCACCAGCCATAAATGGTGGTGGCGAAACAGGTGAAGTATGAGACGACTGGGCATACAAGATTTCGCCTGTTCCCGCCTGTAATTTAGTAACCAAATCCGGCAAAGTAATTCCTTTGGTTTCATCAGAAATTGCAAAAACTCTTTCTCCGTCAAAGGCCAATTCCTCCATTGGTAATTCTAAAATCCCGGATGCTGCTTTCTGAATTTTTTTCATCATCATTTCACAACATTTTACCACTGCCATACCTGTTACATAAGTAGTAGAGGAGGCATACGAACCACTGTCATATGGAGACTGGTCTGTATCTACACCAAAAACAACAATATTTTCCATATCGCACCCCAAACAGTCTGCTGCCATCTGTGCAAGAATGGTATCACAACCGGTTCCCATATCAGAACAACCTACCATTAAAGTATAGAATCCGTCATCGTTTAATTTTAGTGCTACACTTCCAACGTCCACACCACTAATACCAGATCCCTGCATGGCCATTGCCATGCCTACCGCTCTAACTTTATTTGGAGCTACTTCATAGCAAGGATATTTTTTATCCCACTCTATCATTTCTTTTACTCTTTCCACACATTTATCTAATGCACAAGAAGTGGCACTTTCGCCATAATAATGAGTAAATTTATCTCCCTCATGAACCATATTCATTTCACGAAGTTTTATAGGATCTATCTTCATCTTGTGAGCCAATTCATTCACGGCAGATTCTAATGCAAAAATCCCCTGTGTTGCCCCATATCCACGATAGGCTCCCGAAGATAAACGATTGGTATATACTACATCATAAGCAAAACGATGCGCTTCCAATCCATAATACATAGATAAGGATTTGGTTCCCGTAAGTCCTACGGTTGTAGGTCCATGTTCCCCATAAGCGCCTGTATTGGACAAGGTATACAAATCAACCGCTTTAAATTTTCCATTTTTATCAGCACCCAATCGAATCTTTACTTCCATTTCATGACGCGGAGATCCATTGGTAAAACATTCTTCTCTTGTAAAAGTAAGATGTGCAGGCTTTGTTGTCAAATAGGTAACAATAGCTGGATATACTTCACAAACCGCTGTCTGTTTCGCTCCGAAACCACCACCAATTCTAGGCTTGATCACACGAATTTTAGATTTGGGAACATCCAATGCATGAGATACAATTCTTCGTACATGGAATGGAATCTGCGTGGCAGACTGCACCACCATTCTGCCATATACATCCATATATGTATAAGCTGTAAAAGGCTCCATCATGGCCTGACTTACTGCTTTGATATGGTAACTTTCCTCTACCAAATAATCACACTGTGCCAAAACACCTTCCACATCTCCCTCTATTTCTTCTGAGGACGCACAAAGATTTCTCATTTGATCTGTTCCCTGACCATCATGGCCAACGAAACTGTCTTCCTGATGAATGAGAATTGTATTATCCAAAGATTGCTTAAAATCTAAAATAGGTTCCAATACTTCATATTCTACTTTGATTAACTTCATTGCCTTTTGGCAACATGCTTCATTTTTTCCCGCAACAATCGCCACCGGATCTCCCACAAAACGAACATATTCATCCAATATCAATCTATCGTATGGACTTGGTTCCGGAAACGTCTGACCTGCCAGAGTAAAACGTTTCTTGGGTACATCTTTGTAGGTAACCACAATTTCTACTCCAGGTACCAACATAGCTTTAGAAGTATCTATCTTTTTAATTTTCGCATAAGCATGAGGACTTCTCATTAACTTCACTACTAATGCATTTTCCGGTACAAAATCATCTGTATATGCAGGCTTACCGGAAAGCAACGCCTTGGCATCTTTCTTTATAATAGCTTGACCTACATATTTGTTTTTCGTCTGTTCCATCTGCTTAGACCTCCTGTATTCCAAAATATTTACATAAGGCTCTATACTGCGACTGGTATCCGGTACAACGACAAAGATTTCCTGCCAAATATTCTTTCATCTCTTCTGCCGTCGGATTTGGATTTTCTTTTTTTAAAGCTAACACTGCCATAATAAATCCCGGTGAACAAAAGCCACACTGATCTGCTCCCTCTCCCGCAAGAAAATCACTGAATTCTTTTGCTTCTTCCTGTACTCCTTCCAGGGTAGTTACTTTTTTCCCATTGGCTCTGGCAGCCAAAGTAGAACAAGATAATACCGGTTTATCATCCAGCCAAAGAGTACACAAACCGCAATTACCGGTATCGCAACCACGTTTTACACTTTTCATTCCCTGACTTCGAACAAAATCTAACAACATCATATCAGGAGTAATTTCAGCTTCTATTCTTTTGCCATTTAAGGTTACTGTAATCTTCATTCTTTATACCCCCAATCTATCCACTGCTCTGGTAATTAATACTTTTGCCATAGCTCTACGATATTCTTTGCTTCCTCGCATATTGGTTCCAAAAATATACTGATTCACAACTTCCTCTAACCAGGCATCTTTAGCTTCCTTATCCTCCCAATTACTGCAAGGATCCACCTCTACCATCTTAGCTTTACGAGGTGCTGCACCTAATACAATAGTATATTTGCCATCTTTTACAGAAACCGCACAGTTTAAAACACCAAAATCCGTTTCCGTCATACGAAGAGTCTCATATACCACTTTTCTTTTATCTTTTTTTATCATTACTTTTACCAAAATATCATGATCCGGACTATCTAAAATAAAATCCTTTATAGAAACTCTACCCTTATTAAACAACTCTACTTCACAATCCAAAGCAGCCAATAAAGTCAATACATCGGAAAATCCAAATCTTGGAAATACACTTCCACCTACGGTTGCTGTATTACGAAACTGTACTCCTACAATATGTCTCAATGCATCTTTTACTGCTCCACCAAACTCAGTTTCCATAGAAACATTCGTTTCCAAATCACGAAGGGAACACATACACCCAATGGCATAACCACTTTCATCTTCTTCAATGCGATCCAAACCAAGATTACATAAATCAATTCCTGTCGAAAGATCTCTAGTTGTCATTTTCAACCAAAGATTACCTCCTAAAATTACATTATTTTTATTTTTCGTACGCAACTCATAGGCTTCCTCTAAGCTTTGCACTTGCACATAATTTTTCATAGTGTACATAGTTATCTTTAACCTCCATTTTTTAACAACTCAAATCCTTACGACAGACCTTTATGTTATTCTTTTTTACACAATTCACATAATCTTTCTAAATCTTCCGGTTTATCCACATCCATTAATTCATAGCATTCGAAAGCCGAAACTTTTGTTACCTTCTCAGGATATTTTTTTACCAAATAGGAACCACCTGATTTTTCAGGTAAATTCTTTAATTCTGCATAATATTCTTTTCCAAACAGAATAGGTGTTCCTTCTTGGTTTTCATAAATCAAACGATGAATTCCTCGTTTTCTATTTTCAAAGCTCTCCATCAAAGCTTTCAAACTCTCTCTTCTTAGTAAAGGTTGATCTGAAGGACAGAAAATACAAGCTTCCATATCCTCCATTACTTCCACCCCTAAACGAATCGTATCATTTCGATTCGGTAAATTGTGAAAAATAACCTGTACCCGTTGTTTCGTACACACTTCTCTTATTTCTTCACTTCGTGTTACTACCACTCGCTTTTCAAACATCTCTTCCGTAATATCTAGAATTCTCTGGATCAATAATTTTCCACAAAAATCTGCAAGAAGCTTATTGCTTCCAAATCTTTTTCCATATCCTGATGCCATAATAACACAGCCTATTTTTCTCATCACATTCTCTATTTCCTCTATTTGGGGTAACACAATTTTTCTTAAATTGAGTTCTTTACTCCATAACTATATCCCAATCATAGAAAAATGTCGTTTTCCCTCTTTATCAAAACATTCCATTAAACTTACATTACCATATACCTGACAAAACGCTTTTTCCATGACTCCAATAGAATCTTTTTTCGGATACAATATACCAATACACTTTCCCGCTTTCAACAATACCAGTTGATCACAAAATTCCAATGCAAGCATGGGATCATGTAAACATAAAATTCCTGCTTTTTCCTCTGTATCAACCATATGTCTAATATTTGACATCATGCGAAAACGATTGGGAACATCCAACGCTGAATCCGGTTCATCCAATAACAAAATTTTGGTATTTTCTATCATCATCCTGGCTAGAATCACCAATTGTTTTTGTCCCTCACTTAAATTTAAATAGTCCGTATCTATTTCTTTTTCCAATCCAATTTTACTCAAAACTTCACAAGCTTGTTGTATTTGTTTTTTACTGGGATTTTCCAATAATTTTAGTCTGGCATTGTATCCCATTAACACTACATCAAGCACAGACATAGAAATGGAAATTCCTGTTTTTTGCGGAATATAACTTACATCCCTTGCTAATTCTTTTACTGATTTTTGTTCTAAACTTTCCCCTTCTATACTACATGTTCCTTGATGCGATAACTGATTTGCAATACTTTTCAACAAAGTAGTTTTTCCACTACCATTTGCTCCTATCAAACAAGTTAAGGTGTGGGAATTTAATGAAAAATTGATATTATGTATCATCTCTTTCTTTCCATAACCGGCAGTAATGTTATGTATCTCAAAAAAACATTCTCTTTCCCTTTGTATTGTGTTATATTCTTTCAAAAATCTATCCCTATCTTTTCTTCTATTCTATCTTCTTTATATTCTATAATGAGATTCTTATCCCGCTTGATTTCAAAAAATCAATTCTTTTCTTTTCGAACCATTAACCACACCAAAAACGGCACACCAATTAAGCTGGTAAAAACGCTTACCGGCAACTCACTTTTGGCTACTGTCCTTGCTAAAATATCTGCCACTAAAAGTAATACACTTCCAATCAAACCACTTAGAACCAAGGTTTCCACACACAAATTTTTCAAAAGCAAACGTGCACAATGCGGTGCAACAAGCCCTACAAATCCTATGACTCCTGTTACACTAACGATAGCTGCTACTACTAACGTAGCCAAAAGCAAAATCACTAAACGCAAGATTCCTACAGACACCCCTAACAAAGTAGCCTCATCCTCATGTAACGACAACAAAAAAATCTGTCGATATAAGCAAATCAAAATCATCATACAAATTGCAGTAACTCCTATAGGAAACATTATATCCTTAGCCGTAATCGCATTCAGACTTCCCATAATCCAATATTCAATGGCTGCCAATTCTTTCTCCGGGTCCGCCATTAACTTTAACATCATTAATACAGTTTGAGCCAAAGATTGTACTGCCAGCCCTGATAACACAATTGACAAATGACTTTTTCCTCGTACAACCATTGACAATCCCAAAGCTGAAATTACTGCTATCACACTTCCTGCAAAAGCACACAAAGTTACTCCAACCGTGCCTCCTGCACAAAACAGAATTCCAAAAGCTGCTCCCCCACAAGCTCCCGCAGAAACACCGATAATATCCGGAGCTGCCAATGGATTTTGAAATATAGTTTGATAGACTATACCCACAACTCCTAATCCGAATCCTGCAATTACAGCCATACAGCTTCTGGGAAAACGCAACGTCCAAAAAACACTTAACGCTGTTTCATCACCACGAAATAAATCTGGCACATGAAGCGGAAATTTCCCAGCGCTCAGAGAAAGGAAAAAACATACTCCCAAAATTAGGATAATCACTATGATATATTGTATTTTCTTCGTTCGCTTTACTATCTCCATAACACTACTCTATAAACCATAAAATTCCCCATAAAATTCTTCTACCGCAGATTCATATCTGCTTACATCATATACATCCGAATGAAGTACATTGGCCAACCATAAACTTCCCAGCATACTGCCCGGGATCGGAGAATCCCAGCTCTCTATATTACTGGGCATTTGGTATACATTTCCGTTTTTTACAGCTTTACAACCAGCCAAATTTTCATCTTTTAACACTGTTTCTATATCAAATTTAGCATCTGCTGCTAAAATAATATATTCAGGATTCCAAGCTAATAATTGTTCATAAGAAATTTCTGCCCAAGAAAAATCATTTAACTCTTTGGCAACATTTTCTCCTCCTGCTGTTTCAATCAAACTGTGCTGATACATCTCACAACCTGCAGTAGTTAAAAAATTACTGTTGCCTGTAATATAGACCGTTGGTCTTTCACTTTTTTCCACCAAGTCTTGCATCTCTTTCGTCTTTTCCAGAATCATAGACTGCAGCTTTTCAACTTGTTCATTACTATTAGTAACAATACCTAATAATGCTGTTGCTTGTTCTAATAATTTCTTACTTTCCGGTTTTATATACAACACATTTATTCCTAACTGTTCCAAACTCTCTGCCGTATCTTTTAATTTGAACGGCAATATGATTAAATCCGGTTGTAACAAGGCACACTGTTCCAAATCCAATTCTTTTACCGTGCCTACTTGTGGCAAATTCATAATATGAGGTGCACATTTTTGATAGATAGGTCTTTTCTCCGGATTATTTTCTACACCAACCAGCTTTTCTTCCTGTCCTAACGCAATCAACAAACTAGTTGATATATAATACCCACTTACAATCGTTTGGGGTTCTTCTTCAATTATTACTTGACGTCCTAACTGGTCGGTAACAACAACAGGATAACTTGTTTCAAAGTCCGACTCCTCTCTTTCTTCAGCTTCAACATTCTCTTCTGCAATTGTCATTGTTTCCTGCACTGTCAATGATACATTTTTTGTTTTGATTTTATCTGTACATCCCTGCAATAAAAGAAACAAACCACAAAGAAGCAAAATTATAATTCTTTTTTTCATATCTAAAGTATCCTTTTCACATAATCTTTTATACGAGAATTCTGTTAGTTTGTTATTGTATAAACTGATAATTTCCGATAATCATATTTTTTTCATTATACTTCTCTCTCATTTTGCAACGCAAGACTAATTTGCATTCTGTCAAATTGCTTCTCTCCTTTCATTACTCTTGAAAAAAAAAATAAGATACGTATAATGAAGAATATATTTAAGAATTTATGAACAAACGAAGTTTTTCTTTATTACTTATGCCGTGAATACAAACGGAGGAAGGGAGATTTTATGAGAGTTGCTATTATCATGGGTTCTACCAGCGACTTACCCAAAGTAGAACCTGCCATTACGATTTTAAAAGATTTTGGAGTAGAAGTGGATGTTAGGTGCCTTTCTGCTCACAGAGCCCATAAAGGGTTAAGTGCTTTTATTGAAGAAACTGACAAAAATGGAACAGAGGTTATTATTGCTGCTGCAGGCATGGCGGCTGCTTTACCGGGAGTTGTGGCTTCCCAAACCGTTCTTCCTGTGATAGGTGTACCTCTTTCCGGTTCTGTTTTAGACGGTACTGATGCTCTTCTTTCTATTGTGCAAATGCCTCCTGGCATCCCTGTTGCAACCGTAGCTATCAACGGTGGGAAGAATGCTGCTTATCTGGCACTTCAGATGATTGGTATCAATCATAAAGAGATAAAAGAAAAACTTTTAGCCCACCGTGTAGAAATGGAAGAGGCTGCTATGCGAACCAATGATGAAGTAATGTTAAAATATTAATTCTTTTCATACATACAAAGAGGCTGTTACAAAATATCAGTGGCGAATTCGAGTATCTCTATTCATTACTGCTTGTTTTGTAACAGCCTTTTTGTATTTTAGATAGGAACAAATAACACCTTGTTACTTCCACCACATATCATCCCTAATTTTTCACTGTCTTTAGAATTAAGATGATATTCTTTGACAAACACTTCCTGGCATTGCCTTGCATCTTGTATGGCTGCAAATTCTACCGCACCTCCGCCAATACTGTCAATAACACTGTCTTTTGTTACTAACATCATACTTCCCACTCCTCTGGGCGATGATCCTGTTTTTTCAATAATAATACAGAGTACCCCTGCGTCCTTACATGATAACAGTTCTGCGGAAACAGACGATACCTGTTTTTTGTTTTTTTCCTGAATTATCTGTGCCAAAATGCTGATTGCAATTTCAGCCGGTGTTACAGCATGAATCTGTAAGCCGATAGGTGCAAAAATAGTATCCAGCTGTTCCTCCGTAAAGCCTTCATTTTTTAAATTTTCGAAGGTTTTTGTTACCTTCAAATGACTACCTATCATTCCTAAATAAGTATACTTTGTAGGTAATATCTTTTTCACACATTCAAAATCATCTTTATGTCCCCTGGTCACCACCACATAATACGCATCCGGTTCCAGGTATGCTTCTAAATTTACAAAAGAATCACAAATAACTTCCCATGCATCCGGAAATCTTTCACGATTAGCAAATTCCTCTCTGTCATCCATAACCTTTACCTGAAAATCCAACGCGGAAGCCATCTTAGCCAACGCTACCGAAACATGCCCTCCACCTAAAATGATAAGCTTGGGTTTAGGACAAAACCATTCTTTCTCAATTTTAGAAATAGCATATGCTATCTTCGAATTCTTTTGAGAAATATTCTCACCAATCTTTTGTATTTCTTCCCCGAAATCTCCTGCAGAATTTATGATACTTGCTATCACTCTTTCATAAAGAGTTTTTTCATGACTTCCATAAAGCTTTATTTTCTTATCCGGATATTGTTTTCTCAATGGCTCTATATATCCTTTCTGCACCAAAAACCATATATGGTTAGGAGTCACAATGTCCTCCTCTTCCCACATTTCCGATGTTCTATTCTCCGTTTCAAGGGTATTCCATTTTCCACCCCAATCCTGTCCTTTCGTAAAACACTTTTTAGCCAACTCCCACCGATGCACCACTTCTTTTACGTTTTTTCCAATTCCATGCAACCCATACACTACCACAATTTCTTCTACATTGTCGTAAATGACAGGTTCTCCTTTTCTCGGAAATTTTAGCGGGAGCTGCTTTGAACCATCGGCTTCTATCAACACCACATCAGCATAACCACAAACTTTTTGATAGGTTTCCTTGGATAACGCAATAATTTTTTCCGCAAATTCCTTTTTTATCGTTTGGCGTTTCCCTTGTGGCAACGTTTCTTTTTTCATATCCTCTGCCGCTCTTCCGGCAAAGCAATATTTCTTTTTCTCCAAAGCCTCTATAATAGCTTTTGCATCATCGGTTACCAAAGTGTCTTCTTCCCTATACATATGAGTGGAGGTAGTGACGAATACTCTTTTGCCTTGTTGCAAATATTCCTTCGCTAATTTTTTAATTAATGTTGTCTTTCCACCAGCGCCTACCACTGCGATAATCATAAAGATACCTTCTCATTTTTATTCTTCAAATACAACAAAGCCTCCAAAACGCCCCCACCAATACAACGGGCTTTATCTGAGATTGTAAAGCAATTCTCATATTCCTGTATTCTGGGATCTATATCTGCAACTTTGAATCCCTTTGTCACCGTAAATCCATCTCGAATGAGGCCTCGCAACAATCCGTCTATGGTAGCCTTAATTGGTATTTTCCCTTCTACGCTTTCAACCCAGGCAACGATTTCTCCCTTTTTCACAGTATCCGTAATTCTCTTCTTATTTTGAATCACTCCTGCCACCGGACTATGCAATACCCGTTCTTTTCCAAAACCTGCAATCACTCCCGGAACTCCCGTATTCGGGATCGCCGTTCCTTCATAGTAAATTCTCCCCAAAGAATGTCCACGCTTGGTTTCTACCACCGCATGTACATCCACTCCTGCTTCAAATCCCGGACCTAACGCAATGGTAATGGGGGCCATAGACATCGTTGTTCCTAAATTTTTCTTTGCCAAAATAGCATCCACTACTGCCAAAGGTTTCAGGTGAGAAATACAGTTTCCCTTTGGATCCACCAGTAAGGCTATTTTCCCTTTTTTCAATAATTGCAATGCCTGTTCCTCGTCTTTTGCCCAAAAACAAGTTTGCTTTTCTACCGTTTTCCACCCTTCATAAACAGCTTCCGAAAAAGCTACATTTCTTCGAATAGCAGATGGAGTGTCTATTTCCAGCACTAACACCGGAAATCCACAATGCGCTAATTTAGCAATGGTTCCGGTGGCCAAATCTCCACCACCTCGTACAATGATCAGATTTTTCATTTTTTACTCCAACATTCTACTTTTTACCGATTTTTTAGCCACAACATCTTTCCATGTTCTTTTTCCTTCCATAACATTATGGAGAAATTATATTTTGGGCTTGTTCCATAGTTTCTACCATTTCATACATATTGGTAACACTTCCTACCACCAATTTTTCTTTCAAACCATAAAAATCAAGACAGGTTCCACAAGTTAAAATTTTTACTCCTTCAGCTTCCAGACTTTTCATATCTTCTAATGTATCTGCACCCTCACATGTCAGATATGCTCCGGTATTATAACAGAGAATCGTTTCCGGAAGTTGATCTTGCTTGGTCAATGCAAAAACAAAAGCTTTCATTAAAGCTTTCCCTAATTTTTCCTCTCCTGTACCACATACATTTCCGGAAAGAACAACAACCATTCCCTTTTTTCTGATATCCGGTTGACAGGTGGGAGTCTTTTCATCCTCATTCGACCTTCTGACACCCATATCTATTTTCTCTGTCACAACCTTTGTTACATCCTCTGTTTCTTCCACACTTTTCTTAACTTCTACTATCATTGTCACTTCATATTCTTGTGGCGCTAATTTTTTTGCCATACATTCATACACTTTTTGTTTCGCAAATTTCTGTAGGTTCTGTACTGCAATCTCGTTATCCACTAATACAGAGACTTTCCCTCCCTGTTTCAATTCTGCTGTTGCTTTTTTCGCATTTACTACCGGGAGTGGGCAAGCCAATCCTCTGGCATCTACAACTTTTATTTCCATTAATTTTCCTCCCATATTTTTTCTACAATCTCTCTGATTGCTTTCACTGCTCTTTCTACATCTTCCTTAGTATTAAAATAGGAAAAGCTAAAACGTACTGCCCCCTGCTCTTTTGTTCCCAAAACTTCATGCATCAAAGGAGCACAATGTCCACCGGAACGGGTCGCAATATCATATTCCTGTGCTAATTTATCACTAATCTTCGAAGATGGTATGTTTCCTATATTTAAAGAAACGATGGGACATCGTAGTTTTCCGGTAAAATCTCCATAAACAGTAATCTGTGAAATCTCTTTTACCGCATAATAAAAAAGCCACATTAATTCCCCTTCTTTTTTTCTGATATTCTCCAAACCTTCTTCTTGTATAAAATCTAAAGCAGCCTGTAATCCTGCCAATCCATGGCCATTTGCAGTACCTGCTTCCAAAGCTTCCGGCATTCTTACTGGATGTTCTTTTTCAAAGGTTAATATTCCACTTCCACCGGTTAATAATGGCCTCACTTCCAGGCCACTTCTTACATACATGCCACCTGTTCCTTGGGGACCTAATAAAGATTTATGTCCTGTAAAACACAGCACATCTACCCCCATCTTTTTTACATCAATATCTAAAAAACCTGCTGTTTGTGATGCATCCACAATGAACAAAATATTAGCTTCTTTGGTCATCTTTCCAACTCGTTCTATGTCTACTACATTCCCTGTAAGGTTAGAACCATGTGTCATCACCACAGCTTTTGTATTCTCTCGTATAGATGATGGAATTTCTTCATAAACCGGATTCCCTAACAGATCCACAGATATAAAAGTTAATTCTACCCCTACTTTTTCCATTTCATATAAAGGTCTCAATACAGAATTATGTTCCAGCTGAGTAGTAATCACATGATCCCCAGGCTGTAACAATCCTTTCATTGCTATATTTAAACTCTCCGTGGAATTCATAGTAAACACAATTTCATTAGGACTCCCTGCTCCTATTAGCTTTGCTAATTTTCTTCTGGTCTGAAAAATAATTCTGGAAGCATCTAACGTTGCATCGTGAACTCCCCGCCCGGAATTTCCCAAAGACTCCATGGCATGGCAAACTGCGTTAATAACAGATTTGGGTTTTTTCATGGTAGTTGCCGCATTATCCAAATAAATCATATCATTGCCTCCTGCATAGCCTGATAAGATATCTGAGATTTTCTAATTGCCTGTATCATCTCTTCTTCCATTTCTGGTTCTATACACCACGCCAACCCACATCCTGCCATAATCGTTGGCGGAACCGGTATGATTCTTCCACCAACTCCATGTTCTTTGCACCAATCCTCCATGGCCATAGCATCTGTGGTTGTGTAGAAAGTAATAATGATTTTTTTCTCTTTTATTCTACCCAAATTTCCACATCCTTTTTTTCTGTGATTTCACCCACCATGACCGCAGGTAATCCGGCTTCCCGCATTTCCCTTACCATTGCCATAGCATCGTTTGCTTCCACTGCTAACAATAAACCTCCTGAAGTTTGCGGATCTAACAACACTTCTTCCATAGCAAAGGAAATATTTTCAAAATGTACAAATTCCTCAACATAATTCCTATTTTTTTGTGCTGCCGCCGTAAGATAAAACTCATCCGCATATACCAATGCTTCGTTTAAAATCGGAACCTCCTTTGATATAATACGACAAGAAAGTTTTCCGTCCATCATTTCATGCAAATGTCCCAAAAATCCAAAACCCGTCACGTCAGTAGCTGCATGAATTTCATATTTTTTTGCAATTTCTGCTGCCTGTTTATTTAAGGTTATCATAGAAGTTATCGCTTCCTGTAAAGCTTCCTTGGAAGCTTCTCCAATACGGTTTGCACTACAAATAATTCCTACCCCTAATTTCTTAGTAAGAATAAGTTTATCTCCTACTTTTCCTTGATTATTTGCCCACATTTTTTTTGGATTTACAACACCGGTTACACTAAGTCCATACTTGACACTTTCGTCTGCAATAGAATGTCCGCCCACAAGGCTACCTCCGGCTTCTATTACCTTTTCACTGCCACCACGCATAATTTCTCCCAGAATATTCAAATCCATACTTTCCGGGAAACAAACAATATTTAATGCGGTTTTCACCTCACCACCCATGGCAAAAATATCACTTAGAGCATTAGCTGCAGCAATCTTTCCAAACAAATAAGGATCTTCAATCATAGGAGGAAAAAAATCCAAAGTCTGTACCATAGCCAAATTCTCTGTCAATCGATATACTGCTGCATCGTCCTTGCTATCATAACCTATGAGCAAATTTTCATCTTTCTCAGGTTTTGGTAACAACTCCAGTACATGACTTAATACACCGGCTCCTAATTTAGCAGTACATCCACCGCCTTTACAAAACAAAATCTCACTCATCTTCGTTTCTTCTCTATCCTTCTCCAAAGTTTCATGTGTATATAACCTCGCTCTAGCCTTCTTATGTAGCCGTCTTTACTTTTATCAAATTATATCCAACAATACTTACAATCACGATAGTTGCTCCTGCTAATGATAACGGTGTTACCATTTCTCCCCAGAACATTGCCACCAACAAAGGATTCAAAATAGGTTCAATAGCGGTCGTTAAACTAGCCGTTACTGCAGAAACCTGTTCCAACCCTTTGGTCATAAAAATATAAGCAATAGCCATTTGAAAAATTCCCAGGATTAAAATACCTCCTATGGCCTGCACGCTAAAATCTGTTTCTCGATTTTCATATTATCTTCTTTTCTATCTTTTATTCAAATTCTACCGGAGTAGTCCAATAATTTTGATGATAAATATCTGTGAACATATATGTTAAATTGGCTGCATCCTCATCTACGTATACATCACCAATCATTAGTTCTCCCTCCACTATCATTTGTTCTCCTAACATATAGCTATCCAAATATTCTCCTTCATAACTATAGTAGTCACACACAAAATCAATCACGTCTCCATCTGTTATCGGATCCATAGTTTTGGCAATTGTTTCAGTTTCACCCTCTGTATATACTCTACGTACTCCCACTACACTTCCGTAAGGATTTCTATCACTAAATTCTATAACAAGTTCTGCTCTTTCACCGTTATACAATACCGGTACACGACCTGTAATATGATAATTGGTACCATCATCTACCGTTGCCTCATGGTAATATGCTACCGGTTGATTATTAATGGCAATCCAAGTTGCCTCTTTCGGTGCTACCAGACTTCCATTTTCATCAAATTCATAAACGTTATCCAAACCTAAATCAATAAAACCAGCGCCATCATCGTAGAACATATTCGCATATAAGGTTTGTACCACTTCCCACTGTTCCTCCGGTAAAGTAACCACATCTCCGGCATCCGTTTTGTTCCATTTTAAATATGTGTTATCAAAGGAATTATCAGCATAGTATTCTATCATTTCTTCATCGCTTAATACTCTTCCATCTAAAAATCCAATATTGGAAGAGGTCAAGCCACTAATACTTTGTACATTTCCGCCTAAAAATGCGCCCAATAACTGAGATGCAATATCAGAACTCATAGAAGTAGCGGTATTCCCCCCTAATAGATCCATCAAAGTTGGTACCGGTGAAGAAGTTCCTCCACTCATTGCCTGTCCGCTTACCTCCATACTTGCAAAGGCCTGAATGCAGCGACTATATTCTGAATCTAAGCCAATGGCATTGTAAGTTTGTACCGCACTATCTACCAAAGATGCTTTTCGAAGTGGGAAATATATGGATAATCCATGAGAATTCGTCATATTGGAAGAAGTACGATTATATTTTACCGCCCCAAGAATGGCTTCTGCCAAAGCATCTCCTTCCCCTGTTTCCATATTTTTTGCTAAATGCACTAAATCAACC
Source organism: Lachnospiraceae bacterium (assembly GCA_017558145.1). Classification (GTDB taxonomy): domain Bacteria; phylum Bacillota; class Clostridia; order Lachnospirales; family Lachnospiraceae; genus SFDP01. The sequence continues at coordinate 46,373 of JAFYWF010000020.1, forward strand.
TGGTCGATTTTACTTGAAGTTCCAAATTCTCTTGCACCACTTCTCGCCTTAGATACTTTCGCATAATCCTGTTCTTTTATTAAATGATAGGTATCAGTAGAAAAAGCTGTTAAAGTATCCGGTAACGTATTTTCCAACTCCGCTAAATCCACAATAGAAAGTGTCGTTGACTGACCTCGTAATTTGCTTGCACAAGTATCTACGAAATCATCAATAATATTTTTTCCAATTTCTAAAGTAGAACATGAAGTATCCTTTGAATAGTTACTTAACCAATTGGTATAATACCATCCAATTCCCGGCTCTGTTTCCTCACTGGCAATCATATAGTCTGCATGTTTGCTTAACATCAATGCATTTTCCGTTGTTGCCATGAGACAGGCATCAAAACCTATAAAATCAAATTTCACATTAGCTTCTGTCAGAGCCTGATCAATTTCACCAAGACTCATCCCACCACTAGACGCAAATTTTTCATCATAACCATAACCACTAACACTTCCACCGCCATGATCCCAGAAAATCAGAGAATTACGGTTTGCTGGAAAGTTTTTCGCACACCAACGGATAAAGAAAGACAAAGTGTCCGGATCTGTCATGGAATAGCTGCCTAAATTATTTTCCAAACATTTAATACCATCATCTTTTACCTGCCATATCTGATTTGTTTGGCTACTGATAGCTCTGTTCTGCCACTGTCTACAGCCTCCGCTGTACACAATCAAATTAACATCCTCAGAGATGGTAGCATCGATCATTTCCTGAAGATCTGAGGTTGCCATTTTGCTGCGAGACTCTAAATCGGTTCCGCAAAGATATACCATAATAGTAGCCTTATCCTGCCCATTACCATAAATTTCTGTATACTTTTCTCTGCTTCCTGCCGCTACTGAAGTATCTAAATTTCCTGTATTGTTTCCAATCTCCCAACCAGAAGATACATTTCCTCCTCCCAGATTTCCACAAAGAGAGCTTAAATCTATGTAAGATGAACCGCTCTGATTGCCAGATTGCTGTATTGTTTGTTGTTGTGGCAACATATCGGTAGAGTTGCTGCTAAGCAGACTTCCTACTCCACCTCCACCTCCTAATAGAAGTACTAAAGCAATGATGATAAATTTCATCATCCCTCCACCGCCGGAACGTGTCACGTTGCCACCGGAATGACTACTCCCTTCACTAACGTTTTGTGTCGGGCGTCTAGCACCACTCGGTCTTCCTGTATAGCCTCCAGAAGTTCCTACCGAACCGTTTCCCAGCCCACCTCCACGTCGATGCACGGATTTTCCGGCACCTGTAATATTCTTCTCACGACCTCGAGGTCTGTTTCCTGCCATAATCTATATCCTCCTAATTTTTTTGAGATAAATCATTTTTCAATTATATTTTCTACTTATTTCCCAAAAATTCTCATCTTTTTTATATTACTATACTTTTTTTTCATTATCCATGTTTTTTTCAAAAGAAGCCAGACGCAAAAACAGTGTAAATTATGCCTTTGCCTTCTTTTGAAAACACAGCATTAACTTACACCGCTTTCTTTTATGTCACTTTTCTTTTTACAAGAATGCTAAACTCATTCTCTTCCATTCTTAGATGATGGAATTTTTTCTCCCATCATCTCTTTGTATAAAGGATCTTCTGTAATTGGATATCTATAGGAAAAAATCGGTTTTTGTCCACGACGAAATACCACCACTTTTTCCAATTCCATATTCATGATTTTGTCTAAGGGCTTGTTACTTCTTAGAGAAACATTCCTGCAAGTTTCTACATCCATGCCCCCCATATAAACATAGGTATCACAGTTATTAATAATCGTCACTGCTGCGTCCTTACCATACATAGCAGCCAACTGACTTTCACTTTGAAGTAGTAGGGTAACACTGATTCCGGCTGCTCGGAAAATACTAATATAATCTTCAAAATCCTGAATACGACCACTGCAAGCAAAATCATCGCAAATAATATGTACCGGCACCGCCAAACACTCATTTTCATTCTTTGCCGCACTTTCATACAACTCTCGAAACAAATCTGCATACATCACATTAACAAAGGTCTGCAAACTTTTATTCATAGGTGAAGTAACAATGAAAAGTGCTGTTTTTTCTTTTCCCATTTTTTCAAAGGAAACTTTATTATTTTTTTCAAGAATTTCAAGGACACTTTCTGTGAAGATTTTGTCCAAAGCATTATTTACAATAGAAAAAATACAGGATGCCGTTCGGGATGCCAAATTTTGAATTGTTTTCCACAATTCCGATGCCTGGTTTCCTGGATAATGCATCTCAATTCTATGAAACAATTTATCCAAATTGGTCTTTACCAAGCCATCGTCACTGGTAATTTCCAAGGATCTGTGAAGTTTGATAACATTAGAAAATTTTGGTTTTTCATCATTTGCTTTTGCTTTCATTCGAACAAAAGCAATTTCCGCTGCCAAAACGCTGGTCGCACTATTATTCCAATAGGGATCCGCTTCTCCTCCCTGGGTTTTACTAATTCCACTTCCGATTAGATTTTTTGCTAACTGAATCACATCTTCATCTCTATGAACATAATCTAACGGATCGTATCCTATTTCACAAAATTCAGGAGTAGAAAAGTCAAGACATTGTACCACATACCCCTTTTTTTGAAATTCTTGCTCGAATTTATTTTTTAAGGCTCTTTTCGAAATCGGAACGATTACACTGGAATCCCAAGTATGTAACAATCTGGAATAAGCATTAGAGAACGTCTTCCCACATCCTGTCGGACCTACTATGATTTCATTTAGATTTATTCCTGTTTTTGCAAAATCTGCAGGATACACCAAATCTTTTGCCAAACATGTCATATCACCCATTTTTGTACCTCCTAGCATCTTAACCATTTTTCACACTTCTATTGTATCAGATAGCCAGAAAAGAGCATTAAACTACCGGTATAGTATACAAAAAGAGCCATGGGATCATTCAATCGCATGACTCTTTCACTCAATTTTTATTTACTTAATTACTGAATATCGGTAATTCATCTCACCACCTACAAAAGATGGGAGTATTCTTACTTATTTATTATTAAATATTTAATAATTCACTATATACTTTTAATGCTCCGTCTGTATCATGTGCCAGAACTTTTTTCGCTAAAACTTTACCAAGCTGTACGCCTTCCTGGTCAAAGCTGTTTACATTCCATACAAATCCCTGGAACATAACTTTGTTTTCAAAGTGAGCTAAAAGAGCACCCATAGTTCTTGGATTTAACTGTTCTCCAACGATGATACTGGATGGACGTTCTCCGGCAAAGTATTTGTTACGATCTTCATCATCTTTACCACAAGCAAAGGCTACAATCTGAGCCACTACGTTTGCATTTAATTTCTGCTGACTTGTACTTCCTTCGATTACAACATCCTGCCCCATCTGGTTGTTTTTAAATCCTACAAACTGAAGTGGTACAATGGTTGTTCCCTGGTGCAATAACTGATAGAAAGAATGCTGTCCATTAGTACCTGGTTCACCGAAGATGATAGGACCTGTTACATAATTTACAGGTTCACCAAAACGGTTTACAGATTTACCATTAGATTCCATATCTAACTGCTGTAAGTGAGCCGGGAAACGGCTAAGTGCCTGAGAATATGGAAGCACTGCTGTGTTTTCATATCCTAATACGTTACGTTCATAAACACCAATTAAAGCATCTAACATTGCCGGGTTAGCAAGTAAATCTTCATTAGTTGCCACTTTATCTGCTTCTGCTGCACCATTTAAGAATTCTGCAAATACTTCTGGTCCAAATGCTAAGGATAATACCGCACCACCTACTGCAGAGGAAGAAGAGAAACGACCACCAATGTAATCATCCATGAAGAATGCGTCTAAGTAATCTGCACTCTTAGCAAGTGGTGAAGTTTCGCTTGTAACTGCTACCATATGTTTTGCTGGATCTAAGCCTGCATTTTTTAATGCATCTTTTACGAAAGATTCATTTGTTAATGTTTCTAATGTTGTACCAGATTTAGAAACTAATACAAATAAGGAATGAGCTACGTCAATTGTTGCTAAAACACCTGCTGCATCATCAGGGTCTACGTTACTGATGAATTTAGCTTCCATTTTTAATGTATTGTTAACTTTTGCCCAGTTTTCAAGAGCTAAATAAATAGCACGAGGACCAAGGTCACTTCCACCAATACCAATCTGAACTACCGTTGTGAATTTTTCACCTGCTGCATTAGTAATCTCACCATTATGTACTTTGTTTGCAAAAGCTTCAATCTTTTTCTGCTGATCTGTGTAGAAAGTACGTTTGTCGCCACCATCTGCTACAACAGAATCGCCAAGCTGTCCACGGCACATATGATGAAGTACCAAACGTTTTTCTCCAGTATTAATTACTGCACCATTATAAAGTTCTTTAAATTTTTCTGTAAGCTGTGTTTCTTTTGCTAATTTTGCGAGCACTCCTAATACATTATCATCTACCGGTCTGGATGCATAATTAAATGTCATTCCCTCCACCATAGATGCGCTATATTTTCTTACACGGTCAGCACCTGCCTCACCTGCTAATACTTCTACTAACTTCACACGATCCACTTTTTCAAGTTCAGCATAAGAAGCAATGGTATCTAAATTATTCCAATTAACCATGATTGATTTGTTCCTCCTTAAAATACACCACATTTTCAGTACTAAATACTCTAATATCAAAGATTATACTATCAATCCTTTACAAATTCAAGATACGCTCCCTAGCATCAAAACAATTTCTATGTTAGAATAACTTCGTTTTACAAAATTTAAAATGATATTTATTTACAGATTCTGATGATAAAAAGAGGAGAAACAATCATGATAGGTTTAGGAACAGTCATAAATGTTGGTGGTATTATACTTGGTGGTTTGATTGGACTTTTTTGTGGTAAAATAATTACTTCCCCAATTCAAGATACTTTATTAAAAGCAAATGGCATCTGTGTACTATTTTTAGGTCTTGCCGGAACTTTAGAACAAATGATAACAGTTCAAAATAACCGACTACTTGGTGGGGGTACCATGATGATGATTCTAAGCCTCTCAATCGGTTCTTTGATCGGAGAATGGATTAACTTAGACCACCGTATGGAACAATTCGGTCAGTGGCTAAAACAAAAAACCGGTAATGCCAAAGATCGCCTTTTTGTAGATGGTTTTGTTACGGCGTCTCTCACAGTCTGTATAGGTGCTATGGCCATTGTGGGATCTATTCAAGATGGTTTAACGGGTAATTACTCTACCTTGTTAACCAAAGCCATCCTTGACTTAATCATCATCTGTGTTATGACTGCATCTATGGGAAAAGGTTGTATTTTTTCCGCTCTGCCGGTAGCCCTTTTACAAGGTAGTGTAACTCTTCTAGCCAAAAGCATTGAACCGATTATGACAGATATGGCCCTAAGTAATCTTTCTTTTGTTGGAAATATGTTGATTTTTTGTGTTGGAATTAATTTAGTATTTGAACATACAAGAATCAAAGTTGCAAATATGCTTCCTTCCATATTCATAGCCATAGCTTGGGCATTTTTACCATAAAATCACAAAGAACCTACACCAAGAGATCGCATTCTTTTTAAGCAGCTTTTATCAGTTATCTTATCTGCTCAAAGAGAATCTCATCAAATGGGTAGGTTCCCTTTTATTCTATTTTTCTTTATGCAACATATATTCTTCTTTTATAATATCAGCTTTTGTTGGATCATACTGCGCAATATCCATAAGATAATTAATCACATTTCCTCTATATTCTTTCTCTTCTCCAAACTCAATTACTTCCAAGCAACTTCTTACCACATTAATAAGACAATTATCATAATGCTCTTCTTTACAATTTCTACATTGTAATAATAGATGTGCTATTGCATGAAGCACATCATACTCATCATATCCCCCTCTAATATCGCTTGGTGGGATATTTTCAAATCCATTTGGAAGTCCTGTTCGTTTTGCTATTCTACATTCCGCTGCTCCATTTCTTGCATAACCAACAAGACAAGCTTTTTCCGCACAGCATCCGCATGAATGTTCTGTTTTACAAATTTTCCCTAAATCCTTAAATATTTCTAACAAGTTAAGTTCATCAATCATAATTGCCATTGATATCACCCTTTATCCTTTCTGTAGTATTTTTTCTTTTCTATTTAATGCTCATTTTATAATACCACATTCGACATTAATTCACCATTCAAATATAGATAATATCAGAAATTCATACCATTGCAGTAATCGAAACTACCACCACTTATTTCTTCTTTTCAAAACTAATTTACAATCAAATTTTTATATTCTATAATTTTATTAATAAAATATTATTGGAGGGGTCTATGAAGAATAAATTATCCGCATGTCTAATAATAGCTTCCATCGTTCTTTGTTTATGTGCTTGTACAAAAACAGAAAACACAGAGGCTATTACAGACGAAATAACAACGGAAGAATTAACCCCTGCAGAATTGCCTACTGATTCGAAGGAAGAGTTAATTAACGTAAATTTGGAAGATGTTACTATTACACCACAAGAAAACTGGAAACTTATTGAATATGACGAAGCAAATCAAAGAGTTAAATATGAAATCGAAATAGATGGTATTGCTCATGAAATCACTTTATATACTATTACTGACGTAAAAATTGACGGAAAAGAAATCGATATCAATGATGCTTCCTTTTTGGCACATGATTTACCTGTTTATTTAGGATATGAAGAAATGAACATGGCTCAACTCTCTTGTAATGATTTAAATTCCGAATATATATTTTCGAGCATTCTTTATGAAAATGACACTAAACAAACATGTTGTATTATTGGAGACAACAGAACTTTAATTTTAGAATGTGAACCATTCGTTGTTTTGGACGAAATTACAGAAAATATACTCTTTTCATATGAAAGATCTAATCCAGATTTAAAGACTGGCTTTTATTCTGCCCAAAGCTGCAAAGATCTTCCCTATTTAGAATTAAGTATTCGTATAAGAACAGATTCTGAAGTTTGTAATAATACCGAACCTGAAACCATGAATGTTCCATCTACATCCGGAGCTACCAAAAAAGAAGATATTGTTCCTGATACTTCAGAATACAAATATTATCAAATGGGAGATCCCATGTTAGATTTCTCAAATCCTACCATTGTTACCGATAACGATCCTGATTTTGTTATTATTAAAAACGGCCCCGGTCCAATTATAAAATCTTCTTATCCTTATATTAAAACTTATTATGGTCACAGCGGTCCTTATACAGCACAGATTATGGGTGAATATATCACATTAACCATACGTTCTACAGATTACTATGGATGTCCATATGAGGTCACCATTAATGGCGTTGATTATACTTTTAAAACAAGAAGATATGACTACACGAATCCTGACCGTGATAGTTCCGGATGGCATTGCTGGCTTGAAGATTATGACAGTCCAGATTGTTATATCCAAATATATGGAGACGTAGACTGTATTGATATGAAAGGTTCCTTGATATATGCGTATTTTTATCCTGCAGAATTCTATGATGATCCAGCTTTATTAGAACAATATCCAAGGAATAACTAATTCTTTAAAAATAATAGAAACCGGATGCCTACATGTATTTACAGAGGCATCCGGTTTCTACCTAAATTTTTTTAATTCCACCAACCGATTGACATAGATTCATTTAATTAGCGTTTCCCTTATTCTTTATAATTTTCCATTTTCCTTCTCGTTGTTCCTTTCGTGAGAATTTTTTCTCTTGTTTCATTTCTTTACAGTATTCTGTATAATCCACAAATCCAGTAATTTCTTTTATATTTTGAAAACGATAAAGATATTCTTTACTAAATACAATATGAATCTTTTTATGAATACGTCTAAAAGTTTTTCCAATATCCTTTTCATTTTCTAATGTAAAAATTTCAAAGAACCGAAGTGATTGCTGAATATACACTTTCTTATCCTCTGTATTGTTTAATTCGATAACATAACAAGAATTATTCATAAAGCAAGGCTTACATATATATTGCTTTGTTTCCGATGAAACCAACCACCATTTATCATGACGATAGGTGTATTCATGGTAAGGTATCTTTTTGATTAGATATACCGGCATTAAAATAGCAACTTCTTCATTCTCTATATAATTACGTATTTTTCGAGGATATTTTTTTGTACATAATGGAATTTTATGATCATATCCCCTGAATTTCTTAAAAAATGGTCTTACATATATATTCTTGAAATACCGGACAGTAATGTATGCCTTTTTAAAGAAAAAGATTGATAGTACAAGTACCAACGCATATATAATCCAAAATAAATTTTGATTTACTAATGCTATACCTTCCAAACATATAATTAATCCTATTTTTAATAGTTCTATTACAAGAGCAGAAAAAGGAACAACCGTACAGAACGGAATCAATATAATACTTATAAAAAAGAAAAATGTACGTATCAATAAATATATTACAAGCAGACTAACTAATATAAAAAAGCAAGTGAACGCACTAAAAAAAGTTGTTGCAGTATCAATTACCAATGAAGTGTCTGTACTCGACGAGGCTTGCACTGGCAAAGCGGATGAGAAATTCGCATAGTAATCGGAAAATACAATAAGTGCCTGAATCCATTTTCCACATTTGGTTTCTATATATTCAAGAACCAGGCCGGTTGAATATGAAATACGGTTAGTACGTGGAAGTTTCCCAACGATAAACCATACAAAACATAAAATCCGAATTGCCCAAACATCTAAAAGACCAAAAGAAGATTCAATAAGATATGTTGGAATCCCAACATTGGTAAGAAAATCCTGTGGCACAATATCAAACAAAATGGAAACTGCTGATACAATGGCAAGTCCACTGGAAACATCAAAGTTGATTGGTACAGCTTTCACAATAGGCGCAAGTATCGCACCACCCTGTCCACCTAATGCCATTATTGTTCCCGCTGTTCCTAGTGTAGCAGTAGCATATACAACATTTCCGCTACTAAAAGCAAGAATTGAAAACGCAAGAGCAAACATGATATAAATCCTTATTTCCTTTTTGTTTTCAGTATAAATTTCAGTAAAAATCTCCGAATAAGCCATGCATTTACATCCTTTCTCTGAATATCATTTCTTCTTCTCTTAAACTCATGCTTTTTCCTACTCGTACTAATTAACTCCAGCCCTTCCAAACCTCCGGTGCATACCCCACCGTCGCCTGCTTTCCATTTCTGACAATCGGCGTCTTTATCACCTGCTGATTCGCTAGAAGTTTCTCTTCCTTCTGTTCCTCAGAAATATACTTTACAAGTGCCAAGGCATCCTTATCCTTGCAATCTTCATTAATCATCGCATCTATACCACCCACTGCCTGACAAACACTGCGGAATTCACCCTTGCTGATTTCCTTTTCACTCATATCTATGAATTGGAACTTTGTGCCTCGCTCTTTGAAGTAGCGCTGCGCTTTCTTTGTATCATTGCACTTTTTCGTGCCAAATATTTGTATGTTCATTATCTTTCAACACTCCTGTCTAGTAATACACTCAGAGCATAAATCTCATCATTATTCAATAAAATATTTGCAAATACTATCTTTGCATATTTGTTTTGATATGTCTTCTACAACGCCTTCAAGTATTCCTCTACATTCAGATACTGAATACCCTCAACCACCGCACTATTTCCTCGATAAATCACATATCGTCCTGTAATCTCACCATATCTGTGACTTGTCATAGCGCACTTTTCTTCATTAGTAATATGACGATACTGCTCTGGAACCTGCTCCTTGCTATACTTCACTTCATAGATTTGGCAAGTAAGTGTTTTTTGGTCAAATTCAACCATATCAAACTCGCCAACCGTGAACTGCAACTTAAATACCTTTTTATCCGGTTTCGCAATCTTTGTTTCAAGCAGAATAATATCCTCCATCATTCTTCCACGGATTTCGTTCAGTAATCTTTCTAATATACGCTGTCTTTCCTGAATAGAGAGTTCTTGGAACTTTGCATCAAGAAGCAAATTTTCCACGATAGCATTTGCTTGTGCATATCGCATACCAGGCTGTGTGATAACAGTTACCTTGCTCTTTTGATTTACTTCCGGCAAAGACTCAAGATTGATTTCCATTATCAAATCCAATAACGCCAGATACTCTTTAATCTGAATCATGTGACTATCTTCTATGTCAATGCTTTGTTCCTCTTTGTTAAGGATATCAAGCATCTGCATAATTCCATATGTTACCGCATCCAAATCCATATGCTCTTTGATATTTATTGGATTTTCTCTATCTCTAAGCATATTTGTAGCTGTGACAGAAATATCATGGGATTTAAAAGTTCTTTCTACAACACTTCGTGTAAAACTATGATTAATATTCTCTACCACACGATTAATTACATTTGTTAATTCTCCTCGTTCATACAAATCCAGCAACTGACGGAAATGTCCTCCATACTGATACATCTTAAGAGAGTGCTGGATATTCTTCGCAATTGCAGTATCAATGTACTCTTCTGCAGTTTTGGAATTAGAGAAGGTTGTATCCGCATTATAGTTGATTCCACCAAGGCTCATTGTTCCGCCATAGCGAATATATTCGTCTATACCCTTTATACCCAAAACTTCTTCAAATTCACGATATGAAATAAATGTAGTATGCAATATAATGCATCTGTCATAGAGCTGCTCCTCTTTTGAGAATGCAAATCCAAGAGAATCTGTTCCGGATAAAACAATCTTCATACCACTACTTGCATAGATATCTGCAAAAATAGCTGCACCTTCAATGAAGTCCTCTATCAAAGTTACTTCATCAATGAATACATACTTGAAGCCTTTTTCTTCTAACAATCTAAGGTCTGCATCCACATCTGCCAAAGTATCCTTAGACCTCACTTGGATAAATGCAGCCTTCTTAAATTCAGTATCTGTCAGTTCTGTAAGTATCTGACGAATCATCGTTGTTTTCCCGGTTCGTCTCAGCCCATAGATAATAAACACCTTATCCAACTGACCACCAAAGATGTATTCTCTGAGCTCCTTTATACATTCTCTTTTTCTATATTTCTTGGTCAGAGCAATCTGTGACTTCAGCTGCTTTCCAACTCGCACCATTGTTTTAAATGCAAGCTGCTCTTCCTCTTCAGTCTCTGGACCTTCTTCTGGAACTACCAATAATTTTAATTCCTTTAATTGTTTTACCAATGCTTTTCTCTTTTCAATCTGTGCTTTAAGTTCCGGAACATCTGCAAAATCCACATAGGTTTCCGTTCTTTTGCCATTTATAGTTATTCTGTGGTAATAATACTCTTTATCTTTTATTTTCTTCTTTGTAATGCTGCCTTCAGGTAAAATTGCGATTTCTCGCTCAATCTCTGCTATTTTATTCATTAATTCTTCCTGTCCCATAGCAACACCTCCTATACTTGTTATACCCATAATACCCACTCGCATGATTTTAGTCAAGGGTATAACGGGTATAACACATTTTACACATTCCTCTAACCCGCAAACTGCGGCATATCATGATTTACCTCTGCCCGGTAGTAATTTGACATAGTCGCTCCAGCATTGAACAACGCCGCAAGCAAATATGCCTTGATGTTATAAACCTTGGTCGTATTCTTTCTCAAGCACCCCATCACATATTCTACATGCGACATATTCAGCTTCAGGAACCTCGACTTCACCAATTCTCTCGGATACCGTTGCCCGGAAATGGTCATACTTCCCCCTTTACCAACCACTGTCTCCACAATCAGCTCATAAATCTCCTGCACATCCTTTTGCTCATAGGGATATCGTTGCACCAATGATTCCATATCAATATTCTCCCTAATGATCTTCGAATATGCTTGATACTCATCCATCCCATCAATCGCATCCTCTTTCAGTTCCTTCCTGATATCGCACGTACTTCTTTTTTCTTTCCCCTACTCGTTGCTCCAAATCAGTTACTGTTTTTCGCTTGTGCGCCATTTCTTTGTCCTCCTTTTTGAAATCATATAGTTTGTAAAACACAAAAAGAGAGACACCTCACATCAGTATTTCTACTGATAGCGAAATGTCTCTCTATCTTTTCGAGGATTGTTCCTCGAGATTATTCTATTAACTTTTGCTTTGCATATGATTCCAAACGAATCCGACAAAACTCCATATTCCTTCGTATTCCTTTAACACGCTCCAATTTCTTGAAGGATGTCGAAGCACATTCTAGGGTTTCGGAATTCTTACTTATCAAGCGATTTCATTGTTGGGATTGTGACAGTGTCTCTTAATGAATGTCTGTGGTAGTCTACGTATGCCTGTACATACTGTGTTGGATGATTTTGGGTATTTCTGTTAGTCTACGCAAGTCTCCATTGTTTTGTACCAGATTGGTACAAAATTAGTACAGAAATGGTACAAACACCCCAAATACTATTTATTAGAAATTTCCTCCATATACACTTCAGCAATATAGGATGGTCCATTACACCAAAGCCTTGTTTCCTTGTCATATAATGCTTTACCGGTTTTAGAACATAAAAAATCAGCTAATATATCTTTACTCTCTTTTCCACTATCTTCTGCAATCTCTTCAACCACCATGGTAATAAGAAGATCAATTGTAAAGTCCATTTTTTCTTTTGCAATTATTACTTCAGCCATATCTTCTCACCTTCCACAAATTTTAAACATTTGAGTGCATCTTCTGTTTTAAAGCAATACTGGTCTTTGAGTTTATTTGGTAACAACTGTTTGATACAAAAATCGTCAGCTTCCTTATCACCAACCGTTCCAAAAACACCGCCAAGATATGCCGCAAGCATAGCATTGGTTGCATCATCTGCAATCTTTCCTATGATAACATCATACATAGCCATTTCATGTTCAACTTCAGCAAAAAGTTTTTTCTTTCTATGAGCTGCAATACAATGTAACCAGTTAACATCTGCCTCTTCAAACACATGTATTTGCAATTCTTTTAAAAATTTTATCTCATATGTTGAGATGTAGCCAAAGTTCTGGTTTTCCTCTATCTTACCTGCTGCTATTGCCTTAGCTATTGATGTTTTCAAGAAACTTGCTGCCTGTTCCTTTGATGTAGTTAAATAAAATCCTTGTCCAAAATCTTTTCTCTTGGCACATTTAGTAAGATCCGGTTCTTTTACTTCACAGTAGCTTCCGTGGTAGAGAATCAATCCATCTTTTAATCTAAGCATTAACTTTCATCCCCTTTTCTTCAAGAAACTCTGTGATGTCTTCAAGAATAACCTCATCGCCCTCACAATGGAAAATCCCATAACATTTTTCTATATATCCAAGAACATCAACACTTTTGAATAAATCAATAATCTTCTCAATTGGCAAATGCCATTCTTCTGAAGCAAGTCGGATTAATCTTGTCTGCATAAATGTAATTTCAGCTTTTTCGCTCATTATGAAATCCTCCTTTCAACTCAAAATCTAATTCTTGCTTTATGCTACTTGCCATAAAATAACACCATCTTCTTTTATATTCTTATAAAAAGGCATCGCATCTTCCCATATTTTAAACTTCTCATAATCATACTAAATCTTGACACAGGACCATAATACAGATAAGACTTTGTTATATTCCAATTCTAAGTCGACGATTATATCTATCATTTTCTCTTTCATATCATTACAGCTATATCTATATCCGATTCCTCTGTCTGTGTACCTCTGGCAACAGATCCATACAATATAACACTTACAAGTAAGTCACCGTAGATTTTAACAATTTCCGGTATAAGTTGTTGAAGCATTTTTTGTTATCCAAGATGCACACCCCTCTTTCCTTTTTCTAATTTTAAACAATTTAGCAAAAGTATACAACTCTTTCATTATTTTTTTACATGCGAAAGTTATATCACATTCTTACCATTTAAGCCACATAAAGGAACTAATCTTCCATTTTCTGTATATGTTGACATCAGGAACCTACGACCTCGCACTCAAGGCATTAGAAAAGGCGCCACTACAGATTTCTCTGCAATAGCGCCTTGATGGCAACCAGCCTAGCACGGTCGTCACATGGTCTCCATAATGTTCAAAATAATACAATTTCTCAACTTCTGAAAATGTCATTTTCCGTTCTGGGATTACACCATTCAAACAATATCCCTGATAACAATCCCAGTAAACATTTTGCATGGTTCTGTTAACATCAATATGTTCACTGTTGGTTACATCAAAGTTTCTATCATTATGTTTTACATCATAAACACCATGTTTTCCACTTCTTCCGTTATGCCTAGAAGCTCTCATTTTCTTCTTTTCTCCTTTCAAAAATTTTCTTGGCGTAGCCTAATTCCTTGAGATATGTCGACAATCGGGTAGGAGGTAAATAATTATTTTATTTACCGTCCTCCCACACCACCTAGCATACCGTTCGGTACTAGGCGATTCCTTAGTTTTCATAGACTATCAGATAATGGTCAAGCAAGGATGTATATCCTAACTTAGCTATTATTTTA
>JAFYWF010000021.1 GCA_017558145.1 Lachnospiraceae bacterium
ACTTTCTTGAGCTTCTTTCACTAAATTCACCATATTTTCCTCCGCTTTCTTTTTATAATCCATCTCTTGCAATCTTTCACCAGATAGCAGTTCATTTACTGTAATTTCTAATTCATTGCAAAGTGGAAGTAACAATGATACCTCTGGGAAACCATTACCCCTTTCCCATTTTGATATTGTTTTATCGCTGATACTAAGCTTATCTGCCAATTCCCGTTGAGTATATTCTTTGGCTTTTCTTTCTTCAGCAATAAATTTACCTATTTTAATTTGGTCCATAGGTTCGTGTCCTCCTTTCTGGGTTCATTGTATAAATTCCCACTATAGTTTCACACCCACGGAACGTAGAATATGGTGAATTTTAGCGGTTTCTACGCTCCGTAGATTTGTAATTTGCTTAAGAAAATTCAAGTTTTTGTAACTGTTTTACAAATTGAATTTATATTACTAAAACTATATGGACAATACCTCCGGCTAATACCGCAACTACTAATCCCAAAGCAATTCCAACGATTGCACCTTTGGCATGGAATAAATAATCTGTGTACTCTTTTTCCATATCTTCCGTGCCCGGAATTCTAAGTTTCTTACTGTGACAGAATATCCCCCAATCCAGCACTAGCATATCATATACATTCACAACAAAGAAAAGCATAAAAACATGAAAAAACGTATCAGGAAATGCTCTACATCCTGAGAAGTATGCTATAATCGCCAGCATGACTGCAAAAAAGAATATACCAAATATTTTCTTGCTTATATGCTTCTTTTTTCTTTCTTTGATGTGGCCTGCGTATTGAGGTAAGCTCTCAACCCTTTTTATTATGTTAGGCGGATAAGACATAATCATAACCATGGGGTCTTTGTATTGGGCAGGCAGTATTATTAGTGTGAAGATTATACATAACACAATACATTCCATTGCCAGTATCATTAAATTGTACCTCCGCAAAATTCTTATTTATCTGTTCGACATATTCAAGTTTGTCGAACTCTATTATACCACACACTCTCCCCAAACAACACCGTCCTCTTTCCAATCCAACCTTTGTCCCCCACCCCCGATTGCTTTTTCTCCACAACTCCATGTCTCCCATGGACTCCTACCCTTTTCATTGCAAAAAAATAATCCCACCAGAACCATTATGATTCTAGTGGGATATGATATTTTACTTAACTTTCAATAATCGTTAGTTAAACGATATCCTATTTGTTATTGATTGCAGCCTGGGAGGCACGCTAAAGAAGGATAGCTATCCTTGGAATAACGAATACCCTTTCTCTGTGAAAGCCATGTAAAACATGGCAGAAATGATGTCAACCAAACAGCATCTTAGCCACATCTTCTAATTCTTTTCTTTTTTCCGTATCCTCATAGGCAGTAATCTTATCATCAATACCTCTTACAATATTTATATAAAACATTCCATCTTGATTACAATAAAAAAGAATTCTTTTTACGCCACTCATCTTAAATCGTGCTTCTGCATTTCCTTCTGGATATAATTTGGCCATCTGCACCTTATCTGACGATAATGCAGCAATAAAAGAAATATAGTGCTGTTTTGTCATTTTATGATCAATACGAACATAATATTCATCTTCAACTCGTTCCGTAAAAATCATGTGTCTTTCATCAGTTTCTTCCACTTGACATGGCCTAAGCACAATACCATGACATTGTACTACCGCCTCTCCCATACTATGAATGATGTTTCCACAAATTGGACACACATAAAATGCTGTACACAACACATTGGCTGAAACATTTACATTAGTAACAGCATTTCCTGAAAGTAATTCTGTGACTGATATTCCAAAAATTTTTGCTATCGGCTCAAGCAATGAAATATCTGGATAACCTTTTCCCGTTTCCCATTTTGAAACTGTTTTATCAGAAACATTGATTTTCTCTGCAAGTTCCGCCTGTGTTAGATGATTTTTTTCACGCAGTTCTTTAATAATTGCACCTGTTACATACTCATTCATATTAAACCTCCATAAAAACATCATAAAC
This sequence comes from Lachnospiraceae bacterium, assembly GCA_017558145.1. Classification (GTDB taxonomy): domain Bacteria; phylum Bacillota; class Clostridia; order Lachnospirales; family Lachnospiraceae; genus SFDP01. Next base: position 2,018 of record JAFYWF010000021.1, read on the forward strand.
TTTGAAGCATTTTTTTACTATCTACGCAAAGTAGAATCTCACTTTCCATCTCTTGAAAAAATAATCTTACTTTCTTTCACAACCTGTTACAATATAAACGCCTTCTTGAATTGCTGAAAAAGTTGCTATTGAACATACAACGAATGAACTGTATTTCAATTCCACAAAAGATAAGCTCAAAGGAAAAAGAAATAATAACAATCCAGTAACCTTGTTCATAATAGTATGTAAAGATACAAATTGTTTTTTAGAAATATATCCCCATATGATATTGCCAATTTTGATAATAGCTATTACACTTCCCCATATCCATACCCATTCAGGAATATGAATTATTGGCAACAATTTAATCATAGATATTGCCACAAATACAATATCTGCTACAGTATCCAACTTCGCTCCAAATTCACTAGCACTGTTTGTCTTTCTTGCAATAGTTCCATCTATCATATCACTAAAACCGCAGAGGAGATATATGCTATAAAACGCCTCTGAAAACACAGGAAAGAACAGCACAAAAATACTGCCAAGAATGCGAAAACCTGTGAGTATATTTGCAACATTCTTTATCATCTATTCACCTACAAATCTAGAATTTTTCCAACTGTTCGACAAATTGGAATTTGTCGATTTACATCTAAACTCTTTGTTCTGAAAATGCCAATTGATATTTAGGTAAAACAATTTTCACAAATACTGCTATATTGATTGCCAAAATGATTCCATACACAATTCGAACCGCTATTTCTGGAAAGAGTAACGAAATACCATTCATATCTCCGCCCCCAAAGAAACCGCAAAGAACACTTAAATATATGGGGTCAATTAGAAGCATTGCAATCGTAATGTAATACATACATGCCTTAAAGATTTTTGAAGAATTTTCCCCAATTTTATTCGCACACAAAACAAGAACATATGCCGTCACAAAAGTTGCTACAGAACCTACAAGGCAGAATACACCCAATTGAATATCTGTCATCCTCTCAGCGTGGATATCAATCTGCATCCCCAAGCCCATGATGTTGATTTGTTTGAATGTCCCTGTTATAAGCGCATATATTAGATGCGCACCTTCATGAATAATGTAATATGCCAGAATTGCGGACATCAATCCTATATATTGTCTCGTTCTTTTGCTCATATAATCATCTCCTCCGTAACTTTTAACAGACCAGAAAATTCATGTTTGTCTAACTGTTTCAAAAATTGGAATTTACTTGCAGCAATACACCGCAATCGCTTCACTGATAAACGCAGCGGTACCATCCGCGTGCTTATCAATATTGTTCTTAAATCGCTCGTCTGCGACATACATCTGACCGAGACCTGCTAAAATTTCTTTTGTACAACAATAGTAATTTTCAGTGATATAGTTCTGCAACATTTTTACAAGGTTTTGTACTTCTGTGGAATCAGGACATTCGCCCTTTCTCATACAAAGTGCAAATTCTTTCATAATATGGTCCAGTCCTTCTACAATGTCATTCCACTTCTGCTTGGAGTAATTTCTAGTCTTCTCTTCGTGTTCCTTATATGCATCTGTTTTACCCCATTTTTCTTTAACTTCAGACTTATACTTTTCAAATTCGCT
>JAFYWF010000022.1 GCA_017558145.1 Lachnospiraceae bacterium
ATCATCTTCTTCATATTCATCTTCGTCATCATCTTCATATTCATACTCAGAAGCATCACGAAGTTTGAAAATCATAATAGTTACGATAACGATTAAAATTGCACAAACCGCACCTAACGCAATAATCAGTATACGCATAGTTGCTGCTTTTTCAGCTTCCTTCAATTCATTTTCCTTCATCTGGTCAATTGCACTTAACAACTGTTCCAAACTCTGACTTGTTCCATGGATATTGTCAAATAAAAACCATTCCATTTCTCCGGCATCATTTTGCATATAGTTTAAATGGTAATCCATATTCTCCACAACCGGTTCTTCTTCTACGATTTCTTCTTCTACAATTTCTTCTTCTACTTCAGGTTCTACATAAGTCAACACTTCAATTAAATCTTCACGTACAAATCCATTGACCGTTTTGTTTCCTTCGTTAAAACTTACCTGATACCATTTTTTTCCTTCCGAATCTGTAGAAACACCGGATACCGTCATCTCTGTATTGGTCTTACCTACTCCTGCTACATCAAAATTGGTACCTGCACCTTTTCTTACTCTTACATCTGTATTGGCTTTCACAGTAGCAACATCCGACTCACTGACATTTACTACTGCCACCTGAGTTTCTGTCTTAGTTTCTTCTTTCTTCACTGTTTCAGTGGAATTATTACTTCCTACTACAGTTTTATTTCCACCACTTTCTGTAGTTGTAGAAGTACTTTCTGTTTTTGTAGTATTTTCTTTCCCTTCAGAAACACTTCCCTCTACAGTAACTAAATCAGAACGAATATAACCTGTTTTCGTTCCATCTACATATACTTTATACCAAGTTTTTCCATCGCCATCTGTTGTGGTTTCAATAACATCCAGCTTATCTCCCTTTTTTACAGAACCAACGCTATCACTTTTGGTATCTGCTTTTTCACGAATAAATCCTGTGCTGGCATTTACTTTCGCACTTCCTGCTGCATGTACCTGCATACTTTGAGCCGGCCATAAAAACACCCCTAAAGCAAACACGAAACTCAGTATACATCCTTTTAAAAGCTGATTTTTTCTTCTATTCATTAATATAATGTCTCCTTATAATTTATGCTTCATCTATGGCCTTGCCAATATCATTACGCATATATTTATTGTCAAAGTTTACCCATTTTGTAGCTTCATAAGCATTAGCACGAGCTTCTTTCAGATTATTTCCTTTCGCAGTAATCCCAAGAACACGTCCACCATTGGTTACAATACCTTCTTGCGTCACTTTGGTTCCTGCATGGAAACAATAATAACCGTCTTTTCCTTCAAAGGCATCTAACCCGGTAATCAATTTTCCTTTTTCATATGCTAACGGATATCCATCTGAAGCCAACACAACACAAACTGCTGCATTATCCTCAAAATCAAGTTCAATCTGATCTAATGTACCATCAATACAGGCTTCCATTACTTCGATAATATCATTTTTCATTCTTGGCAACACAACCTGTGCTTCCGGGTCACCAAATCTGGCATTGTACTCTAATACTCTTGGTCCGTTTGGTGTCAACATCAGTCCAAAGAAAATAATTCCTTTAAATTCCCTTCCTTCTTGACGCATCGCATCTACAGTTGCCTGATATACATATTTTTTACAAAAGTCATCTACTTCTTCTGTATAGAAAGGACTTGGAGAAAAGGTTCCCATTCCCCCTGTGTTTAATCCTTGGTCACCATCTTTTGCACGCTTATGATCTTGGGCTGAAGTCATAGTTTTGATAGTTTTTCCATCCACAAAAGAAAGAACTGACACTTCACGTCCTGTCATAAATTCTTCCACTACCATACGGCTTCCGGCAGCCCCAAATTGTTTGTCCAGCATAATGCTCTTCACGCCGTCCAAGGCTTCTTCTAAGGTATTGCAAATCAATACACCTTTTCCCAACGCCAAACCATCTGCTTTCAACACAATTGGGAATTTTCCCTTTTTGATATATTCTATTGCGGCATCAGCATCATCAAAATTCTCATACGCAGCTGTAGGAATATTATACTTTTTCATTAAATCTTTAGAAAAAGCTTTACTTCCTTCCAAAATAGCTGCATTTTTTCTTGGGCCAAAAGTTCTTATTCCGGCTTCTTCCATTTGATCCACAAGACCACCAACCAATGGATCATCCATACCTACGATTACCAAATCGATAGTTTTTTCTTTTGCAAAATCCACTAATTTTTCAAATTCCATAGCACCAATAGGTACACATTCTGCAATTTGACTAATGCCACCATTTCCCGGCGCACAATAAATCTGACTCACTTTTTCACTTTTTGCAACACTGGTTGCAATCGCATGTTCACGTCCACCGCTTCCTACAATCAATACTTTCATCTTTTCACCGTTCCTCTAAAACATTCCTGTATTCCCATTGCAAAACAACTGTTATTTTTTTATTTTGGTTTCTAACATTCATCAATCCATCAATGAATCAATGAATCACTTTCGTTCCCAATTTACATACGCTAATATTGTACTAAATAATACTCTATTCGTCAAAGGGCATGTTATGCCCTCCCATTTTCTTTTCAAAAAATGATTACTCTTCCAAAGGTTTATTCAACACTTCCACTCCTTCTAAAACAAACTTTCCATGTTGAATAATCGGTATTTTTGTGCCATTTTCTTCCACTACAGTTACTTCCAGCAATTCATCATACGGAATTGTAATATCCGTATGACACTGGAAATAAGCCTTCGCCATATCTGTTTTTCGAAGGGCTGACATTTCATTTTCCTTTGCCATAATCTGCTTTCCATTTGGATTGTAGGAAGCCACATCTTCTTCCATACTATAACAAGTATCTCCAATAGCAAAATGGGGGCCCGTTTTTTCTGCAATAAGAATGGGAAGGATATCTTCGATTTGATATTTTTTTGCTGCCATATAAGCTGTAGTATTCGTTCCGATAGCAAACTCACCCAAGGGAAGGGTATCTCGATTCGCTAATAATTTTTCCTTAATAAACTTCTTATTCTCTACTTCGTCTTCAAAATTCTTGCAGTTATATTCTGCAATCATTCCATCTTGAAACGTAATTTCCAAATCCCGATATTCTAACCCATGCAAAAATACTTTTGGTACATGCAATAGTCCATTGGTACCTGTTAATTTAGGAGATGTAAACACCTCTCCTACAGGAATGTTTACATCAGCCACACAGTTTTCAAAATTAGTTTCTTTTTCCGGATTCTTTAACTTCCACATTGCCACCTTTAAATTTGTATGGTTTTCTTTGCATCCTCTGATATGAACATATTCTGCTTTATCAAGAGCATCAATCATAATCTGCTGACACTGACTATACAATTCGTAATCCAACGTATTTAATTTGATGGTTTCATCAAAAATTTCTGCAAAGTTTTCTCCAATAGCAGGCGTCGGGAAAGCAATGATCGTAAAACTTCTTTCTTCCCCTTTCACATATCGATTTAACAACTCTCTTCCTTTGCTCTGATATTCCACCTGCAATTTTTGCTTATGTTCATCCAATTTTAAATTTTCTTTTTTTGGCATCGGAACAAAAGGTTCCTCTCCAAATTCCTCAATAACTGCCGGACCTCCCATTACAGCACATTGTGATTTTTTCGCCTCCAAAGCTGCTTTGTAAGCTTCCAATTTTCGACTGATAAATTTACTATTCAAATATAATGCATTGTCATATTCATGATCATATTCAAACTGCTTGTTAGCATTTGCTCCTGCATAACCATTCTTATACATTCTTCTTCCCGCAAGGAAACTTACCGGTGCACGGTAAAGAATAGGTTCTAATCCCATAGCCCTGAAATTTTCCATAGCTTTTTTCACCATTCGTTCCATACCCAGCACATAGTATACATTAACTGTCTTTTTAATAGAGATATCCTTCTGTGTTACCTCAAACCCTTTTCGATATCCTTCGGTATAAGTATCTGCCATAAGAGCAATCTTCTCTTCCGAAAGTCCATTCATATACTTCGCTAATTTCTTTTCATTTTCTGTTACATATTCCCCATAATAATAAAGATATCTAATATCTGAAATATCAGTATGATCCAAAAGTTTTCCTGCCCAGTTTTTTTCAGGATCAAATTGTGCCGTTACTTCCTTTTCCAGAATATCTTCCATATAGTCACAAGCAAACCAAAAATAAGCTTCCTTAAGCATTGCAATTATTGATAATTCTGCAATATCGCTTTCTTCTCTAGTTTCATTCTGCATTTTTACTTCTTCATTCTGTTCTCCAACTATATCTAAAAATATACCGTAAATTTCCAAAAACAACTCGGTTCGAATCACAATCGAATGAATATCATTTTCATAAGAAGCAACAATGAGGCTTCTTAATTCTGCATATAAAGCTGCTAAAAACTGTCCCATTTCCATGCCAAACTGTTTTACTGCATACTGAGGATTCGCAAAGCTTTCTTCATAGTTATCAGGCAAAATATCCTGATATAATGCCTGATTTCGTTGTTCCAATTCTTCTACAGATGCCGTAAATAAATTCCCTGCCATTACCCACTGCCTGTTTTCTTCTATCTGCAAAAGAAAGGTTGCTACTGTCTCGAAATATCTTTGATATTTCTTCTGCAACCTCTTTTCTACTTCGATTTCTCTGATTCTTTCTAATGAAAGCTCTAATCTTTCCTGCATAAAATTATTCTCCCAATCCATTTTTTGAACTACCTTTTAAATTCCATAGGCTCCGGCATATAAAATCACACTGATTCCGGCCAATGCCAATACATTTAATACCATTCCCAAATAAGGAAAAAACATAAATTTATCCTGTTCCTTTTTGGCTATATAACCTAACACCAAACCAATTACCGAAAAAATGGTAATCGTCAAACCAACCACTCCCATGTTAGTCGCAGCTTCTCCTCTAGCCAAAAATGTCTGATATACGGCTATCCAAATAGACACCAAGGAAATAATTCCTAAAATAACAGACATAATTCCTTTTTCCGGATGTTTTTTATTGGTAAATCTATATCTTCTTGATTGTTCCATGAAAAATCCTTCCTTTTTCATTTATCATTTCCATGATTATACAAGTTCTTACACTGAAAATAAACAAAATTCTATTATTTTCCAAAACAAAAAGGCCCTATCGGACCTTTCTGTTTTGTTTTATATCTTTTTTATCAAAGTTCTTTATCTATTATTTTACACCATATAATGCATAATAATCATCAATCGCTTTTTTCATTTCGTCATTGATTAACACTTTACCCTGACATTCTTTATTGTAAAGATATTCAACAACTTCGCTCATATCAACGATTGCCGCAGTATCAAATCCATATAAATCTTTTACTTCATCAAGAGCGCATTTTTCTCCACCCTTACCAACTTCCATACGATTTAAAGATACCATAAGACCTACAATTGTTACATCAGCAGCTCCTTTTACCTTTGGAACTGTTTCTTCCATGGATTTACCGCTAGTAGTAACGTCTTCGATCATAACAACTCTGTCACCATCCTGTAATTTACTTCCCAGGAAGCTTCCTTTGTCAGCACCATGATCTTTTTCTTCTTTACGGTCAGAGCAGTAACGAACTTCTTTACCATATAATTCGCTGTATGCCATAGCAGTGACTACAGCAAGAGGGATTCCTTTGTAAGCTGGTCCAAATAATACGTCAAAATCATCACCATATTTATCATGAATGGCTTTTGCATAATATTCACCTAATCTTTTCAACTGAGAACCTGTTACATAACCACCAGCATTCATAAAGAATGGAGATTTTCTACCACTTTTTAATGTAAAATCACCAAATTTTAAAACCTGGCTTTCTACCATAAATTCAATAAACTCCTGTTTGTAAGCTTCCATACTTGCGTATCCTCCTTATTTTAAGCCACGATATATGAAAAAGTGTATCATACCACTTTTGATTTTTCAACCTTCGTAATGAATGGTATTCATAGACAACACGGTCTACACGGCATGCTGTGCATAATTATAAATTATCTACATACTTTTTAATATTAGATGCATTCGCATACTTATGTACACCCTCTTGATCAACTACAACAAAGGTTGGCGCCTGCATAATCTTATATTGCTGAGCCAATGCTACCTCTTCCTCAGCATCCACTAAAACATAATCTATGTCCTTCAAATACTCTTTAGCAATTCGACAATTAGGACAGGTTTTTGTGGTAAACAAATACTTCACGGATTTACTCTCTTCTTCAACAGATTCATTTCCACCTTCTGACACTAGATTCATAACAGGTTTCTTTTTCAATGTTGAATTCATCACATCATATTCTTTTCGGTTTGCATATTCCTGTAATTTACCATCATTCCAGTTTTGAACCGGTCTGTAATAACCTGTGATACGGCTATATACTTCTGTAGGTGCTCCACAATGTGGACATATAGACTGTTCTCCTGCAATATAACCATGTTCTCTACAAATAGAGTATGTTGGAGATAAAGTATAGTAAGGAAGTTTATAATTTTCCGCAACTGTTCTTACTAAGTTTGCTGCTGCCTTCCAATCCGGTAATTTTTCTCCAAGGAATGCATGGAATACAGTTCCTGATGTATATAATGTTTGTAATTCATCCTGAATATCCAAAGCATCAAAAATATCACTTGTAAATTCAACCGGTAAATGAGAAGAATTTGTGTAATATGGCGTATCTCCTTCTTTACCTGCTGTCTTGATAGACGGCCATCTATTCTTATCATGTTTTGCCAAACGATAGGTAGTACTTTCTGCCGGAGTTGCCTCTAAATTATAAAGATCTCCATACAGTTCCTGATAATCAGACAGGCGTTTTCTCATATGATTTAAAACTTCCTGTGTGAACTCCTGTGTTTTTGGATTCGTCATATCTGCGCGAAGCCAGTTAGCATTTAATCCCACTTCATTCATACCAATAAGACCAATGGTAGAGAAATGATTATCGAAGCTTCCAAGATATTTTCTTGTATATGGATATAATCCTTCATTTAACAATCTGGAAATAACGCCACGCTTGATTTTTAAACTTCTGGCTGCAATATCCATCATTTTGTTTAAACGTTTGTAAAAATCATCTTTATTTGCTGAAAGGTATGCTATACGAGGCATATTAATGGTAACTACCCCTACACTACCTGTACTTTCGCCGGAACCGAAGTAACCACCTGTTTTCTTACGAAGTTCACGAAGATCCAAACGAAGTCTACAGCACATGGAACGAACATCACTTGGTTCCATATCCGAGTTAATATAATTAGAAAAATACGGTGTTCCATATTTCGCTGTCATTTCAAACAACAATCTGTTATTTTCTGTATCAGACCAGTCAAAGTCTCTGGTAATAGAATACGTCGGAATTGGATACTGGAATCCACGTCCATTAGCATCCCCTTCAATCATAGTTTCAATGAATGCCTTATTTACCATATCCATTTCTGCTTTACAATCTTTATAGCAGAAATCCATTTCTTTTCCACCCACAATAGCCGGAAGCTCTGCAAGGTCCGCCGGAACAGTCCAATCCAAAGTAATATTACTAAAGGGTGCCTGGGTTCCCCAACGGCTAGGTGTATTAACACCATAAATAAAGGCTTCAATACATTTTTTAACTTCCCTATAAGAAAGATTGTCTACCTTTACAAAAGGAGCAAGATAAGTATCAAAGGAAGAAAACGCCTGAGCTCCCGCCCATTCATTCTGCATAATTCCCAAGAAGTTAACCATCTGATTACACAGTACAGAAAGGTGTGCTGCCGGAGCTGAAGTTATCTTGCCGGTAACTCCTCCCAAACCTTCTGTAATTAACTGTTTTAAACTCCATCCCGCACAATATCCTGTCAACATAGATAAATCATGAATATGAATATCGGCATTACGATGGGCTTCTGCAATTTCCTGATCATAAATTTCAGACAACCAATAATTTGCAGTAACCGCACCTGAGTTACTAAGAATCAAACCTCCTACAGAATAAGTAACTGTGGAGTTTTCTTTTACACGCCAGTCTTCTACTTTTACATAACTGTTAACAACATCTTTATAATCAAGAATGGTAGATTTCATATTACGCATTTTTTCTCTCTGTTTACGATAAAGAATAAATGCCTTCGCTGCTTCTGTAAATCCGGCATGTTCTAATATTTTTTCTACACTATCTTGGATATCTTCTACATGAACAGCCCCTTCTTTTACCTTTGGCTGAAAATCTGCAATTACTCTTAACGTTAACAAATCCACAATATCATTGGTAAACTGAACATTTGTCGCATTGAACGCCTTAATAATAGCATCGCTGATTTTGTTCATTGTAAAATCATTTACATCCCCATCTCTTTTTACAACTCGAAACATCTTACCCCTCCATTTAAACTCCAATTATAATCATTCAGCATCTTTATAATTATAATTTTTTTCTTCTCAATCCATATTTCTTTTTATCTTTTTGTATACTTTGCGTCATATTCATTTGACACCATTGTCATTTCCATTGCTGTAAAAAGATAAATTCATGCTGTCTCTCATGATAGCATCGCCTTATATAAAAGTCAACAAAAGGCACAAGATATTTGGTGCTATTTTATTTTCACACACCACATCTTGTGCCTTATTCCCCTCTTTATTTTTAACAAAAAACACTGAATACTTATACTTTACAAGCATTCTAAGGAATCCTTTTTATCGACTTTTTAAAAATTCATACTCTCGCAAAGCATCCTGATCGTCCGGATATATTTGCAAATAATTTTTCATCAATACTGCCGCCTGAGCAAAATCACCTAAATATTCATACGCTACAATTTGATTAAATTTTAAAGTTTGTACCATGGATGTATCTTCCAATGCCAGTGCCTGATTAAAATACTCCAATGCACTCTTAGCATCTTTCGCCTGTAATTTACACATCCCCAAACGATTATAAATCACTACATTATCAGGATATTGTGTCAAATAGTTACTATAGATACTGGCAGCATAATTATAATCTCCCAACTTTTCGTAAGCTTGTCCTAATAAAAGCACTGTTTCTGCATCTTTCTTTCCCTTGGAAGATTCCAAATAGTTACGAGCCGCTTCATACTCTCCCATATAGTAACTTAACCGACCTTTATCATAATCAGATATTTTCTTTTCATTACTTCCAAGCGCCGCCTGCAAATATGCCTTTGCTTCAGCATCATACTCTTTTTCCATGAAAGCTTTCGCAATTTCAATTCGCATATCATAATCTGTAGTATTTTTGGAAAGCGCTATATCAAAATCTGATTTAGCTTCTGCCAATCTATCTTGTTCCAAAAAAGCAATGCCTCTAAGAAAATAAGCTTCTCTGTCATCACGAAGACCTAAAATTGCAGAATACACATCAGAAGCCTTGTCACTTTGACCATTTTTAAAATATGCAGTAGCCAGATAATAATTAGTATCAAAATCAAATTCATCTACAAATTCATCACTATAGGAAAGTGCCAATATAAACTGCTCGATAGCTTCTTCGTATTTTGCTAATCCTAAATAAGCAATGCCCATTCCTCTGGCAATTTGTTGTAAATTTTCTCCACTCTCACTACCTGCTGTAAAATAAGCCAATGCATCTTCATATTTTAAAGCACTAATAGATTCAAAACCCTGTTTTATATTTTCTGTACCTTTGCCCTGGTTACATCCTGTTAAGGAAAACATCCCTATTAAGACTACCATTACAATCACTATTTTTTTCTTACGCACACTACTTCTCTACTTTCGTTTTCCTTTTTTCCGACTTTAGAATGCTTTCTACCACATCATTCTTTGTTTTTTATCATAACAAACCAAGAATTGTTTCGCAACACAAAAAAGTCCACGACAAATTTCCATGGACTTAATTCTTTTTAAGTTTTTTAATTTTTTCAAAAAAACTAGTTGACAAATCATTTTAATAATATTAAAATACAATCTGTTGATAAGAAATGCGTGCGCGAGTGGCTCAGCGGTGGAGCATCTCCTTGCCAAGGAGAGGGTCGCGGGTTCGATCCCCGTCTCGCGCTTTAAAAAAGGATATTCAATCGGATATCCTTTTTTATTTTTATTTATACAAAAATATTTGCATTTTAATCATAGAATACCTGCATCAAAGCCAACCCTTGTGCCGGTGCCAAAAATCCGGCTTTTACTCGTTCTCCACTTTCCAAGGCTTCCAAAATACTTTCCGGCGTACGTCTATGTTGTCCAATTTCCAACAATGTTCCCATCAAAATTCGAACCATATGGTATAAAAAACCATCTCCATAAAAAGTGAAAATCAATTCTTCTCCCACCTGTTCCATTTTAATCTCATGAATCGTTCTTACGGTAGATTTTTTTGTATTCTTTTTCGCTGTAAAGGCTTTAAAATCATGTTTCCCTTCCAAATAAGAAATTCCTTTTTTTATAGCTTCCTTATCTAGTTCTTCAGGTACCTGAAACACATATCTTCGATCAAATACTTTTGGAATTTTACTATTTAATACTCGATATCGATATATTTTCCCCGTAGCATTTAATCTGGCATGAAATCTATCCCCTGCCACTACTACAGATTGTACCCCGATATCTTCCGGCAAATATTGATTCATATATTCCAAAATTTCTTCCGTACTTTTATCCGTGTCACAGGAAAAACTGATTACCTGTCCGTAGGCATGCACTCCGGCATCGGTCCTTCCACTGGAATTCACTTCTACCGGCTGGTCAACCATTTTAGACAATAAACTTTCCAGCTTCCCTTGAATGGTATTATCCGTACTTACTTGTTTCTGCCATCCCTGATACCTGGTTCCCTCATACTGTATAATTGCTCTATAATTTCGTTTCATTTGTTCCATTCCTTATTTCACTAATCATGAAATTTTATTATTCTTTCCTTTTTTTAATGAACTCTTCCTCTTTTTCCGTATACTGGCGAAATTCCTGAACTCCATACCATAAAATTTGCAAACTTTTTTTTGAAGTATTAAAAAAACCAGCTTCGTTCATTGCCAAAACAAACATTCCCAAAGGTACCGCTACAATCATTCCTACAAACCCAGCTGTTTTATACCCTAAATACAATAGGATTAACGTTGGAATCGGAGCAAGTCCCATGGAATCTCCTATCACTTTGGGCTGAATCATTTGACGCACCAATTGTCCCACTGCCCAAATAATAATCAAGCCGACAGCAAACACATACTCTCCGCTTATAATTTTAAAAATACTCCAGGGAATCAAAATCGTCCCTGTTCCAAAGACGGGTAATACATCTAATAAAGCAATGGGAATGGCTACAAAATATCCATATTTTACTTTTAACAGTACCAATCCTACTACCATAATGAAATAGACCCATATTTCTATTTTTAGCTGAGCCTTCACATATCCAAAAATAACATCTACAGTAATGGCTTTTAGCATTTTACATTTTTGTTTATATTCTTCAGAAATCCATTTATCTAAAAAAAAGCTCACTTTTGCTTTTTCTACAAGAAAAAAATAGGTGGATAAAAGACACATAATAACCGCCATAGTCATTCCCGGTACCTTATGTGCCATTTCTGTCAACGTATCTGCTGTAGGAACACTCAGTTTGCCAACCAACAAACCAATTTCTTCTCCCAACTGATTCCCAAGACCTTCTGCTTTTTCCACTACTTCTCGAGGCAAATTACCAGCCAGACGAGATAAGTTTTTGGAAATTGCTACGAAACCTATCTCCATACGCTTCCACCAAAAGGGAAGTCTACGTATCCAAACCGACGCACTTTTTAAAATAAAATTTCCCATAATATAGATGAAACTTCCAATTCCACCAAGGACCAGAATCATTACCAGTGTTGCACCTATATTTCTCTTTATTTTAATTTTTTCCTGTAAAAAAGTTACAATTGGATCCAACAACAGAGAGATAAACCATCCAAAAATAAAAGGCATAAAAAGCAAAATAATCTTCGGTACCACTACAAAAATTCCTAAGCTAATACTTCCAATTAATACAATATTCATACCTGCCTTCTTATACTTGCTTGGAATCCCTGCCATTTACTCTCCCTACTCTTCTTCTACACCTTGTTCTCTTTCCAGGTAAGAATCCAATAAATCATAAATTTCTTCTCTTCCCTGTTTTGTCTGGGAAGAAAATGGAATTACGATTGTTCCAGGTACTACCTGAAGTCCTGTTTTCAACATTTTTATATGTTTTTGAATCTGACTTCTATTTATTTTATCCAATTTTGTAGCAATAATTACAGGTTCATATCCTTGATCTAAAATCCATCGGTACATTTGTTTATCATTAGCACCCGGATCATGACGAATATCTACCAACAAGAATACCAAACGAAGCTGCTTTGATTTATGAAGATAATTTTCTATCATTTTCCCCCATTTTTCTTTTTCTGCTACGCTAACTTTTGCATATCCGTATCCGGGTAAATCAACAAAATACATGGCATCATTAATATTATAAAAGTTAATGGTCTGAGTTTTTCCCGGTTGGGCACTGGTTCTTGCCAATGATTTACGGTTCATAAGAGCGTTAATCAAAGAAGATTTTCCCACATTACTTTTTCCCGCAAAGGCAAATTCAATATGTTCATTTTCCGGTAATACGCTGGTAATTCCACATACGGTTTCCAAGCTTACATTTTTAATTACCATATCTTTTCCTTTCCTAACAAGCTCTGCGTTTTTTATGCACACAGAACAAAACTGTTTTTTATTTTAGTTGTTGCTTCTATCTTTAGGTCCTGTATTTCCTACTCAGCAAATGCATACCTAATGACTTCACTCATTTTTTCCACAAAAATAATTTCTACACCTGTTTTAATTTCCTTAGAGATTTCTTCCACATCCTTCTCATTTTCCTTCGGAACCAACACAGTTTTTACTCCTGCTATTTTTGCAGCAAGAATTTTTTCCTTCAATCCGCCAATGGGAAGAACTCTCCCTCTCAATGTTACTTCTCCTGTCATAGCAACATCTGCTCTGACCTTTTTTTCGGTTACCGCGGAAAGAATCGCAGTAGCCATAGTAATTCCGGCAGAAGGACCATCCTTAGGCACTGCCCCTTCCGGAATATGAATATGAATGTCATATTCTCTGAAAGTATTTTCTGGAATTTGATATTCTTCACTAACAGAACGAACGAAACTTACAGCAGCTTTGGCAGATTCTTTCATAACATCTCCCAACTGACCTGTTAATTGGATTTCTCCTTTTCCCGGCATCTTGTTAACTTCAATTTCCAAGGTATCTCCACCAACACTGGTCCACGCCAATCCACGGACAATTCCTATCTCATCCTTTTCATTAATCCTATCTAAGGTATACTTTCTTTTTCCAAGATATTTCCCCAAATTATTACCTGAAACACGTATCTTTTTATCTTTATTTTTCAAAATTTCTCTGGCTGCTTTTCGACATACATTACCAATCGTTCTTTCTAAAGTACGCACCCCGGCTTCCCTGGTGTAAAATTGAATGATATCCTTTAAGGCTCCATCACTAAAGCTTAGCTGTCCTTCCTTGATGCCATTTTCCTTTAATTGTTTTTTCACCAAATGTTTCTTGGCAATATGAAATTTTTCATTAGCTGTATAACTGGTAACTTCAATAACTTCCATACGATCCAACAACGGACGTGGAATAGTAGATGTAGAATTCGCTGTAGCAATAAAAAATACATCAGATAAATCCACCGGTAATTCTACATAATGATCACGAAAATGACTATTTTGTTCACTATCCAATACTTCTAACAATGCTGAGAAAGTATCTCCCTTATAGTCATTACTTACTTTATCAATTTCATCTAATAAAATCAGTGGATTTTTTACTCCTGCTTGTTTTAATCCATTTACAATACGTCCCGGCATTGCTCCCACATAAGTTCTTCTATGGCCTCGGATTTCTGCCTCATCTCTTACTCCACCAAGACAAATTCTTACATATTTTTTATTTAAGGATTCTGCAACACTTTTTGCAATGGATGTTTTTCCTGTTCCCGGAGGTCCTACCAAACATAGAATGGAACTATTTCCTTTTTTCGAAAGAGCACGAACTGCCAAAAATTCCAGAATTCTCTCTTTCACCTGTTCCAAACCATAGTGATCATCATCTAATTTTTTCTGAGCACCATCCATATCCAAATTGTCTTTACTCATTTTGTCCCAAGGCAATTCCAATAAGGTTTCGATATACCCTCTTTCCACCGCATGCTCTGAACTATGAGAGGAAAGATTTTTAAATCGTTTGATTTCTTTGGAAATCTTATCCTTAACTTCTTTAGGAGCTTTCAATTTTCCAAGAGCCACTTCAAAATTATCTGCATCAGAACCTTCCTGATCCTCTCCCAATTCCTTACGAATAAATTTCAACTGTTCTCTTAATAAAAATTCTTTCTGGTTTTCTTCAACTTTTCCTTTTACAACTTCGGACAACTTATTTTTCAGTTTTCCAATTTCGATTTCTTTGGCAAGAATTTTAATCATCTCATCATAGCGTGTTCCTACTGCAACACTTCCTAAAATTCTTTGCTTTTTATCAAAGGAAAGTGGCATATTAATCGCTAACTGATCTAATAATTCTGCCAAATTATCAGCTCTTTCAATATGGGAGCTAAGACTTTTTGCAATTTTGGGATTCAATACACTGTATTTAGCCAGCATTTCTCGAATTTGACGAAGCATGGCTTCTTCTTCAATTGACAATTCATCCTCATCTTCCTCTGCCACTTCTTCAATGCGAGTTACACTGGCCTGCAAAAACTCTTCTTCCTCATTTTCCAAAGAAACCGATTCCATAAGCTCCAATTTACCACGGTTAATACCTTCTACTAAAACTCTTACCAAACCACCCGGAAGCTTACTAACCTGCTTAATTACTGCAATCGTTCCAATTTCATACAACTCCTCTTGCACAGGTTCTTCAATAGCTGTATCTTTTTGAGTGACTAAAAAAATTTTTTGTTCCTGCATCATTGCCTGTTCTACTGCAATGATAGATTTTTGTCTGCTGACATCAAAATGTATCATCATATTAGGGAAAATTGTTAACCCACGTAATGCCACTGCTGGCATTACCTCCCATAATTTTATTTTTTTCTCTTCCATATTATTTCCTTTTCATTACAAATATTTTTCTTTATATCTGAAGTTTTTATTAAAACATGCTTTCTAATTCATATTAATTCAAAAGGGGCTGTTGTTCCCAACAGCCCTATCAATTCTCTTTATAATGTTTTCTATTTTGAAAACACAGATAAAAGTTTCCCTCTATCTTTTCTTTAATAATGAACTACTTTGGGCTCTCCGGTACCCTCTACCGCTTCTTTCGTAATAATACACTTACGAATAGTGTCATCTGAAGGAATTCGGTACATTACATCCATCATAACATTTTCCATGATAGAACGAAGTCCTCTTGCCCCAGTCTTTCTTTCTACTGCTAATTTTGCAATAGCTTCCACTGCATCTTCTTCAAATTCAAGACCTACCGCATCGTAGCTGAACAATTTACGATACTGTTTAATCAAAGCATTTTTCGGTTCTTTTAAAATACGTACTAACGCTTCTTCATCCAATCCTTCCAATGCTACGTTAATCGGAACTCGACCTATAAATTCAGGAATCAAACCAAATTTCACTAAATCCTGTGGTGTTACCTGACGTAACAATTCTCCGATTTCCATGGTATTCTTAGACGCAACTTCCGTATTAAAACCAATGGATTTACGATCCAATCGTGTTTCAATGATTTTCTCCAAACCATCAAAAGCACCACCACATATAAATAAAATATTGGAGGTATCAATTTGAATCAATTCCTGATGAGGATGTTTACGTCCACCCTGTGGTGGTACACTAGCAACAGTGCCTTCTATAATTTTTAATAATGCCTGCTGCACACCTTCACCTGATACATCTCGGGTAATGGATACATTTTCACTTTTTTTCGTAATTTTATCAATTTCATCAATATAGATAATACCCTTTTGGGCTCTTTCTATATTATAATCTGCTGCTTGAAGAAGCTTGAGTAAAATATTTTCAACGTCTTCTCCTACATAACCTGCCTCTGTCAATGTGGTAGCATCCGCGATAGCAAATGGAACATTAATAATCTTTGCTAATGTTTGAGCAAGATATGTTTTTCCACTTCCTGTAGGTCCAATCATGATAATATTACTTTTCTGTAATTCAATATCATCATCATCCCTCTTTGCAGTAATTCTTTTATAATGATTGTATACGGATACTGCAAGCACTTTTTTAGCAGCTTCCTGTCCGATAACATATTCATCCAAATGTTCTTTGATTTCTACCGGCTTAAGCAGATTGATTTCTTCACTTTCTAAGAGTTCTTCTTCTTCCTCATATTCTTCTTCGATGATATCTGCACAAATTTCTACACATTCATCACAAATATAAACACCAGATGGTCCTGCAATTAATTTGCGAACCTGATCTTGTGTTTTATTGCAAAAAGAACATCTTATTTCTGAATTCTTTGCCATACTGACTCCACCTTCTAATTTTTGGAAATTTCACTGTGAGAGGTGAAAATAGCATCAATCAAACCATATTCTTTTGCCTCTTCGGCAGATTTCCAATTATCTCTTTCTGTATCAGCCGCAATAACTTCGATATCTTTTCCTGTGTTTTCGGCTAAAATTCTGTTTAATTTTTCCTTGGTTTTCAGGATATGTTTTGCAGCAATTTCAATTTCTGTTGCCTGACCCTGAGCACCGCCAAGTGGTTGATGAATCATAATTTCTGCATTAGGAAGTGCATATCTCTTTCCTTTTGCACCACCTGCTAAAAGAAATGCTCCCATACTTGCAGCCATACCGATACAAACAGTAGAAACATCACATTTAATAAAGTTCATCGTATCATAAATAGCCATTCCTGCCGTTACAGAACCTCCCGGACTATTAATATACAAATGAATATCTTTATCAGGATCTTCTGCTTCTAAAAATAACAGCTGCGCTACTACTAAAGAAGCTGTTGTTTCATTAACTTCTTCGCCCAAGAAAATAATTCTTTCTTTCAAAAGTCTGGAGAAAATATCATAAGAACGTTCTCCTCTACTGGTTTGCTCAATGACATAAGGTACTAAACTCATATTACCCTCCCTGTTATATAAAGATAAGGGTTACCCACGGGTAACCCCTTTTCTACAATGTAGTCTTATCTTTTGTTTTTCGCAACGTTTATTTATTTTTTTAATACTTTTTATACCAATTTAATAATTGTTGCTTTTATGCCTACATGGCAATTACTTCAAATTATTCTTCTGTAGCTTTTGCTTTTTTTGCACGTGGTTTTACTTCTTTTGCATTATCTACAACGAATTCAACCGCTTTTGCTACTGCTAAGTCTTCCATAATCTGAGTTTTTCCTGCTTCACCAAGCATTTCTTTCACTTTATCAGCTTCCATCTGGTAAGCTTCTGCCATCTTAGCAACTTCTGCATCGAAGTCTTCTTCTGTAGCAACTAAGTTTTCAGCTTTTACAACTGCTTCTAATACTAAACGAGATTTAATTTTGTTTTCTGCATTAGGTTTTACCTGTTCCATCATCTTAGCTGTTGTAAGACCTGTGAACTGGAAGTACTGTTCCATAGATAATCCCTGAGACTGTAATCTCTGAGCAAATTCATCTACCATCTGTCTCTGCTGTGTTTCGATCATTGCTTCTGGAATATCCATTTTTGCATTATCAATAA
>JAFYWF010000023.1 GCA_017558145.1 Lachnospiraceae bacterium
AGCCTACTGTCAGAAAAGTGGCATTACAGGTAAAAGAACTTGTAGATGACGGTATTCAGGTAGGAATTGTAATTGGCGGCGGTAACTTCTGGAGAGGAAGAACCAGTGAAAACATTGACCGTACCAAGGCAGACCAGATTGGTATGTTGGCAACCATTATGAACTGTATCTATGTTTCTGAAATTTTCCGTTCTGTCGGAATGAAAACAAATGTATTAACACCATTTGAATGTGGTTCTTTTACAAAATTATTTTCAAAAGACAGAGCTAATAAATATTTTGAAAAAGGTATGGTAGTATTCTTTGCAGGTGGTACAGGACATCCATATTTCTCTACTGATACAGGTGTTGTATTAAGAGCTATTGAAGTAGAAGCAGAAGTTATTCTTCTTGCAAAAGCTATTGATGGTGTTTATGATGATGATCCAAAGAAAAATCCAGATGCTAAAAAATATGATGAAGTTACAATTGATGAAGTAATCGAAAAGAATCTTCAGGTAGTGGATATGACAGCATCTATTTTGGCAAGAGACAATAAAATGCCAATGTGGGTATTTGGATTAAATGAAGAAAACAGCATTGTGAATACCGTAAAGGGTAACTTTAATGGAACCAAGGTTTTAGTATAAGAAAAAGTGTTATTCTAAGCTAATATAATCAGGAAAAATTTAAAGAAAGCGGGAAATTTTAAGATGAAAGAAAGAGTAAAAGTATTTGATGAAAAAATGACAAAGGCTTACAATCATTTATTAGGAGAATATCAGACAATCAGAGCCGGTCGTGCAAATCCTCACGTATTAGATAAAATTAAAGTTGATTATTATGGAACACCAACACCATTACAGCAGGTTGGTAATATTTCTGTTCCGGAACCAAGAATGCTTCAGATTGCACCTTGGGAAAAAAGTTTAATTCGTGCTATTGAAAAAGCAATTATGGCATCTGATGTTGGAATTACACCAAACAATGATGGTTCTGTAATTCGTCTTGTTTTCCCGGAATTAACAGAAGAACGTCGTAAAGAATTAGTAAAAGATGTTAAGAAAAAAGGAGAAGAAGCAAAGGTTGCTATTCGTAACATCAGACGTGATGCTAATGATGCATTTAAAAAATTAGCAAAAGAAGATGTTTCTGAAGACGAAATTAAAGATTTAGAAAGTGAAGTTCAGAAATTAACTGATAAATATATTAAAGACATTGAAAAAGCAGTAGATGAAAAATCCAAAGAAATCTTAACTGTATAGAATGGTATAAAAAGCTGCCTTTTGGGGCGGCTTTTTTATCGTATAGGAAATTTACCAGATTGGAATTAATGGAAGGAGAATATCATGAATATTCCAAATCATGTAGCTATTATTTTAGATGGAAACGGTCGTTGGGCAAAGGCAAAAGGTATGCCAAGAAATTATGGTCATATTCAGGGAGCAAAAACTGTAGAGGAGATTTGTGAAGTAGCATATAATATGGGAATCAATTATTTGACCGTATATGCTTTTTCTACAGAAAACTGGAATCGTCCAAAAGAAGAAGTAGATGCATTAATGAAGCTTCTTCGTAATTATATGAAAAACTGTAAAAAAAGAGCTTCAAAGAATAACATGTCCGTACGTGTCATAGGAGAAAAAAGTCGTCTTGATGAAGACATTAGAGCAAGTATCGAAGATTTAGAAGAAGCAACGAAGGATAATACAGGATTACATTTTACTATAGCAATTAATTATGGTGGAAGAGATGAATTGGTTCGAGCTGCGAAACGAGTGAGTGAAAAGGTAGCAGCAGGAGAATTGAAAGCAGAAGATATTACAGAAGAAATGATTCATAATCATTTGGATACGGCAGGACTTCCGGATCCGGATTTATTAATACGTACTTGTAATGAACAGCGTATCTCTAATTTCTTATTATGGCAGTTGGCATATACAGAATTTTATTTTACACCGGTACCATGGCCGGATTTTTCAAAGGAAGAATTAGAAAAGGCTGTGGAAGCATATAATCATAGAGACAGAAGATACGGTCTTCTTAAGGAGGAATAAGAAAAAATGTTTAAAAGCCGTTTGCTCAGTGGGATTTTGCTGGTAATTTTGGCACTGTTTACAGTTATCAGTGGTGGATATGTTCTGGCAGCTACTTTGTGGTTTATTTCCATCATTGCATTCAGGGAGCTGTGTCTTGCGTGTAAGATTCAAAAAGACAGTAAAAAACAGAATACCTTGGAAATTGTTGGGTATATTTTTATTACATTGTACTATATTGATATGGCAGTGCTGAAAGATCAACGACTTATGATTATGATTGCAGTTATGGCTTTAATTGTATTGTTGGTAGTATATGTATTTAAATTCCCAAAGTACCATGCGACTCAGATTATGAGTACTTATTTTTCATTTATTTATGCACCTGTTTTGTTTTCCTTTGTGTATTTAACACGACATTTGGAGCATGGTGTATATTTTGTATGGGTAATTTTTATCAGTTCATGGATTAGTGATACTTGTGCTTATTGTGTAGGAATGCTTTTTGGAAAACATAAATTGGCTCCGGTTTTGAGTCCGAAAAAATCCATAGAAGGTTCTATTGGAGGGGTTGTAGGTTCTGCCATTGTCGGGGCATTGTTTGGTTATTTTATTGTAGAGCAAGTTATTACGGAACAGCAGGTTACTTGGGTATTTGCTCTCATTGGTGCCATTGGAAGTGTGGTTTCGCAAATTGGCGATTTAGCAGCTTCCGCCATAAAGCGTAATTATGAGATTAAAGATTATGGTAAATTAATTCCCGGACATGGAGGAATTATGGACCGATTTGATAGTGTGTTAGTGACAGCACCTATGATTTATTTTTTGTTTACACTATTGGTTTAGAAAGGAAAATTTCCAAATGAAAAAGATTGCGGTATTGGGGTCTACCGGTTCTATAGGTACCCAGACATTAGAAATAGTAAGAGAAAATACAGATTTACAGGTAGTAGCGTTAGCAGCCGGCAACAGTGTGGAGTTGATGGAACAACAAATTCGTGAATTTCGTCCACGTTTAGCTGCTATGTGGAGTGAAAAAGCATGTGAAGATTTAAAAGCAAGAGTGGCAGATTTGGATGTGAAAATTCTTTGCGGTATGGATGGATTGTTGGAAATTGCTACCATGGAAGAATCTGAAATTTTGGTAACCGCTATCGTAGGAATGATTGGAATACGTCCTACTATTGCAGCTATTGAAGCAGGAAAGGATATTGCCCTTGCCAACAAAGAGACCTTAGTAACAGCTGGGCATATTATTATGCCGTTGGCAAAAGAAAAAGGAATTTCTATCTTGCCGGTGGACAGTGAACATAGTGCCGTTTTCCAGTCTTTGAACGGAGAAAAACCGGAACAGATTGAGAAGATTTTATTAACAGCTTCAGGTGGACCTTTTAGAGGAAAAACATTAGAAGAATTAAAAAATATGAAGGTAGAAGATGCCCTAAAGCATCCTAATTGGTCTATGGGTAGAAAGATTACCATTGATTCCTCTACTTTAGTAAATAAAGGGTTAGAGGTAATTGAAGCAAAATGGTTATTTGATGTTGCTTTGGATCAGATTCAGGTTGTGGTACATCCACAGAGTATTATCCATTCTATGGTACAATTTAGAGATGGTGGTATCATGGCACAGTTGGGAACACCGGATATGAAATTACCGATTCAGTATGCTTTGTATTATCCGGATAGAATGCCAATGGGAGGAAAACGTGTAGATTTCTATGATTTGGCAAAAATTACCTTTGAAAAGCCGGATATGGATACGTTTAAAGGGTTAAAATTGGCTTATGAAGCTTCGGAGATTGGTGGAAGTATGCCAACGGTTTATAATGCCGCTAATGAAAAAGCTGTAAGTTTATTCTTGGATAAAAAGATTTCTTATTTACAAATTACGGAGTTTATTGAAGCTGCCATGAAAAATCATAAAAAAGTAGAATCACCTACAGTAGAGCAGATATTAGCAGCAGAAGCAGAAAGTCATGCATTTGTGACGAAAGCAGCAGGACTGTAAGGGAAAGCAGTGGATAAGGTAGGAAGTATACCAAGAAAGTATTAGTTTGAGGGATAAAGTGCTTTTTTAGCGAAATTTAGAGGTCCATGGGGATCTCAGGAGTGAAATGAAAA
Organism: Lachnospiraceae bacterium; assembly: GCA_017558145.1. Taxonomy (GTDB): domain Bacteria; phylum Bacillota; class Clostridia; order Lachnospirales; family Lachnospiraceae; genus SFDP01. The sequence goes on from JAFYWF010000023.1 coordinate 4,140, forward strand.
AATTCAAGAAGGTTTAAGATGACAATCATATATTTTATTTTAATTTTTGGAACCATTGTACTGGCTCATGAGTTTGGACATTATTTATTGGCCAAGGTAAATGGAATCCATGTGGTAGAATTTGCTCTGGGTATGGGACCCAAATTGGTAGGCTTTCATCGAAATGGAACAGATTATGTAATTCGTCTCCTTCCCATTGGCGGTGCTTGTATGTTTGAAGGGGAAGATGGACTGAATCAGGCAGAAGGAGAGCCATCTCCTAATTCCTTTAATGCAGCACCGGTATGGGCCAGAATTTCTTCAGTAGTGGCAGGACCGTTATTTAACTTTATATTGGCTTTTTTGTTAGCCATTGTTTTAGTAGGATTTAGTGGTTCTGATAAACCTATAGTTTTAGGAATTATGGAAGGTTATCCGGCAGCAGAGGCTGGAATTGAGCCGGGAGATGTGGTAACCAAAATGAATGGGGAAAAGATTTATCTGGCGAGAGAAATTTATATTAATACCTACTTAAATGGGGAGAAACCTATGACAGTGGAGTATGAAAGGGATGGAAAGCTTTATACTACACAACTGGTTCCAAAATATAATGAAGAAACAGGTCGCTATTTAATTGGTTTTCAGGGTTATGGCGAAACTGTAGAAGCAAAAGGTTTGGGCATTTTTAAGTATGCTTATTATGAGATTCGATACAGTTTTGTTTCGACCATTAAGAGCTTAAAGATGTTGATACAAGGAGAAGCATCCAAGGATGATGTTTCGGGACCTATCGGAATTGCACAGGTAATTGGAGATGTGGCAGAAGAAGCGGTACAGTATGGAGCCATAGTTCTTATTTTGAATTTATGCAATATAGCGATGCTATTAAGTGTAAATTTAGGTGTATTAAATCTATTACCATTGCCGGCATTAGATGGTGGACGTTTGGTATTTATGTTGATCGAAGCTGTTCGTGGGAAACCCATTCCACCGGAAAAAGAAGGAATGGTACATTTTGCCGGATTTGTAGCATTGATGTTATTGATGGTATTTGTAATGTATAATGATATTGTGAAATTGTTTGCATAAAATAACGGGGCTTTGGCTCCGTTATTTTATTATAAATTGAAATAAGTGATAAAATCCATTATACTATGATAGGAATATGATAAAGAAAAGCTTAGGTGTAAGAAGCTGATAATAGGGATTTAGGAAAAGGGAGAATTTTCAATGATACTGAAAAATTTACTTCAAAAATTAGAATATACTTGTGTACAGGGAAGTTTAGAAAAAGAGATTACGGCAGTTGTATATGATTCCAGAAAGGTAATGGAGGGCTGCTTGTTTATTTGTATTGAAGGAGCCAATTTTGATGGTCACAGTGTGGCAGCAGAGGTGGTACAAAAAGGAGCCACCGTATTGATTACATCCAAACCGGTAGTGGTGGAAGGTGATGTAACCATCATTCAGGTAGAAAATACCAGATATGCCATGGCATTTATTTCTGCTGCCTGGTTTGGCAATCCGGCAGAAAAATTAAAAGTTATTGGAATTACCGGAACGAAGGGAAAAACAACCACAACATATCTTGTAAAATCCATTTTAGAAAATGCAGGAAAAAAAGTAGGATTAATTGGTACTATTGAGACCATTATAGGAGACAAACACATTCCGGCAGTTAATACCACACCGGAATCCTATTTGTTGCAGGAAAGCTTTGCACAGATGGTAGAAGAAGGTTGTGATGCAGTGGTCATGGAAGTGTCTTCTCAAGGTTTGATGCTTCATAGAACCCAAGGTTTTATCTTCGATTATGGTATTTTTACGAATATGGAGCCGGATCATATTGGACCGAATGAACATTCCTGCTTTGAAGAATATATGGCTTGTAAAGGACTATTATTTAAACAATGTAAGGTTGGTATTGTAAATAGTGATGATTCCCATTGGAAGACAGTGACAGATGGCTATACCTGTCAGTTAGAAACCTATGGATTTGAAGAAGGTGCCAATTTACGGGCTACCAACATGGAGCTGATCAAAGGAAAAGGACAAATCGGGGTAGCTTTTCATGTAGCAGGACTTTTGAATATGGATGTGGAAGTGGCAACACCGGGAAGATTCAGTGTTTATAATGCGTTAACGGCTATTGCTATTTGCCGTCATTTTGAAGTATCAGAAGAAAATATCAAACGAGCTTTGTTGGCAGCAAAAGTGAAAGGACGTATTGAATTGGTAAAGGTATCTGATGACTTTACCCTTATGATTGATTATGCCCATAACGCTATGGCTTTGGAAAGTTTACTTGGTACCTTAAAAGAATATGAGCCAAACCGTCTGATAAGTCTTTTTGGATGTGGCGGAAATCGTTCTAAGCTTCGCCGATATGAAATGGGAGAGGTGAGCGGAAAATTAGCAGATTTAACTATTATCACATCTGACAATCCTCGTTTTGAAAAGCCGGAAGATATTATGGCTGATATTGTGACAGGAATTCAGAAAACAGACGGTAAGTATGTAACCATTTGCGATAGAAAAGAAGCAATTCGTTATGCTATTGAAAATGGTCAGCCTGGTGACATTATTGTGTTAGCAGGAAAAGGTCATGAAGATTACCAGGAAATTGAAGGTGTTCACTATCCTATGGATGAGAGAGTGATCATTGCTGAAATTTTGGAAGAAAGAAGCAAATAAAGAAGCAAATAAAGAAGCAAATAAAGAAGCAACGAAAGGAGGGTTCACCATGGAAAAGTTATATGCCAGAGTTATTATTGACATTTCACACGAAAAGGTGGATCGTCCTTTTTGTTATGAAGTGCCGGAACTATTAAGAAAAGAGATTGAGGTCGGAGCTTGTGTGGAGGTTCCCTTTGGGAAAGGGAATACCCTTAGAAAAGGTTATGTCATTGAATTGATGGATGTACCTGATTTTGATCCCAATCTGATTAAAGAAATTCAGGATGTAAAAACCGGAGTTCAAGTGGAAAACAAATTAATTAAACTTGCTCATTGGATACGTGAAGAATATGGTTCTACCATGATTCAGGCCTTACAGACGGTGCTTCCTGTAAAACAAAAAATTAAGCAAAAAGAAAATAGAATTTTAATTCGAAAGTGTACACAACAAGATGCCTTAGAAATGGCAGAAGCTTGTGAAAAGAAGCATCAGGGCGCAAAGGCCAGGGTGCTTAGGGCATTAGCAGAGGATAGAGAAATTTCTTATACTTTGCTGACACAAAAGCTTCATATATCTGCTTCTACCATTCAAAGCTTGAAAAAAGCAGACTTAATAGAAGAGGTCAGTGAGAGAGCTTATCGAAATCCACTGAAGGATTCCACATTTTTGGCAGACAAAAAAGTCTTAAGTATTTCGCAACAAAAAGTGGTAGATGATATTTGGGCGGACTATGAGCAGGGAGTTCGAAAAACCTATCTGATTCATGGTATTACAGGCAGTGGAAAAACGGAAGTTTATATGGAATTGATTGAAAAGGTTGTGGCAGATGGCAAATCTGTCATTATGCTGATTCCTGAAATTGCGTTAACATACCAAACGGTGATGCGGTTTCAAAGAAGATTTGGAGACCGGGTGTCTATTTTAAATTCCACACTTTCTGCAGGAGAAAAGTTTGACCAATGTGAACGAGCAAAAAAAGGGGAAATTGATATTATGATAGGTCCCCGTTCTGCGTTGTTTGCGCCTTTTACACAGATTGGCTTGATACTGATCGATGAAGAACATGAAACTACTTATAAAAGTGAAACCATGCCAAAATATCATGCCAGAGAAGTAGCAGAAGAATTGGCAAGGCTGCATGGTGCCAGTGTGGTATTAGGAAGTGCAACCCCTTCCATGGAAAGTTATTATAAGGCAACGGTGGGTGAGTATGGTTTTTTCACCTTAAAAGAGAGAGTAACGGGAGGAACCCTTCCTTCTGTTTATATAGAAGATTTAAGGGAAGAATTGAGAAAAGGAAATCGTTCTATTTTTAGTGACAGATTACAGGAATTGATTCGAGACAGGCTTGCGAAAAAGGAACAGATTATGTTGTTTTTAAATCGAAGAGGGTATTCCGGTTTTATATCCTGTCGTAGTTGTGGACATGTCATAAAATGTCCCCATTGCGATGTCAGTTTGTCAAAGCATGCCAATGGAAGGATGGTATGTCATTATTGTGGGTATGAACAACCAGCGGTCACTGCCTGTCCTAACTGTGGTTCCAAATATGTTTTAGGATTTAAGGCGGGAACAGAAAAAATAGAAGAAGAATTTCGGAGAATGTTTGGAGAAGTTTCCATTCTTCGTATGGACCGAGATACGACAAAAACAAAGGACAGTTACGAAGAAATACTTTCTCAGTTTATGGAGGAAAAGGCACAAGTATTAATTGGCACACAAATGATTGTGAAAGGGCATGATTTCCCGAAGGTAACTTTAGTAGGAATTTTGGCAGCAGACCTGTCCTTAGGGGTGAATGATTATCGGGCTGGAGAGAGAACCTTTCAATTATTGACACAGGCAGCAGGACGTGCGGGTCGAGGAGTGTTGCCCGGAGAAGTGGTGATTCAAAGCTATCAACCGGAACATTACAGCATTCGATGGGCTGCAAAGCAAAATTACGAAAGTTTTTATCAGGAAGAATTAATGTATCGAAGTTTAGGAGGTTATCCACCAATAGCCAATATGATGATGGTGCAGATTTTTGGAGAAGAAGAAAATGCCGGTATTGCTTTTGGGGAAAAGATGAAACAACTGTTAAAAGAATTTGCTTTGGAACATAGAATGGTAATCATTGGTCCTGCAAATGCAGGTATTGGGAAAATAAAGGATGTATATCGGTCCTGTTTAATCTTAAAACATCCGAATAAAGAGGTGTTAAAAAAGGCAAAAAATCAGTTGGAACAGTGGCTAAGTACTTGTGAAACAGAGGGAAAAATAGTACAATTTGATTTTAACCCAATGAATGCTTTTTAAGCTGTGGGAGAGTTGGGATTATTGATGGAAAGAGTGGAAATAGGAGAGAAGAAAAATGGCACTTAGAAACATTAGAGAAATGGGAGATCCTGTATTAAATAAGGTATGTAAAGAAGTAAAAGAAGTAACACCAAGAACCAGAGAGCTGATTCAGGATATGGTAGAAACGATGTATGAAGCGAATGGTGTTGGCTTGGCAGCGCCTCAGGTGGGAATACTGAAAAGAATCGTGGTTATTGATTGTACCGGTGAAGATTTGTTGGTTATGATTAATCCTAAAATCATTGAAACAAGTGGAGAACAGACCGGTGGTGAAGGTTGCTTAAGTGTACCGGGAAAAAGTGGTACAGTAACCAGACCTAATTATGTTAAAGCGATTGCTTATGATGAAAATATGCAGTTGTATGAAATCGAAGGAACTGAATTATTGGCAAGAGCAATCTGCCATGAGTTGGATCATTTGGATGGACACCTTTACGTAGAAAAAGTAGAAGGGGAACTTGTGAATGTATCTGAGGAAGAAGACTACGAAGATTTTGAAGATTGGGACGAATAAATTTTTGATAAGATAGAAGAATGAGCAAGAGATATTTTGCTTTGAAGGACAAAGGAAACAAGAAAAGGGAGAAAACTGGAATGAAAATCGTGTTTATGGGAACCCCGGACTTTGCAGTGGGGGCATTGGAAGCATTGGTAGAAGCAGGTCATGAAGTAGTGGCGGTAGTAACACAGCCGGACAAACCAAAGGGACGTGGTAAAGAATTACAGCAAACACCGGTGAAAGTCTGTGCTCTAAAACATAATATCGAAGTATTTCAGCCAATCAAAATTAAAACTCCGGAAGCGGTGGAAGTGTTAAGAGGATATAAGGCAGAACTATTTGTAGTTGCTGCTTTTGGTCAGATTTTATCGAAAGAAATTTTGGAAATGCCTAAGTACGGATGTGTAAATATTCATGCGTCTCTGTTACCTAAATATCGAGGTGCAGCACCTATTCAGTGGGCGATTTTGGATGGAGAAAAGGAAACCGGCGTAACAATTATGCAAATGAACGAAGGTTTAGATACAGGAGATATGCTGACCAAGGTTGTGGTACCGATTGAAGATTGTGATACCGGAGAAAGTCTTTTTGATAAATTAGCGCAAGCGGGCGCGAAACTGATGGTGGAAACCATTCCGCAGATTGAAGCAGGAACCATTACACCGGTGCCACAGGAGGATGCTTTCAGTACCTATGCCAAAATGATTAAAAAAGAAATGGGATATATTAATTGGAAAAAAGAAGCAGTGGTGTTGGAACGTTTGGTACGAGGTATGAATTCCTGGCCAAGTGCATATACTTATATGGCAGGAAAGACATTAAAGGTTTGGGAAGCCAGTGTAGAATCCGGTGAAAACAAGGCAGAGCCGGGGACGGTAGTGGAAGTAACTAAAAACAGTATTAAGGTTCAAACAGGGAAAGATATCTTAGTATTAAAGCAGATACAGTTAGAAGGAAAAAAACGTATGGATGTAGGGGCCTTTTTACTGGGATATAAAGTAGAAGTTGGAACCGTTTTAGGCTAGGAGGAAAATCATGTACGGTAACATGGGATATTATGGATATGGATTTGATTGGACGTATCTTTTGGTATTGGCAGGAGCAGTACTTTCATTGATCGCATCTGCAAAGGTTAACAGTACTTTTCAAAAATATGCCAAAGTAAGAAGTATGTCCGGCATGACAGCGGCTCAAGTGGCAAGAAGAATTTTAGATAGAAACGGATTATCAAATATTCCGGTGGAACATGTCCGTGGAAATTTATCAGATCATTATGATCCTTCAGCTAAGGTGTTAAGATTGTCGGATTCCACTTACAATTCCCCTTCAGTGGCAGCGATTGGTGTGGCAGCTCATGAGTGTGGCCATGCCATTCAGCATAAAGAAAGCTATGGCCCTTTGATATTACGAAATACCATTGTACCGGCGGCTAATATCGGATCTCGATTGGGGATTCCGATTATTTTATTAGGTGTATTTTTCGGTGGTGGCGGCAGTTTTTTGGTTACTTTGGGAATTTGGGTATTTTCTTTGGCAGTATTATTCCAAATTGTTACATTACCGGTAGAGTTTAACGCCTCTAACCGTGCATTAGCGATGCTGGAGGATTATGGAATCTTAGGACAAGAGGAAAAAAGAAAGGCAAAAACAGTGCTTTCGGCGGCTGCTATGACTTATGTAGCGGCAGCAGCTTCTTCCATTATTCAATTACTTCGATTAGTGATTTTATTTGGTGGAAGAGACAGAGATTAATAGAAGGATAAAAGACAACGTAGGTGATACGTATTTGGATAAAGGCAAAGTTTGTAGGAGAAAGAGATCATGAATAGTAGAGATTTAGTTCTATCCATGTTAAAAGAAATATATGCAGGAAAAGAATTTAGTCATATTTTGATTCGTCAGGTACTGGAAAAATATGATTATTTGGAAGGAAATGAAAAGGCCTTTATCAAGAGACTTACGGAAGGAACCTTGGAGAGAACCATAGAATTGGATTATGTGATTAACCAATTTTCCACAACACCGGTGAATAAAATGAAACCATTGATTCGTGCTTTGATGCGAATGAGTGTGTATCAGTTGTTATATATGGATGCAGTGCCGGATTCCGCAGTTTGCAATGAAGCGGTAAAACTGGCTGCATTACATAAATTTACCTCTTTGAAAGGATTTGTAAATGGCGTTTTACGTAACATTGCAAGAAATAAGGAGAGTATTTCTTATCCCGAAAAGGAAAGAGATTTCATACAATATCTTTCTGTGAAGGATTCCCTTCCGGCGTGGATGGTGGAACAATTTATAAAAGAGTATGGAGAAAAAGTAGCAGAAACAATTTGTGACGGACTGCTGAAAGAAAGACCGGTAACAGTGCGGTTGAGTGAACAGCTCTCAATGGAACAAAAGCAGGAGTTATTGGAGCAATGGCAGAAGCAAGGTATCCGAACAGTGCAGCATGCGTATTTACCATACGCCTATTCCTTAGAAAAAACAGAAGGAGTAAAAAATGTTGCAGGATTTGAAGAGGGATATTTTCAAGTACAGGATGTCAGTAGTATGTTAGTGGCACAAGTGGCAGGAATCCAACCCAATATGCAGATTTTGGACGTTTGTGCTGCACCGGGAGGAAAAGCGACTCATGCGGCTGAAAAATTAGCCGGAACAGGACAAGTTTTAGCCAGAGATTTGACAGAATATAAAGTTAATTTTATTTTGGATAATGCAGATCGTTTACAGCTTTCTAATTTATGGGCAGAGGAATGGGATGCCTTAGTGTATGATGAGAGTAAGGAAGAATGGGCAGATGTGGTATTTTGCGATGCACCATGTTCCGGTCTTGGTATCATGGGAAAAAAAAGAGATATTAAATATCGTTTAACACCGGAAGCATTAGAGGAAGTTGTTGATTTGCAAAGACAGATTTTAAATACTGTTTGGAAGTATGTAAAAAAAGATGGTATTTTGATGTACAGTACCTGTACGATTCATAAACAGGAAAACGAAAAACAAGTGCAGTGGTTGGTAGAGAATCTTCCTTTTGAGGTAGTCTCTATGCAGGAAGATTTGCCAGAGGAAGTAAGAAAGGATGAAGGTGCTTATGGATTACAGCTCATGCCGGGAATTCATGAGACGGATGGATTCTTTTTCTGTAAGCTGAGAAGAATCGGATAATTTATTGATGTGGGCAGCAAGAGAACAAAAGCTGTCAAAATAAACATAGGAATTAAAAATAATGAAATCTGTGAAAGAAAGCAGATAAGCTACCTGAAATAGAAGGAAAAAGACGCATATGACAAATCAGAACCAGCATATGGATATAAAATCCATGACATTGGAAGAATTACAGGCTTATTTTGTGGAATTAGGAGAAAAAGCCTTTCGTGCAAAACAGGTGTATCAATGGATGCATGAAAAATTAGCCTCAGATTATGATGAAATGTCCAATTTATCCAAGGATTTGCGAGAAAAACTACAGGCAAAAGAAAATTTAACGAAATTAAACATTGTGCAGGTACAGGAATCTGCCATTGATGGAACCAGAAAATACCTTTTTGAGTTGCCGGACGGTAACGTGGTAGAAAGTGTGTGGATGAAATATCACCATGGAAACAGTGTATGTATTTCTTCTCAGGTAGGGTGTCGAATGGGATGTCGTTTTTGTGCTTCTACGTTAGATGGATTGGAAAGAAACCTCTTGCCGTCAGAAATGTTGGAGCAGATTTATTCCATTATCCGACATACCAAAGAAAGAGTATCCAATATCGTAGTTATGGGAACCGGAGAACCTATGGATAATTACGATCATCTGGTTCGCTTTGTGAGAATGATTTCTGATGATAAAGGACAGAACATCAGCCAGCGAAACATTACCGTTTCTACCTGTGGTATTGTTCCAAATATGAAGCGTTTGGCAGAGGAAAAGTTACAAATTACATTGGCATTATCTTTACATGCTACTACCGATGAAAAAAGAAAGCAATTAATGCCGATTGCTAATAAATATAGTTTAAAAGAGGTGTTGGAAGCTTGTAGCTATTATTTTGAGAAAACAGGACGAAGAATTACATTTGAGTATTCTTTGGTAGCAGGTGTCAATGATACTAAGGAGGATGCAAAGGAATTGATTTCTTTGGTAAAAGGTATGAATTGCCATATCAATTTGATTCCGGTGAATCCTATTAAGGAAAGAGAGTATAAGCAGTCTAACAAAGAACAGATTCAGGATTTTCGTGTCGCAATTGAAAAAAGTGGAATCAGTGCCACCGTTCGCAGAGAGATGGGACGGGATATTGATGGTGCTTGTGGACAGCTTCGAAGAAGACATATAAAATCAAAAATATAAATAGATAGTAAATAGAAAAAAAGAGAAAAGGATGATTTTGACAGTTAGCGATAGCGGGAGCTGGTAAGATTCTTACTTGCTCTTTTTTTTTACTTGTGCTAATATGTTTTAAATATGGGGAATTTTGCCTTTCTGATGGGGAAAATAATAATTCCATATACAATAGTTCTTAAAATGAGAAAAGTGGACAAATTATGAGAAAAACAGTTTCAAAGACCGACATTGGTTTGAAGAGGAAATTGAATCAGGATTATGTATTTACTGCAGATCTTCCTTTAGGAATTTTGCCGAATCTGTATTTAGTAGCAGATGGTATGGGAGGACATAAAGCAGGTGGTTTTGCATCGAAGTATGCGGTAGAAACCATTGTGGAAAAGGTAAACAGCAGTAAAGAAAAGGAAGTATTTTCTGTATTGAATCAGGCCATTGCAGAAGCAAATAAAAGACTAAGAATAAAAGCTGCAGAAGATGAAAGTATGACCGGAATGGGAACAACTTTAGTGGCAGCTACTATTAGTGAGGGCATTTTGCGTGTGGCTAATGTGGGAGACAGCAGACTGTATTTGATTAATGAAGATATTCAGCAGATTACCATTGATCATTCTTTAGTAGAGGAAATGGTACGTATGGGTGGTCTTAATAGAGAACAGGCACGCAATCACGAAAATAAGAATATTATAACAAGAGCTATTGGAGCAGAGCCAGATGTGAATCCGGACTTTTTTGAAGTGCAATTAAAAAAAGGTGACAGGATTTTTATGTGTACCGATGGTGTAAGTAACATGCTTACCGATGAGGAAATATTAGCAATTTTAAATGATAATGGGACAGAAGAAGATAAAATTGAGCGAGTAGTAGCCATGGCTAATGAACATGGTGGTCGCGATAATATGGGTATTGTTTTTATAAGCCCGGAAGTTTAGTTTTGGAGGTTGTTCATGATAAAGATTGGAATGCTGATTGGAGACCGGTATGAGATTTTAGAAAAAGTCGGCACCGGTGGAATGTCAGATGTATATAAAGCAAAATGTCACAAATTGAATCGTTTTGTGGCTGTAAAAGTATTGAAACAGGAATTCGGTGAAAATGAGAATTTTGTTTCTAAATTTAAAGTGGAAGCCCAGGCAGCAGCAGGGCTGATGCATCCTAACATTGTAAATGTATATGATGTAGGAAATGAAAATGGTATCAATTATATTGTTATGGAATTGGTAGAAGGGATTACCCTGAAAAAATACATTGAAAAGAAAGCTCGTCTTTCTGTAAAAGAAGCCATCAGTATTGCTATTCAGGTTTCTATGGGAATTGAAGCTGCCCATAATAATCACATTATCCATCGTGATATTAAACCGCAAAATATTATTATTTCCAAAGATGGAAAAGTAAAAGTAACAGACTTTGGGATTGCGAAAGCAGCAACCAGTAACACAATTACCTCGAATGTTATGGGATCTGTACATTACACATCTCCGGAACAGGCCAGGGGTGGGTTTAGTGATGAAAAGAGTGACATTTATTCTTTGGGAATTACCTTGTTTGAAATGTTAACGGGAAGAGTGCCATTTAATGGAGATACTACTGTTGCCATAGCGATCAAACATATTCAGGAACCAATGCCGACTCCGAGAGATTATGTGGCAGAAATTCCAATTAGTGTTGAACAGATGGTATATAAATGTACGCAAAAAAGTCCTGACAGACGTTACCAGTCTATGGCAGAACTGATTGAAGATTTAAAACGTTCCCTGATGACACCGGATGAAGATTTTGTTAAAGTGGTAGATCCTGATGAAAGTGCATCTACCAGGGTTATTAGTGAAGATGATGTAAAAGAAATCAAACAGCAGGTTCAGAAAAAAGTAGCGGTAACAGGAGACTCTATTCGACTTCGTAAGGAGATAGAAGAAGAAAAATCTAAAAAGAAAAAAGTGTCTCCGGCGGTAAAAGAAGACGAGGAAGAAGAATACGATCCAAGAATGGAGAAGATTACTACCATTTTGGCGATTATTGCGGCAGTTATTATCGGTGTAATCGTTATCTATTTAGTAGGAAAGTTTGTAGGTGTATTTCCTTCGTCTACATCTAATGAGAGTGTGGTAGAACAAAATATGCAAACCGAAGAGCCATTAGCGGAAGCTCAGGAGAGTCAAGGTGGATTTTTGAGTGGAGATGCCGTAGTGGGTGTACCGCCGGTTACAGGATGGTCATATGCAGAAGCTTCTGCTACTTTGAAAGACAATGGATATGAGGTGGCAAAAGAGGAATTGTTTTCTGCAGAAGTAGCAGCAGGTAATGTTATCAGTCAGACACCGGAAGCCGGAAGTGATGTGCCGAAGGGAACGGTAGTGACGTTAAGAGTTAGTTTAGGAGAAGAAATTACTAAGGTTCGTGTACCTAATGTGGTAGGTATGGAGCAGATGGCAGCAGCTACAGCTTTGACAGAAGCAGGCTTGCAGCCGGGGGTAGTGGAAGAAACTACGAATGAAGATGCCAGTTTAGTAGGAAAAGTGTGTTACCAAAGTTATTCTGTTGGTTCTTATGTAAATGCAGGAACAGTAATTGATATGAAGGTTAGTACAGGTGCAGGTACAAGTACCTATAGCTTTATTGGTAATATTGCAGGTCCGGGAGAAGAAGACGGAGACTATGCAGCCGGAACTGAGGTAACGGTAGTTTTAGCAACTTCAGATGGACAAGAAATTTATCGTACTACAACCTCTGCGTTCCCATTGCCTATGAATGTGGCAGGAATTACAGGTGCTGACAATGGTTTGATTACTTTTTTTTATTATGTAGACTTGCCAGCTACAACAACTACCAATGAAGCAGGGGAAGTGATTACTGTGCCTGGTGGTAGAGAAGAGCGTAATCTTAGCAGAGCAGTAAAATTTGCAAAGGAATAATGGTCCATGCAAGGAAAAATCATACGAGGAATTGCCGGTTTTTATTATGTTCATGTTCCTGCACAAGGAATTTATGAATGTAAAGCAAAAGGAATATTTCGAAAGAATAAATTAAAACCCTTAGTAGGGGATTTGGTAAACTTAAGTATTTTAGATGAAGAAAATAAAAAAGGGAATATTGATGAGGTATTGGAACGGGAAAACGAATTAATTCGTCCTGCAGTAGCGAATATCGATCAGGCATTGGTGATTTTTGCAGTCAAGAAACCGGAGCCAAACTTGAATTTGTTAGATCGTTTTTTGATTATGATGGAACAAAAAGAGATTCCCTGTATTCTCGTTTTTAACAAAAGTGATCTAGCCACGGAAGAGGAAAAACAAAAATTACAGGAAATATATTCAGGTAGTGGTTGTGAGATTTTGTTTATCAGTGCCAAGCAAGAGTGCGGAATGGAAGAAGTGAAGGCTCTTTTACAGGGAAAGACTTCTACAGTAGCCGGTCCCAGTGGTGTTGGAAAATCTTCTCTGATTAATAAATTACAAAGTGGTATCAGTATGGAAACCGGTTCTATTAGTGAAAAGATTGAACGAGGAAAACATACTACCCGCCATACGGAGTTTATTCCGATCGGAGATGACACCTTCATTATGGATACGCCGGGATTCAGTTCTCTGGCAGTGTTTGATATGGAAAAGGAAGAATTGGAACAGTTCTATCCGGAATTCGATGAATACCGTGATTGTTGTCGTTTCAACGGTTGTAGCCACACCCATGAACCGGGATGTGGGGTAAAGGAAGCCATAGAAGAGAGGAAAATCAGCAGAGAAAGATACGAGAATTATAAGCTGATTTATGAAGAGTTGAAAAATAAGAAGAAATATTAAAAAAGTCGGTCTGTCTGCAAATGGCTAAAAATAGGCGTTTGCAGGCAGTTTTTATGTTAAAAATAAGTAGGGAAAGAGTAAATTTATAGTAAAAAGTCGGTCTGTCGATTAGATGAAATTTAGATATTGAAAGAATGCCGTAAAATCAAGCATTTGTGAAGTTGAAGATGAAGGAGGTAGACCGACTTTTTGGTGAGAAATTAGTTGAAAATTAGAAAAATTATGATAGTATATAATCATAAACGCCGTAAATATGGTTGTTGTACCTTACCTATGAGGAATTGAAACAACTTCTTCAGCTGATTCTTCATCAAAAACAATAACATCAGTTGTACCTTACCTATGAGGAATTGAAACTACATGCCAAAAAATAGTAGAAAACATTTCGTAATTTGTTGTACCTTACCTATGAGGAATTGAAACCCACAGTGTTCGCAAACTTGGTCAGCTTCTTTTCCAGTTATATCTTACCTATAAGGACTCCTAAAATAGCACCACATTAGAGGGTGTTATTTTTTTACTTTTAAATAATGAGAAAGAAGGTGAGAGTATATGTTTGATGTAGAAGAATTATTATCGAAACGGAATCAAAGAAATGCTTTAGAACATTTATTAAGCAAAAAAGATGGATGTGGAATAGATGGTATTAGAATTTCAGAATTTAAAGAATATTGGGAAGTAAATCATCTAAATATTGAAAAAGAGATACGGGA
>JAFYWF010000024.1 GCA_017558145.1 Lachnospiraceae bacterium
AACTGCTTAACACTTTGTTCTGGTAGTTTAAATGCTAACCCAGATAACAATGTAGCAGAAATCGTTAAAAAATACGTTGATCGTATCGCATTCGCTCACATTCGTAACGTAAAACATTTTGAAAACGGTGACTTCTCCGAAGCAAGCCACAGAGATTGTGATGGAGATACTCGTATTCTTGATGTATTAAAAGCTTACCACGATGGTGGTTTCGAAGGATATATCCGTCCTGACCACGGTCGTCACCTTTGGGATGAAGGTCCTGGAAATGTACGTCCTGGTTATGGTCTCTATGACCGTGCTCTTGGTATCATGTACATGTTAGGTGTATGGGATATGCTGGACAAACAGAAAGCTGAAAAATAGCAAAGTAAATTAAGGAGGCAGATGTTATAGGTGCCACGGTTTTATATATTATCTGATTGCTCGCGTCGCGGACGCTAACGCACTCAGATTAATATATAAAAACGCGTCACATTATAATCATCTGCCTCATTTAATTTATCAATGATATTTAACTATTCAGAGCCCGGCGAATTCATAAGAAAACTATTCTTGGATGCAAGCATTCATCCTAGTTTTCTTATAAATTTATTCGACAAAAGCCGTAACGTTGAATAGTTATGTCAACAAAATTTCTTTCATTTTAGCTAACAATTCTTCTGTCAAAGACAGAAGTTGTTCCGCATCTTTTTCTACCAGGTCTAATTTTTTATAGCGATAGACAAAGTATGGATTGCCTTTCGCTACAAAGTTTAATTTTTTCGGAAAGGCTGCCAGTAATTGTGGAATCTTGGTAGGATCTATATTCGCATCCGGTTTCATAAAGATCTGTATGCGTTCATTTTTTCCTTTAATTTCTGTTACATATATCTGATGAGCCTGTACACGAATGAGAGCAATACGAAGGAGATTTTCTACACTTTTAGGCACTGCCCCAAATCGGTCTAATAGTTCTCCACGCATTTCTTCACTCTCTGCCAGATTCTCAATACCGGCAATTCGTTTATAAATATCCAGCTTTTGGATTTCATTCATAATATAGGAAGGTGGAATAAATGCATCTACATCCAAATCTACTAAAGTATTAAAATCTTCCATTGTGGTAGGGAGTCCTTTTAAATTCTTCACAGCCTCATTTAACATTTTACAGTATAAATCATAACCTACAGCTTCCATGTGACCATGTTGTTTTTTTCCAAGAAGATTTCCTGCACCACGAATTTCCAAATCTTTCATAGCAATTCTAAATCCACTTCCTAAATCAGTAAATTCACGAATAGCTTGAAGTCTTTTTTCTGCCACTTCTTTCAACACTTTATTTTTTTGATACATGAAAAATGCATATGCCACTCGGTTGCTTCGTCCTACTCGTCCTCTCAACTGATATAATTGAGATAAGCCCATTTGGTCTGAATCATGAATTATCATAGTATTAACATTAGATATATCCAAACCTGTTTCAATGATAGTAGTAGATACTAAAACATCAATTTCACCATTCATGAAATCATACATAATTCGTTCTAATTCCTGCTCCTTCATTTGTCCATGAGCATAGGTTACATTAGCTTCCGGTACCAAATTTTGAATAAAGGATGTCATATCACCAATGGTATTAACACGATTATAGACATAATATACCTGTCCCCCTCGCGTTAATTCTCTAACAATAGCTTCTCTTACCATTTCTTCATTGTATTCACAAACATAGGTCTGAATTGGCAAACGTTCACTGGGTGCCTCTTCCAAAACACTCATATCACGAATCCCTATTAAACTCATATGGAGAGTTCTTGGAATTGGTGTAGCTGTTAAAGTCAGTACATCAACATCATCTTTCATATGCTTGATTTTTTCTTTGTGGGTTACTCCAAAACGTTGTTCTTCGTCTACTATCAAAAGCCCCAAATCTTTGAATTCCATATCCTTAGATAAAATTCTATGAGTACCAATAACAATATCTACCAATCCTTTTTTCAAATCAATGATGGTTTGTTTTTGACAAGACGAACTGCGAAAACGCGACATAAGATCAATCCGTATCGGAAACTCCTTCATTCTTTGCACAAAATTGTTATAGTGTTGTTGTGCAAGGATTGTAGTGGGAACCAAAAAAGCTACCTGTTTCCCATCCTGAACAGCTTTAAAAGCTGCACGAATTGCTATCTCGGTCTTTCCATAACCCACATCACCACAAATTAAGCGGTCCATAATACGGTTACTTTCCATATCTGCTTTGGTTTCTTCAATGGCTGCCAGTTGATCTTGTGTTTCCTCATAAACAAACATCTCTTCAAACTCCTGCTGCCACACCGTATCTTTGCAAAAAGAAAATCCTTGCTTTTGTTGTCTAATGGCGTACAACTCTACTAATTCTTTTGCAACCTCATTGACTGCTCCTTTCACCTTAGCCTTGGTATTATTCCATTCCTTACTTCCCAGTTTATTTAATTTTGGTTTTTTTGCATCTGCTGAAGCATACTTTTGAATCAAATCTAATCCAGTAGCTAAGATATAAAGATTGCCTCCATCTCGATATTCTATTTTGATATAATCCTTGATTATTTTTTCTACTTCTACTTTTTCAATTCCACGATAAATTCCTAAACCATGAGTTTCGTGGACTACATAATCCCCAATCTGTAATTGAGTAAAATCTTTTATTTTAGTTCCTTCGTACTTTGTCTTCTTTTTTGTTTTTTTCTTTCCATTGCCAAAGATATCACTTTCGGATATCACCACAAATTTTAATAATGGATATTCAAATCCACGCTTTAAAGATCCATAGTAGATAACCACTTCTGAAGGTTGAACCATACGCATGGGATCTTCTGTATACACAGCTGATATTTCCTGCTCACGAATATCCATAGCTAGTCTTTTTGCCCTGGTTCTGGAAGGTGACATTACAATGACACGATATCCATTTTTCTTATAACGTTTCAAATCTTTTAGCAACAATTCAAAACTATGATTATAGGAAGCTACACTTTTGGCTGTAATAGAAAATCGATGAGATGTTTTTATCAGAAGATTTCTTTCTTCCATAAAGCCAATTTGTGCTATTGGATAATCGACCATCTTAGATACAATAGCCTCTTTCCCAAACAAAATATTTGCCTGTTTTTCCAGCACATAACCTTTTTCCAAACGATGACTCATACTTTCTCTAAATTCTGCTTCAATTCCTCCTGCATGCTCTTGAAGTCGAATAGGTTCATCCAAAAAAAGTAAAGTTTTTTCTTTTTCAAACAAATCAAGAAAAGATCCTGTTTCTTCAAAAAAATAATTAATATAGCTTTCTAAATTTACACTCATTCCTAACTCCGTTACCTGCTCACATAACTGTTTTACATGAGTAAGTACACGGTGCGCTTCTTCTGTCAAAAATTCTTTTCGTAAAATATCACTCTGTTTTTTAGCATCTTCTTCAATTTTTAACAACCCTTTTTCCAATTGTTCTTCTTTGAGAATTAACTCTGTTGCCGGATATATACGAATAGATTCTAAATTTTCAATAGAACGCTGACTTAAAATATCAAAACTACGAATAGATTCTACTTCATCTCCCCACAATTCTATTCGATATGGATTTTCCTGTGTCAAATCAAAAATGTCTAAAATTCCTCCACGAATAGAAAACTGACCTGGTGCTTCTACCTGATAAGTCTTTTCATATCCCATGGCTACTAATTTTTTTGCAAACTTCGTTTCTGAAATTTCTGCCCGTTTTTGTACATCAATTGTATTTTCCCTTAATACCTCTATTGGCATCATGGGTGCCATCAAAGCACCGAATGTTGTAATTACCGTTACTGGTTTCTTTTCTAAAATTCGTTTTAAAACTTGAATTCTTTCTTTTACCAACTGATTCCCGTGAATATCTGCTTGGTAAAAAATCAAATCTTTTGCTGGATAAACAAGTACATTTCTATCATAAAACATATAATCTTCTGCTATTTCTTTAGCTCTCAAATCACTAAAGGTAACAATCACCTTGTTTTTAAAACGATCACCTAATCCGGCCATCATATGCACTTTTTGAGAATCCACACAACCAGTTAATGATATGATTTCTTTTTCTTTTAGCAGTAAATCTTTCATTTGGAGAAATCCGGCCATTTCTCCTAAGGGCATCATAATTCCTTCCACTTATTCCACCTTTTTTGCCTTCTTATTATATAAATTCATAGCTTCGCCAATTTCATCTATTAAAATTAATTCTATTGCTTTTTCTGCAAGTATAGCACTTTCATCCATAATTTTTCGTTCTTCCTTGGTAAAATGACCCAAAACATAATCTGCAAGATCATATCCTTTTGGTTTTTCCCCTACCCCCATTTTAATCCTTGGAAAAACATCCGTTCCTAAATGGGCAATAATACTTTTAATGCCGTTATGGCCACCAGCACTTCCCTTTTTACGAATACGAAGCTGTCCCACATCTAAACTAATATCATCATAAATAACAATCAACTCTGTTTCTTCATCTACCTTATAGTAATCCACCAGCTCTCGAACACTTTCACCACTTAGGTTCATATAAGTCTGGGGTTTTGCTAAAATTACTTTTTGACCATTAATAATGCCTTTACCTACTAATGCTTTATGTTTTTTCTCTAATACAGATATAGAATTGCTTTCTGCTAATTTATCTATGACATCAAACCCTATATTATGTCTTGTATTCTGATATTCTTTCGTTGGATTTCCTAACCCTACAATAATATACATATATGATAACCTTCCTTATATAATCTTTTACTTTCTTATCCTACTTATAGTACAAGAATTTCATTTCATTGTATCATTGATATTCTACAGAAACAATCAAAAAAGCTGCCTTTTTTAGGCAGCCTTTTCCATCAATTTATTCTTCTTCTAATGATTGACTATATCTCTCCAAAATGATTGACTGGATAGTTTCTCTTGTAGCAGAGTTAATCGGATGAGCAATATCTCTAAACTCTCCATCTGCAGATTTTTTGCTTGGCATTGCAATAAATAATCCTTTATCCCCTTCAATAACCTTAATATCATGTACTACAAATTCATTATCTAAGGTGATAGAAACAACAGCTTTTAGTTTTCCCTCTTTGGCAATCTTACGTACCCATACATCGGTAATTGTCATGATACATACCTCCTAATTCTTACTTTTATTCCACTCAATAACTTCACTCACTTGATGTTTCATTTGCAACTTTACAAACAAAACATATTTGCCACAAACAAAATACGTTTTTTAGTATATCATACTCTTATTGTTTTGTGAACCTAATTCACAAAACAATATGTTAATATTTTTAGTAAAATAATCACTTTTTTTTGTAATTTTGACAACGAAAATCTCTTTGTTTTTTTCATTACAGGAAGTATAATAATGTTAACAATCATTTTGTATAAAATATTAATCAATCTAATTTAGAGGTACTTATATGTTTGAACTTGATTTTAAAAAACCTATACATGTATATTTTGTCGGAATTGGCGGCATCAGCATGAGCGGCTTAGCTGAAATTTTATTATCAGAAGGATTTCAAATTTCCGGCTCTGACATGAAAGAATCTCCTTTGACAGATAAATTATCATCTTTAGGAGCTAACATTTACTATGGACAAACTACTTCACATATTAATGAAAGTGTTGATTTAGTAGTATTTACTGCTGCTATTCACGAAGATAATCCAGAGTATATTCGTATGAAGGAATTAGGGCTTCCCAGTCTTACACGAGCAGAACTTCTAGGTCAATTAATGCGTAATTACAAACTTCCTATTGCCATTAGCGGTACTCACGGAAAAACAACCACAACTTCTATGGTAGCTGAAGTTTTATTGGCCTCTGATACCGACCCTACACTTTCTATCGGCGGTATTTTAAAATCTATTGATGGAAATATTCGTATTGGAAAATCTCCATATTTTGTTACAGAAGCTTGTGAATATACAAACAGCTTTTTAAGTTTTTTTCCTAAAATCAGTATCATTTTAAATGTGGAAGAAGATCATATGGACTTTTTTAAAGATATTCATGAAATTGTAGATTCTTTCCATAAATTTGCTTCTCTACTTCCTACAGATGGTACATTAATTATAAACGACGAAATAGAACATAAAGAAGCTATCGTAAAGAATTTAAATTGCCGTATTCTGCGTTATGGTTTTACACCTGACTGTGACTACTATGCCAGCGATATTTCTTATAATGAAAAAGGCTATGGAACATACAATTTAGTTCGAAAAAATGGAACCACAATTAAAGTAGAACTGGGAGTTCCCGGACGTCATAATATTTCCAATTCCTTAGCAGTTTTTGCATTAGCTGATATTTTGGAACTAAATGAAGAAAATACGATTGGTGCATTAAAGTCTTTTATTGGAACCAAACGACGTTTTGAATATAAAGGTCAATTAGGTGGCATCACCATTATTGATGACTATGCTCATCATCCAACAGAAATTACAGCCACCTTAACTGCAGCTAAAAATTTCCCACACAAAAGATTGTGCTGTATCTTCCAGCCTCATACTTATACCAGAACAAAGGCTTTCTTAAAAGATTTTGCCAATTCTCTATTATTGGCAGATAAAATCATTCTTGCTCCTATTTACGCTGCAAGAGAAACTGACACTCTAGGAATTAGTTCTGTTACTTTAAAAGAGGAGATTGAGAAATTAGGTAAGGAATGCCTTCATTTTGATACCTTTGATGAAATTGAAAATTATTTATTAGAAAATTCTATCAACGGTGACCTGTTGATAACTATGGGGGCCGGAGATATTGTTAAAGTAGGCGAAAACTTACTTGGAATTTAGTTATCCACATTATCCACAGTTTTTATGTGGTTTTCTACATAAAACAACTGTGGATATTTTATGTTAATTTGTAATTATCAAATATTTATTTTAAGCCTTTTGGCAATGTTTTCTATTTTTTATCCACAGTTTCCACACTTTCCACAATCCGTCGAAACCCTTTGAATTCAAGGCTTTAGGGGTTTTTTAGTGTTTCATTTTTATATTTTCTATGCTATAATTTGAAAACTATTTGAGGTGGGGTGTTGTTTACATGAGTCAATTTAAAATACATAATCATCAAAATAAAGAATATACCTTGATTTCTAATTCTTTTGTAGACCGCTTTCTTGCAGAAGCTAACGATGTACAAATTAAGGTATATTTATATTTGTTACGTCATGCAAATGATTGTGATGAATGTAGCATCGCTTCCATGGCTGACTTTTTTAATTACTCTGAAAAGGATATCCTTCGTGCCCTTTCTTATTGGGAAAAAAAGGATATTTTACAATTAGCATTTAATGAAAATGGAGAATTAAACAGTTTATGCTTTTCTACTCCAAAATCTTGTAATTCCCAAACTCCTATCGTTAAACCGATTGAAGCGAAATCTGAATCTCAAGGTTTTGTAAAAACAGTAACTTATTTACCAGGTTCTGTCTCTTTAACAAAACCTGATTATACTTTAGATCAGTTAGCAGCTTTTAAAGCGAAAGAATCTACTTCCGAAATAATGTTTATCGCTGAATCCTATTTAGGAAGAACCTTAACAGCAAATGATGTTCGTTCTCTCCTTTTTATTTCTGATGAATTACATTTTTCCTTTGATTTATTGGATTATTTATTGCAATACTGCATTGATCGTGGTAAAAAAGATTTTCGCTACATAGAAAAGGTGGCTATTAGCTGGGCACAGGCAAATGTAACCACCATAGAACAGGCTCAAAACCATAGTAGTAAATATGACAAAGATACTTATATGGTAATGAATGCATTGGGAAAAAACAATCAACCAACCCCCAAAGAAGCTGAGTTTATTCGACGTTGGTATCAGGTTTATGGCTTTACATCTGATGTTATTTTAGAAGCTTGTGAACGAACTGTTTTAGCTACTGATAAACATCGATTCGAGTACGCAGATAAAATTTTAAAAAATTGGAAAGCTTTAGGCATTCATCACAAAAATGATATCTCTAAAGCTGATGCAGCATTTGAAGCCACCAAAAAGAAAGTCGGTTCTAATGGCTCCACTCCTACCTCCGGTGGTTCTACTGCCAATGGAATTAAAAATAAATTCAATCAATTTGAACAAAATGATTATGATTTCGAAGCTTTAGAGAAAGAATTATTAAGTAATTAAAGGAGGCCTTTTTGTGGCTTTAACAAATACACAGTATAATACCATAATGAAAACATATGAGGAAAAACAACTTTCCTCCAGACAATTGCAAAATGAAAGAATAGCTTATGTGAAAAAAAATTTTCCTATGTATCAGGAATTAAATCATAAAATATCTTCTTTATCTTTGGAGCACGCTAATAAATTACTTGATGGGGATACAAATGCTTTGGCCCAGTTAAAATCTTCTATTAGCATTCTTCGTAAACAAAAAGAAGATATTTTAATAAATGCCGGGCTTCCCGGAGACTATTTAGAGCTTTCATATACCTGCTCGGATTGTAAAGATACCGGATATATTGGTTTAGAAAAATGTCATTGCTTTAAGCAACAAATCATTAATTTATTATATCAACAGTCTAATATTCATGATATGTTGAAGGAATCTAATTTCTCTCATCTATCTTATGAATTTTATAAAGACGAAGATTTACTACATTTTGAAAATGCGGTAAAAACCTGTAAGGATTTTATAGATTGTTTTAATTCAGACTACCATAATCTCTTTTTTTATGGTACAGTAGGTACAGGAAAGTCTTTTCTTTCCGGCTGTATAGCAAAAGAATTAATTGACAGAGGACACTCTGTAATTTATTTTAGCTCTGTCGGGTTATTTGAAAAACTTTCTCAGATTTCTTTTGACTATAATGCAAAAGAGGACAAGGCAGAATTATATGAGGATTTATATTCATGCGATTTATTAATCATTGATGATTTGGGAACAGAATTAACTAATAATTTTTCCTCTTCCCAATTTTTTTCGTGCTTAAATGAACGTATTCTTCGCAAAAAATCTTTTATAATCTCTACAAATTTGTCACTTCAGGAATTAAGAGATCGTTATTCTGACAGGATTTTTTCCAGAATAACCAGTAATTTTAAATTGTGTAAAATTACCGGTCCTGATATTAGAATGTATAAAAAACGACTGACTACTAGAAAGTGAGGCACGCATGTTTAAATTTAAACGCGACGAAAAAAGAAACTTGGAATCTATTCCGGTTGGTTCCTTAGGAATGATTCCTTTACAGAGTTGTACAGAACTTGGAGACAAAGTAGATTACTACTTGGTAAAATGGCGAACAGAAAGAGAACACGAACACAAAAATTCTCTTGCTTTTGCAGGATACCAGCGCGATTCTTATATTATTGCATCTAAAGCTCCTCGTTTTGGTTCTGGTGAAGGAAAAGGTGTTTTGTTAGAGTCTGTACGTGGTACTGACCTCTACATTATGGTAGATGTATGCAATTACAGTTTGACCTATAATATGAGTGGTCACGAAAATCATATGTCTCCTGACGACCATTACCAGGATTTAAAAAGAATTATTGCTGCAATTGGTGGAAAAGCAAGAAGAATTACTGTAATTATGCCATTCCTTTACGAAAGCAGACAGCACAGAAGAACTTCTAGAGAATCTTTAGACTGTGCTTTAGCACTTCAGGAATTGGTAAGTATGGGTGTTGATAATATCATTACATTTGATGCTCATGACCCTCGTGTACAGAATGCAATTCCTTTAAACGGTTTTGAAACAGTTCAGCCTGCATACCAATTTATTAAAGGCTTACTGCGTAATGTGAAAGATTTACAAATTGATTCTGATCATATGATGGTTGTTTCCCCTGACGAAGGTGGAACCGGACGTGCTATCTATATTGCTAACGTTTTAGGTCTTGATATGGGTATGTTCTACAAGCGTAGAGATTATACTCAGGTAGTTAACGGACGTAATCCTATTATTGCACATGAATTCTTAGGATCTAATGTAGAAGGGAAAGATGTTATCATTATTGATGATATGATCTCTTCTGGTGAAAGTGTTTTCGAAGTATGTACCGCATTAAAAGAAAGAAAAGCAAATAGAATTTTTGTATTTTCTACTTTTGGTCTTTTTACAAATGGTCTTGCTAAATTTGATGAAGCATACGAAAAAGGACACATTACAAGAGTACTTACTACAAATGTGATTTACCAATCTCCTGAATTATTAGAACGCGAATGGTACATTAGTTGTGACTTAAGTAAATATATTGCTTATATTATTGATACCTTAAATCATGATTCCTCTATCAGTGATTTATTAAATCCTGTAGAACGTATTCAGAACATTGTAACTCAGTACAAAGCCGGTAAATTAAAATAACATATAAACTAACAAAAAGCAGTTGATAATAATCAACTGCTTTTTGTTAGTTTCGCACATAAGTTATAAACCTATTTTGATTTTTCTTAAACATTTCTCTGGAATCGTTAATTCCCTTTTTATACACAGTACCACTATATGGATCCATTAAAACAATATTTTGTTCGTTAAATCCAACTATCAAATACACATCCAAATTATCCAATATCGCTAATACAGGAATATCTTGATCTACATAATATAAGACACAATCCAATGAACAACCTTGCAAATCTAAAATTCTGTCTTCTCGCAAATTTTTACTCAAAATTTGAAATACATCTTCTCCAATATCCAGCATTTGCTGTGTTCTTCTTGATATTCCTTCCAGCTCTAAAATGGTATCCAAACAAACCGCAAGAGCACTGTTTTCCTTATCTTTCTTTCTTCCTGTTATAGCCATAATCTGATTTTTGGTATATACAGTTCCTTTTTTCCAAATATAGTTGCCATTATAATCAACTACACTTCCCGATAACTCATACGCCCTTTCTACTGCTTCTGCCGCGGATGTTGTAATACAATCTACACCCAAAGGTCCATACACATAGAATTGATCTTTACTATTGGTTAATTCCAGAGATACTTCTCTTCCACCCTCAAAAATTACTTCCTTTGGAGTCATAATTTTTAAAGAATACTGATCTACTGTGTTCTTCAATACAATCTGTACTATGTTCTTATAGATGTCTAAAGCTGCTACTCGAACTCTATTGACATTTCCATCTTTTAAGTCACTGCTTGCAATATGATCATCTTCAATATTTACAAACTGATCTTCCTTTTCTCTTTGAATTCTGTTTAACGTAATCTGATTGTCCATAATAGTACACCCAACCACATAACAATCCTCTTTTTTATAATTCTTTAGAATCTTATCTTCCTGATTTCGAATTATGACTCTTTCAATAGGGAAAAGAATGCTTCCTGTAGCTTCCTTCTTTATATCTTCTGTATTTATCAAACCGTAGATTAAATCTTCACCCATAAATCCTAAAACAGTAATATATTGTTTATATCCTGCTTTGATTTCTAAACTTTTTCCATCATTGAGATTCAACCAATATAAGGATTTACTGGTATATGGTTCCATCTCTTTCATCCAACAGATCATTCTTCCGGATTGCGATATTTTATATACATCCTGGGTCAAATCTGTAATTACCACCTCGTATTTTTTTTGTTCCAAATCTACATCGTATAATGTGCCTTCTAGAATCAGAAAAAGATGATTCTCCATGTTTAAATAGCACAAATTGTTTAATTCCTTTATCAAAATATCTGATGATTTTTCATACGGTATAAATATTTGTTCCTCTATGGTATTTTGTAGAGTGTTATAAAAATATACGGCAATACCAACTTCTCCCTCATGAATCCCTCGATTCATATATCCCGCAACCATAAATGTCAGATTTCCACTGTCTTCCATTTTTAAGATTTTAATATCAAAATTACGATTTCTGGTTCTAACATCAAAATCATTCTTATCATAAAAAGAAAATATTTGAGATAATCTATTTTCGGTAGTGCTATATAAAAATAAACGGTTTGCATTTTGGAATGCTAAATTTTTTCCGCCTTCGCTTTCAACCATTGAAACCGCTTCATTCGTGATACCTAGATATATTTTATCATTAGAAAAAGAATCTTTATCTGCATCAAAAATTTCTTCCATCGTTCTTTCATAACTCAACAAATACATCCTATTTGGTGTATAACGAACCCTATAATATTCTTTTACAAAATAATAATCTTCCTCTTTGGATGCTTTTTCTTTTACTAAATACTGCAATACAATACTTGCGGTTTGTCCTGTAATATCTTTAATAAAAATCTCCGGTTCATCCACTCTCTCTATTGGTAAAGTATCCCACATTACTTGGGCCAAACTGCTATGAATATCCACCTTATGAAAATTCGTATTATCGCCTTTAGAATTTGTTTCTAGGTATTTTTTTATATCACTTCCATCATCACTAAAAGTTGTCTCATGAAAATATCTTACAAAATCTAATTTTTCTTTTTCAAAATAAGTTTCACTTTGTATAAATCTCGTATAATAATATACTTTTTCTCCACCTTCTAAAGTAAGAATTGTTACAAAAGCATATTCTGTACCTTCTTCAGTTAAATCTTTTAACTGTATACTAAATCTGATTTGATCAGCTGTTTTTTGTAAGACTGTAATATCACTGCCTTCAATGAGACGTTTTCCATCTACACTTCTTACTTCATAGGCTACTGATGTAACATTTGCCTGATAAGTATCAATCAGCAATGAAATTTCTCTTCCACCGGATATGGGAGTAATACTATCTTTTGTATAAGCTTCTTCTCTACGAGAGGTATACCCATACATAGTATTTACTTTATGATCCTTCACCATAACAGAAACTATAGGCAACGTCGCTTTTGGCATATCCATGGTAATCTCTGAATTGTCTCTATTAAGAATAAAATCTACGAAAAATATCGAAATTAGAAAAACTACTATGGCTACTGTCCGTTTTACCCAAATTTTATTCATTCCTATATCTATTCCTTTCGTGCTTTTAGCCATAAAATATTTTATGAAAGCAGAATATTTGCGGCGTTATTTTATGATTTTCCAATAGCATCTTTCTCGGAAGCAAATAACTCCTGCAACGTGTTTCTGACATGTAAAAACTCTGTCATCTCATACACTTTAGTATCTTTACCCTTTTCACCTTGTTCTTTTATAGCACGTATCAAAATATTCTTAGGAGTATGTTCCATATCAATAAACTCCATCACCTGCACCTGATACCCTTGCTCTTCCAATAAATTCGCACGAATAGCATCCGTAAGTAATGCAGATACTCTTTCCTTAATAAGTCCATACTTAAGTAAAGGTTGTAATTGTTCATTTGCAATTTGCATATTTACTTCATGCTGACAACAAGGTACGGAAAAAATCACTTTAGCTCCCCAATTCACAGCTTTTTGCAAAGCATAATCAGTTGCAGTATCGCAGGCATGAAGAGTCACTACCATATCTACATTTCCTTCACCTGTGTAAGTACTTACATCTCCTGTAACAAATTTTAAATGATGATATCCATACTGTTTTGCTAATGCATTACAATCCTCTATCACTTTTTCTTTTAAATCCAATCCAATGACCTGAATATCTCTTTTACATAAAATTTTCATATAATAATAAAGAGCAAATGTTAGATAGGATTTTCCACATCCAAAATCAATGATATTAATACATCTATCTTTTGGAAGTATTGGCATTACATCTGCAATAAATTCCAAATAACGGTTAATCTGACGAAATTTATCATAGTTACTTCTAACAATTTTTCCTTCTTTTGTCTGTACTCCAAGATCTACAAGGAAAGGAACTATAATACCCTCCTGTAAAATATATTTTTTTGTTTTATTATGAGATAAATCTACCTTTTTATCTGATTGTATTTGTTTTTTCTTAATCGTTATTTTCCCTTTTTTACTAATTAAAACTGTTGCCTGAAGAGTAGTAGAGGATAGCTCCATCTGCTTAAAACATTCTTGCATGTATTCTTCGATTTTGGCAATCAATTCCTTCTTTTCATAATTTTGATGAAATACTTGTGCTCCAACTGTTTCTGTAGCTTGAAACACAAGGGTATCTTTTAGAATAATTGGACGAATCTTTACTTTACTAATTTTACTTGTCTTGTTAGGATTGCTGATAATAATCTGGTATAAATCTTTTCCTACTGCTTCTTCACATAGACTTCTTAATTCCGTCATTTTTTCTCCTATTATCGTTTATTTTTATTTATACTATTACAAAGCATTTCAATCTCATTTTCTCATAAATAAATTATAAGTCAATCTTTTCATCCGTCAAGAGAATCTTATTTTACTGCTCTGCCGGATTTCTTCTCCTAACAATCTCTTCCCAAAGCAGAAGTTTAATAATATTTCTTTGAGCTGCACGTGTTTGATTTTTTTCTAAAGGAATATTTTTTAATATTATTTCTGTCAATCTTTCTATCCTGATTTTGTCAGGAAATTCATCATAAATAAAACTATCTTTTCCTTCTAACCGATTTAATATCTCTATAATAATTTTAAGATATTTTTTTAATTCTTCAGGATACATTTGTTTAAAATATTCTCTATCTTTTTTTTCTTTCTCTTTCGCCTGATTTTCTGCACTTTTATCATCTCTGTATATTTCATCCATAATACGATCGTATTCTCTTGTCATAAAAAAAGGAATTGGAATCTTATTTTCTTCCATATATTTGCCATTTTCTTTTTTTATAGTATATGCAAAAGAGTTGGGAAACTCCCAACTCTTTCTAATTAACTATTTTTTGTTTTGATTCTTGCCACTGCTCGAAGTAACGCAGCTTCAGCTCTTGCCATATCTACAGATTCCTGATTAGCACGAAGTCTTTCTTCTGCACGTTCCCTGGCTGCTTCAGCTCGACTTTCATCAATTTCATCGCCCCATTCAATAACTTCTGCAAGAATAGTAACTTTATCCTGCAAAATAGTTGCGAATCCGGAATGTAAAGCTGCTTTTGTTTTTTCTTCTTCTGAGGTAATGGTAAGAACTCCTGGTTTAATAATTACAGTAAGAGGAATATGATCTTTATATACACCAATTTCTCCTTCTGTAGTATTAAACTCAATCATACTGGCCTGTCCTTGATAAAACACACGGTCAGGAGTAATGATTTCTAAATCAAAATTTCTACCCTCTGCCATAGTTTACCTCACGTCCTATTTTACTTTTGCAACTACGTCATCAATGCTACCGGCATTTAAGAAGTAACTTTCAGGAATACTATCATGTTTTCCTTCTAAGATTTCTTTAAATCCTCGAATCGTTTCATTGATTGGTACATATTTACCTTCTAAGCCGGTAAACTGTCCTGCTACGAAGAATGGCTGAGATAAGAATCTCTGTACTTTTCTTGCTCTGGATACAACTAATTTATCATCTTCTGATAATTCATCCATACCAAGAATAGCGATGATATCCTGTAATTCTTTGTATTTCTGTAAAATTTCCTGTACTCCACGAGCAACTTTGTAATGTTCTTCACCAACGATTCTTGGGTCAAGAATTCTGGATGTAGATTCCAATGGATCTACCGCTGGGTAAATACCAAGTTCTACGATGGAACGTGAAAGTACTGTTGTAGCATCCAAATGTGCGAATGTTGTCGCCGGAGCCGGGTCAGTTAAGTCGTCCGCAGGTACGTATACAGCCTGTACGGATGTAATAGAACCATTCTTTGTAGAAGTGATTCTTTCCTGAAGAGCACCCATTTCTGTCTGTAATGTCGGCTGATAACCTACCGCTGATGGCATACGTCCAAGCAACGCAGATACTTCAGAACCAGCCTGTGTAAAACGGAAAATATTATCAATGAATAATAATACGTCTTTTCCACCTTTATCACGGAAGTATTCTGCCATGGTAAGACCTGTAAGACCAACTCTCATTCTGGCTCCCGGTGGCTCATTCATCTGACCAAATACCATGGTTGTTTTATCAATAACTCCGGATTCAATCATTTCATGGTAAAGGTCATTACCTTCACGTGTACGTTCTCCTACACCGGTAAATACGGAATATCCACCGTGTTCTGTAGCGATGTTACGAATTAATTCCTGAATTAATACAGTTTTACCTACACCGGCACCACCGAATAAACCAATCTTACCACCTTTCTGATAAGGACAAAGAAGGTCTACTACTTTGATACCTGTTTCCAGTAATTCTGCTTCTGTAGACTGCTCTGCAAATTCCGGAGCAGCTCTATGAATTGGATCATAACCAACTCCTTCCGGAGCAGGTTTATTGTCAATAGGTTCCCCTAATACATTGAACATTCTACCCAATGTATTTTCACCAACGGGAACAGAGATAGGAGCCCCTGTAGCTACTGCATCCATACCTCTTACTAATCCGTCTGTTGGACCCATGGCAATACATCTAACAATATCATCACCCAAATGCTGTGCTACTTCTACTACTAAAGTTTCACCTGTTGATCTGGTAATTTTAATAGCTTCGTTAATTTCAGGTAATTTACCTTCTTGGAACTTAACGTCTAACACGGCACCGATAATCTGTGTGATCTTTCCTGTGTTTGTTCCTGCCATTGTGATTTCCTTTCTATGTTGCAGTTGCTTACGAAATCGCCTGTGCACCTGCTATAATTTCTGTTAATTCCTGTGTAATTGCACCTTGACGTGCTCTATTATACTGTAATGTTAATTTATCAATAATTTCTTCGGCGTTGCTGGTTGCAGAATCCATTGCCTGCATTCTGGCTCCATTTTCACTTGCCACTGATTCCATCATTCCACCATAAATCAAACTTGTAATATACGTAGGAATAATTAACTGTAATGCCTCTTCTTCTTTTGGCTCGAAGTTCATAGGAATATTACTTTCTTCTGCCACTTCTCTATTTTCATCCGCCTGTACCGGAAGAAGTTTCACCAGTGTCGGAATATGGGATACTGTATTTTTAAAATGTGTATACGCTAAATACAATTCTCCTACTTCGCCTTTTGCAAAAAGCTCTAAAGCATCTTTTGCCAATGCTTTGGCATCATCATAGGTCGGTCCGTCAATAATTTCACAGCCATCTTTATAGATTTCATATCCGTATCTGGCCATGGCCTCTTTTCCTTTTCGACCCACTGCATATACTTTAACATCCTCTTTCTTAAAATCTCCCTGTGTAATCAGTTTGATGATATTGGAGTTATATCCGCCTGCTAAGCCCTTGTTAGAGGTAATCATAATTACCAATTTTTTAGAACTATCAGAAGGCTGCAAATAAGGATGATGAATATTTTTTGCCTTTGCCAACATATTCTGCACTGTGTTGTACATAGCATCAAAATAATTGGTTGTTTGCTCTGCTTTCTGCTTAGCTTTTTGAAGTTTTACTGTGGAAACCAGTTTCATAGCCTTTGTGATCTGCTGGGTGCTTTGAACGCTGCCCTTACGCCTTTTTATGTCTCTCATAGAAGCCATAATTTATCACCTTTTCCTATCTTGTTATGATCTTTTAGATCCTAACACGCTTATTTAAACTGTGCTTTAAATTCCACAATTGCTTTCTTCAATCTATCTTCCATTTCTTCAGAAATGACTTTAGTATCAGCAATACTTGCAGGAATTTCCGGATATTTTGTATCAACATATACAAAGAATTCTTCTTCAAATCTTGTAATATCTTCTACTTTAACATCTAATAAATATTTATTAGTTGCTGCATAGATAATGATTACCTGATACTGCACCGGCATTGGTTTGTATTGAGGCTGTTTTAAAATCTCTTTGATTCGCTCCCCTTGTGCTAATTTTTCTTTTGTATCAGCATCTAAGTCGGAACCAAACTGTGCAAACGCTGCAAGTTCACGATACTGTGCTAATTCCACTCGGATAGGAGCTGCGATTTTCTTCATAGCTTTAATCTGAGCAGCACCACCTACTCGAGATACAGAAAGACCTGCGTTAACCGCTGGACGGAAACCTGCGTTGAACATTTCTGTTTCTAAGTAAATCTGACCGTCTGTGATAGAAATAACGTTTGTAGGAATATATGCAGATACATCCCCTGCCTGAGTTTCGATAATTGGAAGAGCTGTTAAAGATCCTCCGCCGTATTCTTCGCTCATTCTGGCTGCACGTTCAAGAAGTCTGGAATGAAGATAGAATACATCACCCGGATATGCTTCACGTCCTGGTGGTCTCTTTAATAACAAGGATAATGTACGATATGCAACCGCATGTTTACTTAAGTCATCATAGATAACTAATACGTCTTCCCCGTTTTCCATCCATTCTTCCCCGATAGCACAACCGGAATATGGAGCAATATACTGTAATGGAGCAAGTTCACTAGCTGTAGCAACTACAACTGTTGTGTATGCCATTGCGCCAAATTCTTCTAAAGTTTTAACAATGTTTGCAACGGTAGATGCTTTCTGACCGATTGCAACATATATACATTTTACGTTCTGTCCTTTTTGATTGATAATAGTATCAAGTGCAATTGCAGTTTTACCTGTCTGTCTGTCACCGATAATTAACTCACGCTGTCCTCTTCCAATTGGAACCATGGAGTCAATCGCTTTGATACCTGTCTGTAAAGGAGTATCTACAGATTTTCTGGTAATAACACCACTTGCAACTTTTTCGATCTGACGATATTTATCAGTATTGATCGGGCCTTTACCATCTACAGGCTGTCCTAAAGCGTTTACTACACGACCTAATAATGCATCGCCAACAGGAACTTCTACTACACGTCCTGTGGTTTTAACGATATCTCCTTCATTAACGTTTTTGTGGTTTCCGAGTAAAACTGCACCAACGTTATCTTCTTCTAAGTTCAATACCATTCCGTATACTTCATTCGGGAACTCTAATAATTCTCCCTGCATTGCATTTTCAAGTCCGTGCACACGAGCGATACCGTCTGCAACCTGGATAACAGTACCCACATCGGATACTTCCATCTGTGCAGCATATCTCTTAATCTGATCCTTAATGACTGAACTAATTTCTTCTGGTCTTAAATTCATGGATCTTACGCACCTTTCTTTTTATATTTTTGTTAGATTTGTTACTATTCACTTCGTTCATGTAACGAGTAAAAATCCATTCTAAATTTGCTTCGCAAATAGATTTTTACTTATACGTTAAATCTGTACTTTTAACAAATCTTTTTGTAACTGGTTAAGTTTTGTCTGAATACTGCTATCTACAACTCTGTCTCCAATACGAATCTGCATTCCGCCAAGTAATTCTTCCTTAACATCATAATGCATTTCCATTTCTTTGTAGGAAGTTGTAGCCAGTAATTTTTTACAGATAGCTTCTTTTTTATCTTCTTTTAATTCATAAGGTGTTGTAATATATGCTACTCCAATTCCTTTGAATTCTTTTACTCTATCCAGAAAATACTGTAAAATTTCCATCAAATTATCGCATCTTCTCTTGTTAATAATTATTCCAAGAAAACCAATAAGCTGTTTATCAATTTTTCCCGCAAAAATATTTTCTGTTGTGATTACTTTTTCTTCTACAGAAATTCTAGGATGATTTAAAAATTTTAAATATTCCGGATTGTCTAAAAGAACCTGCTTTATGCCTTCGATTTCTTCCAACATAGCATCTGTTTTTTCTTCTTCAACAGCCAGTTCAAACAAAGCTTCACCATATGTCTTTGATATTAGCTTAGCCATGTATTGTCACCTATTTCCTTTAATGTTTCGTCAATAAGGCTTTCCTGGATGGTTGTATCCATATTAGATCCAACCACTTTACCTGCCATTAAAGCAGCAACAGCGACGATTTCCTTTTTCACATCATCCGCCATTTTTTGTTTTTCTAATCTGGCTTCTTCTCTTGCTCTCTCAACTATTGCTACTGCCTCTTCTTTTGCTGCTGCAACAATACGGTTTTCATTAGCAAGAGCTCGTTTTCTGGCATCTGCCAAAATACTTTCTGCCTCTTTGTCGATATCTTTTAGTTTACTTTCGTATTCTGCTTTTAAAGCATGCGCTTCTAACTGATTATTCTTTGCATCTTCCAATTCTGTTTGAATTTTTTCCTGTCTCTTCTGTAAGAACTCTCTAGCAGGATTAAAAAGGAAGTATGACATAATAAGAAATAATGCAACGACAGCAATAATCATAAGACCAGCGTCATGGAACAACTGAACATCAAGATCAAAAAGTCTTGGTTCCATAGTCGCCAATACACCTGTTGCATTCACTAATGTATTCAAGTTTGTGCCTCCTTTCACTTTTTTCTCTAATAAGAAGGCTTATGGTAATAATGGTTTTACAAATAATAAGAGCATTGCAATTAAAAGACCATATAAACCTGTTGTTTCGGCAACGGCCTGACCTAATAACATAGTTGATGTGATATCACCTTTTGCTCCCGGATTGCGTCCTACTGCTGCTGCAGCATGTCCTGCTGCAATCCCCTGACCTACACCAGGTCCGATACCGGCGATAACCGCTAAACCTGCACCAATTGCTGAACATCCTAAGATAAAATTGTTATTAAATTCCATTTTGTTTTCCTCCTGATAATATATAGATTTCTTTTTATTCAGTTGTCATTGCATCCGAAATATAAGTCATTGTCAGCATACAGAATACATACGTTTGAATTGCTCCTGAGAACAAGTCAAAATATACATGTAAAACTGCCGGCCATACAATCGCGATTTTGGATAATAATCCGTATACCAACGCCATCATTACTGTTCCGGATAATACGTTTGCAAACAAACGCAAGGATAATGAGATTGGTACTGCCACATCCCCAATCATATTGATAGGTGCCCAAAAAGGCCATGGATCACAAAGTCCTTTGATAACTCCGCTTACTTTCTGATACTTAAATTTGTTAAAATGTATCAGCGTAAATGTCAACAGTCCTAAGGGCAAGGTTACACCATAATCAGCAGTTGGTGGTCGTAAACCAAACAAACCGGATATGTTACTGATAAGAATAAAGATAAAAATTGTTCCGATATAATTTCGAAATCCGGTTGCATTTTTTCCCATGGTACTTCCTACCATATTATCCAACATCTCTACAATCAGCTCTACCACGTTTTGAAATCCCTTTGGTACCTCTTGCGCTTTTTTCATTGTCCTTCCGGCAATAACAGAAAATACCGTTAACACTAACATAACAATCAACACGCATACATGTGTTGTCGTAATCCATACTTCCTGTCCAAATAATTCATAGGAAAATACTCCATGGACCATAAAATCAATCTCAGCACCTGTAGATAACAAAACTCCTTGTCCCATACATTCACCTCCTTTTAAATTTAATACTTATTTTATGCGTAAACGGCTGTAAATACGCGCCTGCTTTTAAGCCCATAATCCCGGCAAAGGCAGCCAAGGGATTTCCTATGTCAAATACACATATTACCCCAAAAGCAACTACAATTACACCGTAACGAATCATGTTTTGCGACATGAGATACTTTGTCGCACCATCTCCCAATTCTACACCTCTGTTCAGCCCCCACCACATATGAATGGCTGCTGCTAATCCAAGAAAAATCCCTATGCATAATCCTATGGAAAAATACCATTTTTCTTTTCCAAAAATAAGTCCTAAAATTTCCACAATTATACCATAAAATAAAATTCCTATGAGAAGTTCTTTTAGGGTTTCGTTCATTTTTTTTTCTTGTTTTTCCATCTCTTTTATTGGCTTTCTTTTTTATTTGACTTTTTTTGATTTGAACCGTACATTTTCGACGGCATGTGGTCTTTTCCATTGGAAATCTTCTGCGCCAAATGATAAATATTTCTACCTCCGGCTAAAGCACCTATAAAAAAAAGAAAAATAAACCAAAATGAAGTATCAAATTTTTCATCTAATAAATATCCCACATAGGAACACATACAAATAGGGACTAACATGTGAATGGTAAACTGACTTATCATACTAAATGACCGCATTACTTTACTATTATCTTTCACACATTACTCCCTTCTTCATACTTGTTTTCTTATTTTAAGTATTGCCGGATAAGATCCTGTTTAATAAAAAATATGTCCTCCAATTTGAATTCCTGTAAGTCCGGGAATCGGAGTTCTAAAATATACACAGTTTCCTACATTGGTTTGTCCTGCCATGGCTTCATCTGCTGCTTTATAACAAGACGCTGTCGCTCTATTTTCTGCCATAGCTATTGCCAATCTTCCACTTCCCACAGGAGAAAATTGATACTTTTGATAAATAACCCCTACCATGGTATTAGGATAGACACTACTTAACACTCGATTAATTACCACCGCTCCTACCGCCAGTTGTCCTGCATAGGGTTCTCCTCCGGCTTCGCAATAGATTAAGTTTGCTAACAGATATCTATCGCCTTCCTCAAACTGTACTTCTGAAATATCTCTCCAACTAGATTGTGCTGCCAATTTAGAAAGAGCCTGTTCCTCTGCTAATTTCTTCTTCAAATATTCAATATTAGCTTCTTGCTCTTTAATTTGTGCTTCATATGCCAAAGCTTGAGCCTCTGCATCTGATATTTGACTGGAAGTCATAGAAATTTCAGAAGATGTCTGATTTACATAAGAATTCACCTTCTTCTTTTCTGCCTTCACTTGGGCATGAAGTTCATCCAATTCTTCTTTTTCCTTTTTTAATTTCGCTTCTTCTTCCTCAATTAAAACACGGATTGCTTCATACTCATCCAGCTTTTGTCTGTCGTAGGCCGCTATCTGTTCCACATAATCTGCCTTATTTAAAGCCTCTGCCAAAGAACCGGAACCCAACAAAGTTTCAATCAAAGCATAATCACTTCTCTCATACATAAAACGGATTCTGGTCTTCATACTTTCATACTGTTCTTGTTCCGTTTCCTTTGCCTGTGCCAGCTCCTCTTTGGTTTTTTCAATTTCTACCTGCTTATCCTCAATCTGCTGCTCTAAATCATTTAGATTATTACTTACCTCAGTAAGTTTCTCATTTAAATCTGCCAGTTTTCCTTCTAAGGAGTTTTTCTCATCCTTTAAGTTTTCCAAATTTTCTTTGGTTTCATTTAATTGAGATTGAGTTTGTTTTTTATCTTCCTGTGCCTGATTTAATTTTTCCTGGGTAGAAGTGGCGTATGCTATTCCCGTAGGAATACTGACAAGCATCAGCACTATGGCCAGTACTGAACGCAGTTTTCGCCTCACTGCTTCTCTCATAAAAAATTACCTCTTTTTATAATTCCATTTTGATACCACGACCGGTACGCTGATATTTACGATATTCTACACCTGCTGCATCAAACATTCTCCTAGAACAAACATTGCCTGGAGTATTTGCATATTTATCATCATCATAAATAACTGTTTTTATTCCACTTTGAATAATGGCTTTCGCACATTCATTACATGGAAATAAGGACACATACAATTTTGCTCCTTTTAAACTTCCTCCACGATAGTTTAAAATAGCATTCAACTCGCTATGAGTAACATACGCATATTTTGTTTCCACCATGTCCCCTTCTCTTTCCCAAGGAAATTCCTCATCAGAACAACCAATCGGAAATCCATTGTAACCCATAGATAAAATTTTATTATCCTCACTTACAATGCAAGCTCCCACTTGTGTGTTAGGATCTTTAGAACGCATTCCTGACAGCAAAGAAACTCCCATAAAATACTCATCCCAACTAATATAATCTTTACGCTTCATGGCATTCTCCCTCATGAAATAAAACGTTTACATTTTTAATTCTCAAGAAAATTACTCAATTAGTCCAATTCTTCTGATGTGGTTTTCACCTTCAGAAAATTCCGTATTTAAGAAAGTTTCAACAATGTCGAGTGCCATATTTTTTCCAACCATACCGCCACCGAGAGCAAGTACGTTTGCATCGTTGTGAAGTCTTGTCATTTTTGCAGCAAATGGATCATTACAAAGTGCACATCTTACTCCTTTTACTTTGTTTGCTACCATGGATATACCAATACCTGTAGTACATACAACAATTCCCTTTTCACATTCTCCATTTGCTACTGCTTCTGCTGCCGCTCTGCCGAACAACGGATAATCGCAAGAATTTTTGTCATAACATCCAAAATCCTTGTATGCAATTCCTTTTTCCTCTAAGTATTCAATTACGATTTGCTTCATATCAAATCCGCCGTGGTCACATCCTAATGCTATCATAGTTTTTTCCTCCTACTATTTGAAAATTTTTCTATTTTTAATAACATACGGATTGTTCCGCACTTCGTGCTCTCACAATCCTGTTATACATATATAATTTGATGTCCCGCTGCCTTAAGCAAACGATTCATAATAGCCTGTCCCATATTACACTCAGAAAAAGATTCTGAATAGATAACATTAATATCTTCATCATCAAATTCTCTCAAAATTGTATATAGAGTTCTGGCAATCGATTCTTCATCTTGACGTTTTCCAACGCTTTTAATAGAATCTCCAATATAATCACTTTTGGTTTCTTCCGTTCCTATAATACCAACTCTTTCACCTCGAACATGCGCTGCTTTCGTAAAATCATTGATGGTTTGGATGGTTTTTGCTACTTCACCTTCCACAATGGTTAACTGTGCCTTAGGCGCATAGTGCCGATATCGCATCCCTGGTGCTTTCGGTGGTTCTTTACAATTTACATCCAAAATTGTTTTATCTATGGTTACTTCTCCCAATACCTTCTCTAACATGTCCTTGGTAATATAACCCGGTCGAAGAATCATTGGAATATCACCTGTCATATCTACGATGGTAGACTCTAGTCCAATGTCGATACCATCCCCATCTAAAATCATATCAACTTTTCCATTCATATCTTCAATGACATATTGAGCTTTTGTCGGACTTGGTCTGCCGGATACATTGGCACTAGGGGCTGCCACATATCCTCCGGCACATTCAATAAACTTCAATGCCACAGGATGAGACGGCATTCTTACCGCTACGGTATCCAAACCTCCGGTAGTTTCCTTGGGTACCACCTCCGACTTATGCATAA
This sequence comes from Lachnospiraceae bacterium, assembly GCA_017558145.1. Classification (GTDB taxonomy): domain Bacteria; phylum Bacillota; class Clostridia; order Lachnospirales; family Lachnospiraceae; genus SFDP01. The sequence goes on from JAFYWF010000024.1 coordinate 24,938, forward strand.
TAATAGTCAATGGTCCAGGCCAAAATGCTTCTGCCAAGCGTTCTACAGCTTCCGGAATCTCTTTTACAATAGCTTTTAAATCCTCCATACTACAAATATGCACTATAAGTGGATTATCAGATGGTCTTCCTTTCGCCGCATATATTTTTTTTGAAGATTCTTTATTTAAGGCATCTCCACCCAAACCATATACAGTCTCAGTAGGAAATGCTACCAAACCACCATTTTGTATTATGACTCCTGCTTCCTGCAAAACAGCTTCGTCCATATCCTTATGGTCAATGGTAATTACCTTCGTTTCCATATTTTGTAATTATTCAGTCCCTTCATTCACCATTGTTTTTACATAGTTACTCTAATAATAAAGTGTAACACAAAACCTTTTTTTAGCAAAGTAATTTATGATTATTTGCCCAAAAGAGTCTCATTTGTACAAAAAAACGTAGAGGTCCTTCCAACCTCTACGTTTTTTGTTAAATGCGCATCTATTGTTTATTTTTATACATATCCATTCTGACGATTATATGCCATACAAATGCTATTTGTATTTTTAATAATTATATTCATAGCAATAAATGGACCTATTCCACAAAGTAAAATACCAAATATACACCACATAAGAATTGTTGTTCCATTTTCTTGGAAGCTTAATCCATATCTTGGTGCATTTGCTGCAAGACGATTACCTAAAGAATATTCCCAAATCCAACTATAAATTCCACATGTAATAATGGAAAGTAAAATAAATTTAACCAATCCACCTGTTTTTGATCCATCGCCTTCACATGCAATATTTACATCTTTTGCTACACTGTAAATAAAATAATAGCTGTAAATTCCGCAAGTAAGAATGGAAAGAAGAATATATCCCAATAATCCTCTATCTGTTTTCAGTGGTCCATGACCACGAGACTGTGTTGTCTGCACTGTATTTCCTGTATTCATTCCAATACCTCCTCATAAGTTTATTTTGTTTTTAGCAAACCATGATGCGCATTATATGCCATACAAATTGAATTTGTATTTTTTATGATAATATTCATAGCAATAAATGGACCTATTCCACAAATTAAAGAACCAAAAATATACCAAAGCAAAACACTGGTTCCATTTTCTTGGAAATTTAATCCATATCTTGTTGCATTAGATGCCAAACGATTTGCTAATGAATACTGCCAAATCAAACTGTAAATTCCACAAGTAAGAATGGACAATATAATAAACTTAGCCAATCCACCTGTTTTAACTCCATCTCCTTCACAAGCAACATTTACATCCTTCGCCACACTATAAATGAAATAATAACCATAAATTCCACAAGTAAGAATGGAAAGAAGAATATATCCTAACAAGCCTCTATCTGTTTTCAGAGGTACAACTTTTCCTATAATTGTACTAACTTCTGTGGTAGGTCTTGTTTCTGATATAGGTCTAGCTTCAACAGGTTCTTGTTTTGTAAATCTAGCTTCAAAATCTGTATTAGTGTTTTTTGCACTTGTACGATTCATAAACTCTTCTGCACTTGCTGTTACAGCTGCCACACATTTTTTGCAATACTGACCAAAAGATTCTTGATTTTTATAATAATCTAAAGTTAATGTTTCTTTTTCCAAAGACAATAACACATATACAATGCCACACACCAAAGCTTGCCATATTAATGATTTAAAGAATGCACCAAACATCATACCAACAGATTTAAATCCATATCCTTCAAACGCATAATAAATAAAATCAAACAGTCCCAGTACTGTTGTTAAAACAATAATTCCTACTCCTACAGCTGTAATTGCTGCAAACAAATCTTTTCTACGTTCTCCCTTTTGCGAAAATCCCATGAGAACTAAACCTGCTCCCATTCCTAACTGCAATATTCCTTTTCCCACAGAAACAAAAACATTCAGCACAACATATAAGGAAAATCCGTCGCCAAACATACTAAAGAAGAGCAAGACAGCTGTCAGAATTGCACCTAAACCCATCAAAAAATATATAACAGCTAACACTATGCTCCCAATTTTTACGATATTTTTCTCACTGTTCATACGCTTACCTCATTTGTAATCTATTTTTTATAACATTTAAAATCAACTTACCTATAAATCCATCTTCCGGTTGAAAAATAACAATTGTATCATTTGCATTTAACAGTCTTAATATGTATACCATCAAAAACAACACAATTACAATCGCTCCCAAAACTTTACTTAATCGTTTGGGTAGTTTCTCTTGTATCAAATAACCAATTCCCAACACCGGAGGCAACCAAAAAAGAGGATGATAATAAAAGGCCATAACAAAATCCAAACGGCAAAGAGAAATCCAAGCTCGTGTCATTCCACAGCCGGCACAAGAAATCCCTGTCATCCACAAAATAGGACATCCTATATGAAATATTTTCCCTACAATCCAATAAAACAAGAGGATTCCTGCCAACACCTTTATTTCATTCAATAATTGAGTCATTCGTTTCATATTTATTTAATACATCTTGCCTTTTGTAGATTATAATGCAAATAGTGTCTTTAAACGCTATTTATTATACATCACCAAAAACTAATAATCAATAATACATTTATACAACAATACAATTCTTGCAGTTATTTATTAATTAGTTATATGATATCCATTATTACTTACGTAATTAAAATTCATTTTTCATTTCAATCACACAGTATCCACAAGCATTAATTACGGTTGTATCTTTATACTGTGTTTTTTGTGGTATGTTTCTCCCATAGTTTCTATGAACATGACCATGAATAAAGTATTTGGGATTATATTTTTCCATAATCTCTTTAAAGCACGCAAATCCGCGATGAGTCAAATGTTCCATATCATTCAATTGATAAGCCGGTGCATGGGTAATTAAAATATCGATCCCTTTATGACGCCAAAGTGAAAACCATAATTTTTTCACTCTTTTACGCATTTCTTTTTCTGTGTAAAAATTTTTACCATCACGATATTTATAACATCCTCCCAAACCCATAATACGGATTCCGTTATACACATATATTTGATCTTCAATACAGATGCATCCTTCCGGTGGCATAGTCGCAAAACTCTCATCATGATTTCCACGTACATACAATACCGGGCAAGGGGCTAATGTTACGATAAATTCCAAATATCTCTTTTTCAAATCACCGCAAGCCAAAATCAAATCGTATTCGCTAAAAATTCCCGGTGTATAATACTCGTAAAATTTAGGAACTTCTTCGTCTGAAATTGCTAATATTTTCATTATAAATCTCCCACTTCCGCATTTGGAGAACCGGCACTTTTTACAGTTTCTTTTCCCTCTTCACTAAGAGCTTGAAACTCCGGAATTACTCCTTCTATATTTTCTAACAACCAATTAATATCAATAATTTGTTGCAAAGTAAAACTTCCGTCTGCTCCCTCTAAAACGTTTCCATCTTGGGTACGAATCTTTCCTTGAAATGGTTTAAAACTTCCGTCACAAATAGCTTCCTGTAGTACATTAGCTAATTTTTTTACACTTTCAGGCACACGCTTAGAACAAATTAATTCCACAACACCTGCAGACATTCCCCAATAGTAATTCAATGCTTTACGACTAGATTCATGCTCTGTCTTAAAAGATTTATTCATAATACTACGGATTAATTTTTCATAATATACCCCCCAGTTCCATAAAGGCATTGCTAAATTCTCTTTTTTTCCTTCTTTAAATTCATACAAACCAAAGGCAGTTCTTTCGTCAACCGCTGTTTTTTTCAAATCCTGAGAAGATATAATTCGTACTCCCTGATCCAATAATCTTTGTTCTGCTGCTGCCGCCCCATCAATACAAGACCAATCCAAATATATTTTAGCCCTTGGATTTACCATTTGTACCCCTAAAGCAAATGCATTAACTCCTGCTATCTGTCCATAAATAGGATAATCACATAAATACCCTACCTTATCTTCTGAAGCTAATGCTCCTGCAATAACACCAATCAAAAATTTAGCTTCATACATTCTAGCATAGTATGTACTAATAGAACGATGGGATTTATTTAGGGAACAATTAAAAATTGTCACTTCAGGATGTTCAATTGCTATTGTCAAAGAGGCTTGTAATAATTTAGCAGATGTTGTAAAAATAATTTTATTTCCATCTTTTATTGCCTCCAAAAGTACTTCTTCCGGATTTTTATCCATAGCATCATCATATGCCTGTGTCTGAACAATACCATCAAACACCTTTTGAGTATATAAACGTCCTAATTCATGACCATATACCCAACCGGATGTAACCGGATTCTTATCGTAAATAAAAGCCACCTGTTGTTTACTTTCTCCACGATCTTTAAACAGTTTCTTAAGAAATTTCTCTTTTCTTTTTTCTCCTATCGTTTGAGGCACTTCTTTTAATGCAATGTTTTCTTTTTCTTCTAACAAGCATACTTCTTCCCATATTTTTAAAAGTGATTTTTTAATCTGCTCATTACTTTTACTAATCAAGTCTTGATAACCGAAAATCTTCAAGTAAGTGAGCATAGCGTCCGAAGCTGTAACATTGACACTTTCTCCATTTAATTCATGAAATGCCTTTTTTAAGTTATAAAAACTTGTCTTAAAAACAGAACGTTCTTCTTCCGTCCATACCTCGTCAGGAGCTTTTCCCATCAATTTTTGAATCTGCTTAAAACAACCCGGTTCCGAGAATTCCAAATAATTAATTTTTGTATTTTGGGAAAATTCAATCATTTCATAATATATGTCTACTTCCTTACTACCATCTTTTACAGGCAATACTCGAATTACTTCTGCTGAAACAGTAACTGCATCAAAGTACTTTAAAACACTAACTCTTTTATTACCTTCCAGAACATAATAACGATTCATGTATTCGTAGGCCTTAATGCTGTCCCGAATACCTTCTTCTACATGGGATTTACAAAGATTTTCCCATTTAATTCCAAACTCTGATTTTTCTTCTAACAAAGGCATAAAATTAGCCGCAAACGCATTGGCTCTGGAAGCTGTTTTTGTGCCCATAATCCACTCTGTGGGTACCTGCATTACTCCTAACTTTACTTCCGTAATAACTTTATCGGATGAAATAATATCATCTAATGCAGGTAGATATGGATTTAACCCATCATTAATACGATTTCTCTTTTCTTTTTGGCCCTTTTTAAGAGCTTCTCTATAATAATTTTCAGTCATTATATTAACCTCTCTAAATCCTAAAAAGGGCTGTGTGAACTTATGTCACATAGCCCTGCTAGCTTTATTTAAAGATTCCTTTTTTCTTTTTAGGTGCAGGACCTTTATCATCCCCACCATTCAAACGTTTTGCAGCATTCAAACTGTCACCGCTTTCTTCGTCAAATTTACGAAGAAGTTCTTTTGCTTCATGAGACAACTTATCAGGTACTTGCACTACTAAAGTTACGTAATGATCACCGCGCATATCTTTATTACGAAGAGAAGGTACCCCTTTTCCTTTCAATCTGACACGAGTATCTGTCTGTGTTCCTGCTTTGACATCATAGATAACTTTACCATCTACCGTATCGATTACTACTTCTCCACCAAGAGCTGCTACTGCAAAGGATACTGGAACTGTAGAGTAAATGTTGTATTCCTGTCTCTGGAAAATTGGATGACGTCCAACAATCACTTCTACTAAAACGTCACCTCTTGGTCCACCATTAATACCTGGTTCACCCTGTCCTGTAAGACGTTTACATTGTCCATTATCAATACCTGCAGGAATATCTACTGCAAAGCGTTTTCTCATTGGAATGTAACCGGATCCATGACAATCGGTACATTTTTCTCTGATTACTTTACCTGTTCCCTGACAGTCAGGACACGCCTGTACATTTCGCACAGTCCCGAAGAAGGACTGCTGTGTAAATACTACCTGTCCTTTACCGCCACATTTGCTACAGGTTTCTGGACTTGTTCCAGGTTTTGCACCTGTTCCATGACATGTTTTACATTCATCTTTTGTATTTAATTCAATTTCTTTTTCGCAACCAAAAACAGCTTCTTCAAACGTAATTCTTACACTAGTACGAATATTGCTTCCTTTCATTGGACCATTATTCGCTCTTCCACCGCTTCTGCTTCTTCCGCCACCAAAGAAATCACCAAAAATATCTCCAAAGATATCACTAAAGTCAGCTCCACCAAAGTCAAAGCCACCGAATCCACCGGCTCCGCCACCGCCATTATCGAAGGCCGCATGACCAAACTGGTCGTACTGACGACGCTTGTCAGCATCACTTAAAACAGCATAAGCTTCCGAAGCTTCTTTGAATTTTTTTTCCGCTTCTGCATCACCAGGATTCATATCTGGATGATATTTTTTCGCCAAAACTCTATAAGCTTTTTTTAAAGCAGCATCATCAGCATTTTTATCTACACCTAAGACTTCATAATAATCTCTTTTTTGTTCTGCCATATGTTCCTCCAAATAGAATCAAAAACAAATATCCTTTGTTTTAAATCCTTACTATATACACGAATTGGCTGCTACTAAAATCGTAGCAGCCTATTAATAATTCGTTTATTATTTCTATACTTCTCTGAAGTCTCCATCGATGATATCATCATCTGCTGCGTCGCTAGACTGGTATGCACCACCGTTGCCTGCCATATCAGGACCAGCCTGACCAGCTGCACCCTGCGCCTGTTCATACATTTTCGCGAATAAGCTCTGAGCACCTGTCATAAGTTTTTCCTGAGCAGCTTTCATTTCAGCTACCTGATCAGCTGTCATTTCCTGATCTTTTGTTCTTTCTAACATATCTTTTAATGCATTTAAGTCAGCTTCTACGTTTGCTTTTTCGTTAGCATCGATCTTATCGCCAGCTTCTTTTAATGCTTTTTCTGTCTGGAATACGAAGGAATCAGCTTCATTTCTTGCATCAATAGCTTCTTTTCTAGCTTTATCCTGTGCTTCGTATTCTGCAGCTTCTCTTACTGCTTTATCGATTTCATCATCAGACATGGAAGAACCAGCTGTAATTGTAATGTGCTGTTCTTTACCTGTTCCAAGGTCTTTTGCAGATACGTTAACGATACCGTTAGCATCAATGTCGAATGTTACTTCAATCTGTGGAACACCACGCATTGCTGGTGGAATACCATCTAAACGGAACTGTCCGAGAGATTTGTTATCTTTCGCGAACTGTCTTTCACCCTGAACTACATTGATGTCTACTGCTGTCTGGTTATCAGCTGCTGTAGAGAATACCTGACTCTTCTTAGTAGGAATTGTTGTATTTCTTTCGATTAATCTTGTAGCAATACCACCCATTGTTTCGATAGATAAGGACAATGGTGTTACGTCAAGAAGAAGGATTTCGCCTGCACCAGCATCTCCTGCTAATTTACCACCCTGGATAGAAGCACCAAGTGCTACACATTCGTCTGGGTTTAAGGATTTGTTTGGTTCATGTCCTGTTAACATTTTTACTTTTTCCTGTACTGCAGGAATTCTTGTAGAACCACCAACTAATAATACTTTGCTTAATTCGGATGCACTTAAACCAGCATCTTTTAAAGCGTTTGTTACAGGGATTGCTGTTCTTTCAACTAAGTCATGTGTTAATTCATCAAATTTAGCTCTTGTAAGGTTCATATCAAAGTGTTTTGGACCTTCTGCTGTTGCAGTGATGAATGGAAGATTAATGTTTGTTGTTGTTGCAGAAGATAATTCTTTTTTCGCTTTTTCTGCAGCTTCTCTTAATCTCTGAAGAGCCATTTTATCGGAAGAAAGGTCTACACCTTCCATTCTCTTGAATTCAGCTAACATGTAATCTGTAATTTTCTGGTCGAAGTCATCACCACCAAGTCTATTGTCACCACTTGTAGATAATACTTCAATAACACCGTCACCGATTTCGATGATAGATACGTCGAATGTACCACCACCTAAGTCGTATACCATGATTTTCTGTTCATGTTCGTTATCAAGACCGTAAGCTAATGCTGCAGCTGTTGGTTCGTTGATAATACGTTTTACTTCAAGACCAGCGATTTTACCTGCGTCTTTTGTTGCCTGACGCTGAGCATCGTTGAAGTATGCAGGAACTGTGATTACAGCTTCTGTTACTTTTTCTCCTAAGTAGCTTTCAGCATCTGCTTTTAATTTCTGTAAAATCATAGCAGAAATCTGCTGTGGAGAATATTTTTTGTCATCGATTGTTCTGCCTTTGTCTGTACCCATATCTCTTTTAATAGAAGAGATTGTTTTTTCAGCGTTTGTTACAGCCTGACGTTTTGCAGGTTCACCAACTAATCTTTCTCCTGTTTTTGTAAATGCAACTACAGATGGTGTAGTTCTAGCACCTTCTGTGTTTGTAATAACAGTAGGTTTTCCACCTTCCATAACAGCTACACAGCTGTTTGTAGTACCTAAGTCAATACCAATAATTTTACTCATGTTTATTTCCTCCTCTTTATGCGAGCCTATGTGCTCAAATAATTATTTACTGTTAATTAACTTACAACCGCTACCATGCTGTATCTAACAACACTTTCACGATACATGTAGCCTTTTTGTAATTCCTGTGCTATAACACCGGATTCAAATTCATCACTTTCTACCTGCATTACTGCATTATGGAAATTAGGATCGAATTCTTTTCCTATAGCTTCAATTGGTGTAACACCAATCTTTTCTAATTCACTAAGCATCTGCTTATGAATCATACACATTCCTTCATAGAAGGAATCTTTGTTATCTGGTTCAATGGAAGCTAAACCTCTTTCAAAGTTATCAATAACCGGTAAGATTTTTTCAACTACGCTTTTAGCTCCGGTTTCGAACATCTGAGATTTTTCTTTTTCTGTTCTCTTACGGAAGTTTTCAAATTCAGCCATCTGGCGTTTTGTTCTATCTTCCAATTCTGCAACTTTTTCTTCTAAAGCGGCTACCTTTTTATCTTTTTTCTTTCCAAAGAAACCTTTACCTTCTTTTTCTTCTTCAGAAGTTTCTTCGCTTGCTTCTTCCACTACTTCTTCACCTTCACAAGCACATGCTTCTGTTTCATCTGCATCTTCCTGACAGTTTTCACAAGTTTCTTCTGCAGTTACTTCTTCTGTTTCTTCCTGCATTACTTCTTCGTTTAAATTTTCCTGCACTTTAATATCTTTCCTTTCCTATTCTTTTTTATAAATAGAATCTAATTGTTTCTTTACATTTTTAATATTATCTATTACTTTATCGTAATCCATTCGCTTAGGACCAATAATTCCAATGGTTCCCTTCATTCCCTCACCCAAATCATAGGTTGCGGTTACAATGCTGCAATCTTCCATTGTCTGCATCTTGGATTCTTTTCCAATATAAACCTGAATCCCTGTGGATTCTTCATCGGAAAGTCTCTCTCGAACCAGCTCTGTTAATTCCTTTTTCTCTTCAAAAGTAGAGATTAATTCGCTGGCTCTCTGGTGATCTGCCAATTCCGGATATCGGAAAATGTTATTAGTTCCGCTGGTGTAGATTTCCAAATCCTCATCACCCTTAATGGCTTCTGCTACAGCATCAATGACCTCACTTACAATTTCACTATGACTACCTGCTTGCTTCTTCAAAGTAGAAATCAACGGTAAATTAATTTCTTCTATAGACAAACCATTCAAATGTGTATTTAACAAAATATTTAATTTTAATAAAGTTTCATCTGTCAAAACTTCATCAATGGGAAGGATACTGTTTTTAATCATATTTCCTTCTGTTACAATAACTGCCAAAATCTGTTTCTTATTTACTCTGGACAATTGAATAAATTTCAGTTTGTTAGCATTTATTCTTGGAGCAGAAATCATAGTAGCGTAGTTAGTATTTACAGCCAATACCTTAGCCGTCTGTTTTAATAAATGATCCAGCTTATCTTCCTTTTCAATAAGAAGTTCCTTTAACTCTGCTACTTCCTTCTCTTTTTCCTGCATCATCATATCTACATAGAAACGATAACCAGCATCGGAAGGAATTCGTCCTGCAGAAGTATGAGGCTGTAGGATATATCCCATCTCTTCCAAATCTGCCATTTCATTACGAATGGTAGCACTACTTAAATTTAAATCGGTATATTTAGAAATGGTCCTGCTTCCTACCGGTTCTCCGGTTTCCAAGTAATTTCGGATAATGGCCTGCAATATTTTGGTTTTTCTTTCATCTAACTGCATTACCATCACCTCACTTTCCTTGACAGTTCCTTTTTTGATTTATTAGCACTCGTTGTTTTTGAGTGCTAACATCTTCTGTAGATAAAATATCACTTACTATATTTATTGTCAACAAATTTGATGAATTTTAATTCTTAAATAATTATGAAGTTTCAAAAATATTTATATTTTTGAACATAAAAAATGCGTAACAGATTCTATATCTGCTACGCATTAAAAACTCATGTTTTGGAAACACATTTTAATGTGAAACTAACATATGTACAATTAGATTACAAAGCTTCCTGTTACATCTCCATTGAATACATAATAGCAAAGACCTTCTTCAGGTTTTACATATAATTCAACAGTTTTTAAATCAGCTTCTTTTTCATTTAAATCGTATGTCCATACATCTTTCGCAATTGCTGTTAAAGATTCTTCTGTATATGACTTATCAGCAAACTGTAATGTTACGTTAGCTTTTACTGTTGCTTTCTTTGTTGTTGCTTTTTTTGCAGGTGCTTTTTCTTCTGCTTTTACTGCAACTTTTTTTGCAGGTGCTTTCTTAGCCGGTGCTTTTTTTACTTCTTCTTTTACTTCTGCAATAACTTCTTTCACTTCTTCTTTTACAGTTTCTTTCACTGCTTCTACTACAGGTGTAGCTACTTTTGTTTCTACTACAGGTGTAGTTACTTTTGTTTCTACTTTCTTTGTTGCTTTTTTAACTGCTTTTGCCATTTTTATTTCCTTTCAAACTCACAAAGGATTTCCATGTCTATATAATATTCCTTTGTACCCTTTTATTTACAATAACAATATGGAGTTTACATCTATTTTACAATTACGTCAACCATGCAATTTGCCAAAGGAAACTTTGAAATAGGCCATTTTTTATGCAATTATTCCAAAATACAACAACACTAATGCACCTAATACAATTCGATACCATCCAAAAACCTTAAAATCATTCTTTTTAATATAATCCATAAGGAATTTAATCACTACTACAGATACCACAAAGGCTACCACCATACCAGTTAAAAGTATACCAGCCTCATAAACTGTAAATGCTAAGCCAAATTTTAACACTTTTAAAAGGCTGGCTCCCAACATTACCGGTATAGCAAGAAAAAAGGTGAATTCCGCTGCCACAGTTCTGGATACTCCAATCAAAAGTGCTCCTACAATGGTAGCTCCTGAACGACTGGTTCCCGGAAAAATAGCTGCAATTAATTGAAATACCCCTATCAAAGCCGCTGTTTTATAAGTAATTTGTGATATTTTTTTAATTTTAGCTTTTTTCCCTTTATTTTTTTCTTCTATAATAAGGAACGCTACTCCAAATACAATAAGAGCGATAGAAACTGTAATATAGTTATAAAGGTATTGTTCCAAGATATCATCAAACAAAATCCCAACAATTGCCGCAGGCACGCATGCAACTAATACTTTGAACCACATTTCAAAAATATCTTTTTTAATCATAGGTTTCTTATCAAAGCTGAACGGGAAAATTTTCTTCCAAAACAAAAGTACTACCGCCACAATAGCTCCTAACTGAATCACTACTAAAAACATTTCCCAAAATTCAGGAGATACATCCAATTTTATAAACTCATTTAATAAAATCATATGGCCGGTACTACTGATAGGAAGCCATTCTGTAATACCTTCTACTACACCAAATAAAATAGCTTTTAAAAATTCTAACATTTTGTTACTCCATTTCTAATTATCCAATGTACTTTATCATCTAATATTATGTGAAACAAATCTTTTTATTCATTATATTAGATTTATCGATTCGGATATTCTGTTTCTACAAACTTACGAAGAGCTACCAAACTTCTTTCCACTTTTTCTGTATCAATACAATAAGCCATTCTAAAGTATCCAGGACATCCAAAGGAATCTGCCGGAACTAATACAAGATCATATTTTAATGCCTTATTACAGAATGCAACTGCATCATTTTCCAATGCTTTTGGGAAAATATAGAAGGTTCCTCCTGGTCTTACGCAAGTAAAACCAAGATCTGTCAACTCATCATATAATAAATTCATATTTTTTTCATATACGGATAAATCCGCTGTTTTATCTAAATTTTCTGCTACTGCAAGTTGCATTAAGGATGCCGGACAGTTATGGCCAATTCCTCTTGAAATCTGCCCACACATTACCACCATTTTTGCCGCATCTGGGCAAGCCGGATTGATTGCCACATAACCAATACGTTCTCCGGGAATAGAAAGGGATTTGGAGAAGGAATAGCATGAAATAGTATAATCATAGAATTTAGATACATATGGCACTTCTTTTCCATCAAACGCAATTTCTCTATATGGTTCGTCAGAGATCAAGAAAATTTTATCTCCAAATTCTTCACTTTTTCTTGTAAGTACTTCTGCAAGTTTGACTAAAGTTTCTGCAGAATATACAATACCGGATGGATTATTTGGTGTATTTACAAGCACCGCTTTTGTTTTTTCTGTAATCATTTCTTCAAAAGCTTCAAAGTTAATCTGAAAATCTTTGGTCTGTGGTGGTACTATTTTTAATACAGCTCCCGTAAGATTTACATAAGGATTGTATTCTGGGAAGAATGGTGCAAAAGTGATAATTTCGTCTCCCGCTTCTGCTACCAAACGAAATGCGTGAGACAATGCACCTGCCGCTCCACTTGCCATAAAAATATGATCCGCAGCGTAATTCATTCCAAATCTTTTATTTAAGGATTCTGCTACTTTTGTTCTTACTTCCGGAATCCCTAAACTTTGACTATAGCCATGCAATTCCATAGGCCCTTTTTCTTGTAATAATTTAATGCAAGTGTCCGTAAATTCCTGTGGTACTGCTACCGATGGATTTCCCAAGCTATAATCAAATACATTTTCATATCCAATCTCTTTTCCTCTGGCTGTTGCAAACTCTGATAATGTTCTAATAACAGATTTTCCTTGTAACATATCTACATATTTTTGAACTAACATAATTAAGTATCCTTTCTCTTTTTATTATACAGTTTTTTGATACTTCGATTTCCTCCATAACATAATAAACCATCTTTCATCATTTTTCAAATTTTCACTTCTTTTTCATATACAAAAATAGGATAACATACACAATTACTTATGTATATTATCCTATACTTTTGTTATTTCAACTTCTGTATCCTAGCGATTTTCCAACCATCCCGGATGGTGTACTTTAATATATGATTTTACTACACTGATTAAATCAGGATAACTCATAGACGTTGTATTCAAACACAAATCATAGTTACTGGCGTCATTCCACTCTCTTCCGGTATAGCATTTATAATATTCTGCACGATTTCTATCAATACGTTCTATTTTTCGAATGATTTCTTTATCATCTAAACCGGATAAAGCTCTTTCTCGTTCCATACAGTCCTTTAATGGTGCTGAACAATATAAACGAATTACGTTAGGATTATCTTTTAATACATAATCTGCACAACGGCCAACAATAATACAATCTTCTGTTTCTGCTAATTCTTTGATTACTTCTGCCTGCAGATGAAACAAGTTTTCTTCCGAAGCAAAGTTTGCACTATCCGGACCTGCCGCTCCACCCTGATAAGTTCTCTTTACTCTTGGGAAAAATGGATTTGTTTTCACTCTTTCGTCCACTTCTCCAAACATCGCTTCGCTAATTCCGCTCTTATCAGATGCTAACCGAACCAACTCTCTATCATAAAAATTAATTCCTAATTCTTCTGCCAAAAGTCTACCCATAGTTCTACCACCACTACCATATCCTCTGGCAATTGTAATTACCAATCTTCCCATATTTTTCTCTCCTTATTTTAAGGTAATCTGTTTTATAAGTAGTCCGATATCTTTTATTCTCCAAGATATGCTTTTTTAACAGATTCATCATTCATCAATTTTTTTGCATCACCCTGAAGAATAATATTACCTGTTTCTAATACATATGCCCTGTCTGCAATATTCAATGCTTTCTTCGCATTTTGTTCTACTAATAATACAGTAACACCTTCTGCAGAAATGTCACGAATAATTTTAAATACTTCTTCTACAAAAATAGGAGAAAGTCCCATGGAAGGTTCATCCATAAGAATAATCTTTGGATGACTCATTAATGCTCTACCCATAGCTAACATCTGCTGTTCTCCACCGGATAAAGTACCAGCAATCTGATTTTTTCTCTCTTCCAATCGAGGGAAGCGTTTATAAATCATCTTCAAGGTTTCTTCCATTTCATTTTTATCTTTACGGGTGTAAGCACCCAATTTTAAGTTTTCCAATACAGTTAACTGTGCAAATACTCTTCGTCCTTCCGGTACATGAGCCATTCCTAAGGACACAATCTTGTGTGCAGGAATTTTACTAATATCCTGTCCTTCAAAAATTACACTTCCTTTTGTTGGCTGTAATAATCCACTTACTGTATGTAAAATTGTCGTTTTACCAGCACCATTTGCTCCGATTAAAGCAATTACCTCTCCCTCGTTTACTTCGAAAGATACGTCTTTTATTGCCTGAATCATTCCGTAATGCACTTGTAAATTGTTTACACTTAGCATTGCCATCTATCTTTCCTCCGAATCTGTAATAATCTTGTAAACACGAAATCATTACACATTTCCATATACAATAAAGTTTTTCTCTATTCACCCAAATATGCCTTGATTACTTCCGGATCATTTAACACATCCGCTGTTTTACCATGTGCCAAAACCTGACCAAAGTTAAGAACAGTCAGTTCTTCACAAATTCCGGATACTAATTTCATATCATGCTCAATTAATAAAATTGTCATATCAAAATTATCTCTTACAAAACGAATCGTATCCATCAATTCCTTTGTTTCATTTGGGTTCATACCTGCCGCTGGTTCATCCAATAATAAAAGCTTTGGATTAGTTGCTAATGCTCTTGCGATTTCCAACTTTCTTTGTTTACCGTAGGGTAAATTGGATGCCAGAAAATCTGCTTCTTTATCAAGATCGAATACCTTTAAAAGCTCCATCGCTTTTTCATTCATCTGTTTTTCCACTTTGAAATAATTTGGCAAACGCAAAATTCCTTCAATAGTAGAATAATGATACTGATTATGAAGTCCTACTTTTACATTATCTAAAACAGATAATTCTTTGAAAAGACGAATATTCTGGAAAGTTCTTGCAATTCCCGCTTTGTTAATATCAATAGTTTTTGCACCGGTAATATTTTTTCCATCTAATTCAATTTTTCCATCATCTGGTTTATATACTCCTGTTAAAAGGTTAAATACTGTAGTTTTACCAGCACCGTTTGGACCAATCAAACCATATAACTGTCCTTTTTCTATTTTAATTTCAAATTTATCTACTGCACGAAGACCTCCAAAGGAGATACCTAAATTTTTTACATCTAATAATGCCATTTATTCTTCCTCCTTAGTTGTCTTTCTTTAATAATCTCTTAAGGGAATATTTTTCTCTCAAAAGTCTTGCTTTTGGTGCCCAGTTAAAGAGCATAATTCCAATTAATACGATAGAGTAAATTAACATACGATAGTCATTTAATTCACGCATTAATTCCGGAAGCAATACTAAAATGACGGATGCAATTACAGAGCCTCTTATGTTACCAATTCCACCAAGCACAACATATACTAAAATCATAATAGACATGTTATATCCAAAGTTCTTAGGCTGTGCCTGTAAGATAGATAAGTTGTGAGCATATAATACACCCGCTAATCCTGCTAATCCTGCCGAAATAGAGAACGCTAATAATTTGAACTGTGTAATATTAATACCTACAGATTCTGCTGCAATTCTGTTATCACGAATGGCCATAATAGCACGTCCGGATCTGGAGTTGATTAAGTTTAAAACGATAATCAATGTTACTACTAGAAGAATTGCACCAACTGTAAAATTAGAATCATTTGGTGTTCCCGTAATCCCTTGTGCACCATTAATTAAAACTTTTCCATCTGCTTCCATATTTAAAGCCATCGCATCTTTTAAAGAAAAATGGAAACCATTGGCATCACGGCCTACATATAATACGTTAATTACATTTTTAATAATTTCACCAAAAGCTAAGGTTACAATCGCAAGATAGTCACCCTGTAATCTAAGAACCGGAATACCGATTAATAAACCAAAAAGAGCAGAAACTAACGCTCCAATTACTATTGCAAGTAAAAATCTTGGACCTGCTGCCATTGTTTCTTTAAAACAAAGTGAAAAGAAGGAACTAGTAAAAGCTCCAACACACATAAATCCTGCATGTCCTAAACTTAATTCCCCTAAAATACCAACGGTTAAGTTCAAAGCAACTGCAATAATAGCATAAATACAAAGGGGAACTAACAACCCTTTCATCAAACTGGACAATACCCCGGCATTGGCCAGAATTGTCATAATAATATAAGCAACAACAACCATACCTATAGTAATTAAGGTACTTTTTGTTGATTTATTCATATTCATTTTCTTTTTCATCTTATTACTTTACCTTTCTAAAATATGAAATTTATCCAATCCATAAAAATTGGAATATTGCTGAAAAACAAACTCAACAATTTTATACTTTTTCTTTGATTTTCTTTCCTAAAATTCCTGTAGGTTTTACAAGTAATACGATAATTAATACTGAAAATACGATAGCATCAGATAACTGCGATGATATGTATGCTTTAGACATATTTTCAATGATGCCTAATAAGATTCCTCCAAGGAACGCTCCCGGAATGGAACCAATACCACCAAATACCGCTGCCACGAAAGCTTTGATACCTGGCATAGATCCTGTATAAGGAGTTAATGTTGGATAAGCAGAACAAAGAAGTACACCTGCTACTGCTGCTAAAGCAGATCCAATAGCGAACGTTAAGGAAATTGTACCATTTACATTAACACCCATAAGTTCTGCTGCACCTTTATCTTCAGAAACTGCAAGCATTGCCTGACCAGCTTTTGTTTTCTTAATAAATGTTGTCAAAGCAAGCATAATAACAACACACGCTACAATAGTTACCTGCGTTTCTCCAGAAATATTAATACTTCCATTTGCTAGTTTAATTGCAGGTAAATTAATAACAGATTTAAACATCTTTGTATTAGCACCAAAAATTAAAAGTGCCGCGTTTTGTAAGAAATAACTAACACCGATAGCTGTAATTAATACGGCTAATGATGGAGCTTTACGTAAAGGTTTGTATGCGATTTTTTCAATAGTGATACCCAGTGTAGTACAAATCACTACTGCAATTAATACAGCAAGTACTGGAGGCAATCCCAATGAACTTGCCATCAAAAATGTCATATAACTTCCCACCATGATAACATCTCCATGGGCAAAATTCAGCATTTTTGCAATTCCATATACCATAGTATAACCAAGGGCAATAATCGCATAAATACTTCCCAAGCTGATACCATTTATCAAATAAGAAAAGAAACTACTCATAATCTCCTCCATATACATAAAAAGGGCTGATGGTCTCAGCCCTTTTAAAATTTCTTCGGTTACTGTTTTTTATTTTCAGTCAACCCACTGTTAATTACATAGCTGTGTATGCACCATCTACGATTTTAACAGCTTTTGGTTCTTTATTAACTTCACCATCTTCTGTCCAAGTCATGCCTGCACCTGTTAAACCATCAACTGTGATTTCTAACATAGCTGCTTTCATAACTTCACAAAGTTCAGAAGCGCTCATTTCTGGTGTTGCGTCTGCATTTTCAAGAGCTGCTTTCATGATGTAGATTGCATCATATGCATCAGCTGCGAACTGAATTGGAATTTCGCCGAAAGCATCCTGGTAAGCAGATACAAAGCTCTGTGTTGCTTCATCTTCTGCGTCAGCTGCGAATGGTGTTAATAACATAACGCCTTCTGCTAATGTTGTATCAAAATCTTCTACAGAAAGAATACCATCTAAACCGTCACATCCAAAGAACATTGGTGCAAATCCCATGTTGTTAGCCTGGCTTAAGATTAACGCTGCTTCAGAGTAGTAAATTGGTAAGAATACTAATTCAGCACCTGCATCTTTTGCTTTCTGTAACTGAATTGTGAAGTCTGTTTTGTTGTCTGCTGTAAATGCTTCTTCTGCTACAAGTTCAACACCATAGTTTGCTGCATCTGCTTTAAAGGACTGATAGATACCTGTAGAGTATACGTCAGAACTATCGTAGATAACTGCAACCTTAGAAGCGATTTTATTTTCACCAATGTACTGAGCAGATTTTCCACCCTGTCCTGGGTCAGAGAAACAAACACGGAACGCATTTGGATATTTGATACATTCTACTGCAGAACCACTTGGTGTAATCTGGTACATGTTGTCTTCATTTGTTTTTTCAACAACTGCTACACAAGGACCACTTGTTGTAGTTCCCATGAACATCTGCATACCCCAGTCTTTTAATGTATTGTAACCATTAACTGCTTTTTCTGCATCGTGTTCATCGTCTGCAAAATTATAATCGATCTGATATCCGTTGATACCGCCAGCTGCGTTGATTTCCTCAACTGCAATCTGAGCACCACGCTGAACCGCTAAACCATAAACTGCTGCACCACCTGTGATAGGGCCGGATCCACCGATTTTAAATACAGAACCATCTGCTGCTTCTACTGCTGCATTTTCTGTTGCTGCTGGTGCTTCTGTTTTTGCACCACATCCTACAAGCATTGTTGCTACCATAGCAACTGCAAGTAAAACACTAGTAAATTTTTTCATAATAAACTCCTCCGTTTCACTCGTAAATTTTTGAACTTATTGTATTCATGTATTCACGAATATGTTTATTAGATTACTCCCTAATTGTATAAATGTCAATACAAAAAAATATGGCGAATAGTTATATTCGCCATACATGTAAGTTATATTATTTTTTATCTTTATAATTTTAATCTTTTTATCACTGAACAATGGATTTTTTACCACCATTGTTTGTATGCAATCAATGCAGCCAAAGGCATCAACACTTCACAAATTTGTACAAAAAAACCTGCAATGTCTTCTGTCACGCCTCCAAAATGTCTGAAGGCAATGGAATGAGAAATCATAAACGCAACTCCTGCACCTATTAAACAAGCTATCCCAACTGCAGGATTTAAAATTATCATAAATATCGCACATATGACAACATACACTAACATAATAATGCTTTCTGTTCTTTTTAAATTACCCTCTGGTACATATATACTACATTTACTTTCTTTTGCATGTTTTAAAGCCAAAATGGAAAAGCCATACAAAGCACGTGAGATAACATAACCAAATGCCAATACAAACCATCCATCCACCGGCATTTCACTCCATACACCAATAGCCAACATGAAATACCATACACAAACGATAATTGCAAAATATCCACCATGAGAATCTTCCAAGATTTTAAGTTTTTTCTCTCTTGTTTCATGAGAACAAAGTGCATCAACTGTCCTGAAAAAACCATCCAAATGAGATCCTGCTGAAAGCATACTTGGTAAAACTGCTCCTACCACTGCAGGTAAAATCATATAACTGCATAAGTAAGGATAAACCACAGCCCATTGCGATGATATAAAACCAATTACAGCTCCCACCAAAGGAATAAATACTAAAATATATTTTGTATTCTCATTACTACGTTCCTTTTTTGATTTCGGACTTACAGAATACATTGAAAATGCTAATAAAAAGCTATTCCACATACTTTTCATCTGTTTTCACCTTTCACGAGGAAATTTTTCTCTTCTAATTTTTCCCTATTTTCATTATTCGTACACAACATCATCACGGAACTCATCCCAAATAATACATACCCAAGTTTTCCCCGGATTCATCACAATGGGATCTCCATAATAATCCAAATACGTTGCCGGCGCATCATCGGTTGCTCTTACCCAAGTACCCGGAATCATCTTTCCATCGGTAAACACACGAATCATACGTTTCTCATCTCCGTGACATCCAAAAGCCAGGTAATCTTCCTTATCTCTCACTTCTCCATGACAATATTGAAAAATAACATTTGTATATGCTAATTGTTCTCCCGTTAATTCATCAATATGTTTATCCCCGTACTGATAACGATAGTACAATCCATCTTCCTCGTTATATTCAAATCTGGCTTCTACGTAACTAAATCCATTAGGACGGTCTGAAGTTTTTCCACCAGGGTAAAGTACAGATGCCTCTTCCGCATAAGTCAGATTATCTTCTGTTGGTCCATCTCCGAACTGAAACTTCGCCACAAAATCTTCTTTCAACTCAGTGCGATATCCAAATTTATCGATATCCTTCCACAAACGTTCCGAAGTTAAATACTTTTGATGCGGTGCTTTTCTACTTGGTTCATCATAAAATGTATTTGTCGCAGGATGCTTTATTCCAGCTACTGCCCCACTAATATTATCCACCTTATCACTATTTAACAAATCTCCTACATAAGGAGTTGCTTGTCCAAAATGCGCATAAATAGCATCGTATTCCATGGCAAAATATACAAAATAATCACGACTGCTTCGAATAGATCCTACTTTTTCTAAATTTCGATAGTCATCATAAAGTGCCATTAAACGGGTAATTCTTCCTTCTACCGGTGCTTCATACACAATTGCAGCATCTGCAATTCCTGCTTGTGGACATCCCGCCTTAATATTATTTAACATAACCGCCAATGGACGGCTATCTTTTAATTCTTCACTAATAGGAAGTCCTGTCAAATAACTAACAGAATCTCCCTCTGTTGTTTCTTCCTTTACAACAACTTCTTCTTTATTTTCTTGTTCTCCGGACTCTTGCATTTTTCCACCACATCCGACCAATGCAATAGCTATTCCCAAGACTACAATATATAATAACCCTTTTCGCATATTCTTCTCCCAAAATAATCGTGTCTTCCCCTGGACACAATGATACATATTAATTTATTTTACATCCAATATACCTTAAAAGTCTACTTTTTTTTTACTTTTCGAATAGGTTTCACAATATTTTCATAAAATCCAATCAATCATTATTTCATAAATTTAAAGCAATCGCAATTTCCCCGCAATACGCACTAAGGTAGCCCCCTTAGGCATAGATTTTAATTCCTCTTTTGTCACTGCGCCAAATTTTATAATCATTGCAAAATAAGCCAAAACTGCTAGAAATATAGATACAGCCAAACAAATACAATTGATCCCCCACTGTATACTTCCTTTTTCTAATATTCCTGCAGCAATCATCGTCCATTCCATACCCTTATAGGACGCTAATGCTATTCCGCCCATACCAATTGCCGCTATTGCCGGTAAGAGAAAGGTACGAATAAATTCTTGTTTATATCCTAATTTTTTACGAATTGCCAATCCATTCATCAAACACATACAAAGTGAATAACAAACCGCAGCTACCGCTAAAGCATAAATGTCTAAATTTGTAAACACCAAAAGTAGCACTAAAATAGCCGTTTGAATCACCAACGAAATAGCAGCATGAATCACCGGTTTATTTACATAGCCTGTTCCCTGCAACACACCATTGGTTAAAGTGGACAAACCGTAAAATACAACTGAAATTGCCAAAACACGCAAAATGCCTGCTACCATATCTAACGTACTTTGTTGTGGGTACAGTACAAAAACAACTGGCTTTGCCAACACACACATTCCAACTGCTGCTGGAATCGAAATTAACATTGTTGTTTTAATTGCATCTCCGACTTTTTTCTTGGTACCGGTTCGATCGCCTTTTTCAAAACTTCCGGAAATCGTAGGAATAATAGCAGAAGACATTGCTGTTGCAAAAGCGATAGGTATATTCGTAATAGGATTTGCCTTCCCGGAATATAAACCGTAATATGTTGTAGCTTGAGCTTCTGTATATCCTTTTAATCGCTCTACAATTTCACAATAAATCTCCAGATTTGTCGCACTACTCATATTATAAATACAAGTGCTTAAAATAACAGGTGTTACCATTGTGAAAATCATCTTAAAGACCTGTCCATAAGTCAAATCTTCTGTAGTTCTATCTTTACTTCTTCTTCGACGGAACATTTTTCGGTTTACACTATAAACACACACCATAAATAAAAGTGCTGTTAATACTCCTGCGCCGGTACCCATAGCACTTCCCATAGCACCATATACTGCCTGTGTAGAAGGATCTGAATTTTTTACAAATCCCATCAAAACAATAGCCGCACCAATACTTACCAATGCATTTACAATCTGTTCCATAATCTGGGAAAAAGAAGTCTGCAACATACTTCCATGAGCTTGAAAATATCCACGAAATACTCCCAGTAAACCGGAAAAGAAAATTGTTGGAGTAAAAACTTTTAAAACAGCTGCAGAACTGGATCCTACAATTTTATCTGCAAATAAAAAACAAAAAACACTGGCCAAGCCCCCTGCCACTACTACATAACAAAAAGCACCCATAAGAATCTTATGCGCGTTTCTATATTGCTTCTTTGCCATAAGTCCTGCCACAATTTTTGACACTGCAGAAGGAATTCCATTAGTAGAAATCAGTAAAATAATCGTATATATAGTATACGCTGTACTATAATATCCGTTTCCCTCATCCCCAATAATGGCAACCAAAGGACTTCTATATAAAATTCCAATAATTCTTACCAAGATTCCTGCTGCTGCCAAAATTCCGGCCTGCATGATGAATCCACTTTTTTTGTTCGTTCCCATAAATCAATTATAGTCCCAAGATCAACTTAATTCAATATAAGTTCTATCAAAAAAACTGCTACACAACTAAATACAGATACCTGAAACAGACTTTTTCCCATCCAGGATAATCCCAAAGCAATTACTAATGCTACCGCCCCTGAAACAGGACTTTGCGTAGATTCTAAAATTGCCGGAAATGTCATAACTGCTAGAGTTACATAAGGCACATAATATAAAAATGACCGAATAGTAACATTAGTTATTTCTTTTCTGATTAATGTTAATGGCAAAACACGAATCAAATACGTTGTTACCGCCATGATGATGATATAAATATATACATTATGTTCCATAATTTTTCCTTATACTATTCCAAACTTTTTATTATAAATTTTATTCCTAATGTTACTCTTCTTTTTTTACCGGGAATAAAATAGCCGCTCCCAAAGAAATAATTACTGTTAAAATAATAATTTTAATTCCTGAGGAAATACCCGCAAAAATTGTTGCTCTATTGAAAATAAAACTGGCTACAAAACTGATGATAATAAGTCCTGCTACAACTTTATTTTCTTTTGCCGGCGGAACAAAAACAGCTGCAAACATTCCATATAATGCAACACTTAAAGCACTGACTACTCTTAAAGGTAAAATATTTCCCATCAAAACACCTAAAAAGGTGCCCAGCGTCCATCCCGGTGCTGCCATAGAAATAACTCCATACGAATAAATTGGTTTCAACTCTTTTTGTGCAACACTCACTCCAAAGATTTCATCCGTTACATAAAATCCCATCAGCATACGATGCAATAAACCGGTCTTTGGAGAAACTTTTTGACTTAAAGCACAGGACATTAATAAATATCTTGCATTGGCAACTGCTTCCATTATCATCACTTCCAGATAACCTGCATTAGCTGCTATTAATGTAAATCCAATAAATTCCCCTGCAGAAGCATTGATTAAAGCACTTGTAATAGCAGCTTGAAAAGCCGTCATACCTGCATTTTTAGCTGCAATTCCTAAAGTAAAGGATACTGCAAAATAACCAAGTCCAATTGGAATTCCATCTTTCATACCTTTTTTAAATAGTTGTTTTTTTGTTTCATTCATTTTAATTTTATCTCCCAAAGAGTTTTTCTCTTGTTATTCCTTTTTTAGCCTTCCCTTTAGGCAATACTAATTCAAAATAAAACAATTTTTTCAAGAATGCAAGGTTTTTATGAATTTCAAATATTCTTTTCCCTCATCTTTAACCTTACCTTCGAAAATAAAACCTAATTTTTTACATAAACCAACAGAAGCTATATTTCCTTCATGTATTAAAGCTTGTACTCTTTCAAATTCAAATTCTTCTTTGGCAAGTATGAGTACTGCCCTGCAACATTCTAATGCGTAGCCTTTTCTTTGTTCTTCCTCCATTATCACAAATCCCAACTCTATATCTTCAAATCCCTCTCTCATATTCAATCCGATACGTCCAATGATAGAATGCGCTTCTTTTTTTTCTATTATCCAAGTACCAAATCCCCAGAAAGTATATGCATTTTGAATATAGCTTCTTGTATATTCCAGTTCTTCTTGACGATCTTCATATAATCCTTCCATATATTTTGTGATAGACTTCCCATTATAAACATTGTATACATCGTCCAAATCTGCTTCTGTCATCTCTCGTATAATACATCGTTTTGTCTCTGCAATTTTCCAAGGAAGGCCTAAATATCTCAAATATATTTTTTCAAAATAGGTAAAATCAATTTCTTCCAAATTTTCAATAGCATAAGAAACTGCACTAAAATTTTGTTCTTTATTCTCTTCATGCATCCATGCCATAACGCATGCATTTTCATTAAGCAATCCTTTACATATTTCTTCGTTATCTGTCACATATATTGTTTCTTCTATTAATGTTTCATTTTCGGGAAATATTTCGCAAATTATAACTCCTTTCTTAGTACATTGACTTTTTAATTCATCTAATAAAGGGAGTTGTTTTTGAGTAATAAAAACAATATATTTTAACATTTTTCACTCCTGCTTTCTCTTACATTTATCTTTACGAAATCCATAATTTTAGTTACAATAATAAGCATGAACAATTTTATTTTAATGAATTATTTCTTCTATTTTAATAGAAGACAAAAAGAAAGGAAAGTATTATGGCACAAAATCCAATCGTAACTATAACTATGGAAAACGGAGATGTTATGAAGGCAGAATTATATCCTGAAATTGCTCCTGTTTCTGTAAACAATTTTATCAGCTTAATTAACAAAAATTTTTATGATGGACTTATCTTCCATCGTGTTATTCGCGGTTTCATGATTCAAGGCGGATGCCCAAATGGAACAGGTATGGGTGGTCCTGGTTACACAATTCCAGGTGAGTTTGCACAAAATGGTTTTTCCAATGACTTAAAACACACAGAAGGTGTTCTTTCTATGGCTAGAGCAATGCATCCTGATTCTGCAGGAAGTCAGTTCTTTATTATGCACAAAACTTCCCCACACTTAGATGGTGCTTACGCTGCATTTGGTAAAGTAATTGAAGGAATGGACGTGGTAAACGAGATTGCTGATCAATTAACAGACTATTCTGATAGACCTGTGGTAGAACAGAAAATCAAAACAATGACAGTAGATACTTTTGGCGTGGAATATCCAGAACCAGAAAAAATGTAAGCAATACTTAAAAATTTTATTTATGATTATCATAAGCACGAGAGTCACGCTTTTCGAAATAGCATAGCTTCGTAGGTGATACTATATACTGAACGACCTTGTATGTAATACAAGGTCGTTCATATTTTGTTCATATTTATTTAACTGTTTTTTCATTTAGTTGGCATGAAAAATCCATTTTTCACACGTATACTTATATTATGAAGTAAGTGTGATTAATTTTTGTAATATTTTTATTTTGCTTATATCGTTTAACTATATATAAATAAACTTTTTCATAATAATGCCAGGTAAATTTATTTACCTGGCATCCTCCCTTTTATAACACAAAAAGCTGTCCAAATCTTGGACAGCTTTTTCTATGTTATATCGCTTTTTTATGCTTTTCCTACAGAACCAAAAATTTCCATTTTTTCTTTTACTGTAGCTTTGATAGCTTCTGTACCAGGAGCTAATAATTTACGTGGATCAAACCCTTTACCCTGCTGATCTTTTCCAGCTTCGATGTATTCACGTGTAGCTGCTGCAAAAGCTAACTGACATTCTGTGTTTACATTGATTTTAGCAACACCTAAGGAGATTGCTTTCTGAATCATTTCTGTTGGGATACCTGTACCACCATGAAGTACTAATGGCATATCTCCTGTTAACTGCTGAATAGCATCTAATGTTTCAAAAGATAAGCCTGCCCAGTTTTCTGGATATTTACCATGAATGTTACCAATACCTGCTGCTAAGAAGTCAATTCCTAAATCAGCAACTGCTTTACATTCGTTTGGATCTGCACATTCACCTGCACCTACAACTCCGTCTTCTTCACCACCGATAGAACCAACTTCTGCTTCTACGGAAACTCCTTTAGCGTGAGCTGCTGCTACGATTTCTTTTGTTTTTTCAACGTTTTCTTCGATAGAGAAGTGAGAACCGTCGAACATTACAGAAGAGAATCCTGCTTCGATACATTTGTAGCAGTGATCGTATGAACCGTGGTCTAAGTGAAGAGCTACAGGAACTGTGATTCCTAATTCTTCGATCATACCATTTACCATACCAACGATAGTTTTGTAACCTGTCATGTATTTACCAGCACCTTCGGATACACCTAAGATAACTGGAGAGTTGCATTCCTGAGCTGTTAAAAGGATTGCTTTTGTCCATTCAAGGTTGTTGATGTTAAACTGTCCAACTGCATAGTGGCCAGCTTTTGCTTTGTCAAGCATTTCTTTAGCTGATACTAACATTTTAATTTCCTCCATTTATTTAAAATAAATTTTTGTTCACGAGTAGTATAACTCATTCTTTTTAAAAAAGAAACACCTAAATTTTACGCTTCTTGCCCGCTAATGTATTTTTCAATGCCTTCAATAGCAGCTTCTTCATCGCTACCATTGGCTTCCACGGTTAATTTTTCTCCTGCTTTTAAAGCTAACGTCATCATTCCCATGATACTTTTGGCATTCACTTTTTTTCCGTCTGCTTCCAAATAGATTGAACTTTCGTACTGACTAGCTACCTGTACTAAGACAGCAATCGGTCTAGCTTCTAGTCCACCAGCTAACTGTACAACCATTTCCTTTCTCATAATGACTCCTCCTTAAAACTCATCCTCTATTTAAATCCGCAATTTCACACAATTTTCGCAGTCTATGATTCACTCCTGATTTCCCTACAGGAGGATCCAAATACTGCCCTAATTCTTTCAATGCCGCTTCCGGATGTTCCAATCTTACCATTGCCATTTCTCTTAAGGTGTCAGGTAATTTAGAAAAACCGATATAATCACGGATAAAAATGATGTCCTCAATCTGTTTTGTCGCTGCATTTACTGTTTTTGCAATATTTGCAGTTTCACAATTCACTTTTCGATTAATGGTATTTCGCATTTCTTTCACAATTCTCAAGTTTTCCAAGTTCATAAGAGCCACTCTGGCTTTTGTAATCCCTAGAAAATCTACAATATGAGAACCTTCTTTTAAATATACCACAAAATATTTTTTTCTCTCTACTATTTTTGCATCAAGGTCAAACAACTTTAATATCTCTTTTAGCTGTTGTGCCTGATTTTTATGACTACATACCAATTCTAAATGGTATCCTTTATTAGGATCACTCATAGAACCAATACACAAAAATGCTCCCCTGGTAAATCCTCTTCTGCAACAATATTGCTCTATTATGACTGGATTTACGCCGTCTCTCAAATCATGAAAAACACCCTCATCATCCAATAGTTTTATTGCTCGAAAAATTTGAAAAAGATCTTCTTCTTTCTCCAAGACTATAGTATATACCGAATTTTTATGATTTTGCAGGCATTCCTGCTCCAACTCTAATGTCTCTATATTAAATGCTTTATTTAGTATTGTAAAGCATTTTCTAAGAACCAAAGGATTTTCTGTCGTTATTTGTAACTGCAATTGCCCATCATTTCCTCTAACCAAGTGTCCTTGATAATGTATAATTGCTGACAATTCTGCAATCTGACAGTGTTTATTGCTACTGATGTACTTTGCTAATTCTTCTTTTACTTCCGCGGAAAAGGACATTCCTTCAATCCTTTCTACTATTTAATATCTCTATGACTAATGCTGAGTCCGTAATTCCCTTTATCCTTCAGCTCCTGATATAGGAAATTGGCTAAAGTTACACTTCTATGTTGACCACCGGTGCAACCGATAGCTACTACAAGTTGATATTTCCCTTCCTTTATATATCCTGGCAGCAAAAATCCCAACATATCTCTCAATTTTTCCAAAAATTGTCTCGCTTCCGGGAAGCTCATAACATAATCTTGAACAGCTTTTTCGTTACCTGTAATGTGTTTTAATTCATCAATATAAAATGGATTCGGTAAAAATCTCACATCAAATACTAAATCCGCATCAGAAGGAATTCCATGCTTAAAACCAAAGGAAACTATATTTACCATTAACGAATTATATTCTTCATTACGGACAAAAATGCTCTCCAACTCTTCCTTTAATTCCCTAGTCAAAATTTTAGACGTATCAATTACATAATCTGCTTTTTTCTTGATACTAGATAAAATTTCCTTTTCCTTTTTTATTCCATCTTCAATTCTTGGATTATTTTCTGTAGATAATGGATGAATTCTCCTGGTTTCTTTATATCTTTTTAAGAGTGTTTTATCGTTTGCATCCATAAAAAGTATTTCAAAAACATAACCATCTTCCTTTAATTGATCCAATACCTTCTCTGCTTGTGCAAAATCTTGATCACTTCTTACATCTAATCCTAAAGCCACTTTTTCCAATTCTGTATTTGGAGTAACCACTAATTCTGCAAACTTTTCAATCAAAAGAACCGGCAAATTATCTACACAATAATATCCCATATCTTCTAACATTTTCATGGACGTACTTTTTCCGCCACCGCTCATACCGGTAACTACAACAAATCTCATCTGTATCTCCCCAACATTTCCTTATTTTCCTAACCAAATCACTTCCGGTTCCAATGTAATATTAAACTGCTCTTTTACTTTTTTCGTTACATCTTCCATTAATGTACGAATCTCTGTCGCAGTTGCATTTCCCAAATTAATAACAAAACCACAATGTTTTTCTGCCACTTGTGCATCTCCAACACGATAACCTCTTAACCCGGCATCCATAATTAGCTTTCCTGCAAAATGTCCCTCCGGACGCTTAAAAGTACTTCCTGCACTAGGATACTCTAATGGTTGTTTTTCTATTCTCGATTTAGTATATTCCTCCATTTTTGCAAGAATTTCTTTCCGTATTCCTTTTTGTAATTCCATAAAAACTTCTAATATGATATAGGGCTTCGTTTTAAACACACTTGTTCTATATCCTAGTAACAAATCTTCTTTTTCCAAAAAAATCTCATTTCCATTTTCATCCATGGCAAGAACCTTGGTTATTACTTGACTTAATTCTCCACCATATGCACCGGCATTCATTACCACTCCACCTCCAAGGCTTCCGGGAATTCCAGCTGCAAATTCTAAACCGGTTAACTCATTTTCCAAAGCCATTCTGGCAACCTTTCCTAAAAACGCGGCTGCTCCTGCTTTTATTTTATAATCTTCTACTTCTATTTCTGTAAATTCCTCACCTAAATAAAGAATGACACCATCATAACCTTCATCTGATACTAATAAATTACTCCCGTTACCTAATACAAAATATGGAAGATTATAATTTTTTAATGATAAAATTATTTTTCTCAATATCTCTCTAGAACGAATTGTCAAAAATATTTTTGCAGGGCCTCCTACACGAAAGGACGTATGTTTTTGCATCATTTCATTCATTTTTATATCTTCATGATTTACATAATCTTCTATTTCTTTCAAAAAGTTAATATACATACCATGCTCCTATTTAAACCAAATACAACCTATTAAATCCATATTTAATTTTATTATATACTATAAAACAAAAATAAGGAGTTGTTACAAAGATATGTTTCAAATATAAAATTTGCAACAAACATATTTTGTAACAGCCCCTCATTATTATTTATTCATCATCATCCTGATTTCTTCCTTTCGTTAAAGAATTCTGGACACGTGCATATAATTCTTGTGCTGCATTGTAACCCATTTTTTTCTGACGATGATTTACTGCCGCTGATTCACAAATAATAGCAAGATTTCGTCCCGGACGAATCGGAATATTATGGCAGATTACCTTATTTCCAAGATATTCTGTATATTCTTCCTGTAATCCTAAACGATCATATTCTTTATCTTTATCCCAATCTTCCAAATGAATTACCAAATCAATACTCTGGGTTTCTTTTACACTAGATACACCGAAAAGCATTTTAACATCAATAATTCCAATACCTCTTAGTTCAATGAAATGTTTGGTAATATCCGGTGCTGTACCGATTAATGTTTCTTCGCTTACTTTACGAATTTCTACTACGTCATCGGTTACCAATCGATGTCCTCTTTTAATCAATTCCAAAGCTGCTTCTGATTTACCAATTCCACTTTCACCGGTAATTAAAACACCTTCACCATATACATCTACCAATACTCCATGAACAGAAATACACGGTGCTAACTGAACATTCATCCAACGAATAATTTCTGCCGTAAAAGCGGATGTTGCTTTTTTTGTCATGAGAATTGGGATATTTTTCTCTATTGCTTTTGCTAAAAAAACTTCATCAGGATGCAATTCTCTGCAAAAAACAATACATGGAATCGGACAAGAAAGAAGCTGTTCATATACTTCGTTTTTTCTGTCTAACGATAATCCTTGCATATACGTATATTCTACAAATCCAATAATCTGAAGTCTGGTTGCCTCATAATGTTCAAAATAACCTGCTAACTGTAAAGCCGGTCTGTTAATATCAGGCTGTGTAATCTTAATTCCTTTTACAGAAACTTCCGGTGTCAGATTCTCTAATTGCATTTTTTTTATGATTTTCGTTAAACTAATGGCCGCCATATCAAAAACTCCCATCCTTACTATTTCTTCTATATTACCACAGAACCATGGAAAAAAGAATAGATTTCTTCTGCAATATTATGGGGAATGTTGGGTATAGCCTCTAGTTCCTCCACCGTAGCATCCTTAATATCTCCTATATTGTCAAAAGCTTTCATAAGTGCTTTTCTTCTTGCAGGACCAATTCCGGGTATATCATCCAGCACGGAATGTACCTGTTCTTTACTTCTCAAGCTTCTATGATACTCTATCGCAAATCGATGGGCTTCATCCTGAATTCTTGTAATCAATTTGAAACCTTCTGAATGCTTATCAATCAATATTTCTTCTTTATTGTAGTATAATCCTCTTGTTCTATGATTATCATCTTTTACCATACCACATACCGGAATTTGTATTTTTAATTCCGCCAGAACCTGTAAAGCAATATTTACTTGTCCTTTTCCTCCATCCATTAAAATCAAATCCGGGAATTTGGTAAAGCTTCCATACTTCATTTCCAAATTCTTTTCCTTTAATTCTTTATATTCTTCCAGGCCATGTACAAAACGCCTTGTAAGAATCTCCTTCATACATCCATAATCATCAGGACCTGAAACAGATTTAATCTTAAACTTTCGATAATCACTTTTTTTAGGCTTTCCCTTCTCGTATACTACCATGGATCCAACATTTTCAAATCCATTAATATTAGAAATATCAAAAGCTTCCATTCGAACAATTTTTTCTATGTTCAATAGATTTGCAATTTCCTTCACTGCACCAATGGTTCTGCCTTCTTCTCGTTTCATTCGTTCTTTATCTTGTCTAAGAACCATCGCTGCATTTCTAACAGCTAAATCTACTAACTTTTCTTTACTTCCTTTTTTAGGAAAATGAAATCTTACTTTGCTTCCTCTTTTTTCACATAGCCACTGAGAAATGATGTCCAAATCTTCTATTTCTTCCTGTAATAATAATTCTTTAGGAATAAATGGTGTTCCCGCATAAAATTGTTTAACAAAACTTGCCAATATTGTCGATTTGGATTCTCCTGACACATTCGTCATGTAAAAATGTTCTCTACCAATCAGCTTACCATTACGTACAAAAAATATCTGTACAACTACATCCTGATCTTCTTCAGCTAATGCGATTACATCTCTGTCTTCACCCTCTGAATCCGTTATTTTTTGTTTTTGAGCCACTTGCTTCACACTATTTAACAAATCTCGGTATGTGACTGCCTCTTCGAACTCCAAATTTTCAGATGCTTGCTCCATTTTCATTTGCAATTCTTTTAATATTTTTCCATAGTTTCCATTTAAAAATTCTAAAGCTTGTTCAACCTGATTTCTATATTCCTCAGGACTAACCCAATTTTGACAAGGTGCCTTACATTGGTGGATATGATAATTTAAACAGGGCCTTTCTTTTCCTATATCCTTAGGCAATTTTCGATTACATGTCCGTAATTTATACAATTTATTTATAAGCTCAATAGTATCTTTTACAGCTCCAGCACTTGTATATGGTCCAAAATATTTTGACTTATCTTTTTTCATCTCTCGAGAAAACAAAATCCTTGGATACTCATCTGAAACAGTCACTTTTATATATGGATAGGTTTTATCATCTTTCAGCATAGTATTGTATTTTGGCCTATGTTCTTTAATTAAATTATTTTCCAATACTAATGCTTCTAGTTCTGAATCCGTTACAATATATTCAAATCGTTCCACAAGACTAACCATTTTCGCAATCTTAGGACTATGATTGGCACTTTCTCGAAAATAAGATCGAACACGATTTTTTAAAATAATCGCCTTACCTACATAGATAATGGAATCATTTATATCATGCATAATATACACTCCCGGCTTGTCCGGTAGTTTTTTTAACTCTTCTCGAATATTAAATTTATCCTGTTCCATGTCACTCCCTATAAAGTAGGAGGCTGTTGAGTTTGCATTCAACAGCCTCCTACTTTTTAAATCGTTACTTCTTATTTTTCCATAAATCATCTAAAGAGGCATTACTATAATTTCCTCTGACTGCAGACTTAGGTTCTTCTACTTTTTCATCTTCATTAAGGTCCTCTTCATCAGAATCTGATTCGTCTGATTCTATTTCAACTACATCTTTCGCCAATTGAAAAAGTTCTTCAAAGGATTCTGTTGATACCTCTACATTATTGTCAACCACTATATCTATTTCTTGAGTTTCAACACTTTCAGTATTATCTACAATAACCTCTGTTTCCTCTGAAACATTTACATCCATTTGCTCAACTGTTTGTACTTCCTCTCGGTCTACAGATTTAGAATCTTTCTCCTTCTCTTCTGGTTCTGGAAGTCCTTTGGCTTCACGGAAGATTTTCATAAATTCTTTTCCTGTAATGGTTTCTTTTTCAATCAAGAATTCAGCCAATTTATCCATTACATCACGATTTTCCTGAAGAAGTGAAATTGCTTGCTGATAACTATCCTTTAACATATCTTTTACTTCTTCGTCTACCGCAGCTGCTGTCACATCACTACAATTTAAAGTTGCTGAACCATCTAAATATTTGTTCTGTATCGTTGCAAGTCCCATCAAACCAAAACGTTTACTCATACCATATTGAGTAATCATAGCTTTTGCAATATCCGTTGCCTTTTCAATATCATTTGCAGCACCGGTAGTTACAGTATCAAATACAATTTCTTCTGCAGCACGACCACCTAAAATACTTACCAAACGATCTCGCAATTCTGCTTCTGTGTTTAAGTATTTCTCTTCTTCCGGTACATGCATTACATAACCTAAAGCTCCCATAGTACGTGGAACAATTGTAATCTTTTGAACCGGTTCTGAATTTTTCTGCAATGCACTAATTAACGCATGCCCTACTTCATGATAAGAAACAATTTTTCTTTCTTCTTTACTCATGATACGGTCTTTTTTCTCTTTACCAACAAGAACTTGCTCTACTGCATCAAATAAGTCTTTCTGTGATACATACTCACGTCCTTCTTTTACAGCATTAATAGCTGCTTCATTAATCATATTAGCAAGGTCAGATCCTACCGCACCACTGGTTGCAAGAGCAATCGCATCAAAGTCAACTGTTTCGTCCATTTTAACATCTTTAGCATGTACTTTTAAAATTTCCACACGTCCCTTTAAGTCCGGTTTGTCTACAATAATTCTTCTGTCAAAACGGCCTGGTCTTAATAACGCCTTATCCAAAATTTCCGGACGATTGGTTGCTCCTAGAATTAAAATACCTTTTGAAGAATCAAAACCATCCATTTCCGATAATAGCTGATTTAACGTCTGTTCTCTTTCTTCATTACCACCACCGCTAAAACGAGAATCTCTACTTCTACCAA
The DNA here is from genome assembly GCA_017558145.1 of Lachnospiraceae bacterium. Lineage (GTDB taxonomy): Bacteria > Bacillota > Clostridia > Lachnospirales > Lachnospiraceae > SFDP01. The sequence goes on from JAFYWF010000024.1 coordinate 59,227, forward strand.
TAGCATCTATTTCATCAATAAAAATAATACATGGTGCATTCTTTGTTGCTTCTTTAAATAAATCTCTTACTCTTGATGCACCCACACCCACATACAATTCAATAAAATCTGAACCTGTTAAAGAAAAAAATGGAACATGAGCTTCTCCTGCTACTGCTTTGGCAAGCAAAGTTTTTCCCGTTCCGGGAGGTCCCACTAATAAAGCTCCTTTTGGTAATTTCGCTCCTATTTTAGCATACTTCCCTGGATTATGAAGAAAATCCACAACTTCTTGCAAGGATTCTTTTGCTTCATCTTCTCCTGCAACATCTTTAAAAGTAACTCCCGTTTCTTTTTGGACGTATACTTTAGCGTTGCTTTTGCCAACACCCATAGGGCCACCGCCGCCGCCCATTCTTTTCATAATAAATCCAAAAACTATCCATACTAAAAGCAACGGTAATGCATAAGTCAGCAACATGTCTGTTAATAGATTGCTACTCTCCGGAATTTCCGGCTCAATTTCTACTCCTGCTTCTAATAATCTTTGTGTTAAAGTATCATTACTTTCTGCTCTTCCTGTATAATAAGTAAACTCATTATTTAATTGAATCAACATCAGAGTGATATTCTGCGTTTGCGATTCTTCCTTTTCTTTCGGATAAATGATTACTCTATCAGAAGCAATGAATACACTTTCTACTTTCCCTTCTTCCAGCATAGTTACAAATTCATTGTAAGGAATTTCTTTACTGGTAGTGCCATCCATTGATTTCATAAAATAGCTCAATACTACCAAGCTAATTAACATTGCCATCAAAAACACTAATAAATTTTGTTTTTTAGGTGATTTATTACCCTGTGAATTACCCTTTTTCTGATTTAAATTATTATTATTTTTCTTTTGATTGTTGTCAAAACGATCGAAATTATCGTTCATTCTATTCCTCCAAGTTCCCTAATCTTAAAATATCACAAATTACATTATAATTACCCCTTTTCTTAAAAGCAATACAAAATAGCATGTTTTTTATCTTACATTTCTTAAAGATTTATTAACAAAGAAAAGCACCTTAAATGTTATACCAAAAACATTTAAGGTGCTTTATAACAATCATTATTCTTCTGTTGTTTCTAATTGACCATAAAAAGTAATCAAATAAATACCTGCCAATCCTACCAGCGTATATACTACTCTGGATAACCAGCTCATTTCTCCGAAAATAAAAGCTACTAAGTCAAAATTTAAAACTCCAATTAGTCCCCAATTTACTGCGCCTACAATGGCAATCGTCAATGCAATATAATTTAATAATTTCATATACTCTCCTATCCTGCGATTTCCTCGCAAAAATTATTATAGTAATATTATTCCTAATTTTTGAAATAATATGAGAAAAATATTTTTACTTCTATTTACGAAGAAGATTTTTTATATTAAAATAAAATGTATGTTTCTATAAACATATTATGGAGGTTATATGAAAGTCGGATTTGATAATGATAAATACTTGAAAATGCAATCTGAACATATCAAAGAAAGAATTGCTCTCTTTGGCAATAAACTTTACTTGGAATTTGGCGGAAAATTATTTGATGATTTTCATGCATCCAGAGTTTTGCCCGGTTTTCAACCTGATAGTAAGTTAAAAATGTTACTACAATTAAAAGACCAAGCTGAAGTTGTTATTGTTATAAGCGCTGATGACATTGAAAGCAACAAAGTTCGTGGTGACTACGGAATCACCTATGATGCTGATGTATTACGTTTAATTGATGTTTTTCATGGCTTTGGACTTTTAGTTGGTAGTGTAGTCATTAATAAGTTTAATGGACAAAATTCAGCTCTTAAGTTTCGTGAAAAATTAAATAATTTAGGAATAAAATCCTACATTCATTATAATATTCCCGGATATCCCAGTGATATTGCAACTATTGTAAGTGATGAAGGATATGGTAAAAACGAATATATTGAAACGCAAAGACCTCTCGTAATTGTAACTGCACCGGGACCAGGAAGTGGTAAAATGGCCACTTGTCTTTCTCAATTATATCATGAGCATAAACGCGGAATTAATGCAGGATACGCTAAATTTGAAACCTTCCCTATTTGGAATTTGCCATTAAAACATCCTGTTAACATTGCTTATGAAGCAGCTACTGCTGATTTAAATGATGTAAACATGATTGACCCATTTCATTTGGAAGCTTACGAAAAAACTGCTGTAAATTACAATCGTGATGTAGAAATTTTCCCTGTTTTAAATGCAATGTTTGAACAGATTTTAGGAGAAAGTCCTTATAAATCTCCTACCGACATGGGTGTAAACATGGTAGGTAATTGCATTATTGATGACGAAGCTTGTCGTGATGCAAGTAAACAAGAAATTATTCGTCGCTATTATCAAGAGATGTGTAATATCAAACGTGGATATGGGAATAGCAACACTTTATACAAGTTAGAACTTCTAATGAAACAGGTTAATATTACCGTAAATGACCGTATTGTTGTAAATGCAGCACTTCAAAGAGAAGCAGATACCGGACATCCTGCCGTTGCTATTGAATTACCAAATGGAAAAATTGTAACCGGAAAGACCTCTGATTTATTAGGTCCTTCTGCTGCGGCTCTTATGAATGCTTTAAAAGAACTAGGTGGAATCGATCACGATTTACATTTAATTTCACCTTCAGCAATTGAACCTATTCAGACTTTAAAGACAGATTATTTAGGAAGTAAAAATCCAAGACTTCATACAGATGAAATCTTAATCGCATTATCCATGTGCGCTGCTAATGATATGAATGCTAAAAAAACATTAGATCAAATTCCGAAATTAAAACAATGTGAGGTTCACTCCTCTGTATTATTATCTTCTGTAGATGAACAAGTATTTAAACGCCTGGGAACGCATTTAACATGTGAACCTAAATATGAAATGAACGATAAAAAATATCATAAATAATTGATTCTACTACAGATATATATTTTTTATAATAATGAAGGTTGTTATATTTTATATAAATACTTTAAAAGGTTTTGAACATAGTATATTCTTTGTTCAAAACCTTTCTTTATAGTAATTCTACAATTCGGATAACTCTCCAAATTCGTATCCCATTTCCTTCCATTTGTGGATGATGTCTCCCATAATTTCTCCGTTTGTGGATGAAGTACTATGAAGCAAAATAATTGCACCCGGATGAATTCGACTTGTAAGTTTTTCTATTGCTTCATCTTTCGATGGTTGCTTCTTTTCATCCCAATCTACATAAGCTAAACTCCAAAAACAAGTTTTATAACCTTCCTCTTTTGCCCACATAAGCTGTTCTTCACTAAACTTTCCTTGTGGTGGACGATAAAATTTTGGCATTTCGCTACCTACAATATTTTGATATAAATCTTCTAATGAAGTTAGTTCTTCTATAAAAGCTTCTTTGGTAGTTAATGTATTCATATCTTTGTGATGATACGTATGATTTCCTACCGTATGACCTTCTTCTACCATACGTTTTACAATTTCAGGGCATTTTTCAAGATAATTTCCTACTAAAAAAAATGTTGCCTTTACATTATTTTCTTTTAATGCATCCAATATTTTTTCTGTATTTCCATTCTCGTAACCCGCATCAAATGTAAGATATAATTTCTTATTTTCCTCATCTCCTAAATAGTAGGCATCTAATTGCTCTAATGTCTCTTTATCTACATCTATGACCGGACTTTTTCCTTCTTCTTGGAAGCTTAATCCCCAATTGTTTGAAGACATCACAGATATATAGTTTAAATTATTATTCTTATAACTAATAATTCCTAATGCAATTGTAAAAAACAGAGAAAAAATACCTGCTATTCTTATGATTCTTTTTTTCATTCTGTACTCACTTTTCATATACTTTATAAAATATATGTTTTGAATATACTAACTATTCAAAGAGATTTTTTGTAAAAAAAAAGGCTTAGATAAAAATCTAAGTCTTTCAAGGCGACAATCGGATTTGAACCGATGATAAGGGTGTTGCAGACCCGTGCCTTACCACTTGGCTATGTCGCCATATGACTCCTACGGGAATCGAACCCGTGTTACCGCCGTGAAAGGGCGATGTCTTAACCGCTTGACCAAGGAGCCAGACTCCCCGAGTAGGGTTCGAACCTACGACCCTTCGGTTAACAGCCGAATGCTCTACCGCTGAGCT
>JAFYWF010000025.1 GCA_017558145.1 Lachnospiraceae bacterium
AAAATGGATGAAGTGGTTAAACGAAAAATAGCTGTTTTAGAAGATTATCAAAGATCTGGTCAATGGTTATCAGATTTTGAATGCGACGAAAGAGGAGAACTACCGTTAGAACTAAAAAGAGGAATTTTATCGGAAGATTTATTATATAATTTATTATGTGATACAAAAGAGTGGTTATAACATTAGTTAATTTAAGCATAAAATATTAGGTAGTATGGAGGTGTTAGATTGCAAATATCAACTTATATACCAATCATCGTTTTATTTATAATTATATATATTAGCTATCGTAGTCGAAAAGTAATAGTAGCAAAAAAAATCATAAAAAAAAGGAAAGTAGAGGATAATACAAATATGAAAGAATTAGCAAAAGGATTTATTGGTAAAGAGTGTCTTATATATTCATTTGATAGTAGTCGCCAATTTGTTGGAGTAATTAAGGAAGTAAGCGATAGTGCTATTTTAGTAGAGAATAAAGGACAAATAGAAGCAATTAATTTGGATTTTGTTATTAGAATCAGAGAATATCCTAAAAATAAAAAAGGCAAGAATAAATCCGTTGTATTGGATTAATGCGCTAATAAAAGTTTAGATATTTGTACTTGAGTATTTAAGAATATTCTATTATAATCATACCGTCGACAGTTCGTTTGTACCATCCTGTCGTTAAACAAAACCAGGACTACTATTCATATTTTTGTTGTAATAGTGGACTTTGCGTTTTGCAAAGTCCTTTTTTACGTTATAAAATAGGATAATAATGCTGGAATATCGCTTTTGAAGGAGAGAAAATGAGCGTAAGAGCAGCTAAATTTAATTTTTATGATAAGTTTATAAAGGAAAAAGAAGAAACCATCATTTTGCTTCGATGTATACCGGCAACAGTGGTTTCTTTGTTTGTGGTTAGTGTTATTTGTATGAATTTACTTGCCAATAAAACTCTCGTACAAACGTCGTGGCTTGCATTAGATGGAGGGATTTTGATATCCTGGTTGTCTTTTATGTGTATGGATATTATTACAAAATATTTTGGACCTAAGGCATCCAATAAAATTGCGATATTAGCATCTTCAATTAATGTTCTTACCTGTTTGATTTTTTTTATTGCCAGTATCATTCCATCACAGGCAAATGATTATACGGCTTTTGATGAGATTTTTGGTGGAACATGGTTTATTTTACTGGGAAGTACCATTGCTTTTTTGACATCGGCAATGATAAATAATTTTCTTAATTGGAGCATTGGAAAAGCGTTTCATCATCATCCGGAGGGAAAGCTTGCCTATGCTGCCAGTACTTATGTTTCGACTTTTGTAGGACAATTTTTGGATAATTTTATTTTCTCAATGATTGTATTTGTTTTTTTTGCGCCTATCTTTTGGGATGGATTCCATTGGACAGTTTTACAATGTGCAACTTGTGCTTTGACAGGAGCGGTGGCAGAATTGATTATGGAGATTTTATTTTCTCCTTTTGGATATCGTATTTTGATGCGATGGAAAGAACAAAATGTGGGAGAAGAATATTTGATATATAAGGAAGAAGAGTTGTCACATGAGGTAGATGAAATCATGTATGCAGAAGATAATTTTTAGCGTAAAAAATGAGCACTTATATGTTATAAAGAAAGGATAGTTTAGTCAAAATGAAAGTATTAATTACCGGAACTTCCAGAGGAATTGGCAAAGGGATTGCAGAAATTTTTCTTAAAAAAGGACATAAGGTAATAGGAATCGATCGTCAACCTGCAAGTATTGATGATTCGAATTATATGCACTACCAATGTGATGTACGTGATAAGGATAAATTACCGAAAATAGAAAATGTAGATATTTTAATAAATAATGCGGGAACACAGAACGAAGATGACATTGATATTAATTTAAAAGCCTTGATTTGGATAACAGAACAATATGGAATACAGTCTAATATCAAATCTATTTTGAATGTAGGTTCAGCCAGCGCTCATACCGGTTCAGAGTTTCCGGAGTACTGTGCAAGTAAAGGTGGTGTTATTGCATATACAAAAAATGTTGCTATGCGTGTGGCTTGTTATGGAGCAACTTGCAATAGTATGGATCCTGGAGGAGTGTTTACACCATTAAATGATTGTGTTGTTGAAGACCCTGAATTATGGGCACAGATTATGGAAGAAACACCATTGAAAAAATGGGCAACGGTAGATGAAATTGCCCAGTGGGCATATTTTTTAACTGTAACAAATACGTTTTGTACCGGTCAGAGTATTATTATCGATGGTGGAGAATCTATTAAACACAATTTTATTTGGAAAGATTAAAGAGAAATAGCAGTCATACTTAGTAAATGTTTCCTTTTATCAGATTTGTTTTATCTAATGAAAGAATCTCACTTTAAAAGTAGTATGACTGCTATTAATTGTTTAGTCATCAATTCCAAAAGTTATTTCTAATCTATCACATGCAGAATCCAATAAATCATCAAGTTTTTCAATTTCCATATCTAATTTTCTATAATCTTCCCGTGTGATGGAACCGGCACGATATTGGTCTTCCAAAGAGTTTTCATAATTTTCCAAGGCATGTTCGATTTTGTTGCCTTCTCTTTTTAAAGAAAAGAATTGATCCAGATTACCGGAATTATTTACATCAGGAGTGACGGAACCTACGTTAGCTTCAAATTCGTTTACCATAACAGTAAGTTCTTCTAAAGAGTAGATAGTTGCAGAAATTTCGGAGGAAGCAGTATTTGCTGTGTTTGAAGAAACGGTTGTCATGTTATTGTTATTTTCTGCCTGCTGTTCCTGGGATGGTGTGGTTTCGTTTGGCTGTTCCAAAGTAGTAATCTGTTGCCGTAATTCTGCAATTTGTTGTTTTAAAGATTGATTTTCTGCAGATAAATCATTATTTTGGCAACCTGCAAATATAAAGGTAGTAAGGGATAAAATAAAGAGAAAAGTTTTTGTTTTCATATAATGTCCTTTCATTGTAATTATATTTTATTTTGTAATTATAAGTTTTTGCCATAATTGAAAAAAGTATGTATTGTACATAAATATTCGACATAATATTATGAAATTAAAATTAATAGCATATAGAAACGTAGATAAATTGGAATCATTGTTTAGAAATACAGTTATTGAAAGACCTTGGAGAAAAGAGTATGATTGAAACTGATGTAGAAAAGAGGTATATACTTTGAAAATAGATAAAATGAGTAAAAAAATAGATTTTTCCCAAGGACCCGTTTGGAAATGCATTATCGCACAGGCAATACCACTTACGATTGCGCAGTTGGTTCAGCTTCTTTACAATGTGGTAGATAGAATCTATCTGGGACATATGGAAGAAGGAAGTAGTATTGCACTTACGGGAGTTGGTTTGACGTTTCCTATTGTAACTTTGATTATGGCATTTACGGCATTGTTTGGTATGGGTGGTGTTCCGCTTTTTTCTATGGCAAGAGGAGATGGGGATGAAGAAAAAGCATCGAAAATACTTGGAAATGTGTTTGGATTATTAATCATTAGTGCTGTTATTTTAACCTTTGCCTGTATGATATTTTGTAGACCGATTTTGTTTGCTTTTGGTGCCAGTGAAGCATCTTACCAATATGCAGATGAATATTTAAAAATATATTTGTGGGGAACCATATTTTCTATGATAGCTACCGGTTGTAATGGCTATATTAATGCACAAGGTTTTCCAAGAGTGGGAATGCTGTCTACGATTATTGGTGCAGTCATTAATATTCTATTGGATCCGATTTTTATTTTTGGATTTGAAATGGGGGTTTCCGGTGCAGCTTTGGCAACCATTATTAGTCAGGCATGTTCTGCAATTTGGGTATTAAAGTTTTTGACAGGAAAAAATGTGGCAATTCCCTTAAGATTGCGTAAGATTAAGATAGAAAAGAAAACTTCATTGGATATTTTTAAGTTAGGGATGTCCAATTTTATTATGCAGGGAACAAACTGTTTAGTGCAAATTGTATGTAATGCCACATTACAAGGATATGGCGGAGATATTTATGTAGGTATTATGACAGTTGCAAATTCTGTTCGTGAGATTTTCATGCTTCCGGTGAGTGGAATTATAAGTGGTGCACAACCGGTCATTAGTTTTAATTATGGGGCAAAAGATTATAAAAGAGTGAAAAAGGGAATTCGTTTTAATACCTTCATTGGAGCATCTTATACTATGTTTGCCTGGCTTTTGGTAATTGCTTTTCCAAGATTCTGGTTTGGTATTTTTTCAGATGATTTTCAGATGATGGAGATTGGAATTGGAGCATTAAAGATCTATTTCTTCGGTTTTGTTTTTATGGCATTTCAGTTTGCCGGGCAGTCAACATTTCAAGCATTGGGCGATGCGAAACATGCTATCTTTTTTTCGTTACTTAGAAAGGCATTTATTGTAGTTCCGTTAACTGTGATATTGCCTATGTTGGGACTTGGAGTACATGGTGTGTTTTTGGCAGAACCCATATCCAATGTAGTAGGAGGACTTGCAAGTTATATTACTATGCGAATGACAATCTATAAGTCATTGGATTAATGTATAGTTTACGTATTCGTGCCTAATATTTGAGAATGGTAAGAGAAGCGTGAGCAATATCGTGTGAAAATTATAGAACAAGGTAAGGAAGTTAAGAGAAAATGATAAAAGTAATTTTATGGGATGTGGATGGTACATTATTAGATTTTAAGAAAGCTGAATATGTAGCCATTAAAAAGTGTTTTGAAATTTTTAAATTAGGAGAATGTACAGATGATATGATTTGTAGATACTCTGAAATTAACAAAAGATATTGGGAAAAATTGGAACGAAATGAAATAACAAAACCGGAAGTGTTAGTTAATCGATTTAAAGACTTTTTTTTAGTTGAAAATATTCAAACTAATTGCGCTAATGAGTTTAATGATGAGTATCAGTTGCAGTTAGGAGAGACTATTTGTTTTTGCAATCATAGTTTTGAATTGCTGAAAGGACTAAAGGGAAAGGTGAAGCAGTATGCTGTAACCAATGGAACTAAGATAGCTCAGGATAAAAAACTGCAAAAATCGGGACTAGTTGATATTTTTGATGGAGTCTTCATTTCAGAAGATGTAGGGTGTGAGAAGCCTGGCATAGAGTTTTTTGAAAAAGTTTTTAACAAAATTGGAAACTATGATAAAGAAAACATTATGATAGTAGGAGATTCTCTTACCAGTGATATCCAAGGTGGTAATAATGCAGGGATTATCTGTTGTTGGTACAATCCAAAACATATGGAGAACAATTCTGATTTGAGAATTGATTATGAGATAGATGATTTACAAAAGATTTTGGATATTCTGTAATGTGGGAATAAATTAAGAATGAAATGCAGATAGTAGAACAATGTTAAAAATATTAAATTATAAAAAATAAAGCGAGGTTTAGATACATATGAAAGCAGTGTTATTTGATTTAGACGGAACATTATTAAAAATGGATCAGATTGAATTTGTGAAAACATATTTTAAATATTTGGCAAAACATTTAGCACCAAGAGGATATGAACCGGATAAATTGCTAGAAATATTTTATGCAGGGGTGAACGCCATGTTGCTAAACGATGGAAACGGTACCAACGAGGAAGTGTTTTGGAAAGTTTTTACGGGAGCCTATGGAGAAAAGTCTATTGATGATAAGCCTTATATAGATGAATTTTATAAGCATGATTTTAATAAGGTAGAAGAAGTGTGTGATTTTTACAAAGAGGCAAAAGAAATTATTAATTTAGTAAAGGAAAAGGGGAAAATACCAATTCTTGCTACGAATCCATTGTTTCCCCATACTGCTACCGAAAATCGTATGAATTGGGCAAGATTGGACAAGGAAGATTTTGCTGAATATACAACTTATGAAAATTATCATTTTTGTAAACCCAATCCTAAGTATTATTTAGAATTATTAGATAGACATCATTTGAAACCGGAAGAATGCATCATGGTTGGGAATGATGTGGATGAGGATATGATACCTACGCGTGAATTGGGAATGCAAAGTTTTTTGTTAACAAACTGTTTGATTAATAAAAAAGAACAAGATATTTCTCAATTTAACCATGGAGATTTTGAAGATTTAAGAGTATATTTAGAAGATAAATTAAAGTAAATGATAATTCTTTTGAATAAAATACCAAATAGTAAGAAAATTTGATTCGAGGACGAAAATGAATTTAATTAACATAGAAAAGATAACAAAATCATATACAGATCGAAAGCTTTTTGATGAAGCTTCGTTTTCTTTACAGGATGGGGAGAAAATAGGCCTTATTGGCATTAATGGGACTGGAAAAAGTACTCTTTTAAAAATGATAGCAGATTTGGAAGAACCGGACGAAGGGACGATAACCCGAGCTAATCATATAGTAATTCGATATTTGCCTCAGCATCCGGAATTTAATCAGGATAAAAACGTTTTGCAATGTGTTTTGGAGGGAAATGTAACAGAGGAAAATCAATGGAGTATTGAAAGTGAAGCTAAATCCATGATGACGAAGCTTGGGATTTTGGATTTTGAACAGCCGGTGGGTCAGCTGTCCGGTGGTCAGCGTAAACGTTTGGCGTTGATATCGGTGCTTCTTTCACCGGCAGATGTACTTCTTTTAGATGAACCTACGAATCATTTGGATAATGATATGGCAGACTGGTTAGAGGAATATTTGAAGAAATGGCGCGGTGCATTGATTATGATTACTCATGATCGATATTTCTTAGATAGCGTGACTAACCGCATTGTAGAAATTGATAAAGGAGCTACATATAGTTACGAAACGAATTATTCCGGATTTTTAGAATTAAAGACCCAAAGGGAAGAAATGGAGCAAGCAAGCGAACGTAAACGACAGTCAATCTTGCGCGTGGAATTGGAATGGATTCGAAGAGGAGCAAGGGCACGTTCAACTAAGCAAAAAGCTCATATTCAAAGGTATGAGGAATTAAGAGACAGAGAAGCACCGGTACAAGATTCTAAGGTAGAGCTTAGTTCTATTTCTACCAGACTTGGAAGAACTACCGTAGAATTGGAACATATCTGCAAAGGTTATGGTGACAGAAAGCTGATAGATGATTTTTCGTATATTTTCTTGAAGGGTGATAGAGTTGGCTTTATAGGGGAAAATGGATGTGGTAAATCTACGTTGATGAAAATAATCGCAGGAATTATTCCACAGGATTCAGGGAATGTCATTGTCGGACAGACTGTTAAAATGGGATATTATGCTCAAGAAATTGCATCTGAGAAAAATCAAAGTAACCAAGAAAATGAAATTGATTTTTCTTATATGGATCCCAATCAACGAGTGATTGATTACGTAAAAGATACAGCAGAATATATTCATACAGTGGATGGTGTATTATCGGCATCCGCGATGTTGGAAAAATTCTTATTTTCGGCAGATCAACAGTATAGTCCTATCGGTAAATTATCCGGAGGGGAGAAAAAACGTTTAAATCTTCTTAGGGTATTAGCATCTTCACCTAATTTTATATTATTAGATGAGCCGACCAATAATTTAGACATTGCAACCCTGACTATTTTAGAGGATTATCTGGATCGATATGAAGGAATTGTAGTTACAGTTTCCCATGATAGATACTTTTTGGATCGTACCATGAAGCGAATTTTTGCTTTTGAAGATAGTGGAAAAATAAAGCAGTATGAAGGTGGCTATACAGAATATGCTATTCGTAAAGCAGAAGAAAGCAGCATAGAAATGGAAGGAAACAGTCAGAAAAATGCTAAAATCCAAAATGTTGAAAAAGAGAAGAAAGCAAAACCAAAGGGTCCGCAAAAATTAAAATTTACTTACAATGAGAAAAAAGAGTATGAAACAATTGAAGCTGATATTGCTGCACTGGAAGAAAAAATAGAAAAATTGGAAAATGAAATGGCCGCAGCATCGACGGACTTTGTAAAATTGAATCAGATTATGGCTGACAAAGAAGCGTCAGAGAGTCTTTTGGAAGAAAAGATGAATAGATGGATGTATTTAGAAGAGTTGGCTGCAAAAATTGAAGAGGATAAGAAAATATATTAAAAAATAGTAAAAGAAGGAAACGACATTTTGCCGATTCCTTCTTTTTTGTGTTTTAAATTATCGAATCCCATTTACAATTTCAGTTGTTGTTTTAGGCTTGTTCATAGAATACAAGTGAATACCGTCAATTCCATGATTTTTTAAATCCATAATCTGGGAAATGGCAAATTCAATGCCGGCTTTTCTCATATCTTCTGCATTATCACCATAAGTAGCAATAATATCTGCTAATTTTTTTGGAACGCTGGAACCGGATAAAGAAACTGTTGTACCTAATTGTTTTGCTGTAGTAATTGGCATAATTCCGGCATGGAAATCTGCTTTGATTCCGATTTTATCTGCTTTTTCCAGGAAGCGATAGAAGTAATCATTATCAAAGAATAACTGGGAAATCAGAATACCACATCCTGCTTCGGTTTTTTCTTTCAAATGTTGTAAATCTTCTTCTATAGAAGGAGATTCAAAATGTTTTTCAGGATAGCAACCGCCCAAAAGTGTAAAATCAGTCTCCTGTTTAAGATAAGAAACCAAATCGGTAGCGTATGTGAATTCCCGCGCATTAAATTGCTCATCACTCATATAGGATGGGCGATCACCACGAAGGGCTAAAATGCGGGAAACATTTGCTTTTTTTAATTCATTTACTACGTTTAAAATGTCCTGTTTCGTATTTCCAACACAGGTTAAATGTGCTACGGAAGGGATATGTAATGTATTTTGAATATAGGAAGCAATTTCTACGGTTTTTTTGGAATTACTTCCGCCGGCACCATAAGTAACGCTGATAAATTCGGGATTCAAGGTACTTAAGGAATCAAGTACAGAATAGGCATTGGGAAAGTCTTCTTCTTTTTTGGGAGGAAAAACTTCCAGAGATAAGCGTAAATTACTCATAATATTTTTCTTGTAACATAAATTAAAGAACTAATTTATGCACATTTTCCTTTCTTCTAAATCGTTCCGGATGAAATGCAGTAAGACTGTGATTTCTTTGGAAAATTCTTGCTTTTATTTTCCGATTATCGTAACATATAGCTATATGTTTTTCAAGAAAATTCATAAGCTGTGCTAAAGGTTATAAGTAGATAGAAATGATGTGAGCTACGAATGAAATTGGTTCATAGAGCTTCAAAATGTAAATAAATATCATTTCCAAGGAGGAAAAAGAGAGTATGACACAGGGATTTCAGGGGACACAGGAATATGTAGCAAGTGAACAGCTATTGGCTGCTGTTAACGTTGCTATTGCATTGCAGAAACCATTGTTAATTAAGGGTGAGCCGGGAACCGGAAAAACCATGCTGGCAGAGGCAGTTGCAAAATCATTGGGCAAAAGATTAATTATTTGGAATATTAAATCTACTACAAAAGCGCAGGATGGTCTTTATATGTATGATACCATACAGAGATTGTATGATGGTCAGTTTGGAGAAAATGATGTTCATGATATTAGCCAATATATTAAGCTTGGAAAATTAGGAGAAGCTTTTGATTCTGAGGAGCAGGTGATTTTGTTGATTGACGAAATAGACAAAGCAGATTTGGAATTCCCAAATGACTTGTTATGGGAATTAGATCAGATGGAGTTTTACATTCATGAAACGAAACGTACCATTAAGGCTAAACAGCGTCCTATTGTTATTATTACGTCAAATGCGGAAAAAGAGCTTCCGGACGCTTTTCTTCGTCGTTGTATTTTTCATTATATTGATTTTCCGGATAAAGCACTTATGGAAGAAATTGTAAAAGTGCATTTTCCGAATGTAGATGATGCGTTGTTAAAAAATGCTATGGATGTATTTTATGAGATTCGTTCTTTTCGTGATATTCGAAAAAAACCAAGTACTTCGGAATTGATTGACTGGGTAAATGCGTTGCAAATAGGTGGTATTCCGGTGGATAAAATAAAAAAAGAGCTTCCATTCATTGGTGTTGTAGTAAAAAAAGACGAGGACATGGAAACTGCAAAAAGAGGTATTTATTAAAAATATCATTATGAATGACTGATTATTAACGATGTTGAAAATATGTTAGTAGGATTTTATGATTTAGTTGAATAGTGAAAAGAGGAATGAAAGGTAGAAATTATGTTTACCAATTTTTTCTATGCGCTAAAAGAAGCCGGTTTGAAGGTTACGATGGGCGAATGGCTTACATTGCAGGATGCTTTGAATCGAGGTATGGCGGGGAGTAGTCTTACTGAGTTTTATTACCTTGCCCGAATGATTTTAGTGAAAAGTGAAACCGATTTTGATAAATTTGATATGGTATTTGAGTCCTGTTTTAAAGCGGCTTCCATGGAAACGGAAATTAGTAAGAATTTATTGAAGTGGCTCGATAAGCCGGATATGAATGAACTTTTACAGGAAACCGAAAAACATAAACTTAATAAAATGGAAGAGGTAAATGTTGATAAGGATGATGTAGAAGAAAAATTCAAACAACGTTTGAAGGATCAGGATAGTGAACACAATGGTGGTACACAGTGGATTGGAACCATGGGAAAAACTTCTTTCGGAAATACCGGAGGAAATGTAGGTGGTGTAAGAGTAGGTGGAACTACGGGCTATCAATCTGCATTTTCTGTTGTAGGAGCAAGAAAGTATAGGGACTTTAGAGATGACAGAGTTATGGATAATCGTCAATTTCAGCAGGCATTACGAAGACTTCGTCAGTTTTCTGCGAAATTGGATATTCCAAAAACAGAATTAGATTTAAATGGTACCATTGATAAAACCTGTAATCATGGAGGACTTCTTCATATTGTAATGGAGAAGCCAAGAAAAAATTCCGTGAAGTTGTTACTTCTTATGGATTCCGGTGGGACCATGATTCCTTATACAACGCTTTTGAATGATTTGTTCCAGTCTGTTACGAAGTCAAATCATTTTAAAGAAGTGAAGGTTTATTTTTTTCACAATTGTATTTATAGTCATCTTTATAAAACTCCGGAGTGTGATAATGGTGACTGGATTGAAACAGAATGGTTGTTTCGTAATTTAGATAGTGATTATAAGGTTATTATTGTGGGAGATGCTGCTATGGCACCGGAAGAATTGTATTCTGATAGTGGTAACTATAGAGGACCAAATGGTGGTTTGAGTGGGCATGAGTGGCTACAACTGATGAAACGTCATTATAAAAAAATTGTGTGGCTAAACCCAAAGATGGCACCTGGACATGCACCATGGAGGGAAGCAGAAACGGCTATTAAGGAAATGTTTCCGATGTACAAGCTTACCATAGATGGGTTAAATCAGGCTATGGTTAAGCTTATGGTGAATAAGTAGAGGTGTGAGTTGACAAAAAAATAATCGAAGATTATAATGAGAAAAAGTTTTGAATAGTAAAAAGGCTTAGGTTTTTTAATAAAGGTGGTAACACGAGATTGAACCTCGTCCTTTTGTAAGGGCGAGGTATTCTTATGTTACAAGAGAAAGGAAGAGAAGAAATGACAATTTTTGACGAGTTAAAGGCGAGAGGTCTTCGTGCACAGTTAACAGACGAAGAAGAAATCAAAGAATTAATTAATGCAGGTAAAGCTACATTTTACATTGGTTTTGACCCAACTGCAGATAGTCTTCATGTAGGACATTTTATGGCACTTTGCTTAATGAAACGTTTACAGGAAGCCGGAAATAAACCAATTGCTTTAATCGGCGG
The DNA here is from genome assembly GCA_017558145.1 of Lachnospiraceae bacterium. GTDB lineage: Bacteria > Bacillota > Clostridia > Lachnospirales > Lachnospiraceae > SFDP01. The sequence goes on from JAFYWF010000025.1 coordinate 11,710, forward strand.
TGCAACAGCTATGATTGGAGACCCATCCGGAAGAAGTGATATGCGTTCCATGATGACAAAAGAAACGATTGATCATAACGTTGAATGCTTTAAAAAACAGATGAGCCGTTTTATCGACTTCTCTGAAGGTAAAGCTATGTTGGTTAATAACGCAGATTGGTTAAGCGGACTTAACTACATTGAATTATTACGTGATGTAGGGGTTCATTTCAGTGTAAACCGTATGTTAACAGCTGAATGCTATAAGCAGCGTATGGAAAAAGGTCTTAGCTTCTTAGAATTCAACTATATGATTATGCAGAGCTACGACTTTCTCGCTTTATACGAAAAATATGGATGTAACATGCAGTTCGGTGGTGATGATCAGTGGAGCAACATGCTTGGTGGTACAGAACTTATCCGTCGTAAATTAGGAAAAGATGCTTATGCAATGACGATTACCTTACTTCTTAACTCTGAAGGTAAGAAGATGGGTAAAACACAGAAAGGTGCTGTTTGGTTGGATCCAAATAAGACAAGTCCTTTCGAATTCTACCAGTACTGGAGAAACGTAGCAGATGCTGATGTATTAAAATGTATCCGTATGTTAACATTCCTTCCATTAGAAGAAATTGAAAAAATGGATGCATGGGAAGGTAGCCAGTTGAATCAGGCAAAAGAAATCTTGGCTTATGAATTGACAAAATTAGTTCATGGTGAAGAAGAAGCAGTAAAAGCACAGGAAAGTGCAAGAGCTTTATTTGCCAGTGGAGTAGCAGCAGATATGCCAACTGCAACTTTGACAGAAGAAGATTTTGTAGAAGGAAAAATTGATGTATTAACAATGTTAGTAAAATCAGGTCTTGTTCCATCTAAATCTGAAGCAAGAAGAGCAGTAGAGCAGGGTGGTGTTACTGTAGAAGGTGAAAAAGTAACAGACATTAAGACTGTTTATGAAGCGGCTGCATTTGAAGGTGAAGGTATTGTTGTAAAACGTGGTAAAAAGAACTTTAGAAAAGTTGTAAAATAATGTATTTTAACTGCCCGGATATTGTCCGGGCAGTTTTTATCCTAAAGAATACGCGTTTTTGTGTATTCTTTTTTTATTATACTATTGATTATAAATCAATAGTTTGATATTATATGATAGATGGAAAATGGGTATTTGTGGAAACGTATAAATTTATAAAAAGTAGAAAGAAGGTGTGGCTATGAATGGCCAGATGAAAAAGGGGATTTTAGAACTAATTGTTTTAAATGAAATAGAACAAAGTGATGTCTATGGCTATGAATTAGTAAAGAAATTGTGTGAATATTATGTAGATGTGGATATTAGTGCTTACTATACTATACTACGAAGGTTACATAAAAAAGAATATATTAATTGTTACGAAGGAGTGTCTTCCGGTGGTCCAAAGAGAAAGTATTATTTTATTACTGATCAGGGAAGAGATTATCTGCAGGAACGGAAACTAGAATTGCAATACATGAATCAAATGAACCAGCAGTTAGGTTTAGCGTAGAAAGGAAAGGTACTAATGAAGAAAAAATGGATGAAAAAATTAATTTGTTTTTTGTTAGCAATGGTCATGATAACAGAAACAACTATGGTATCCAAAAAGGTTTATGCATCTGAAGTTACAGATGAAGAAATTGTGGAAGAACCGATAGTAGAGGAAGTTGTTAATGATGCAAGTTGTTATTTATATCCCTTCGAAGAAGCAGTCCATTCGTTGGACAGTCTTGCAAAGACCAGAGAACTTCAGGCGGTAATATATTTATCAGATGAAGTGTATGTAAGAATGGTTCCGCAGGAAGGGAGCGAACCTGTTAAGATGCTGGCTTCCGGAGATGTGGTTAGTATTGTTGGAGTAGGACAGGATTCTGAGTATAACATTTGGTACCGGATTATATATAAAAATGAACTGGAAGAAGTAACAGGTTATGTTAAAAAAGAAAACATTGTATGTGTAGATCAGGAATTTTTAAAGTGGGAAGAAAGTTATGTTCGAAGTATTAGTATGTTTACAAGATTAGCAAGTGGAGTTTCCTATGCTGATATAGAAATGTTTCCGGAAAGCTATCAATCTTCATTGAAAGAATTAAAGGCGAAACATCCTAATTGGATATTTGTAAAAATGAATACTAATATTGATTGGAAAACTTTAGTAAATTCTCAATTGGGAGAAAGAAGTTTGATTTATACTTCTACATCAAAGGAAAGCTGGAAAAATGGTAGGTATGGAACGACTGCCTGGTCATATGCATCAGAAGGTATTTTGAAATATTATTTGGAACCAAGAAACTGGTTGGCTGAGAAGGATGTTTTTCAGTTTGAATTGTTAGGATATTATTCTGAATATCACACGGTAGAAGCCGTGGAAAGTATTCTTTCGGGCTCTTTTATGGCAAATAAAACCATAGACAATGGTAAAACTTATGCACAGACATTTGTGGAATTAGGAAAGATTACAGGTGTTAGTCCGTTTTTGATGGCAACACGAGTTCGTCAGGAACAGGGAGCTGGTGGAAACAGTGCGTTAATTTCCGGTACTTATCAAGGCTATGAAGGATATTATAATTATTATAATATCAGTGCTGCCGGAACTTCGGATAAAGAAGTAATTGTTAGTGGACTTGAAAAAGCAAAACAAGAAGGTTGGGATAGCCAATACAAAGCATTAAAGGCAGGTGCTGAATTTTTAGGTAAATCTTATATTAAAGCAGGACAAGATACCTTATATTTGCAGAAATTTGATGTAGATAATCGTAACAATGGAGTGTTTTGGCATCAATATATGCAAAATATCCAAGCACCTTATACAGAAGGAAGAAAAGTGTATCAGGCATACAGTAACAAGCAATTGCTAAATCAAGCTTTTGTATTTAGAATTCCCGTATATAATAATATGCCTAAAAATCCGGTTGTATTGCCGGGAGAAGAAGATAAAATTACATTAAGCAGTACGAGTATCGATAATTTACAAGTGAATAGTGAAATTACTTTGCGACCGTATATTAATGGAAAAGAAGCACAAGGAATCAATTGGAGTTTTACATCTTCTGATACTAACGTGGTAAAGGTTGATAATTATGGTGTCGTTAAAGCATTAAAAACAGGAGAAGCAACCATAACCTGTAAAAATGTAGATGATCCGGATAATCCTAACGTTGGTAGTTGTAAAATCAAGGTAATAAAAGCTGATTTAAATATTGAAGAATTAGAAATGCCAAAATTACAGGAAATAGAATATGATCCAAACCAAACATTAAGTGATATTTCTTTGCCCAAAGGGTATTCTTGGGTGAACCCGGAGATGAAACCTATTGTTGATCAATCTACCTATGGGGTAATTTATAATCCGGATGAAGAAAACTATAATTCTATTGTTTTTGACATTGGATTAAATGTAATAAAAAGAAAATTATCAACTTCAGATTATACGATTCCAACAGGATTGGAAGGTGGAGCAGCAAGACAGTTAAGCAGCATTATGCTTCCAAATGGATTTTTGTGGAATGATCCGGAAGAAAAATTAGAGGATACAGTAGGGATTAAGACTTATCTGGCAAGTTATAATCCGGATAATGCAAATTATGAAACAGTAACGGATATTGCTATACAAGTGAAGATTGTATGTGAAAAACATTATTTTTCTGAATGGGAAATTACAGATGCTACCTGTGAAGAAAACGGAGTAAAAATAAGAGAATGTTCTATTTGTGATAGTAAAGAGGAATTGTTATTGGAAAAGAAGGGTCATATTTATGAATCAGTAGTGACAGAAGAGGCTACGGAAGAACAGGAAGGAATACGAACCTACAGTTGTAAAAACTGTGATAGTAGTTATACAGAAAATATTCCTAAGTTGCCTTCTGCTCATGTACATAAATATGAAAGTGGTACAGTAAAGAAAGCTTCTTGTTTGGAAAATGGAGAAATAGTGTATGAATGCGAATGTGGTGACAAATACATAGAAAACCAGGAAGCACTTGGCCATAAAATGGAACAGGGGCGTTGTCAACGATGTGGTTATACAGTGGCAATAGAAGAAATAGACCAAAACGGTGAAAAACAAGAAAATGACGATACTAATAAAGAGACTCAGGATGATAAAAATTCATTGAATAATAAAGATAATGATTCACAAGAACAAACGAATTCTTCCAATGTTCAAAATAACCAAAATATGGGAAAAGAAGAAAATGCGGAAGATGTAAAGAATGAGGCGAATATAAAAGAAGAAAATAAACAGGAAGATAGTAATGGAGATACGAAGAAGGAGGAGAGTATACAAAACGTAGCAAATTCAAACGAACAACAGAATAAAGAAATTGCCAACAAGGCTGAAAATGAGACCGAAAAGCCATCGAAACCATCCGAAACAGAAAAAGAAAATGTTCATAGTGAAGATATAAACCAGGTAGAGGCAGAATTAATGGCTGAGTTAATTGAAAATGCCAATAAAAATGGAGAGGAAGCTAAAAAACAAACGATATCCATTCAATTGAATAAAAATACTGAAATTTCAAAAACAATTGTTTCTATGGCAAAGGAACATGGAGTAGATTTGGAGGTTAAGCTACCAAATGACTTGAAATGGACAGTTTTTGTAGACAGTTTAAATGATGTGATGCCTTATGCAATAGACATGAATGCAAAAATTGTGAAGGAAGTAATTGATGAAAGGGTATTAAGTACCGTAGTAGAAGATTATGAATATATGGAATTAAGCCTTTCTCATGATGGTGAATTTGGTTTTGAGGCTACTCTTACGATACCGGTAGAAGAAAAATATGTAGGAAAAATTGCAAACTTATTTTATTATAATGAAAAAAATGGTGAGCTAGAATTCCAGATGGCTACAGAAGTAGACGAAGAAAATCAAATTCTCTTAAATTTTAATCATGCATCAGATTACGTTATAGTATTTGCTGATCAATCTATGGAGCAGATATTGACGATACATAATGATGAGGGTGTGGAAGAAACGGGAAATTCTCAAGAAATAACAAGAACTCAGATGCAGACAGAAGGATTAAATAAGCTTCTGATTATTTTCTTTATTGTAATGGTAATTTCCGGTATCATTGCTGTTGCTGGATATTTCTTATATTTTAAGGAGAAAAAAGAGAAAGATACATTAGATAGCTCAACCTTTGAAGAGTGGTTAAAAGAAGAACCTGAAAAGAAATTACACCAGGTGTCCAAGAAAATAAAAGAAGTGAAAAATATAGAAGGATTCTTGGATGATGATGTGGATGATTACAAAGAAAAACCTACCATACAACAAAAACAAGATGAAACGGCGGTAATATCAACAACTATAGAAGCGCAAGATTATTTAGATGATGATGTAGATGATTATCAAGAAAAATCGTAATATATCTGATGTTTCATATTTGATATAATGTTTTGTAAAATTTTGTTGTTATTTTTTAAAAGAAATATTTTGTCGTTGAAAAAAAAAGATGTTTCATGTATAATGTCGGTTGCGGGCAATGCAACCGACATTGTTTATTGTCACAAATCCGAGAAATATTTCACTCATATAGAAGTATTTGTGTAGGTGTAATTGGGTTAAAGAAAAATTAGGAGAAAAAAACAAATGAAAAGAAGAATTAGTATGTTATTGTTGTCTCTTATGTTTGCTGTAATGATGGTAGCATGTGGAGGCGAAAAGGCAGAAGAAGTGACGACTGAAGAAACTGCAGTTGTTGAAGAAGCTACAGAAGAAGTAGTTGAAGAAGTAGTTGAAGAAGTAGTTGAAGAAGTAGTTGAAGATGTTATTCCGGAAGGAATGTATAGAAGTGAACTTACAGGGGAATTGATTTCTGAAGAACTTAAAAATCAGAGACCAATTGCTGCAATGGTAGATAATGATTCCAGAGCACTTCCTCATTATGGAATTAATCAGGCAGACGTGGTATATGAAATGATGAATAGTACTCATAATGGCAGAGTAACTCGTTTAATGGTTCTTGTAAAGGATTGGAAAAATATTGAACAGTTAGGAAGTATTCGTTCTTTGCGTCCAACTAACGTTATGCTTGCATCTGAATGGAATGCGGTTGTTTGTCATGATGGCGGTCCATACCACAATGATGCTTATCTTGCAAAAGGATACACAGATAATTTGAGTGGTGGTTTCGCTCGTATTGATAATGGTAAACCACGTGAATTTACAGAATATATTACAACAGGTGAATTGGAAAAACGTATGGCAAGTGCAGGATATTCTGAAGAATACCTCACTGTAGAAGAAATGACAGCACGTATGACAAAAGCAGGACATTCTGAAGAATATGTTGCTAAAAATGCACCACATTTCCAGTTTGCAACAGAAAGTAATCCTGTGGATTTATCTACTATGCCAAATTCGCAGGCCTGCACAAAAGTTACATTGCCATTTAGAAATAATGAATCTTATTTAGAATACAACGAAGAAACACAGACATATGATTATTTCGAACATGGTGGAGCACATATCGATGCTGGAGATAATAATAACCAGACAACATTTAAGAATGTAATTATTCAGGATGTTACTTTTGCAGAATTAGATAGCAATGGATACATGGTATTTAACTGTATTGGTGAAGGTAGATGGGGATGGTACATCACAAACGGAACAGCAATGCAGATTACATGGAAAAAGACAAGTGAAACAGATGTGACACGTTACTATGATTTTGATGGAAATGAAATTACTGTAAACGTAGGAAAAACATATATTGCACTTTGTCCAGATGATGATGCTCCATATATTGGAATTATTGCTGAATAAAGATTTCTTAGGAAGGGGATAAGTGATAGCTTATCCCCTTTTTTTGTGCCACCTAGGTAAATATAGAAAAAGAGATGGGAGGAATTTTCCCATCTCTTTTTTCATATATTGATGATAGAAAACTATTCACAGTTAGCGAAAAGCATTAAAAAATCAAAGAAATAGCTGCGAATGTTGTATAGAAGCTGGGAGGAATAATCATGGATTTTTATAATGAGAATACATATGATTTATACCGCGATATTAAAGAACGTACAAAAGGAGAAATATATTTAGGGGTTGTAGGTCCGGTAAGGACAGGAAAGTCCACTTTTATCAAAAGATTTATGGATTTGTTGGTACTTCCTCAGATAGAGAAGGAAGAGGAACGAAAAAGAACACAAGATGAACTACCTCAAAGTGCGTCGGGGAAAATGATTACAACTACAGAACCTAAATTTATCCCAAAGGATGCAGTGGAATTACAGTTAGCAGAAGATGTACAGGTGAAAATGCGTTTGATAGATTGTGTGGGTTTTTTAGTGGATGGTGCTACCGGACATTTAGAAGAAGGAAAAGAGCGAATGGTAAAGACACCGTGGCAAAAAGAAGCCATGCCTTTTTCAAAAGCAGCGGAGATAGGTACAGTAAAAGTAATACGTGATCATTCTACCTTGGGAATTGTTATTACAACAGATGGGACAATTGGAGAATTAGAACGAGAAAACTATTTGCAAGCAGAAGAAAAAACTATTTTAGAATTAAAGAAAATGAAAAAACCATTTGTGGTTCTTGTGAATTCTATTAAGCCTTATAGCGAGGAAACAGTGCAATTGGTAGAAGAAATTAAAGAAAAGTATCAGGTTGCAGCTATGGCAATTAATTGTTTGCAAATGAAGAAAGAAGATATTTTTCGCCTTTTAAAGAAAGGTCTATTTGAATTTCCGATTACTAAAATAGAGTTTTTTTTACCCAAATGGGTAGAAAGTCTTTCCCTTGATCATCCTTTAAAAAAGGATATTATTGATAGAGTCAAAGAGTTTGTAAGTAATATGAGTACGATGAATGATTGTGTTCAGAAAGATACCGTAATGACAAGTCCTTATGTTACCAGGTGTAGTCGTAGGGAAATGTCTATGGCAGAAGGGAAAATTTCTTATGCATTAGAAGTAGACGATAAATACTATTATGAGATGCTTAGTGAAATGACAGGCGAGGAAATTGTTAATCAATCCCAATTATTGAGATTATTAAAAGAATATACAGAATGTAAAAATGAATATCAAAAAGTATTGCAAGCTATGAAATGTGTGCGAGAGACAGGATATTCGGTTATCATTCCGGAGAAGGAAGAAATTCAATTGGAAGATCCTCAACTGGTAAAGCATGGTAATAAATATGGGGTTAAAATTAAGGCAGATAGTCCATCGGTACATATGATTCGAGCTAACGTATCTACTGAAATAGCACCTATTGTAGGAAGTGAACAGCAGGCTTTGGATTTAATGAATTATATTAAAGAAGAAAGAAGTCGTGGAACCGGTATTTGGGAAATTAATATTTTTGGAAAAACAGTGGAACAACTGATGAAAGAAGGTATTCAAAATAAGATTTCAGCGATAGGAGAAGAAAGCCAAAAGAATCTGCAAGATACTATGCAAAAAATATTAAATGATAGTAATGGGGGAATGATTTTTATAATTATTTAGGTATCAAAAAGTGGATATTTGTGATAAAATAGTAGCGTTATTGAATGATGCTACTATTTTCAGTTTGTCCAGAAAGAAAACAATGGTAGGAGTGAAGTATGGAAAAGAAGAAGCAAGTAATAGAACAATATGAATATCAATACACAACTCCTAACAAAACGGTAGTGAAAGAGTGTCTTCCTGCGATACAAGCACCTGTGCAGATTGGGAAATATAAAGGGAAAATTACAGGAGGTGCTCTTCTTAGTATTTTTGGCGCATGGAAGCTTCTTGGTATTTTGGATATTTTAAGTTATGCAGGACCTATTATCATAATTATAATGCTATTAGTTTATGGAGCTATTTTAGGCTTGGGTATTACTCTGTTTTCAAAGGGAAAGCAATATGTGGGACGTGCCGAACGGTATCATCGCTACATGAAATTACTGGAACGAAAAAAATTCGCTACGATAGAAGAATTGGCTTCATCTGTAGCGAAAAATAGTAAAACTGTAATTCGAGATTTAGAATATATGATAGAACAGAAATGGTTTTTCGAAGGAAGATTGGACGAGAAAAAAAGCCATTTTTTATTAACTGATAAAGTATATGAAGATTATCAAAATGCAGAAAAAAGTCGCATGCTGAGAGAACAGGAAGAAAAAGAGAAGGAACGATTAGAAAGTGATCCGATTCAGAAAGAATTATCTTTAGTTTTGACAGAAGGTAAGGAATATATAAATAAAATCAGAAAGTTAAATGATGAGATATTGGGAGAGGATATTAGTGATCAGCTAGACAAAATGGAAGAAATTATTGCCAGTATTTTTGATGTGGTAAAAAGGAAACCGGCAAAGCGTGGTGAACTACGAAAATTGATGCAGTATTATCTTCCGATGACCATCAAAGTAGTTACGGCTTATCGGGATTTTGAAAATGAAAAAGTTCCCAGTGAACAGCTGGAAGAAGGTAAACAGGAAATAAAAGTGACTCTGGACAAAGTAATACAAGCTTTTATAGCTTTACGGGAAAAATTATTTCAAGAAGATATTTTAGATGTTTCTACAGACTTGGATGTGTTAGAAGCTATGATGAGTCAGGAAGGTTTGTTGAAGGAGGAAAAGATATGGAAAAAATAATAGATACAGAAGTAATGGAACCGGTATTAACCTTTGAAACTTTTGAAGAAACCAAAGAAGAAGTGGTAGTTGAAGAGGAAAATCATGAGATTGCTGCCGTGAAAAAAGAAATGGAAGAATTACAGCTGACGGATGCGGAAAAGAAAATGGTAGCAGATTTTAGTGATAAAATCGATTTGAAAAATACCAATCTTGTTTTAAAGTATGGAGTTGGAGCACAGAAGAAAATTGCAGATTTTTCAGAATCTGCTCTGGATAGTGTAAGAACGAAAGATTTAGGAGAAGTAGGAGAACTGTTAAGCGATGTTGTGGCAGAATTAAAATGCTTTGATGAAGAAGAACAAAAAGGATTTTTGGGAATATTTAAAAAAGCAAATAACAGCATCGAAACCATGAAGGCTAAATTTGGAAAAGCGGAAGCCAATGTAAATACTATGGTAGAGGTTTTAGAGGGACATCAGATTCAGTTGATGAAAGACACTGCCATGCTGGACAAGATGTATGAAATTAATAAGAATTATTTTAAAGAACTGAATATGTATATTCTAGCCGGCAAGGATAAGATTGCACAGACAAAAGCAGTGGAAATTCCTGCTTTGATGGAAAAAGCAAGAAAAAGCGGATTGCCGGAAGATGCACAAGAAGTCAATGATATGAAGGCGATGGTAGAGCGTTTTGAAAAGAAAATCCATGATTTGGAGCTTACTAAAACGATATCTTTACAGATGGCTCCACAAATTCGTTTGATTCAAAGTAACGATACAATTATGGCTGAAAAAATTCAATCTACCTTGATAAATACCATTCCACTTTGGAAAAGCCAAATGGTATTAGCACTTGGAATGAATCGTTCTTTGGAAGCATCAAAAGCACAGCAGACTGTAACTGATGTAACAAACGAATTATTAAAGAAAAATGCCCAAATGCTTCATATGTCTACGGTAGAGACAGCAAAAGCTGCTGAGAAGAGTATTGTTGATGTGAATACTCTAACTGAGACAAATCAGTTGTTGATTCAGACCTTGGACGAAGTGATACAGATTCAGGCAGAAGGCCGAGAAAAGAGAAAAGCAGCAGAAATAGAATTGAATCGTATTGAAAACGATTTGAAAAATCGTTTGCTTGAGATGCGAGGATAAATTCAGAATGATATGGCTAGGTTGTATTAGTAAGTTTGGTGAAAAAGTGATATAAAGTTGTATGAATATTAAATAAAAAAGGAGACCAACTATGAATCCTGTATATGAAAAATTAGTAAATTGTTATAACAGTGTAAGAGAAAAGATAGATTTTGTTCCGGATGTTGCTTTAGTGTTAGGTTCCGGTTTGGGTGATTACGGAAAAGAAATTCAGGTAGTGGCAGAACTTGACTATCATGATATAGAAGGTTTTCCGGTGTCTACAGTAAAAGGACATAGTGGAAAATTTATTTTTGGATACGTTGGTGATACAAAAGTGGTATGTATGCAGGGACGTGTACATTTTTATGAAGGATATCCTATTTCTGATGTGGTATTGCCTACCAGATTGATGAAAATGATGGGAGCAAAAATTTTGTTTTTAACTAATGCTTCCGGTGGTATTAATCCTGAGTTTAAAGCAGGCGATTTTATGATGATGACGGATCATATTTCTACCTTTGCACCCAATCCATTGATTGGTGCTAATATTGAAGAATTAGGAACCAGATTTCCGGACATGTCCGAAATCTATGATAAAGAATTAAGAGATATTATTGAAGAAACTGCGAGAGAGCATGAAATTGAAATTCAAAAAGGAATTTATGCCCAGTTAACAGGTCCATCCTTTGAATCTCCGGCAGAAATTCGTATGTTCCATAAATTAGGAATTGATGCGGTAGGTATGTCTACTGTCGTAGAAGCTATTGCAGCAAATCATATGGGAATGAAAATCTGCTGTATTTCTTTTGTTTCCAATTTGGCGGCAGGAATGAATCCTAATCCATTAACTCACGAAGAGGTACAGGAAGCGGCGAACGAAGCGGCACCGAGATTTAAAAAATTAGTTACTGAGGTAATCAAAAAGTTTGGAGAAAAATGTATCTAAAGTCTAGAAATAGGAAAAGATCTATCGTGGTATAGTAAAATATCATATCAAATATAAGAGCTTGGAATAATATATACAGAGAGGAAAAGAATTTATGAACATTCGATTATATAATGCAAGAATTATGACCATGGAAGAAGCCGGTACGATAACTGAGGGGGAAATTTGGATTAGTGGAAACACAATTCGTTATGTAGGGCCATCAAAAGTAAATGAAGAAGAATTAATATGGGATCGTGAAATTGATTGTGAAAAGAATCTTTTAATGCCTGGGTTTAAAAATGCCCACACCCATTCTGCAATGACTGTATTTCGTTCCTTATGTGATGATTTGAATTTACAAGATTGGTTGAATAATGAGATTTTCCCAAGAGAAGCAAATATGACAGGAGAGGATTGTTATGAATTAACAAAACTTGCAATCTTAGAATATTTGACGAGTGGTGTAACCGCTATTGGAGATATGTATTTGACACCGGAAACGATTGCAGATGCATGCAATGATATGGGAATGAGATGTGTATTAGTATCCGGATTGAACAAATTTGGCCCTGCTTTATGTGTAATGGAAGATCGTTATAATAAATTAAATGGGAAATATGATTTAGTATCTTACAAAATGGGAGTTCATGCAGAATATACTTGTTCCAAAGAGTTGTTAGAAGAAGTTTCTGAATTGATTCACAAATATCAGGCTCCGTTGTATGTTCATATGTCTGAAACTCAGGCAGAAGTAGATGAATGTATTGGAAGATATAAAATTACTCCACCGGCATTGTTTGAAGAATTAGGATTATTTGATTTTGGTGGATCTATTTATCATGGAGTACATCCGACAGTAGAAGATATGGAAATCTTTAAACGTCATAATATCAGCGTAATTACTAACCCTGCATCTAATGCTAAGCTTGCAAGTGGTGTTGCACCAATTGGAGAATATTTAAGACAGGGAATTAGTGTTGGTATTGGTACTGACGGAGCTTCCAGTAATAACTGTTTGGATATGTTTAGAGAAATGTTCTTAGTAACAGCACTTGCTAAGTTAAAAGAAAATGATCCTGCAGCAGTGGATGCTATCAAAGTTCTTAGTATGGCAACAGTAAATGGAGCAATTTCTATGGGACTTAATGATTGCGATGTATTGGCAGAAGGAAAGAAAGCTGACATAATCATGATTGATTTGAAACAGCCTAATATGCAGCCAATCAATAATATTGCGAAAAATATCGTATATAGTGGTAGTAAGATGAATGTAAAGATGACTATGATTGATGGTAAAATTCTTTACGAAAATGGTAAGTTTGCAGATGGTATTGATGTAGAAGATATTTATGCAAAATCCAATGCTATCTTGGAAAGATTGCGATAATTTAAAGTAAAAAACATTAGTTGTAACCATCTGTTTTGTGACAGTAAAAGATATAGTAATAATGATAAGATAAAATTATAAAATAACAGCCTAAATGGAGCAAATGAGAAAAAATAAGATTTGCTCCATTTTTGTGATATTAGGAAATAATTCATGATTTTGAACATAGAAGTTGAATTATTAAAATACAGCTCTAAATATTACAATTAATATGGGAGAGAAGCATGAGTGGTTTAATATTAATTATATTACTTCTTATACTATTTATCATAATGATAATAAGAGGAATAGTGGAAAATAAAACAAACTTAAAGATTTTAAAGAGAGATTTTGAAAAGAATTTCGGAAAAGCTAATACAAGAACTTGGAAAATAGAAGAAATGGAGCTTGTTTCACGCTATGCTAAAAAAAGAGAAACGAAGCAGACGATAGATGAGCTTACCTGGAATGATTTGGATATGGATTTGATTTATCAGCAAATGAATTATACAGAATCTTCTTTTGGAGACGACTATTTGTTCTATATACTTAAAAATCCATTAAATAATGAAGAGTTATTGCAAAAAAGAGAGGAGAAGATATCTTGTTTAGCACGAAACACGGAAAAAAGAATACAATTGCAGATATTATTTCACAAAATTGGCAGATTAAAACGATATTCTTTTATGGACTGTGTGGAGTATCTTATAGAAGAACAAACGAAAAGTAATGGAAAGCATTATTTGGTAGACGTATTCATTTTTCTTTCTATTATTCTTATGGCATTTAACATAGGGATGGGGGTAATGCTATTTTTTGCTTTGATTTTGTACAATATAGTAATGTATTTTAAACATAAGGCATATTTAGATCCTTATTTAGCTAGTCTTCGTTATCTTTTTAAAATTTTAGATTATACAAAAGAAATTGCAAAGATGTTACCTGAAGAATGGACAATAGAAAGACAGAAACTACAAGAAATATTATCTTCTATGAAAAAAATACAGAAAAATGCTTTCTTGGTAATGTCCCCAGGTAGAATGGGAGGAGAGGGATTAGAATTAATTTTAGATTATCTTAGAATGATTTTTCATCTTGATATCATTAAATTTAATCAAATGTTGGGAGAATTAAAAATTCAAGAGCAAAATTTATGGGATTTGTATGAAATTATTGGAGAAATGGATGCTTGTATAGCCGTAGTATGGTATCGTAAATGGCTTCCTTTAAGTTGTTGTCCTACACTGATAGAGGAAAAAGAAATTAATATGGTAGATGGGTATCATCCATTGATTGAGAATGCAGTGACAAATTCTTTCAAAATGAAAGAAAATATTTTGCTGACCGGATCAAATGCATCAGGAAAATCGACTTTTTTAAAAACAGTTGCCATTAATATTCTTTTAGCACAGACCATTCATACTTGTACAGCAAAAGAATTTTATTTACCATTCTGTAGCTTATTTACATCCATGTCTTTGAAAGACAGTATTACTTTAAAAGAGAGCTATTATATGGCAGAAATTAAATCAATAAAACGAATTTTGGATAGTGCTTACGATGGAAATATGATAGTATGTATGATAGATGAGGTTCTCAGAGGAACGAATACGGTTGAGAGAATTGCAGCTTCTACGCAAATCTTAAAGAGCTTCAGCAGACCGAATGTGCTATGTATCGCAGCGACTCATGATGTAGAGCTAACAAAAACTTTGGAAGAGCTATATGAAAATTATCATTTTGAAGAGTCAATGAACCAAGGTGATGTTGTATTTTCATATCATTTGATGAAAGGAATTGCCAAGAGTTGTAATGCAATTAATTTATTAGAACACTTAGGTTATGATAAGGATTTGATTATGAATGCAAGAAATATGGTAAATATTTTCGAAACACAAGGAGAATGGATATGCAAGTAACACTATATTCCGATGGAGCAGCCAGAGGAAATCCGGACGGACCGGGTGGATATGGCTGCGTACTTCATTATATTGATGGAAAAGGGCAATTACATGTTCGTGAATTTTCGGCGGGATTCGTAAAGACTACCAATAATAGAATGGAATTAATGGCTGTCATAGTGGGGCTTGAAGCGTTGACGAAACCATGTCAGGTTACGGTAGTTTCCGATTCAAAATATGTAACGGATGCTTTTAATCAGCATTGGATTGATGGCTGGTTAAAAAATAACTGGAAAAATAGTGCTAAAAAACCGGTAAAAAATAAGTCTCTATGGGTACGATTGCTAAAAGCCATGGAACCCCATGAGGTAAAATTCCAGTGGATTAAGGGACATGCAGGGCATCCGGAAAATGAACGCTGTGATGAACTTGCTACTACGGCGGCAGATGGAGAGCATTTGTTGGTAGATTCGATGGAAGAGTAAAGATTAGTTGTCAAAACTAAGGGTTGACGGTATCAATTAGAAAATGATAGGATAGTGCTATCGGAAAGGATAGGTGAAAGTTATGGCAAACCTAATAGCATTTGTAAATTCATTTTTATCATATTTTGCATTATTCGCATTTATTATTGTGTTATGTATTGTTGCAGTAATGGTTGGAATTAAAATTCGAAAAAATAAAGATTTCAAGGATTCTCAGACTGTGAAAACGACAGAATAGTATATTGAAGAATAGTTTTATAATTATATAATAAGATGTTAACTTGTAGAATAATAACAAAAGAAGAGAGATGGTAGTTATAGTATGGCTACCATCCTTTTTAATGTATGCAGAAAACTGAAGTTTTTATACTATAATTTTGACAGTTGGTCATAATTAGTTAATTCTTTCGTCAAGATGTGAAATTGCACAAATTTAAATTGGTAATCTTAGGTAGTTTTTTTTGGCTTGTATTCATTGACAGAGGGAATAGAAAAACGTATACTAAGAAAACACACTTCCCACAATATATTGTGGGAAGTGTGCGTTAAATACAAGATTATGTGTAAGAACATTGAATATTATAGAATAGAAAGGGATGAGAAAATGGCAGGTAACTGGGGAGATAAAAATATTGTGGAAACAGTAGATTATGGGAAAGAATATACACCGAAAAGAACGGTAAAGGTGATTAAGAAGGATGGAAGTACAGAAGAATTTAATGTACAAAAGGTTATCAGTGCCGTTGGTAAAAGTGCCTACCGCGCCCTGACTAAATTTTCTGAAGACGAAAAGCGAAAAATCTGTCAGCAGGTAATTGATCGAGTTGACGAATTAGAGAGTGACCAAATTCCAATTCCGATTATGCATAACATTGTAGAAAGTGCCTTGGAAGAGATTAAACCTTTAGTTGCGAAGAGCTATAGAGATTACCGTAATTATAAGCAGGACTTTGTCCGTATGTTGGATGATGTTTATAAAAAGAGTCAGTCCATTATGTATGTTGGAGATAAAGAAAATGCAAATACAGATTCCGCTCTTGTTTCTACGAAAAGAAGTCTTGTTTTTAATCAGTTAAATAAGGAATTATATCAGAAATTCTTTATGACGACAGAAGAAATCCAGGCATGCCGTGATGGATATATTTATGTTCATGACATGTCTGCCAGAAGAGATACGATGAATTGCTGTCTCTTTGACGTGGAAAATGTGCTGTCCGGTGGGTTTGAAATGGGTAATATTTGGTACAACGAACCCAAGACATTAGATGTAGCTTTTGATGTTATCGGTGACATTGTGCTTAGTGCGGCCAGTCAGCAGTATGGTGGTTTTACGGTGCCAAGTGTAGATTATATTTTAGCACCGTATGCAGAAAAATCTTATAAAAAATTCTTGGAAAAATATTTACGTCTTGGAATTGTGCAGGATGTAGCAGAAGCAGAAGCTTTAAAAGATGTAGAAAAAGAAATGGAACAAGGATTTCAGGGCTGGGAATATAAGTTTAATACGGTAGCCAGCAGCCGTGGAGATTATCCGTTTATTACAGTTACTGCAGGTACTTGCACAAGTCGTTTTGGAAAAATGGCAACAGTAGTGATGCTTCGCGTAAGAAAAGGAGGTCAAGGTAAAAAGGAATGTAAAAAACCTGTATTGTTCCCTAAAATTGTATTTTTATATGATGAAAATTTACATGGACCTGGGAAAGAATTAGAAGATGTATTTGAAGCAGGCGTAGAATGCTCTGCAAAAACTATGTATCCTGATTGGTTAAGTTTAACAGGAAAAGGTTACGTAGCAAGTATGTATAAACAGTATGGGAAAATAATTTCTCCAATGGGATGTCGTGCGTTCCTTTCACCATGGTATGAAAGAGGTGGAATGCATCCGGCAGATGATCAGGATACTCCTGTATTTGTGGGACGATTTAATATTGGAGCGGTTTCCTTACATTTACCTATGATTCTCGCAAAATCCAGACAGGAAAGCAGAGATTTTTATGAAGTTTTAGATTATTATTTGAATTTGATTCGTCAGCTTCATATTCGTACTTACGCTTACCTTGGCGAAATGCGCGCTTCTACGAATCCGTTAGCTTATTGTGAAGGTGGTTTCCTTGGTGGAAAATTGAAATTAACTGACAAAATCAAACCGTTGCTTAAGAGTGCAACAGCTTCTTTTGGCATTACTGCGTTTAATGAGTTGCAGATGCTTTACAATGGTAAATCTTTAGTGGAAGATGGTGCTTTTGCAATAGAAGTTTTAGAGCACATCAATAAAAAAGTAGCTGAGTTTAAGGAAGAAGATGGCAATTTATATGCTATTTATGGAACACCGGCTGAGAACTTGTGTGGTCTTCAGGTGAAACAGTTTAGAAATATGTATGGTATTATAGAAGGTGTATCTGATAGAGAATATGTAAGTAATAGTTTCCATTGTCATGTTTCCGAAGATATTACTCCAATTCAGAAACAGAATTTGGAAGGACGTTTTTGGGATTTATCTAATGGTGGGAAAATTCAATATGTAAAATATCCAATTGACTACAATATAGGAGCAGTTAAGACATTGATTCGTCGTGCTATGGATTTAGGATTCTATGAAGGGGTGAATTTGTCTTTATCTTACTGCGATGATTGTGGACATCAGGAATTAGAGATGGATGTGTGTCCAAAATGCGGAAGTAGTAATTTGACTAAGATTGACCGTATGAATGGATATTTGTCATATTCACGTGTTCATGGAGATACTAGATTGAACGACGCGAAAATGGCAGAAATAGCAGAAAGGAAGTCTATGTAAGTATGAGATATCATAATATCACGAAAGATGATATGTTAAACGGAGACGGCTTACGAGTGGTTCTCTGGGTGGCAGGATGTGCTCATTGTTGTAAAGAATGTCAAAATCCCATAACTTGGGATCCTGACGGTGGACTTTTATTTGATGAAAATGCCAAACAGGAAATTTTTGATCAGTTAGATGAAAATTATATTTCGGGAATTACATTTTCCGGTGGAGATCCTTTGCATCCGGCAAATAGTTTGGATGTGAAAAATCTGATGGCAGAAATCAAAAATAAATATCCACAGAAAACAATCTGGTTGTATACAGGAGCGAATTGGGAAGATATTTACCAGATGCCTTTGATGCAATATGTAGATGTTTGTGTGGATGGAGAATTTATTGTAGAATTAAAAGATACGAAGTTACTTTGGAAAGGAAGCTCAAATCAAAGAGTGATTGACGTTCAGGCGACTTTGCAACAGGAAGATAAAAAAGAACCGATATTACATTGTGGTGATTATAATTAAGAAAAAGCGTTGGATTTATAGCCAACGCTTTTTCTTATTAAAAATGGAATCTCTTCCGTACAGTTTCTCGTAGTCTTGCCATAGATAAAATGGAGATTAGTGCAATGGAAATAACTGCACAAACGGAAAATACAATTACAGACCAAAACAAATGAATTTCACTGTGAATAAAGTTGTCAACATATCTTTCTATAGCGAGGCATAAAAAAGCTACGTCAATAAAGAAGTATAATACAGTTGCCACTAAAGATTTAGAAGCAAAACGATAGAGTATCCCGGAAAGTAATGTAAGAATTAATATGACAAATGTTATAGGTAGTACCAAATCAAAAAACCAACGATCTTTGGCTGTCAATAGTGTAATAGAAAATTCATAAAAAATAACACTAAGAGCGCTAATTATAAGATTAATATAAATAGGAATTTTGGGAAAAAACATTCTTGGACAAAAGAACAGCCACATAATTATACAGGCGCCAATGACCGGAATAGACCAACGATTATGGTCAAAAATAAGAAAATTTAAAATTCCACAAGCCAAGGCGGTAGAGCCCAAAACGATAGAAAGCCACATACCAACATCATGTTTGTTCATAGGTTCGACTTCACCTTTAGTAACGGCAAAGGGACTGAGAGTGTTATTAGAAGAAATAATATATTCATTTGGGTTGATGACTGGTGTATGACAAAGAGGACAGGTGTTTAAAGATTGTTCTAATTTAACGCCACAGTTTACACAGTAAGACATATATGGTTATCCTTTCGAAGTAAAATATTCGTAACAAGTAAAACTTAGATGTAGCACTTTAGTTTTATTTGTTTTAGATATCAAAGTCATATCTCATTTTGTTTTATGTTGTTTCATAATATTAACGATTGCTTTCGATAGTAACATGTACACCATCCTCTACTAATTTTGAAAAGAAATGTTTTTCAACATCAGTTTCTTTGATACAGCTAGCAAAGTTAATAGTAAGAGTATCTTGAAAGCTAATGATTGCACAGTTCGTTCGAGGAGAAAATGGAATTCCCATGTATATATCAAAACGATTAATATGAGGAATCATTTCTTCGGGAACTTTCATGGCTCCCATATTGGTAAGACCGGCAGAAGAGTTTAGGTCCTGCACTTTTTTATAAAAAGTTCTAACCACAATATCTTTGATAAATAAAGGTATGATACGAATAAACGGATTTTGTTGTGTGGCAGCATTAGTGGTAATGTCACCACGTAAAAATTTATCGTTGATATAATAGCGCATATAGTGATGAACCTGTTTGATAATTTCTTCAAAGGTATAATCACCAAGTCTGGGATCAATAGAAGGATAAATCATAGTAATAAAGTTACGTAAAGTTTTCGACGGAAAAAAACGTCTTAAATTTACAGGCATAGCAATTTTAACAGGAAGTTCACGGTATGGCTTATCTTCTTCTTGTTTTTTTAATAATGCATAAAGAAGTACTGCGTTTAAGTATTCTGTCACAGTGCATTTGTATTTAGCAGCAACAGCAATCACTTCTTTTACACTCATAATACCGTCAATTACTTGGAATGTAAAAAAAGGTTCTAAGGTGCCTCGAATACGGTAAGTCTTTTCCATAGGCCGTGGTGGACGATGCTTAGCATTAGAGTAGCGTAAATAGGCATCTTCTAATTCTTCCGGATGCGGTGTGCTATTGATATCTAAAACCATGTATTTGTTAGGAATTTCATGTCCCAGTAAACGAAGATATACGGCAGTGATGGTATGCAGTAGAGTCATACCGCCGGTACCATCTCCTAAACTATGATGAGCCTCTAAAGCAATACGGCAACCGTGATAATAAATACGAATCAGCCAACGACCTTTGCTTTTAAAAGACATAGGCATACAAAAATTACGTACATCTTCTTGTACAAAGGGGCCTGGACGATTATTGGGTTCTAGAAATCTCCAAAATAACCCTTTACGCATAGCGACCTTGTAAGTAGGAAAGCGTGGGAGAGTCATATCTACAGCTTTTTGTAAAATGTCAGGTTTTATTTCTTCCTTTAGCAAAACAGAAAGCCGATATACAGAAGAAAAATCACGACGTTGTAAGGTTGGATATACAATGGCAGACAAATCCAAAGGATACCATGTTTGATGTCCTAAATGTAGAAAGGGAATTTCCATTGTATGGGCTTGTTTTTTTTCCAAGTTACTTTGTGTTTGAGTCATAGAACCTCCGCAACATTAGTTATTAGAAATAGTATACCACACTTTACGCAAATTTTTAACTGTGATAGAATGAATGCCGATAAATATGAAAATATATAGTAGCAATATCATATGGTATTGTTAAAAAGAATGGGAGAAGAGCATGAAGTATATGTTTCAGTTAGCCATTATTTTTGGCATTAGTTTTGTAGGAGAAGTGTTAAATGCCTTATTGCCGTTACCGATTCCGGCGAGTGTGTATGGTTTGGTAATTTTATTTTCATTATTGCGTACTGAAGTGATTAAATTGGAGCAGGTGGAAACTGTGGCCGAATACATGATGGCTATTATGCCTTTGTTTTTTATAGAACCTACAGTAGGGATTATGAAATCTTATGGGTTAATTAAGGGGAATGTTTTGGCATTATTTATAGCTTCTTTTTTATCTTTTTTAGCAGTTATGGTAGTTACAGGACTTGTTTCCCAGACTATCATTCGTTTTCAGAATAAGAAAAAAAGTTTAGAAGATGAAAATACACAGAAGTAGAAAGGAAAGATGAGATGAGTATCAATGAATTGTTAAGCGAATCCCTTTTTTTTGGAATGATATTAAGTTTACTTGCATATAAGATTGGATTTGAAATTCAGAAAAAATGGAAAAAAGTATTTTTAAATCCTTTATTAATAGCAATCGTAATTATTATTGCATTTTTGTTGATTACAGGAATTTCATATGAAACCTATCAGTATGGGGCAAAATATTTAAGTTATTTTTTGACACCGGTTACTGTTTGTCTTGCGGTTCCTTTGTATAAGCAGATGGAAATCTTAAGAAAAAATACAACCGCAATTCTAATCAGTATTGTAATTGGGTGCTTGGTTCATGCAGGGGTATTGATTGCGGTAGCATTGATTTGTAAGATGGATCAACAATTGTTGTTTTCTGTTATGTCAAAAAGTGTTACAACAGCCATTGCTTTGGGTGTTACCGGGGAAATTGGAGGAATTCAAGGTATTACAGTTATAGGTGTTATGGTGGCAGGAATCTCGGGCGCGGTATTAGGTCCAAGTATTTTAAAATGGTTCCATATTACAGAACCGGTAGCACAAGGATTGGCTATGGGGAGTGCATCTCATGCCATTGGAACATCAAAAGCAATTGAAATTGGAGAAATTCAAGCTGCCATGAGTTCATTGGCTATTGTAGTGACTGGAATTTTAACAGTAGTAATTGTACCTTGGGTGGTAAGTTTATTATAAAAATAAAAGGAAATTAATAAAATACGCAGAATATGTAATATAGAGTGTAATTTTAAACTGTTTTTTTAGCTTTTATAGCAGAAATGAGAGGCGAATATGATAATTCGTAAAAGTTTGGAACAGTATGAAAAGGAGTATTTGAGTCCTTTTGCAACCTTAAGTATGAAATCTAAGGGACGTTTGCGGCCGGAAGATGAGTGTGATATCAGACCGGTTTTTCAGAGGGATAGGGATCGTATCATACATAGCAAGTCATTTCGTAGATTAAAAGATAAAACACAAGTTTTTTTGACCCCGGAAGGAGATCATTATAGAACTAGATTAACGCATACTTTAGAGGTTTCTCAAAATGCAAGAACGATAGCTAAGGCGTTGCGTTTGAATGAAGATTTAGCAGAGGCTATTGCTTTAGGACATGATTTGGGACATACCCCTTTTGGACATGCAGGAGAACGAGCATTGAATGAGGTTTGTCCATTAGGGTTTGAACATAATGTACAGAGCGTTAGAACAGTAGATATTTTGGAAAAATCCGGAATGGGATTAAATCTTACCATGGAAGTTAGGGATGGAATTTTAAATCATCAGACCAGTGGAATTCCGTCTACTTTGGAAGGAAAGATTGTTCGATTTTCAGATAAAATTGCTTATATTCATCATGATATGGATGATGCTATTCGTGGTGGAATTTTAACAGAAGCAGATATTCCTAAAGAGATTAGTGACGTAATTGGTGAAACGTGCGGAGAAAGATTGGATGTTTTTATCCATGATTTGGTAACTCATAGTCAGGGGAAAAATGATATTTGCATGTCTGATGAAGTAGGTCGTGCCATGAGTAATTTAAGAAACTTCATGTTTGAGAGGGTATATAATAACCGTCAGGCAAAGGGAGAAGAAGAAAAAGCAGAACAATTGATGGTTACACTATATGAGTATTACATGAAAAACGTGAACTTGCTTCCACAAGAGTATCAAAGAATGATGTATGATGGAGAAATAAAAGAACGAGTGGTATGTGATTATGTAGGAGCTATGACCGACCGCTTTGCGATTGCAAAATATGAAGAAATTTATATTCCTAAGTGTTGGCATGGATAGAAAATGTGTTAGAAGGAGTAGGAGGTATGTATTATCCTGATGAACTCATAGAAGAAGTCAGAACAAAAAATGATATTGTTGATGTGATCTCAGGATATGTCAGAATTCAAAAGAAGGGATCTAATTATATGGGACTATGTCCGTTCCACAATGAAAAATCACCTTCTTTTTCCGTGTCCGGATCCAAACAGATTTATCATTGTTTTGGCTGCGGAGCAGGTGGGAATGTATTTACATTTCTCATGAATTATGAAAATTATACATTCCAGGAAGCTATTAAAGAACTGGCAGACAGATCAGGAGTGACACTTCCTGAAATAGAAAATTCTGCGCAAGCAAAAAAAGAGGCTGATAAGAAAGCTGTTCTTTTGGAGATTAATAAAGAAGCAGCGAAATATTTTTATTATCAATTAAGACAGGAACAGGGGAAAATAGGATATCGATATTTGTCCGGAAGAGAATTGTCAGAAGAAACTATAAAAAAATTTGGTTTGGGATTTGCCAATAAGACAAGTAATGATTTGACATTATATCTTAAGAAAAAAGGATATACCGATGAGCAAATTATTCAGGCAGGTTTGGCTACCGCAGATGAACGATATGGTGTTCATGATAAATTTTGGAATCGAGTTATTTTTCCTATTATGGATATTAACCACCGGGCCATTGGCTTTGGGGGAAGAGTTATGGGAGAGGGGACTCCAAAATATTTGAACTCACCGGAAACACCGGTGTTTGATAAGAGTCGAAATCTTTATGGATTAAATTTTGCCAGAACTGCAAGAAAAAATAACATGATTCTTTGTGAAGGATATATGGATGTTATAGCCTTGCATCAGGCTGGATTTACGCAGGCTGTTGCTTCGTTAGGCACTGCATTTACTCCCGGACAGGCAAATTTGTTAAGGAGATATGCGGAGAATATTTTATTATCGTATGACAGTGACGGAGCAGGTACCAATGCAGCACTCCGTGCTATCAGTATTTTAAGGGAAGCGGGACTTACTGCCAAAATTATAGATTTAAAACCATATAAAGATCCGGATGAATTTATCAAAAATCTGGGAGCGGAAGCTTTTCAGGAGAGAATAGATTCAGCAGAAAATAGTTTTATGTTTGAAGTGCGGATTCTGGAGCAGCAATTTGATTTGCATGATCCGGAAGGAAAAACAAAGTTTCACAGAGAGATTGCAAAAAAATTGTGTCAATTTTCTGAGGAAGTGGAGCGAGATAATTACACCCAGGCAGTGGCAGATAGGTATTTAATAGGATATGAAAATCTTAGAAAATTAATTCATTCATATGCTGCCAAAACAGGTTTGGCAAAACCTATTGAGAGGCCAAAGTCCGGAGTGGTACAGAAAAATCGTCCGGAAGAAAATATTCGAAAAAACCAGCGTTTATTGATTACCTGGTTAACAGAGGAACCTCATTTATACAATAAAATAAAAGCATATCTATCAGCAGCCGATTTTACGGACGAGTTATACGGAAAAGTAGCAATCCAGCTTTTTGACAGATTGGGTAAAGAAGGATTTTCACCGGCAGGTATCATAAGTTTGTTTCAGGAAGAAAGTGAACAAAGAGAAGTAGCTGAACTTTTTGATACTAAATTGGAAATGCTGGCTACACCTCAAGAAAAAGAAAAAGCATTTAAAGATGTTTTGATAAAAGTAAAAGAAAATAGTCTGGAATATTATTCCGGGCGGTTAGGCAGTGATGTAACTGCTATAAACCAAGTCATAGAAGGGAAAATTGCCCTGGAAAACCTGAAGAAAACGCATATTTCATTGCAGGTTTGACAACACTATGATAAATCTTAAACAATACAATACCAAAAATGGAAGGATGGACCCCTAAAATGGATGAAAACACAAAGGTAAAAATGGAAGAGAAAATAAAGGAATTAATGGCTCTTGCAAAAAAGAAAAAAAATGTTTTGGAATATCAAGAAATTACAGATTGTTTTGCAGGTCTTGGCTTAGAAATTGAACAGATTGAAAGAACCGTGGAAGCATTAGAAAGAAGCGGTATTGATGTTCTTCGTATTACAGAGGAAGAGATTCTTCCTGTAGAAGATGAAGATATCATTTTAACAGAAGAAGATGAAGTTGATGTAGAAAACATTGACTTAAGTGTTCCTGAAGGTGTCAGCATTGAAGACCCTGTAAGAATGTATTTAAAAGAGATTGGAAAAGTTCCGCTTTTGAGTGCAGAAGAAGAAATTGAATTGGCGCTTCGTATGGAGGAAGGTGATGAAGATGCTAAAAAACGTTTAGCAGAAGCAAATCTTCGTCTGGTAGTTAGTATTGCCAAAAGATATGTAGGACGCGGTATGCTTTTCTTAGATTTGATTCAAGAGGGTAATCTTGGGTTGATCAAAGCAGTAGAAAAATTTGATTATAGAAAAGGATTTAAGTTCTCTACTTATGCAACATGGTGGATTCGTCAGGCTATTACCAGAGCCATTGCTGACCAGGCAAGAACGATTCGTATTCCGGTGCATATGGTAGAAACAATTAACAAATTAATTCGTGTCAGCAGACAGCTACTTCAGGAACTAGGAAGAGAACCTAGCCCGGAAGAAATTTCTGAAGCTATGAATATGCCAGTGGAAAGAGTTCGTGAAATTTTGAAAATATCACAGGAACCGGTATCCTTGGAAACACCTATTGGGGAAGAAGAAGACAGCCATTTAGGTGATTTTATACAGGATGATAATGTACCTGTACCTGCGGATGCGGCAGCATTTACATTATTAAAAGAACAATTAGTGGAAGTGTTGGGAACTTTGACAGAAAGAGAACAGATGGTGTTACGTTTGCGATTTGGTCTTGATGATGGACGTGCAAGAACTTTGGAAGAAGTAGGAAAAGAATTTAAAGTAACCCGTGAACGTATTCGTCAGATTGAAGCGAAGGCATTGCGTAAATTACGTCATCCAAGTAGAAGTCGCAAATTAAAGGATTATTTAGATTAATATGGAATTATCAAAAAGATTACAAGCGGTTGCGGATTTGTTAGATTATCATGAAGCAGTGGCAGATATCGGATGTGATCATGGATATGTGTCCATATACCTAATAGAAAGCAAAAAAGCATCACAATGTCTTGCCATGGATGTAAATCAAGGCCCTTTGGAACGAGCAAGAGAGCATGTGAACGAAAAACAGCTTTCTACATATATTGAAACAAGACTATCTGACGGGGCAAAAGCTTTGAAATTTTTCTCCAGAGAAGATGGCACTATGGCGTTGGAAGTGCAAGCGGCACTGATTGCCGGCATGGGTGGACGTTTGATGGTGAAAATCATAGAAGATAGTCTTGAAAAATTTAAGAGCATGGAAGAGTTTGTATTGCAGCCTCAATCAGAAATTCCTAAAGTTAGACAATATGTTCGCGCAATGGGATATCACATTCAAAAAGAAGATATGGTTTTGGAAGATGGTAAATTTTATCCTATGATGAAAGTTGTAAGAGGGAAAAAGGTGGAAAAGGATGTTTTTCATATTCCTACGTATTTGCAACAGAGGATAGATGATGAAGGTTTTCAATTGCAAGAGTTGTATGATGAATATGGGGAATTTCTTTTACAAAATAAAAATCAAGTTTTGTATCAATTTTTGAATTATGAAAAAAAATTATATCTTGGAATTCAAAAAAGTCTGAAAGAAACCGAAAGTTTAAAAAGTGAGATTCGCCATAGAGAGATTGAAGAAAAACTAAAACGCATTAATCTTGGATTGGAGTGGTTTAAAGATGAAATGTAGTGAAGTGATTGCTTGTTTGGAAAAAATTGCACCTTGTTGTTTTGCTGAAAAATGGGATAATGTGGGATTGTTAGCGGGCAGAGAAGATAAAGAAATTAAGAAAATAATGCTGGCGTTGGATCCTACATCCGATGTAGTAGAAGAAGCAGCTACGTGGGGAGCTGATTTGTTAATTACACATCATCCTTTAATTTTTTCAGGTATTAAGTCTGTAACTACGAACGATTTTATCGGAAAAAGAGTTTTTCAGTTGATTTATAAGGATATTTGTTATTATGCCATGCATACCAATTTTGATGTTATGGGTATGGCAGATGCAGTAGCAGATATACTGAAATTAGAAAAATGTCAGGTATTAGATGTTACTTATCAAGATGATATTTCCAAGGAAGGAATAGGACGAATGGGGGAATTGTCCCGTACCATGTCCTTGGATGAATGTGCCGGATTTGTAAAAGAAACGTGTAAGTTATCCAATGTAAAGGTGTTTGGCAATCCGGATAAATTAATTGACTTGGTAGCCTTAATTCCTGGGTCAGGAAAGAGCTATATTGATATGGCAATTAAAAAGGGTGCGCAGGTGGTGATTACTGGCGATATTGATCATCATAATGGTTTGGATGCTGTAGAAAGGGATTTGGCAATTATTGATGCAGGACATTATGGTTTAGAAAAGATATTTACGACATATATGGAAGAAGTATTGCGTAGGGAACTCCCACAGATACAAATAAAGCGAGCAGTAGAGAAGGAACCTTATTGGACCATATAGTGAAGGGTTAGGGACAGTATGTTAACAGTAAAAATAAATGGAGAAGAAAAACAGTATAAAAAAGATACCTTGTTAGAAGAAATAGCAAAGGATTATCAAAAGGATTTTAATGCTCCAATTCTAATTGCTATTAAAAATGGGAAAATAAAAGAATTATCAAAATCTTTGGAAAAAGATAATGAAGAAATTACATTTCTAACCATGGAAAGCAAAATTGGCCATTCTACTTATGTAAGAAGTGCTACACTTTTGTTGGTAAAAGCTGTATCTGATGTTGTTGGTGATGTGAAAAAAAGTAAGATAAAAGTAGAATTTTCACTGGGGCAGGGATATTACTGTTCTGTCCAAGGTGATTTTACTGTAGATGACGCATTTATTGGTAAGGTAAAAGCAAGAATGCAGGAATTAGTATCGTTAGATTTACCAATTACCAAAAAGGCTTATTATATTGATCAGGCCAGAGAAATTTTCGCAGCTCAAGGGATGGAAGATAAAGAAAAATTATTCTGGTACCGTAGAAGTTCCTATGTAAATATTTATTGTCTGGATGGTTACTATGATTATAACTATGGATATATGGTACCATCTACAGGATATTTAAAATTGTTTGATGTGCAAGCTTACAAGGAAGGGATTTTATTAATTCTTCCAACGCAGGAAAAACCGAATGAATTATTACCTTTTGTTCCACGCGAAAAATTGTTTGCTACCTTAATGGAATCTCAAAAGTGGGCTGATGATATAGGGGTTATTACAGTAGGGGATTTAAACAATGCGATTTGCGAACAGCGTTTGCAGGATGTTATTTTAATGCAGGAGGCATTGCAGGAAAGAAAAATTGCGGAAATTGCCAGTGAAATTGCAAAACGTGGCAATGTAAAATTTGTTATGATTGCAGGACCTTCTTCCTCCGGAAAAACTACCCTTTCCCATCGATTATCTACCCAGTTAAGAACCCACGGTTTGAAACCTCATCCTATTGCTGTGGATGATTATTTTGTGAATCGTGAAAATACTCCTTTAGATGAAAATGGGGATTATAACTTTGAGTGTTTAGAAGCTATTGATGTAGAGCAATTTAATAACGATATGTTAGATTTGCTTTCGGGGAAAACAGTTGAAATGCCAAGGTTTAATTTTAAAACTGGTCAGAGAGAATATCGGGGTGATTTTAAAACATTAGGAAAAGATGATATTCTTGTGATTGAAGGAATTCATGGATTAAACGATAAAATGTCATACGCACTTCCGGAAGAAAGCAAATATAAAATATATATTAGTGCTTTGACCTGTTTAAATGTAGATGAACATAACAGAATTCCAACTACGGATGGAAGATTGATTCGAAGAATGGTGCGAGATGCCAGAACTAGGGGAACCAGTGCAAAACGTACTTTAGAGATGTGGAAATCTGTAAGAAGAGGTGAAGAACAAAATATTTTTCCTTATCAGGAAAGTGCAGATGCCATGTTCAATTCAGCAACTATTTATGAACTTGCTATGTTAAAGATTCATGCAGAACCATTGTTATTTGGAATTGGAAAAGAAGATCCGGAATATTTTGAAGCCAAAAGACTTTTAAAATTTTTAGGATACTTTTTAGGAATTGGTGACGAGGATCTTCCGAAAAATTCTATTGTTAGAGAATTTGTGGGCGGAAGTTGTTTTAAAGTTTAGAAATCCGGATAAAAATAGAAATATTTTTTACTTGTAATAATAGTAGATTAGAGTATAATAACTAAAAGTATTTGTTATGGATACAAGGTAACAGATACTGTCTTAGTTCCTAAAGTAGGATAAAGATAATATGTAAGTGGGATAAGTGATCGCGGCTGTTTATAACAGGTGAGGAAAGTCCGGGCTTCATAGGGCAGGATGCCGGATAACGTCCGGTGGAGGTGACTCCAAGGCCAGTGCAACAGAAATATACCGCCTGACTGTGGTAATTATTATTGAACGGCTTAGTCAATATTAATTACTGCAGTCAGGTAAGGGTGGAAAGGCAGAGTAAGAGACTACCGCCCTTCTGGTAACAGAAGGGGCACATGTAAACCCCATCCGAAGCAAGACCAAAAAGAAGGCTATAGGTTTGCCCGATCTGCTTTCAGGTAGGTTGCTTGAAGCTACTGGTAACAGTAGTTCTAGATAGATGATCACTCGCGACATAACCCGGCTTATCGTCCCGCTTATTTTATTATATAGTTTATGTGTTAAAATGTAAGGAAATGCTGGAAAGAGTTTGCTCGTAAATCAGCATTTTTTTACGTTACATAATAGAAGGAGAAAAATAGAAATGACAAGAATAGACATTATTTCCGGATTTTTAGGTGCCGGAAAAACAACTTTAATTAAGAAGCTTTTGAAGGAAGCTTTAAGTGGACAAAAAGTGGTTTTGATCGAAAACGAATTTGGTGAAATTGGAGTAGACGGTGGATTTTTAAAAGAAGCAGGGATTGAGATCAAAGAAATGAATTCCGGTTGTATCTGTTGTTCTCTAGTGGGGGATTTTGGAACTTCTTTAAAGGAAGTATTGGAAACCTATCATCCGGAAAGAATTTTAATTGAGCCTTCCGGTGTTGGTAAACTATCAGATGTAGCAGCGGCGGTTACTAACGTAGATTTTGAAGAAGAAGTTGTTTTAAATAGTGCTGTGGCAGTGGTGGATGCTTCCAAATGTAAAATGTATATGAAAAACTTTGGTGAATTTTTTATCAATCAGATTGAATATGCAGGAACCATTGTTTTAAGCCGTACCGGAAATATTACAGAAGAAAAACTCAACAAAGCAATTGAGTTGATTCGTGAACATAATGCAGAGGCAACCATTATTACTACACCATGGGATGAATTAGATGGACAGGTTATTTTGGATACTATGGAAAAAGTATCTGACATGGAACAAGAGTTGTTGAAAGAAGTAAAGCATCATCATGCACATCATCACCATGACCATGAGGAAGAATGTGAATGTGGTTGTCATGAACATCATCACGGGCATTATCATCATGACCATGAGGAAGAATGTGAATGTGGCTGTCATGAACACCATCATGAGCATCATCATCACCATGACCATGAGGAAGAATGTGAATGTGGTTGTCATGAACATCATCATGAGCATCATCATCATGACCATGAGGAAAAATGTGATGAAGAACATCACGGACATCATCACCATGACCATGGGGAAGAATGTAGTTGTGGCTGTCATGGACACCATGATCACCATGGTCACCATCATGCGGATGAAGTGTTTACCAGTTGGGGAAAAGAAACTCATCATAGCTTTTCCATAGAAGAGATAGAATCTATTTTAGAAGCATTGGAAGATGAAAAACAATATGGTTTTGTTCTGAGAGCTAAGGGAATGGTAGTAGATAAAGATGGTGGAGAGTGGATTTACTTTGATTACGTACCGGGAGAACCTAGTGTAAGACGTGGAAAAGCAGATGTTACCGGTAAACTTTGTGTGATCGGATTCAAGATTCAGGAAGATAAATTAGGAGAATTATTCGGTGTTTAAGAGAAAGAAGGAAATCATGATACCAGTATATTTAATCAATGGTTTTTTAGAAAGCGGAAAAACGGAATTTATCAAATATACCATTTCTCAGCCGTACTTTAGAACCAAAGGAACAACGTTGTTAATTTTGTGTGAAGAAGGGGAACTGGAATACGAAGAAGTTCTTTTAAAACAAACAAAAACAGCAATGGAAATCATCGAAGATGAAGAAGACTTCAATATTGAATATTTGATGGAATTGGAAAAGAAATATAAACCGGAAAGAATTATTATCGAATATAACGGCATGTGGAATGTGAAGGATATGAAGCTTCCAATTCATTGGAGTATTGATCAACAGATTACCATGATTGATGCCAGTACATTTCCTATGTACTATACTAACATGAAATCTATGGTGGCGGAAATGGTTCGAAAGTCAGAAATGATTATTTTTAACCGATGTGATGGTATTAAAGAACTGAGTAACTATAAACGCAATGTAAAAGCTGTGAACCAACAAGCGGAAATTATTTTTGAAGATTCCCAGGGGGAAATTACAGAAATGATGGAAGAAGAGCTTCCTTACGATATCAATCAGCCGATAATTACATTGAATGATCAGGAATTTGCAATATGGTATTTGGATTCTTTGGATCATATAGAAAGATATGTGGGGAAAACAGTAGAGTTTGTAGGACAGGTTTTAAAACCCAAATCTTTCCCAATAGACTATTTTGTGCCCGGAAGATTGGCAATGACTTGCTGTGCAGATGATATGGCATTTTTAGGTTTTGCTTGTGAATATGATAATGCTGTTTCTTTAAAGGAAAAATCCTGGGTAAAAGTGATAGCGACGGTAAGTAATGAGTATTGGCCGGATTATCATGGTGAAGGGCCTGTACTTCATGCAGTTAAGGTGGAACAGACGAAGGCACCGAAAGAAGAAGTAATCAACTTTGTGTAATGGCTTAATATAGAGTCATTATGTAGAGTATAAGATAGGTATAATGAAAAAAGCTGCAATGATACAGATGGTATATTAGAACGGAGAAAAGATGGAAAAAGAAGATTTATTGTTACAAAAAAGATTTGTTGAGTTAGCGAATCGTTCCTTTGTACAAAATATGTTTACTTTCACAGAGTTTCTTTCTTTGCCAGAATTAGATTTATTTTATAAAAATGAGCCCCAGCTAAGATATGCTGGGGTTACTGTTTTTGGTGGTACAGAGGGAGCAGATAGAAAAGTGATTCGTTTTGGAAATAAAGAGGAATTAGGTTATGAAGAAACTTTTCCTATTGTTTGTATATCAATGGAACCGGTATTGGAAAAATTTGGGGAAAATTTAAACCATAGAGATTATTTAGGAGCCCTCATGAATCTGGGAATAGAAAGAGAAAATTTAGGTGATATTTTTATTAAAGGTAAAACAGGCTATGTATTTTGTTTGGAAAGAATTGCAGATTATATTGTAGAAAATCTTACTCAAATCAGACACACTCATGTAAAAACCAAAATATTAGAAAAACAGGAAGATTTTTTTCAAAA
Organism: Lachnospiraceae bacterium; assembly: GCA_017558145.1. GTDB lineage: Bacteria > Bacillota > Clostridia > Lachnospirales > Lachnospiraceae > SFDP01. The sequence continues at coordinate 44,530 of JAFYWF010000025.1, forward strand.
GGAATTGGAAGAAATGGCAGTGTTATCTGCTTCGGAAAGAATAGATGGTATTGTTTCAAAGGTTTACAATATGTCCCGTAATCAAAGTTTGGAATTATTTCGTGGAAAGAAAGTTTATGTAAATTCCAGATTGAATGAAAATAATAGTTATATTTTAAAAAAAGGTGATATTATCAGTGTTCGGGGATATGGGAAATTTATTTACCAAGGTGTCGGATATGAGACAAAAAAGGGGAAACTTTCAGTTAAGCTAAGCATTTACAAATAGAGGATATTTGTGGTAACATTCTACAGTATTTTTTTATATATATTGTTTTGTTTGAGAGTAGTTACATATTATTTGAGAAAGAGGTAATGGAGTGACAAGTATTTTAATACATTCACTAGAACATGCATTTATAGATAGTTTTAAAATTTTACCGTTTTTATTTTTCACATATTTATTGATGGAATTTTTGGAAAAGAAGGCAGGAGAAAAGACCTTCGTATGGTTGAAAAAAACATGGAAAATTGATCCTGTCTTAGGTGGAGTTTTGGGTATTATTCCCCAATGCGGAATGTCCACTGTGGCATCTAATTTGTATGCAGGTAAAATTATTTCGATAGGAACGTTATTAGCGATTTTTCTTTCAACTTCGGATGAAATGCTTCCGATTATGATATCCGGTTCGGTAGAAGGTGCGCTGATAGCAAAAGTTTTGTTCTTAAAAGTAATGATTGCTATTATAGCAGGCCTTGTTATAGATGCAGTATGTCGTTTTAGAAAAAAAGAAGAAATTAGGGAACATGGAATTCATGATTTTTGTGAACATGAACATTGTCATTGCGAAGACGGGATTTTAAAATCTGCAATCAGACATACAGTACATGTATTTTTATTCGTATTTCTTATTACGATTGCATTAAATGTCGGAATGGAAGTAATAGGAGAAGAAAAAATTGGTAATTTTATTTTAAATAAACCAATTGCTGGTCCAATTTTTGCAGGAATAATTGGATTAATACCAAATTGTGCTTCCTCAGTCTTAATTACACAATTATTTATAGAAGGTTTGATGAGTTTTGGAACTATGATGGCTGGTGTATTGGCAGGGGCCGGAGTAGGAACTTTGGTACTTTTCAGAGTAAACGAAGAAAAGAAAGATAGTTTTAAAATTATCGGTTTGTTATATTTCATAGGTGTTGTTTGTGGAATAATTTTAAATTTATAATAATCATTTTACTAAAATTTTCAAAGTATGAGACTATTTAAAAATAGTTACATAATCTTGAAATAGTTTGGAATACTAAAGATAGAAATGAGGGAAGAACATGTTGGATAAAATAAAGAAGCTATTTCAGGCAACTGATATGACTGAGGGGACTCCCTGGAAAAGAATTGTAATATTTACAGTACCCATGCTTATTGGAAATATTGCACAACAACTATATAGTACTGTAGATAGCATTGTAGTTGGAAAGTATGTAGGAGATAATGCACTTGCAGCAGTAGGTAGCGCAACACCAATTTTAAACTTATTATTAGTTTTATTTATTGGAATCAGTATGGGGGCAAGTATTATGGTTGCCCAGTATTTTGGTGCGAAACAAAGAAATGAATTATCCGCAACTATAGGAAACTGTATTACACTAACGGCTGTTGCAGTATTGATTATTATGATAGCTGCGCTGATTATTGTAAGACCTTTATTGGAGATTTTGCAAACACCTTCAAGTATCATAGACTGGTGTACTTCTTATTTGTTGATTTTATGTGTAGGATCAGTAGGAAGTGCATATTACAATATTTTATGTGGTGTTCTTCGTGGATTAGGAGATGCTTTTTCTGCACTTGTGTATTTGGTAGTTGCTGCTGTATTAAATATCGTTTTAGATTTGTTGTTTGTGGCTAAATTTAATATGGGAGTTAGCGGTGTTGCGTGGGCTACAATTATTTCCCAGGCAGTATCAGCCGTGCTTTGTTTTATTAAGTTGAAAAAAATGACAGAGCATTTTGATTTGAAGATACAGTATTTAAAACCAATGAAAACATATGCCGGGAAAATTATCAAGTTAGGAGTGCCTTCCGGATTGACACAAGGAATTATATCCATGGCGATGATAGTGGTACAGTCTTTAACCAATAGTTTTGGTGAAATGTTAATTGCAGCCAATGTTATTATTATGCGTGTAGATGGATTTGCTATGCTACCAAACTTTTCTTTTGGTACAGCCATGACTACTTATGCAGGACAAAATGTAGGTGCCAGAAAAACAGATAGAGTCATCCAGGGTGCAAAGCAAGGGACATTACTTGCAGTACTAACATCTTCTACATTGACAGTGCTTATTTTACTATTTGGAAAACAGTTAATGGGGATTTTTACCGAAACTAAGGAATTGGTTGATTTAAGTCGTTATATGATGGGAATTATTGCGGCAGGTTATATTGCGATGGCAGTAACACAGAGTTTATCTGGGGTTATGCGTGGTGCCGGAGATACTATGACACCTATGTGGATATCAATTATTACTACAGTAATTGTTCGTATACCCATTGCATATGGTATTGCGTTTATAACCAGAAGTCCTGAATTTCCAAACGGACGACAGGAATGTGTTTTTATATCCCTTTTATGTTCCTGGTTAATAGGTGCTATATTGACAATGATTTTCTATTTGAAAGGAAAATGGAAGAAGAATTTAATATAATGAAAATAATAATCTCACGTATCTTGTATTTAGATAAGTGAGATTATTTTGATAAAAAGTCCCTTTTTTACCAAAAATTGGTTGTCATAAAGCTATGAAAAAGTTATAATAATTAAGAATTAGTAGGTAATTATTTCAAAAGGGTATAGATTGGAGGAACATCAAGTGGAAAAATACAATGGTAAGGCGTTGGGCGTTTTTGAAGTGGATAATCTTGTGGCTGCGTATGTAGCATTAGATGCAGCTTCAAAAGCAGCAGATGTTACAATTCAGGGGGTTGAACGTAATCGATTAAAGAGTGGTGCTTGTGTGAAAATGAGAGGAGATATCTCCAGTGTTAATGCTGCTATGGATGTAGCGGTTGCAACTGCATCCCGTCTTGGTAAAGTAACAGCAAATACTATTATTGCATCTCCTTCAGAGGGAACAGAAATTGCAATGGAAATGACTATTAACAAGTAGGGAAGGGGATTTGACGAATGAAAATGCAAGCAGTAGGTTTAGTAGAAACATTGGGCAGCGCTTCCGCTGTTATGATTGTAGATAAAATGTTAAAAACATCTCAAGTAAAATATGAATGTTGGAATACAAAATGTGGAGGCCATGTTACCGTATTTTTAAGTGGAGATGTTTCCGCTGTAACTGCAGCGGTAGAGGCTGTAAAGGCGAATCCACCCGGAGGAGAGATAATTGCGGCAGCTGTTATTTCAGCTCCATCGGAAGAAACGATAAGAATGATTGAATTAAGTCGTAAGAAAAAATAATGCTTTTTATGAAGTAATACATAAGGAGAGGTTGTAACAGAAACAAACTGTGGCAACCTCTTTTATGTAGTATTTTAGTGAAAAGATTTTGGGTGTTGGATTATGGTGTTTAATTCACTGATTATAATTATAAGATAACCTTTAGTAGATATGGAGACATAAGAGATATGAGCAGTTTGTTATGGTTAGGAATTATTATTGTAGGATGTCTAATTTTAGTTTTTATTCAAAAGAGAAAACCTACAGAAGAAAAGAAAGAAAAACAAAAAAGAGAATATGAAGAAATATTGCAGATAAATCAAGTGCCTGAACAACATTATAAAATTGTTGTTGGGCAATCAAAAGTATATAATATATATAATTGTCCTGCGATAGTTTGGAAAGAAGAAAATGTTATTAAGACATTGTATTTAAGAGCCAATGCAAAACCTATATTGGCTGAACAGGAAATCGAAGATTATATGTTTTTGGCATCTCAGCCATATGTAGATTTTTTAAGATTTGATGGAACTGAGTATCCTGATTGGGCAGTACAGCCGGAATATGTGAAAGAATTATTTATGCCATACGTGAATAGTAGTATTTCTAAAGGTGGAATCGACTATAAGAAAAATATGTATTGGATAGGTACCACATGTGTATATGCAGCTTCAATGGCAGAAATGTTTAAAATGTTGGGACGACCTTTGATAGATTTTACTAATATGGTAGATAACAAAAAAGAAATGGCCAAGGATAGTTCTATTCCGGAAGATATGTTAGAAGAATACCGTAAGGAATTAGCTGCTAAAAAAGAGGCTTCAGAATTTTTAAAAGAAGAAGATAAGAAAGATAAAGAATCGATGGAGGGTATGGAAAAAGCAATCCAAGTGATTCGTGATGCAGAACGTAAATCGGTAGAAGAGGCAATTAATAGTTTGTATGCCAAATTATTAGAAGACAAACGATTTGAAGATTTAGAAAAAGCAACTAAGGATGAAGAATACCGTAAGAAGTTATTTGAAGAATATGGAATGTAATATATTACTAAGAATAATACAGTGACGGAAAATGAATATATTTTAGTCGCCATAAAAAAAAATACGCCTTAAGGCGTATTTTTTTTTAAATATGATCTTTCATGTAATCAATAAACCCTTCTACAGCAGGATTTTCTTTTAATGTTGAATAACGATATAAAAATCCAACTTCTCGTTTAGGAATATCATTTTCCAAAGTAATTTCTATCAGTTCTCCCAAAGCAAGTTCTTTTTGAATAAATTCACGGATAACACAGGCAATTCCTAAATCAATTTTTGCAAATTCAATGAGTAAATCCATATTTCCAACTTCCATGATATCGGATAATTCCATATGGTGGGAAGATAAATAATGTTCGACATATTTTCTGCTGATATTTTCACTATTTAACATCATAAAAACGGCATGCTCAAACAAAGTTTCTTCGGTAACACCTTCGCGTATTTTTAAATGATCCAGATAATTTTGAGTAGTAACAAAAGTATCGTGAATTTCCATTAGAGGAGTGGAGGAAAAGCCCTTAATTTTTTCAGGAAGTCCAATAAATCCGATATCAATACTGCCATTATCCAAAGCACTTATTGTTTCACTAGATGTTTGACAGCAAATTTTTATTTTAATATGAGGATTTTTCTTAATATATTCATTCAGGTAAGGTAGTAAAACAAATTTGCAAAGAGTAGTACTGACACCTATAGTTATATGACCGACCCCTAATTCGTTCATTTTTCGAATTCTGTCTTCGCCGTTACGAATACATACAAAAGCATGTTTTACCTGTTCATAAAGGTATTCTCCTTCTTGGGTAAGAGATACACCACGTGAATTTCGTATGAAAAGAGTGGTTGTAAGGTTAGATTCTAATTTTGAAATTGCTTTCGAAATTGCAGGTTGGCTAATATAAAGTTCTTTTGCTGCTGCAGAAATATTTTTACATTCAGCGACGGTATAGAAGATATAATAAAGATTTAAATTAGATTCCATAATGGATCCTTTCGTAGAAAATATATTTTAATTTAAAAAGTGCTTTTTATAATACCAATTTATTGATAAATAAAGTCTTTTTTTATAATATAAAACATAACAGCTGGTTATGACAAGCATAAATAATATGTATTGTATTTATATAGAACAAGATGCTATAATGTGATCATTAAATAGAAACGCAACAAAAATCGATTTTAGTAGAGGAGTATAGAATTGATTAGCGAAGAGAATAAAGGAGGGTGTCGAATATGGGAATGACAATGACACAGAAAATATTAGCTGCACATGCAGGATTAGAATATGTTGAAGCAGGACAATTAATTGAAGCAGATTTAGATTTGGTGTTGGGAAACGATATTACAAGTCCTGTTGCAATTCATGAAATGGAAAAAATGAAGGTAGATGGAGTATTTCATAAAGATAAAATTGCTCTTGTTCCAGACCATTTTGTTCCTAACAAAGATATTAAATCAGCAGAACATTGCAAATGTGTAAGAGAATTTGCTATGAGAAATGAAATTACCAATTATTTTGAAGTTGGTGAAATGGGAATTGAACATGCCTTGTTACCTGAAAAAGGTTTAACAGTAGCAGGTGATGTTATTATTGGTGCTGATTCTCATACATGTACTTATGGTGCTTTAGGTGCGTTTTCTACAGGGGTTGGAAGTACAGATATGGCTGCAGGTATGGCAACCGGTAAAGCTTGGTTTAAAGTTCCAAGTGCTATTAAATTTAATCTTGTTGGAAAACCATCAAAATGGGTAAGTGGAAAAGATGTTATTTTACATATTATTGGTATGATAGGTGTAGACGGTGCATTGTATAAATCTATGGAATTTGTAGGGGAAGGTATTGCTAACTTAACTATGGATGATAGATTTACAATTGCTAACATGGCGATCGAAGCTGGTGGAAAAAACGGAATTTTCCCAGTAGATGATTTAGCTATTGAATATATGAAAGAACATTCTAAAAAAACATATACTATTTACGAAGCAGATGAAGATGCAGTATACGATGAAGAATATACGATTGATTTATCGACATTGAGACCAACCATTGCATTTCCACATCTTCCGGAAAATACAAAAACGATTGATGAGATTACAGAAGATGTAGTAATTGATCAGGTTGTGATTGGATCTTGTACTAATGGTCGTTTGGATGACTTAAGATGTGCTGCAGAAGTTTTGAAGGGACGTCATGTAAAGAAAGGTATTCGTTGTATCATTATTCCTGCAACACAGGCCATTTATTTGCAGGCTATGGAAGAAGGTTTGTTAAAGATTTTTATTGAAGCTGGTGCAGTAGTAAGTACGCCGACTTGTGGACCATGTCTTGGTGGTTATATGGGTATCTTAGCAGAAGGTGAACGTTGCGTATCTACAACAAATCGTAACTTTGTAGGTCGTATGGGACATGTAAAATCAGAAATTTATCTTGCTAGCCCGGCTGTTGCAGCGGCAAGTGCAATTACAGGAAAAATTTCCTGTCCATGTCAGTTAGATTAATGATTAACAAATCTGATAGTATATTAAAATAAATTTATTGATATGATAAAGAGAGAATGGAGATTAACATGAAAAAAGCAGTAGGACGTGTTTTTAAATATGGTGATAATGTAGATACAGACGTAATTATTCCGGCAAGATATCTGAATTCTTCAGATCCGGCAGAATTGGCAACTCATTGTATGGAAGATATTGATAAGGAATTTGTGAAAAAGGTTCAAAAGGGAGATATTATGGTAGCAACTAAGAATTTCGGTTGTGGTTCTTCTAGAGAACATGCACCAATTGCTATTAAAGCAGCAGGTGTTGATTGTGTAATTGCAGAAACTTTTGCAAGAATCTTTTATCGCAATGCTATTAATATTGGTCTTCCAATTATTGAATGTCCGGAAGCTGCGGCAGGTATTGATGATGGTGACCAGGTAGAAGTAGATTTTGATAGTGGAATTATCAAAAACTTAACTAAGGGAACAGAATACAAAGGACAAGCATTTCCACCATTTATGCAAAAAATAATTGCATGTGAGGGTTTGGTAAATTATATTAATCAGAAGTAAAATAAAACTCGGAGTAACGATTAAAGTTACTTCGAGTTTTCATACTTTACACCTTTTTCAAATGATCATATAATATACACATGAGTCTAGTGAATTTATCCTCTGTAAAGTAAGACTTTACGGAGGATATTTTGTGTATATGATAGTAGAGGTATGGAAAGTGAGATTAATAAGTAGAAACATAAAATTAACGTTATATTGCATAGTCATAAGTTTTATGATGGGTAGCCTTATAGGGTGTGATAGTACAAATAGTAATAAAAAAAATGAACTGGTGAAAACGGAGGAAAATAATTTCATTTATGGTAATTCAGAAAACGAAAACTTTTATGAAATTACGCAACTTCCATTTCCTACCTTTTGGGGAGGAGAGGCATATTCTATCATCACACCTGAGGGTGACTTGTATCTCATTGATGGTGGATTTCAAGGGGAAGATGGTCAGAGAATAGCGCAGTATATTGAAGAACACGGAGGGAAAGTAAAAGCATGGATTTTAACTCATCCTCATGTGGATCATATTGGTGCATTTTTGGATTATATGGTTTCCAATGCTGATAAGGTAGAAAAAGTATATTATTCGCCTTTTACGAAAGAATTTTTTGAGGAAGAGGAAGATCCGGAGATTTATGAAGTGTTAAACAATCCCAATGCTATTTTATTCTATCAATTTTTGGAGATAATGGAAATTACGAATGAGGAAGTAGAGTATATTCCTATGATTGTAGGGGATCAGTTATCCATCGGTGATTTACAGTTAGAGTGTTTTGCTTCCTTTAGTCCGGATCGGCATGATGTAAATGCTAATTCCCTGGTGTTTACAATTTCTTATGATGATTTTGTTTTGTTGTTAACTTCAGATATGACAGAGCTGACTTTGAAGGATATGGAAGAAGAGCTTTCCAAAGAAGCGTTGTGTTGGACGGCTGATATGATTCAAATACCTCATCATGGATATATGGCAGGGATAGGAAGTGATGCATTATATTTGGCAACAAAACCGGAATATGCGTTACTGGATTGTACTGTACAAGAATTTGAAAACAATAGTGTGAATATTCAGGGACATGTGGCGATGGTGGAAAATTTAGAAATTGAAGTTTTGAAACGATTTGATGATAGTGATGGGAATAAGATTACAGTTTATGTTCCATAAAAGGTTGAAACATATGTTCGAATGTGGTATACTCCTTTTATTAAATAAGACATTGTAGATAGAATGGTTTTATGAAAATAAGATATATTAATCAGATGGTTATTTGGAAATAAAATGGGGTTTTATTATGATTGCATATATAAAGGGTACATTGGACGAGATAGGAAATGATTATATTGTTCTTGATGTAAATAATATTGGTTATCTTATAAAAGTGTCTCTAAGGGTGATTGAAGGACTTCCTGCGGTTGGAAGTCAGATGAAGATTCATACTTATATGTATGTGAGAGAAGATATCATCGCATTGTATGGTTTTTTGACAAAAGATGATTTACAGATGTTTTTACTTCTTTTAGGAGTGAATGGAGTAGGGCCCAAAGGAGCGTTAGGAATTTTATCCATGTTTTCGGCACAAGAGCTTCGTTTGGCGATTATTTCTCAAGATGTTAAGACCATAGCCAAATCACCGGGAATCGGTGCAAAGACAGCCCAAAGAATTTTAATCGATTTAAAAGATAAGGTGTCTGTAGAAGAGACTTTTGAAAAAATGGGCGAACAAAGTAATATTTTACCTACTGCTAATGTTAAAAGTTCCGGTGCACGTGGTGATGCGATTGAAGCATTGACAGCATTGGGATATTCTGCATCTGAAAGTATGAAGGCTGTAAACTCTGTGGAAGTTACGGAAGACATGAGCAGTGATGCGATTCTAAAACAGGCATTGAAGTATTTGTTTTAGTTAAAAATGTTAGTAAAGAGTGATTTAATGGAATGGTATAAGTTATATATTTGAAAATAATTATTCGAAGTAAGGTTACGAGCGAGGTTACGGAAATTGACACGTAGAGTAATAGAGACCAGCATTCAGCAAGAGGATGTAAAGATTGAAGGGAGTCTTCGTCCCCAGTATCTGAAGGATTATATCGGTCAGGAAAAAGCAAAAGAAATTTTAAAAATTTATATAGAAGCAGCAAAGCAGAGACAGGATGCTTTGGATCATGTGTTATTTTACGGTCCACCAGGACTTGGTAAAACAACATTGGCGGGAATTATTGCCAATGAAATGGGAGTAAATCTGAAAGTGACAAGTGGACCGGCGATAGAAAAGCCGGGAGAAATGGCGGCTATTCTCAATAATCTTCAAGAAGGAGATTTACTTTTTGTTGATGAAATTCATCGTTTAAATAGACAGGTAGAAGAAGTTCTTTATCCCGCCATGGAGGATTACGCAATTGATATTATGATTGGAAAAGGAGCTACAGCCAGAAGTATTCGTTTGGATTTGCCCAAATTTACTTTGGTTGGAGCAACTACCAGGGCAGGTATGTTGACAGCGCCTTTAAGAGATCGTTTTGGAGTAATTCACCGATTAGAGTTTTATTCTGTGGAAGAATTAAAATTGATTATTCAGCATTCTGCTAAAATCTTAAATGTTGAGATTGATGAAAATGGAGCCAGAGAGTTGGCTAGAAGAAGCAGAGGAACGCCTCGTCTTGCCAATCGTATTTTAAAAAGAGTAAGAGATTTTGCTCAAGTAAAGTATGAAGGGAAAATTACGGAAGAAGTTGCTAATGTTGCATTGGATTTATTGGATGTTGATAAAATGGGTTTGGATCATATTGATCGTAATATTTTAATGACCATGATTGAAAAATTTTCAGGTGGACCAGTGGGAGTGGAAACTTTAGCAGCGGCAATTGGAGAGGATTCAGGAACGATAGAGGATGTTTATGAGCCATATTTGATTAAGAATGGATTTATTAATAGAACCCCTCGAGGAAGAGTGGTTACAGAGTATGCGTATCACCATTTAGGGCTTGAAATGTAATTGTGATTTCTATATAATGTATGTAATTAGTTGTAAAACTACAAGATTTGTGTGTTACGAATGATATATACATAAAGATAAAAACATGATTTAGGCTTAAACTAGATCTTTTTTAGGGAGTAACAATTATGGCAGCAAAAACAGATGCAGAAGTGATTATTGGCGGAAAAGTATTAACTTTGTGTGGATATGAAAGTGAAGAGTATTTGCAAAAGGTAGCATCTTATCTCAATAATAAGTTGATAGAATACGGAAAGGTAGATAGCTTTCGTAGACAGCCGGTAGATATGCAGAATATCTTGATGCAAATTAATATTGCGGATGATTATTTTAAAGCAAAAAAACAGATTCATTCTTTGGAAGATGAGATTGAAGCAAAAGAAAAAGAATTGTATGATTTGAAGCATCAGTTGATTGCAACTCAGATTAAACTTGAGAGTACTGAGAAAAATTTAAAGAATGCACAAAAAGAATTGAACGATTCTGAAAAAAGAGTAATCCGTTTGGAAGCGGGATTAAAAAGTAAAGTATAAATTTGGTATGTAGGGGGAGCTGTTTTATGACAGCTCCTTTGTGCGAATTTTTAGGATTTTAAATGAGGTAAAAAGTTGAAAAAAGTTGAATTATTAGCTCCAGCAGGAAGTTATGAAAGTTTTCTTGGTGCAATTCATGCCGGAGCAGATGCGATTTATTTGGGTGGAGTAAAATACGGTGCAAGAGCATTTGCAGAAAATTTTGATGAAGAATCTTTATGTAGAGCAATCTATTATGCTCATTTGTTTGAACGAAAAGTGTATCTGACTTTAAATACATTAATGAAACAGTCTGAACTAGAGGAAGTAGAAGCGTTTTTGACACCTTTTTATGATGCAGGTTTAGATGGTGTTATTGTGCAGGATTTAGGATTGCTTTCTTTTTTGAAAAGAACTTTTCCATTATTGGAACTCCATATTAGTACGCAGATGGCGATTACAGGTCCTTATGGAGTAAGATGGTTAAAAGAATTAGGAGCAGTGCGTGTAGTACCGGCAAGAGAATTATCATTAAAAGAAATACAAATTTTAAAGGCAGAAGGTTTGGAAATTGAAACCTTTATTCATGGTGCTATGTGTTATAGTTATTCGGGACAATGTTTCTTTAGTTCTTTTTTGGGTGGCAGAAGTGGAAATCGTGGGAAATGTGCTCAAAGTTGCCGTTTGCCTTATCAAGTTGTTTTGGAAGGCAAGGAAAAGAGTAAGTCTGCAAAAGAGGAATATCCTTTAAGTTTGAAAGATATGTGTTCTGTAAAATTAATTCCGGAGTTATTAAAGGCAGGTATTGATTCTTTCAAAATTGAAGGGCGTATGAAACGTCCTGAATATGTTGCAGGAGTCACTTCCATTTACAGAAAATACATTGACATATGTTATCAAAATGGAATGAAGGAAATTTCAATTGAAAATGCGGATTGGGAAGCATTAAGATCCTTGTATATACGAACAGATATTCAAGATGGTTACTACAAGCGTTATAATGGAAAGGAAATGGTAACTATTCAAAAACCAAGTTATAGTGGTATTGATGAAGACTATGCATCTTCCATTTATGAAAAGTATGTAAAACATCCATTAAAGGCAGAAGTATGTGGTTTTGCTACTTTAAAAAAAGGTCAACCGATTTGTTTACAATTATTCTTTAAGGATGTCACAGTATCTTTAGAAGGAGATATGGTTGAACAGGCACAGAAACGACCAATTTTAAAGGAAGATGTGACCAAACAGCTCCAAAAGACAGGGAATACGGATTTTATTTTTTCGTCCTTAGAGTTGGATATGGAAGAAGATATTTTTATTTCTGTGAAATCATTGAATGAATTAAGAAGACAAGCTTTTGAATTGTTGGAAAAAGAGATTAAATATAAGTCAGAAGTGGTTCGCAAGGAAAGTAGAATACAAAATATTACACAAAGTTTTTATGAACAAGAGACAACAAAAGTAAAGAAAGAAAAATCGTTGCATGTTGTAGTAGCTTCTTATGAACAATGTAAGATTACAATGGAAAATCCTCTTGTTAAAAGAATTTATGTGTCATCAGATTTATTGTTAAATAAATATGATCAGTTGGTTGATCTTTTTAAAGAAGCTTCAGAAAAGAAAGAAATTTGGATTAAGGCAAGTGAAATTTTACGGGAAAAAGATTTTGATAATTTGGAAAGATTACTAAAATTGAGTACCAATATTTTTAAAGGATTTTTAGTTTCCAACATAGAAACTTATAGTTACTTAAAATATCATAATTACAATGGAAAAATTGGTTTAAATTATCATGTATATATGTGGAATCAAGAAGCTAAGGAATTTTGGAAGGATAAAATAGATAATTTTCTAATGCCTGTAGAATGTAATATTCATGAATGGAAACAATTACAAGATGAGAAGGCAGAATATTTGTGTTATGGTAGAATTCCTATGATGGTAACGGCCAACTGTATCCGTAAAACAAAAGGACAGTGTCGTGGAAATGGAGTTTCATATAAGGATTATATTACTGATCGTTATCAAGCTAAATTTTTTATACAGACCAATTGTAATTATTGTTACAATGTGGTATATAATTCTGTTCCAAATTCTTTACATCAATATTTGGAGAATATTAAAGAATTAAAAGGACAAGCTTATCGTTTGGATTTTACTACGGAATCGGAAAATGAAACAGTTCAGATTTTGAATGCATATGCATCGTTTATTGAAAATGATAAGGGTGATTTTGGGTTTTTGAAGGAGTATACAACCGGTCACTATAAAAAGGGTGCATTATAGTTTAATGGTGTGAAAACTATTATTTCTACTAAATAGTGCGTCTAAAAATGACATCGAAGTGGAGACAAATTATGCAATATTATATTGTGGAATTTTCCAAATATGTTATCGCCGGATTTATGGTTTTATATACAATAGAAGCTTTTTTGGCATTAGGGAAAAAAAGAGATAGTGATAAAACAAATGTTTTTGTCAGACAAAATATTTATATGTTTTTAATTCAATTTTTTGCTTATCTCTCTCTATGTTTGCAAACCGGCCAGATAGAGTATTTATTTTTTTATGCTTTCTTACAAATTGCATTATTTTCAACCATTGTGTTATATCAGATGATTTATCCAAAATGTAATCGACTGATTGTAAATAATATGTGCATGCTTTTGAGTATAGGGTTTATTATGCTAACCAGATTGGATTATGATAAAGCTATAAAACAATTTTTTATTGTGGCAGTGGCGTTAGTAGTAGCTCTTATAGTTCCTTTTTTTGTACATAAACTACGATTTATCAAACATTTGAAATGGCTTTATGGTTTGGTGGGTATTTTGGGATTAGGAATTGTTTTGGTTTTAGGCCAAGTAACTCATGGATCAAAAATTAGCTATACAATAGCTGGTGTTACGTTACAACCATCGGAATTTGTAAAGATTGTATTTGTGTTTTTTGTGGCATCTTTATTGTATAAAGCGGCTACATTTAAAGAGGTGGTTATTTCTGCCGTTTTGGCAGGAATACATGTTTTGATTTTGGTAGCATCTAAAGATTTGGGTAGTTCAATTATCTTTTTTATGGGATATTTGTTTATGGTATTAATTGCCAGCAAAAATTATTTTTATTTAATTGTCGGATTCATATGTGGTGGTGGAGCGGCTGTCGTTGGTTATAAGGTGTTTTCTCATGTAAGAGTGCGAGTACAGGCATTTATGGATCCATTTTCAGTAATAGACAATCAAGGATATCAGATTTCACAATCTTTATTTGCTATTGGAAGCGGTCAATGGTTTGGTATGGGCTTGTACCAGGGTACACCATCAGATATTCCTTTTGTAGAGTCAGATTTTATGTTTTCAGCTGTGGCAGAGGAATTAGGAGGAATATTTGCGTTATGTTTAATTTTAGTCTGCCTAAATTGTTTTTTTGAGTTTTTAAGAATTGCCATGGATTTAGATGATGTTTTTTATCGTCTTGTAGCCTGTGGTTTAGCTGTTATGTATATTTTTCAGATTTTTTTGACAATTGGTGGTGGTATAAAATTCATACCACTAACAGGTGTCACTTTACCTTTGGTTAGTTATGGTGGAAGCAGTGTATTAACAACCTTAATTGTTTTCTCTATTTTGCAAGGGCTTTATATGCTTCGTTTTACGGAAGTAAAAGAACAGAAAAAAGCTCGTCTAAAAGCGGAAAAAAATATAACAAAAAGACAAAAAATCACAAAGAAAAATAAAGTAGAGGTTCATTCAAAAAATGAGGAAGAAGACTACGACTTCGAAGAATGGTAAATTTAACGAATATAAAAAGAAAAAGACCAATCGTGATATTTGGTTCACGGGAATTTTCTTTTTCCTTGTTTTTATCATGATGATGGGATATTACGTAAAATTTGTATCAACAGAAGGTCGTCAGATGATAAACAACAGTTACAATTCCAGACAGAAATTATTAACAGATAAGAATTATCGAGGAGCTATTATTTCGGCAGATAACGAGATTTTAGCGGAAACTATTATTTTTGAAAGTGGTAATGAGTATCGCAATTATCCTTACGAAAATTTATTTTCTCATGTAGTTGGTTTTTCAACAAAAGGAAAAACAGGAATAGAAGCAATGGCCAATCCATACTTGATTCATTCCAATATTTCATTAGATTCTAAAATAGAGAATGAAATTGCGGGAGAAAAAAATGCTGGTGATAATGTATATACTTCTCTAAGAACAGATTTACAGCAAATAGCAAGTAAATCTTTGGGGGTTTCCAAAGGGGCTATTATTGTTAGTAATGTGAAAACCGGAGAAATTTTAGCTATGGTATCAAAACCGGATTTTAATCCTTGTACAATTGTAGAGGATTGGGAAGGATATTTAGAGGATAATGAAAGTTCGGTTTTGTTAAATCGTGCTACACAAGGAATTTATCCACCGGGTTCTACTTTTAAAATTGTTACTTCTTTGGCGTATTTAAAAGAACATAATGGGGATTATCAAGATTATAAATATAACTGTACCGGAGCATTTCGATATGATAATAGTAAAATAGGATGTTATCATGGAACGGTGCATAATAATGTAGATTTTATTTCTTCTTTTGCAAAATCTTGTAATTGTTCCTATGCCAGCATGGGAGTGGAATTAAACCGTGATATTTATAATCAAACACTTATTGATTTGGGATTTAATCAAAGTTTACCGGTAGAATTTAATTATAATCAGAGTAAATTAGTGGTGGACGAGAGTGTTTCCGGAGAAGATATGATACAGATTTCTTTTGGTCAGGGAAGTGTGCAAATGACACCATTGCATCTACATTTAATTACTAATGCCATAGCCCAAGGTGGTACACCCATGAAACCCCAACTTTTGACAAGAGTGGAAACTGTAGAAGGAAAAGTAGTGAAAGAATTTAAGTCTCAAAGTTATAAAGCTTATATGACTGAAGAAGAAGCAGATATTTTAAAAATGCTTATGACAGAAGTTGTTGAAAGTGGAACAGCGACTAAATTAAGAGGATTGGAATATACTGCTGCAGGAAAGACAGGGTCTGCGGAATATAATAAGGTGAAAGAGGATTCTCATGCTTGGTTTACAGGCTTTGCGCCAGCAGATGATCCGGAAATTTCAGTTACTATTATTGTGGAAAGAATTGGATCGGGTGGAGATTATGCTGTGCCAATTGCAAAGAGACTTTTTGATGCGTATTTTGAAGTTAAGTAACACGTAGGTGTATTTTTTGATAAGAAATACGAATGGATTTAAAAGTAAATCTTGCCTTGAGAACAAAAGTGTTCTATACTGTTAATAGTTTATGATGTGTCAATTTTGACAACACACCAATCGGGGAGGAATTGCAATGATAGAGGCAACGAGCTGTGGCGGTGTGGTTATTTTTAGAGGTAAAATCCTACTTTTGTACAAGAATTTTAAGAATAAGTATGAGGGATGGGTGTTGCCTAAAGGGACTGTAGAAGAAGGCGAAGATTACAAAGACACTGCGTTACGTGAAGTAATGGAGGAGTCAGGAGCGACTGCATCCATCATTAAGTATATAGGAAAGAGTGAATATTCTTTTAATGTACCGGAAGATGTTGTGGAAAAGGAAGTACATTGGTACTTGATGATGGCAGACAGTTATTACAGTAAACCACAACGTGAAGAATTTTTTGTTGATTCCGGATTTTACAAATATCATGAAGCGTTTCATTTGTTAAAGTTTGCTAACGAAAGACAAATTTTAGAAAAAGCTTATAATGAGTATTTGGAATTAAAAAGAAGTAATCTTTGGGGAAACAAGAAATATTACTAAAGAGGCGTATAACGCCTCTTTATTTCTATACGGGAGAATTAATTTTTATGGCGTATAGGTATGTTGATTAGTTTTAAGAGAGTAGAGAGGTTTCATGCGTTTTTTAAAGGAAATGTATGTTGGTGAAGGAATTAAGAATAAGCAAAAGGTTTTGTGGAAATTAAAGCATGGAGCCGGAATGATTGATATTTATGTAATTTCTTTGGCCAATGGTAATGACCAACTTGATTGTACACTTTGCTCTTATTTTAAGCAAAAGTTTATAAGGGAGCATGTGGGACTTGTTGTTGGAATTGCAAAAGGATATTCAGAGGCACAAGGTTTAATCGTATCCATGATAGAAGAGTCTCTTAGGGAAACAGGAAGTGCCAATGTGAAGGAATATATTATGACCTTCAAACAGTAGTTGTTTGAAGGTTTATATATCGGTATTTTATTTTAATAAAGAAGTTTATATGGGGTATTCATGCTAGTTGTAATATTACAGATTTTACAGTGGATACTGAGGATCATATTATTTTTGCTTCTGCTTTTGATTTTTTTGATTGGAATCATTATGATTGTACCCATTAGATATCAGGTTAATGGTGAATTTATTGATAATGAGCTGAAGTATCGAGGAAAAGTAACATGGTTCTTTTATCTGATCTATATAAAATTTACATATGATGAAGAATTTCATAAGCAGATAAAAGTATTTGGGATTCCGCTTCGTAATTCTAATAGTGGTAAAAAAAGTAGAAAACAAAATAAGAAAAAAAGGTCTCAAGAAGGTTTGGATTCTGAAGTTATGAAAGAAGAACTTCATGAAAACAGGATGTCTTCTTCTCATACCACTAATGATCTACGTTCTGAAAAAAAATTAGACATTGGTGAAAATTGTGAAGAAGAATTGACAGCGTGGGAAAAAGAGATGGAAGAAGAAGCTAAGGAAGAGGCAAAATTTGCTAAAAAGATTGTAGGAGAATCTTCGAATCATAAAACATCTTCCAAATCAAAAGAAACTTTTTCAGATAAAGTAGATAAAATAAAATCAAAACTGATAAATATAGTTCAGAAAATAAAGGATTTGATTGTAAAGATTCAAGAAAAAAAACTAAAAATAGAACATTACTTAGAAATTTGGAATAAGAAAGAAACACAAATTGCTCTTTCAAAGGGTAAGAAAAGACTAAAAAAAATGATACAGGCTATTTTGCCAAGAAGGTGGAATATAATCGGAGAAATGGGATTTGCAGAACCAGCAACCACAGGACAAGCTATGGGCGTGTTAGGAGTGTTATATCCAATTTTAGGTAGCAATGTTGCAGTTACACCGAATTTTGATAATGAAATAATTTCTTTAGAGGGTAGTGCAAAAGGACGGATTCGGTTAGGAAATCTAATTTATCAATTGATAGCATTTCTTTTAAACAAAGATTGTTTGGAGTTTGTAAAAATAGTATTAGAAGAACGCGCTGATTCAAAAAAAGGTAAAAAGGAGAAATAATTATGGCAGAAAATTTTAATTCAGTAATGACATCATTATTAAAGGGAGTAGATAGTGTATTAAATGCAAAAACCGTTGTGGGAGAACCAATTAATGTGGGAGACACTATTATTGTTCCATTGGTAGATGTTTCCTTTGGTTTGGGAGCCGGAGCCGGAATGAAAGAAAAGAAAAACAATGGCGGCGGTGGTGTTGGCGGAAAAATGAGTCCAAGTGCTATCTTGGTAATTAAAGATGGTAAAACAAAATTGGTAAATATCAAACAACAAGATGGCCTTACTAAAATTTTAGATATGGTTCCGGATTTGGTAGACAAATTTACGCATAAAAATGATGACATGATTTCTGATGATGAAGCAAGAGAAGTTGCATTTCCGGATGGAGAAATTGTGGAATAAAAAGTTTGAATATTGATATAAATAGAAAAGATTAGAATTTTAGAAGGAGTTGAACAAAATGAAGTGATGGTGGTCTACATCTGCCAAAAGGTAGATGGTGGCTATTCACATAGTCGTTTTGCAATGGCTCCTTTTTATTTTAATGAAAGGAATTAATGATTAATGTATCAAATTTATTATTATGAGATATTGGTGTTAATTACAATAATATGGTGTATGGCTCGTTTATGGGTGGCTAAAAAAATGAAAAAAATCAATTGGAAACGGGAATTACAATTAATTTTAGTTTATGTTTGTATTATTGTTGTTGTTCGATATACTTTCTTTCCATTTCATAAGTTAGATGGTCAAATTCGTCCTTTAAACTTTTCTGTTACTAAGATTATTCCGTTTAAGATTAATTTAAAACCTTTTGTTCATATGTGGGATTATGCAGATAAAAAAGAAGCAATTTTAAATTTAGTTGGTAATATAACAATGTTTATTCCTTTGGGAATTATTTTTCCGATAGTGTATAAAAATTTAAACAATCATGCAAAAGTAATTGCTGTTGGAATAGGTTTTTCTGTGGTAATTGAGATTTTACAATTATTATGTTTTGAAAGAACAACAGATATAGATGATTTAATAATGAATTCTTCAGGGTATATAATTGGGTATATTATTTATTTAATCGTGAAATGTATTAAGAGTAAACTTTTGCGATCACAAAAAAGAGTCTGTAACTAAAAGTGTTACAGACTCCGGTAATTATATTATTTTTTGTTTTTTTCAAGAATATTTTTAGCCGCATCCATCATATTAGGATATAAATTATTGGTTACAAATTCCGGACCAAGTTTTGTTGCAACGGTATATCTTGCACAAAGAGTTTTGTCACCTTCACAATATTTCTTTTTATACATGGCTCCCAAACCAGAATCCATACTCATTTTTCCCTGATAAAAAGGGCATTTTTCTAATTTTTCACAAGTTGCCATAAAAGTACCTCCAAAGTTGTTTTTACTATTGTAACATAAGTTGTAAGAGGGAACAATAAAATAGCAAGAGATATCAGAAAATGATGAATAAAAATGTAATAAGTTTAAAATTTATAAAAAAATTATGAAATCAAGGCAACTTAGAAAATGAGAGAAAAAATGAGAAAATAAAAGAAAATAAAAGATAATGAAAGAAATACAACCATAATCTTGGTTGCGACAAAACAAAGAAAAACATAATATATGCAATAGATGTTAGCACTCGTGAGTTCGGAGTGCTAATAAATAATGAAAGTAATGAAATAATTTATATTTAGGAGGCATATTATGAAATTAGTACCTTTAGGTGACAGAGTTGTTTTAAAACAGTTAGTAGCTGAAGAAACTACAAAATCCGGTATTGTTCTTCCAGGACAGAACAAAGAAAAACCACAGCAGGCAGAAGTTGTTGCTGTAGGACCAGGTGGAATGGTTGATGGAAAAGAAGTAAAAATGGAAGTTAAAGTGGGAGATAAAGTTATTTACTCTAAATACTCCGGAACAGATGTAAAGTTGGATGATGTAGAATACATTGTTGTAAAACAGTCTGATATTGTAGCTGTAATTGAAGACTAATTAAATATGGCAGTTTATAAAAAACTAAAAAGAATATAGAAATATAAAAAATAAAGAATTGGCAAATATAACGTTATGTTTGCTCAGTAAGAAATAGTAGGAGGTTATGAACATGGCAAAAGAAATTAAACATGGTGCTGAAGCTCGTGCGGCTTTAGAAGCTGGTGTTAACCAGTTAGCAAATACAGTAAGAGTAACATTAGGACCAAAAGGGAGAAATGTTGTTTTAGATAAATCCTTTGGAGCTCCGCTTATTACAAATGATGGTGTAACTATTGCAAAAGAAATTGAATTAGAAGATGCATTCGAAAACATGGGGGCTCAGCTTGTAAAAGAAGTTGCAACAAAAACAAATGATGTGGCTGGTGACGGTACAACAACAGCAACTGTATTGGCACAGGCAATGATTCATGAAGGAATTAAAAACCTTGCAGCTGGTGCAAATCCAATTATTTTAAGAAAAGGTATGAAAAAAGCAACTGATTGTGCAGTAGAAGCAATTGCAAAGATGAGTTCTACAATCAATGGTAAAGAACATATAGCTAGAGTAGCAGCTATTTCTGCAGGTGATGAAAATGTAGGTCAGTTAGTAGCAGATGCTATGGAAAAAGTTTCTAACGATGGTGTTATCACAATCGAAGAAAGCAAAACAATGTTAACTGAACTTGATTTAGTGGAAGGTATGCAGTTTGACAGAGGATATATCTCTGCTTACATGGCAACAGATATGGATAAAATGGAAGCTGTATTAGATAATCCATTTATCTTAATCACAGACAAGAAAATTTCTAACATTCAGGAAATCCTTCCAATCTTAGAACAGATTGTTCAGAGTGGTGCAAAACTTCTTATTATTGCAGAAGATGTAGAAGGCGAAGCATTAACAACTTTAATCGTTAACAAATTACGTGGTACATTCAATGTAGTTGCTGTAAAAGCTCCTGGATATGGTGATAGAAGAAAAGCTATGTTAGAAGATATTGCTATCCTTACAGGTGGTCAGGTAATTTCTGAAGAATTAGGTCTTGATTTGAAAGAAGCTACTTTAGATATGTTAGGACGTGCAAAAAGCGTTAAAATTCAGAAAGAAGCAACTGTTATTGTAGAAGGCTTCGGTTCTGCTGATGCAATCAAAGCTCGTGTAGCTCAGATAAAAAAACAAATTGAAGAAACAACATCTGATTTCGATAGAGAAAAATTACAGGAAAGACTTGCAAAACTTGCAGGTGGTGTAGCTGTAATTCGTGTTGGTGCTGCAACAGAAACAGAAATGAAAGAAGCAAAACTTCGTTTAGAAGATGCTTTAGCAGCAACAAAAGCAGCTGTAGAAGAAGGAATTATTTCTGGTGGTGGTTCTGCTTATATTCATGCATCCAAAGATGTTGCTAAATTAGCGGCTGAATTAGAAGGTGATGAAAAAACAGGTGCTCAGATTGTATTAAAAGCTTTAGAAGCTCCTTTATATCATATTTCTGCTAATGCAGGTTTAGAAGGAAGCGTTATTATTAATAAAGTCAGAGAATCTGAAGTTGGAACAGGTTTTGATGCATTAAAAGAAGAATATGTGGATATGGTTGCAGCCGGTATTTTAGACCCTGCAAAAGTTACAAGAAGTGCATTACAGAATGCAACTAGTGTAGCAGCTACATTACTTACAACAGAATCTGTTGTAGCAAATATTAAAGAAGATGTTCCAGCAATGCCAGCTGGCGGTGGCATGGGAATGATGTAAGCGAATAGCCTACGATGCGACACAATAAAAAGGTTTAGGAATCAAGTTAACTTGATTTCCTAAACCCTTTTTTATTGTGTCATACCGTTGCAAACGGTAACCCTAGAATTTTGTAAACAAAATTCTAGGGTCTAAGCATCGAAGGCTATTCGCTTACTAATTTTTATAAGAGGCTGCATTTGTTTTATTGTCCTGTGATAAAACATTGACTTACTAAAGCATTTGACATAAAATAAAAGAAATTTTATTTTGAGTGGTGGTGATTTGAGTGTCCGATAACATGAGTACAGAGGGAACAGTAACGATAAAAACGGATTTGTTGGAACGTGAAACAATAAATACATTAGCAGAGTTTAGTGCACCGGAGGAGTTGTACCAAGCTCTGATTAATCGTGTAAAGAAATATCATCCTTCTGATGACATTTCTTTGATTGAAAAAGCATTTTCTATTGCTGATGAAGCACATAAGATGCAATTTCGAAAATCCGGAGAACCATATATTATTCATCCCTTAAGTGTAGCAATGATTCTTGCAGAGTTAGAGTTAGATAAAGAAACTATTGTTGCCGGTATTTTACATGATGTGGTGGAAGATACTGTTTTAACGGATAAAGAAATTACAGAGCTTTTTGGAGAAGATGTAGCTTTATTGGTTGATGGTGTTACCAAATTGAAAAATCTTAAACTTACATCTTCCGCCAGTGATAAATCACCGGATAAACTGGAGATTCAAGCAGAAAACTTGAGAAAAATGTTTTTAGCTATGGCCAAAGATATTCGTGTTATTTTGATTAAATTGGCGGATAGACTTCATAATATGCGTACGTTAAAGCATATGCCGGCAGAAAAACAGCAGAGAATCGCAAGAGAAACTTTGGATATTTATTGCCCAATTGCACAAAGACTGGGTATTTCTAAAATTAAAGTTGAGTTGGATGACCTTTCCTTGAAATATCTGGAGCCGGAAGTTTATTACGATTTAGTGGATAAAATTTCTATCCGTAAAAATGTGAGAGAAAGTTATATTCAAAGTATTGTAGATGAAGTTAGTGCTCATATTAAAACAGCCGGAATCAAAGCTCAGATCGATGGTAGAGTGAAACACTTTTTCAGTATTTATAAAAAGATGAAAAATCAGGATAAAACCATTGATCAGATTTATGATTTGTTTGCAGTGCGTATTATTGTTGATAGTATTCGTGACTGCTATGCATGCCTTGGTGTGATTCATGAAATGTATAAACCAATTCCAGGTAGATTTAAAGATTATATTGCTATGCCAAAGCCGAATATGTATCAGTCGTTGCATACAACTTTAATTGGAAGTAGTGGACAGCCTTTTGAAATTCAGATTCGTACCTTTGAAATGCATAAAGCAGCCGAATATGGTATTGCGGCGCATTGGAAGTATAAAGAAGCATCTGACGGCAAAAAAGTGGAACTTCAGGAAGAAGAAAAACTTCTTTGGCTTCGCCAAATTTTGGAATGGCAAAGAGATTTGTCTGACAATCATGAGTTTATGAATCTTTTAAAGAGTGATTTAGACCTATTTTCAGATAATGTTTACTGTTTTACTCCAACAGGAGATGTTAAGAATCTTCCGGCAGGAAGTACACCTGTGGATTTCGCTTACAGTATTCATTCAGCTGTAGGAAATAAAATGATTGGTGCCAGAGTTAATGGGAAATTGGTACCTATTGATTATAAAATTGCGAATGGCGACCGTGTAGAAATCATTACTTCTCAAAACTCCAAAGGACCAAGTAGAGATTGGCTTAATATTGTAAAAAGCACACAGGCTAAAAATAAAATTAACCAATGGTTTAAGGCGGAATTAAAAGAAGAGAATATTGTTAAAGGTAAAGAAATGCTGATTGCATATTGTAAAACAAAAGCAATTAACATTTCGAACATCATGAAGCCGGAGTATATGGACGGTATCATGAGAAAATATGGATTTAAAGAATGGGATGCTGTATTGGCAGCTCTTGGTCATGGTGGTTTAAAAGAAGGTCAGATTATTAATAAAATGCTGGAATTCTATGAACGTGATCATAGACGAAATATGACGAATGAAGAAGTTCTGGCAGCTGTTGCAGAGAATACCTTTGGAAGAAGCAATGCAGGTAAACCCAAAAAAGGAATTGTTGTAAAAGGTATAGATGATGTAGCGGTCCGTTTTTCTAAATGTTGTTCTCCGGTACCCGGAGATGAAATTGTTGGATTCGTGACACGAGGAAGAGGTGTATCTATTCATAGAACGGATTGTATTAATGTGATTACATTACCTGAAATGGATCGAATGCGATTAATTGATGCTGAGTGGTTAGAAAGTGCTGTAGAGTCAAATAATGAGAAATATATTGCAGATATTAATATTTATGCGAATAACAGAAATGGACTTTTGGCAGATATTTCTAAGGCACTTACAGAAAGAAATATTAATATTATTTCCTTAAATACCAGAATTAGTAAACAAGGTATCGTAACATTAGCTACTTCTTTTGAAATTACAGGAAGGGAAGAATTGCATCATACGATTGAAAAAATTCGTAATATAGAAAGTGTCATCGATATCGAAAGAACGACAGGTTAAAATATGAATTTAATTGAGGCTATTGCAAAATTACAGTAATGAATATAACATCGTTTGCTGTTTTTGTAGTGGCCTTTGTTGTTTAATGCGTGAGAAGAATATGTACTAATATGTAGTAGAATTGATAAAAAAGTTTTCATTTAGTGGAAATTATGATTTAATAAAGTGAGAAAACGAAGAGAGAGAGGAATGGTTATGTTGAAAATTGAAAGAATTGTAATGGGAAGCGTACAGACTAACTGTTATTTTTTATATCAGGAAGATAAAAAGAAAATTATTGTAGTGGATCCGGCAGATAAAGGAGAGTATTTGTATAATTCTTTTAAAGAAGAAGGATTTGAAGTTGCTGCAATTCTTTTAACACACGCTCATTTTGATCATATTTGGGGATGTAATAAGCTTCGAGAATTGACAGGAGTACAGGTTTTTGCATGTGAAGAAGAAAGAGAATTATGTGAAAGTGCTAAATTAAATGTATCTGAGATGGCAGGTAGGCCATACACAGCTACAGTAGACTGGTATTTAAAGGATGGCGAAACTGTTACAATAGAAGGTATGGAATTTAAAGTAATTTGGACACCGGGGCATACCCAGGGAAGTTGTTGCTATTATTTTGAAAAAGATAATATTTTGATTAGTGGTGATACACTTTTTGAAGAATCTGTGGGAAGAAGTGACTTGCCAACAGGAAATGGAGCTACATTAATCCGTTCTTTAAAAGAAAGATTAATGATATTGCCTGATGAGACAATGGTTTTCCCAGGTCATGGAGATAGCACGACTATTGCGTACGAAAAGAAATATAATCCGTTCTGCAAATAAGATATGGGAGGAAGGGAACAGAATAATTTCTGTTCTTCCTTTATGCTTGGAAGAAATACGTTGATGGCAATTTTGCGTTGACAGTAATTTAATGAAAGAGGTTATTTGATGATTGTTGTAAAATTAAATCAACCACAATTTGAATATGATATCCATTCGTTGGTAAAAGCATTTTATCCGGCCGAGGATGTTAAGGTGTTCGAAAAAGGAACAAAAGAATGGGAATCCACAGTAGGTATGCCGGAGTGTAGTGTTTTGTTTGAGAATGACAGTATTGTATTCTCTATGCATACGAAGGAGAAAAATAATCATGATGATAAGTTTTCTCCTGAAACAATTCCGGAAATAAAAGATAAAATTACAGATGTTGTAGCATTGGAAGAGGGAGAAGAACGTCCTTCTGTTAAATGTAAATTAAAACATTTACTTTATACGGTTCTATCCGGATATACCGGAAAAATTCTTCCTTGGGGAAGTCTTACAGGAATTCGTCCTACAAAAATAGCCTATGGGTTATTGGAAGAAGGATATAATGATGAAGAGGTGCATTCCTACATGGAAAAAGTCTATGACTGTAGTAAGGAAAAAGCGGCTTTAAGTATTGATATTGCAAATAGAGAACGTAAATTATTATCGATACTTCATTATGAAAATGGATATAGTCTTTATCTTGGAATTCCATTTTGTCCTACCACGTGTTTATATTGTTCCTTTACCTCTTATCCAATTGGACTATGGAAAAAGAGAGTAGATGAATACTTATCTGCAATGGAAAAAGAGATGGATTATGTTAGTGAGGTCTATAAAGATAAAATTTTAGATACGGTTTATATTGGAGGTGGTACACCTACGACTTTAGAACCGGAGGAATTACGAAGATTGTTGTCGTATCTGAAGAATAGGTTTGATTTTTCTACGGTGCAGGAATTTACAGTAGAGGCTGGAAGAGCTGATAGTATTACCAAAGAAAAATTGAAAGTATTAAAAGAATTTGGTGTAACCAGAATTTCTGTGAATCCTCAGACTATGAAGGAGGAAACTTTGAAAATTATTGGAAGACGTCATACTGTAGAACAGGTAAAAGAAGCCTTTCAATTAGCAAAAGAGGTAGGATTTTCAAATATTAATATGGATTTAATTCTCGGATTACCGGGGGAAACTAAAGAAGATGTGGCTCATACGATGGAAGAGGTTTCTAAGCTTGCACCGGATAGTTTGACGATCCATTCTTTAGCGATTAAGCGGGCTTCAAAGTTGAATCAGTGGATAGAAGAGCATGGAATTGAAACGTTAAAAAACACGGAAGAAACTATGGAAATTGCATCTAAAGCAGCCAATGAGATGGGAATGAAGCCATATTACCTCTATCGACAGAAAAATATGTCAGGTAATCTGGAAAATGTAGGCTATGCTACAGAAGGAAATTTTGGAATTTATAATATTTTAATTATGGAAGAAAAGCAGACCATTGTAGCTATAGGTGCAGGAACTATTACAAAACGTGTATTTCCGGATGGCAGAATTGAACGTGTTGACAGTGTAAAGGATGTGGGTCTTTACATTGAAAAGATTGATGAAATGATTGAAAGAAAGAGAAATTTACTTTCAGAGTAAAAATAAATGTTATCCTAAAAGAACTTCCTGAATTGGAAGTTCTTTTTTGAATAGTGTGTCCAGCGAAGCTGGACCACACTTGCCGGTGAAAGTCCGGTCACGGTAATCGCCAGTGAGCCGTGTAGCGAAACTCGGTGCGTTGTAGTAATACAGGGTGCTAAGCGAGTGGATAAAGTAACCTTGATTATAAA
>JAFYWF010000026.1 GCA_017558145.1 Lachnospiraceae bacterium
AAAAATTTCAGGAAAAATTTTTCGTTGGAACAAATGGCATATGATTTGGGTGTGAGTAAGTATGTTTTGTCCAGAATGTTTGCAAAAACGTTTCATTGTAATTTTACAACTTATGTAAATGGGATTCGTATGAATTATGCTACAACAATGCTAGAGAATTCAAAAGAAAGCATTATAAATATATGTTATGAATGTGGATTTGAAAGTCAAAGAACATTTAACCGTGTGTTTAAAGAACGCTATAGAGTGACTCCGAGAGAATATAGGAATAAAAAGTTTTTGGATGTTGAAGAAAAAAAGTAGCATTTTGTGCATGTTTGGTATCATTAAAGATATGGAATTCGTTAAAAAATAATATATAATAAAATCAAGAAAAGAACATTAGCGACATGAAAATGTTGCTTTTGGCGTAAATCCCTCCCTTCTCCCCCCTATGCCAGGCGTGGCAAAGGGGGATTTTTTTTGTGCATAAAATTATGATTATCACACACACTAGAGAAAAAACAGAAAATAAGATTCTGTAGATGGAGGTTTGTGTGAGTAATCAAAATCAGAGAAAAGAAGTTGAAAATAAACTTTCGCAAAAACATAGTGGTGAAATAGGAAACGGAAAAAATAAAATGGTAGGAAAACAGAGCATTGAATTTGGAACTCCGGTAAGAATTCGATGTTCTGCTTCTGTGGTTGGAAAAAAAGAGGGACAGGGTCCTTTGGGGCATTTATTTGATAAGATTTGTACCGATGATACTTTTGGAACGAAGAGTTGGGAAGCTGCGGAAAGTGCTTTGCAAAAGGCTACGGTAGAATTATGTTTGGAAAAGAGCAATACTAATATAGAAGAAATTCGATATTTGTTTGCAGGTGACTTGTTAGGTCAATGTATTGCTTCCAGTTTTGGATTAGCGGAATTTAACAGGCCGTTGTTTGGATTATATGGAGCCTGCTCCACCAGCGCATTGTCCATTACCTTAGGTTCTATCGCTATTGCGGCAGGAGTTGCCGATAAAGTCATGTGTGTCACTTCCAGTCATTTTGCCAGTGCAGAGAAAGAATTTCGTTTTCCATTAGAATATGGAAATCAAAGACCATTGTCTGCTTCATGGACCGTAATCGGAAGTGGTGCCTTTTTATTGGCAGATACGCCCAATGAGAAGGATAGGGCTATCATTACAGCCGTAACACCGGGAAGAATTGTGGATTATGGGTTAAAGGATTCTATGAATATGGGGATGTGTATGGCACCGGCAGCAGCCGATGTTATCTATCATCATTTGCAGGATTTTCAGCGTCAACCGGACTATTACGATCGAATCATTACCGGTGATTTGGGTCATGTAGGAAAACAAGGGGTCATTGATCTGTTAAAGCAAAAAGGAATTGATATCACGGCCCAGCATATGGACTGCGGTATTGAAATTTTTGACCAGGTGACCCAGGATACCCATGCCGGAGGAAGCGGATGTGGCTGTGCGGCCAGTGTATTGTCTGCCTATATTTTAAAACAATTAGAGGATAAGACATGGAAACGAGTTCTATTTGTACCGACAGGAGCACTTCTTAGCAAGGTGAGCTTTAACGAAGGGAATTCCGTTCCGGGCATTGCCCATGCTGTGGTGGTGGAAGGGATATAAAATAGGAATCTGGCGACCTGGCGAAATTCGGTAAAACTTGAAGAAATGCACAATTTACCGGATCGATGCGGATCCACAGGGGTCCCTCATTTTTTTGTATTGATACATGTAAAACTCCCTCATTTTTTTGTAAAGCACATTGAATATTTCCCTCATTTTTTGTAAACTATAAAAAGTAGGAGGGCTTAAAAATGGAAGCAATTTATTTGAAACGTAAAATTGATAGCTATTTGATTAATTGGAAAAAAGATGTAGATAGAAAACCTTTGATTGTTAAGGGAGCAAGACAGGTGGGAAAGACAGAGTCTATACGTCGTTTTGCAGAAGAAAATTATAAAAGTGTAATTTACATTAATTTTGTGGAAGAACCAAAGTATAAGTTGATTACAGAAGATGGATACAAGACAGACGATATTATTCGAAATATATCCAGAATGGATCCCTCGAAGAAATTTGAGGCTGGTGAGACAATATTAGTATTTGATGAAATCCAGGAGTTTCCAGAAATCGCAACCTCATTAAAATTTTTCAAGTTAGATGACCGCTTTGATGTAATATGCAGTGGCTCGTTGTTGGGCATTCAGTATAAGAGAATTGAGAGTCACAGTGTGGGGTACAAAACAGATTATAATATGATGTCTATGGATTTTGAAGAGTTTTTGTGGGCTAAGGGATATGATGATTCAAACAAACAAAATATGCTTGAGCATATGAAGACGGAAAAACCATTTAATGAGACAGAAATGAGAGTATATAGCAGTCTGTTTCTAGATTATTGTATATTAGGTGGAATGCCAGCAGTAGTAAGAGAGTATATTGAAAAAGGAACATTTGAGGGAACGCTAGACATTCAGAGACAGTTGTTAAATGATTATCGAGAAGATATTCGTAAGTATGCTGATGGTATGGATCAGACACGAATCTTGAATGTGTTTGAACAGATACCAATGCAACTAGCAAAAGATAATAAAAAATTCCAAATCAGTAAAGTGGCAAAGGGAGCACGTTTTAAGGATTATCGTGGATGCATAGAATGGTTGAAAGATGCTGGGATTGTGAATATATGTTATTGTATGAATTTTCCGGAATTGCCATTGAAAGGCAATTATGATGAAACAAAATATAAACTGTATTTTTTGGATACAGGTATTTTTGTTGCTATGTTGGATGAAGAGGCACAGGAAGATTTAAGAGCAAATAAGAATCTCAGTGTATATAAAGGTGCTTTGTATGAGAATATTGTTGGAGAAGCATTGATAAAAAATGGATACGGGCTATATTATCACAAAAAAGATGATTCATATTTAGAAGAAGATTTCTTTGTTAGGACAAAGGATTACCTTGTGCCGGTGGAAGTAAAGTCAACAAATGGAACTGCGAAATCACTTAGGACGTTGATTAAAAGTAATAGTTATCAAGATATTAAATATGGTATTAAGTTTATCTCCGGTAATATCGGATATAGTGATAATATTTATACATTTCCATATTTTTGTGCGTTTTTATTAAAGGAATATTTACAGGATGTGAACCTAGATCGTGAAAGATAGGTTACTTTTCTTGGATAGAGCACAATAATTATTCGATAACGAAAAGAGGAATTAGATATATAGAGTAGATTAGATATTGAAGGATCATACAGAAATGTGTGGTCCTTTTATTACACCTATCTACTATAGAGGAATTTTATTAATAGTTTTTATCACCGGAAAATATATCGGCGATAAAAAACGGCGATAAAAAGACTGGCGATAAAACTATTAAATATAGTAGAGAAACTATTAATCTAGGACTTTCCTCTTTCTACTTGTTTCTAAAAGAAAAGGAGGAATTACCAATTCTTTTTCCTTTAAAGAAGGAGTAACAGGTTTAACTATTGGTTTACCTAAAGGTATTTCTGAAACAGATGGTTTCTTTGTAGTATCTGAAGTAATCGCTTTAGGAAGTGGGCGTGACCTGGGGATAGAAGTTCTATTCTTAGACATACCAGTAGCTATTAAGGTGACCACAATTTTATCAGTATCAAAATTATCTTCTGTTACAGTACCCCAAATAATGTTTACTTTATCACCAGCTAATTCGCGTATGTAGTTAATGGCGGAACTTAAGGCCATGATGTCTACTTTGCCGCTGGTATTGATAAGAATATTTTCTGCACCTTCAATGGTAGTATCCAACAGAGGGGAATTAACGGCTTGTTTTACAGCTTCTAAAATAGAGCAGTCAAGTGTAAGCGATGCACGATTTTTACAACCTTATAAAAATAAAATAATAAATATATATCAGATAAACGGACAAGTGATAAATAATATGGCTTCAGAAAATGGTACAATGGCTGGGAAATATTCCAAATATAACAAGGAAAAATTACCTGCAATTATCAAAGAGTGTTATGAAGTAATTAAAGGAATAAATCAAGAAAATTTTCTATATCTGTTTGATTATCTGGATAAAGTTTACGAAGAATATATCTTAAATAAATAATATTTCGGATTTTGACACCATGTACAAAAAAATGTGCATGGTGTTTTTGTACTATGAGTTAAGAAGAGAGTGATAGGGGAATGTCTGTTAATGATAGCAGATTGATGTTACAATAATATAAAAGAATTCTATAATTTTTTAGAGGAATACCGCATGTACGCAACAGGCAATAAAAAAAATGTTAAATATGCTTATTTTGGATATTTTAAAAGAATATTCGGATGAGAAACATAAATTAACACAACAAGAAATAATAAGATTACTTAAAGCGAACTATGATATGGATTGTGATCGTCGTTTATTCTTCGTGTTAATACGATTATTAGCATATAAAATATCTTCTTAGTACGATTTTCAATGAGTTGATATTTTACCTTATTATGAAAAATTCATCAAAACAAGAAATCTCAATGAGCTAAGTCATTGGGATTTTTTGTTTTATAAGATTAATGTTTTAATTTTGTTTTTTTGGGGGGAATTACATATTTAATAAACGTAAAGTGGTATAATAAGATACATGTGAACATAAATTCTGCAGGGTGGAGTACTTATGAAAGAAAATAAAGGAATCAGAATATTTAAGATAATTTTCGTATTATTAGCAGTTGGAGTATGTCTTTACCTGATTTTAGGTGAAATATATTTCCCGGCAGAAAATCAGAATGAAACATTTGGATATAAAGATTTTTCTACAGGATGGGTATGGGTACAAGAAGATGGAACAAGAAAACCAGCTAATCTTCCAGGGAAAAATGCTGTAGAACGAAACGAAATAATGGTGATAGAAAATACGTTGCCAGCATATCTAGAAGATAACATTTATATGTGTTTTCGAAGCTCGAAACAAGAAATGAAAATATATATAGATAGTGAATTAAGAGAAGAATATTCAACAAAAGATACGAGACCCTTTGGTCGTGTTAGTGCAGTTGCTTTTGTATACGCACATCTTAACAGTGATGATGCTGGAAAAACAATAAGAGTGGAGATATCTACGGATTCATCATATACAGGTGTTTTGCATGAAGTATTTTATGGAGAAATGTTGGATATCTGGAAATATTTATTTGAAAAAGGTGGCGTAGAGCTTATTATCGCCATGTTTGTTCTTGTACTCGGACTTGCAAGCATTGTAATCGGTATTGCTCTAAGAATATGCTATCGAAAAAAAGTAGAAATGGAATATTTGGGATGGGCTATGTTTTTAGCAGCCATATGGATTATGGCGAACTCTGTATTTAGACAAATGATTTTCCCCAATATTTCGGCTATAAGTGATATGGCATTTTTTATGGTAATGCTTCTTGCAATACCATTTATGCTATACCTAAATCAGGTACAATCGGAAAGATATGCTAAGATTTATTTAGTGGCAATAGCTATTAATGTTGTGGATTTTGTTGTGTGCACGATACTGCATGTAAATAATATAGTGGATTTTTCTGATACCATTAAGTACATGGTAAGTATTGCAGGATCGTCTATTGCATTAATGGGAATAACCATGATTATAGATGTTTTTACTGGAAGGATCAAAGAGTATGCACTTGTTGCTTTGGGTATTCTGGGAGTAAGCTTATCTGCGGTAGTTCAAATTATTTTGTATTTTAAGTGGACGACACAATTTAGTGGTGCTTTGATTGCATTAGCAATGGTCTTTGTCCTTATTATTTCTTATATAAATACCATGAAGGATATTCTTGATATTGAAACAGAGAAGCAAAAAGCGATAGGATCTAATCAGGCAAAAGGAAAATTCCTTGCAAATATGTCTCATGAAATTAGAACACCAATTAACGCCATTCTTGGAATGGATGCTATGATTCTTCGAGAGAGTGAAGATGATGTAATTAAAGAATATGCCACGAATATTCAAAATGCAGGCCAAACCTTATTGTATCTTATAAATGATATTTTGGACTTTTCTAAGATAGAATCCGGTAAGATGGAAATTATTCCGGTGGAATATGACTTCAGTAGCATGGTGCATGATGTTGTTACCATGATTATGGGAAAAGCAAAAGATAAAGGTTTGGAAATGAAAATTAATGTAAATCCAAATCTACCATGTAAAGTTTATGGTGATGAAATAAGAATTCGCTAGGTATTGGTAAATCTTTTGACGAATGCTGTAAAATACACTAGAGAAGGTGGATTAACACTTACAGTGGATGGAGCTATTGAGGAAGAATATGCGAAGTTTTATTTTGAAGTGGAAGACACCGGAATAGGAATCAAAGAAGAAGATTTATCAAAAATATTTGAAAGGTTTGAAAGAATTGAAGTAGAGAAAAATCGTAATATCGAAGGTACCGGACTTGGTATGAGTATTACATTACAACTCTTGAAACTCATGGATAGCAAACTTAATGTGGATAGTGTTTATGGAAAAGGTTCTAAGTTTTCTTTTGAACTTGTTCAAAAGGTAATTGATAAAGAACCAATTGGTGATTTGGAGGAGAGAATTAAGAATTTATCTATGCAATATTCTTATGATGCTACCTTTATAGCATCAGATGCAAGATTACTTGTAGTAGATGATAATATGATGAATCGCAAGGTATTTAGCAGCCTTTTAAAAGAAACAAAGGTTAAAATAGAGGAGGCAGAAAGCGGAATGGAATGCCTCGATATGATAAAAGATACACATTATGATATTATTTTCCTAGATCACATGATGCCGGAAATGGATGGTATTGAAACTTTACATAGAATAAAGAAAATGTCAGACCATGCATGTCAAAATGTTCCTATAGTAGCACTTACAGCCAATGCTATTTCAGGAGCTAAAGAAATGTATCTGAAAGAAGGATTCGAGGAATTTTTATCGAAACCAATCAATCCGGAAAGATTAGAGCAGATGATTGTACGATTACTGCCAAAGAATTTAGTGCAGTATGGAGCAGATAGTGGATATAAGAGAACGAATGTTGTTAGTGAAAGTATAGAAGAATTACCAATAGTAGATGGAATTGACTGGAATTATGGATTCTTACATTTCCCAACAAAAGAGCTTTTAAAAGAAACAGTAACCGATTTCTATAAAGCAATTACAGTGGAAGCTAATAAATTAGAGCAATTTTTTGGAACCGATTGGGAACAGTATCGAATAAAAGTACATAGCATGAAGAGTTCTGCCAACATGATTGGAGCGATTGTATTAGGGGGAATGGCAAAAGTTCTTGAGAATGCATCTGCAAATACCGATATACAGACTATAGAAAGTTTACATCCGATCTTTATCAAAGAATGGTTAAGCTACACAGATAAATTGAAAGACTTTGTTTTGACTGGAAATTTAGAAATAAAGGAAGCAAAAGAAATAGAAGATGAAAATGTAATTCTTGCGTACCTGGAAATGCTTAGGATAGCCACTGATGAACAGGATATGGATGAAATGGACCGAGTTATGGCATTACTTGAGGAATTTACGTATTCAAAAGAAATGCAAGCAGGAATAGAAGAACTAAGCTCCTTGATTGTAAATATGGATTGTGACCAAGCAATAGAAAAAATTGGGGAACTGGCAGAACAATTAAGAAGTAATGGAAATGGGAGAAGAGAAGAATGAAGAGGGTACTTTTAATCGGAGAATTAAATCAAACAATTAGTACCATAAACAGGTATTTAGAGACAAAATTTCAAGCACAGATGTGTATGGATAACTTAGAATT
The DNA here is from genome assembly GCA_017558145.1 of Lachnospiraceae bacterium. Lineage (GTDB taxonomy): Bacteria > Bacillota > Clostridia > Lachnospirales > Lachnospiraceae > SFDP01. The sequence goes on from JAFYWF010000026.1 coordinate 7,790, forward strand.
AGTAAAAGGTATGGTTAAGGTTTTTGAGCCTGATATGGCCATTGTATGCTTGGTTGGAGTAGGGGAATTAGATAAGAGAATTTTGGATTATTTTGAAACAAGAAGACGTACGATTCCTGTGATTTTAATTGGTACTCCGGAAGAATGTAAATTTTTTCAGGAATATTATGAAGGCGAACAGTTTGACTACCTTACAAGACCAACTACATTGACTGAGTTGATGGATAAGTGTTCTTCTGTATTACAATCGGAAGAAGATGACGTTGTGATTGAGGGAGATGAAGCTACAGAGACAGAAAAAGAGGTGGCTTTCAAGAAACGTATTCTATTAGTTGATGATAGTGGAATTTTACTTCGTAGCGTAAAAGCAATGCTTGTAGATAAATATGAGGTAGCTGTGGCTACAGATGGTCAAAAAGCGATTGAAAGAGCACGAAGAAGAAAACCGGATTTGATATTATTAGATTATGAAATGCCTGTTATGGATGGTAAAGAAACCCTGGAAGTTCTTCGACAAGATGATGAATTGAAAGATATTCCGGTAGTATTCCTAACGAGTATAGCAAATAGAGACAGTATCAATTCTGTATTAAAATATAAACCGGAAGGATATTTGTTAAAACCAATTGACCAAAACAGAATGTTTGAAACAATTGAAGCTATTTTGGGAATTAGTTAACATACTGAAAAGAAAAATAAATGTAATTTAGGTAAGAGAATCTTTATTTGGCGACAGATAGAGATTTTCTTTTTTATTGGACATTAGTCAGAGAAATATAAATGTGTGAGAAAAGTAAAGACTAGAGGAATAGTGCATCTTATGTGGAATAAAATGCACCTTACGTGGCAGGGTATTGTTTAAATGTACAAGTCATTTTATATTAATAAAAAAATGAAAGTATAAAGAGAAAAAAGTATGCTGATTAAAATATTGAAAATTGCTCGAAGTGAGCCCGAAGAATTGGAAATTAGATGCCATGAAGAAACAGAGGAAGTGAAGGATATCATTACATTTGTGAAATCCAGACAAGGAAAGCTAACCGGAATCTGTGAAGGGCAGCAACATGAAATTCCTATTGCGGATGTATATTATGTTGAAACTGTAGATAATTCTGTTTTTATTTACGGACAG
>JAFYWF010000027.1 GCA_017558145.1 Lachnospiraceae bacterium
AACCACAAACTACGTTAACTGTTACTGCAGGTACTTCGATTGGTAAACCTGCTTTTAAGGATGCCTGACGAGCTACGTTCTGTCCAAGACCTGCCTGGATTACACATCCCATATATACGTGATCAACCTGTTCAGGAGCAACTCCTGCTCTGTTTAATGCTTCTTTAATTACTACTGCTCCGAGTTCTGCTGCTGGTGTTGTAGATAAAGAACCACCCATAGAACCGATTGCTGTACGACATGCGCCTGCTAATACTACTTTCTTTGCCATTTTTCATGACTCCTTTCTGAAAATATTATATTTTTTCGCTTTGCAAACTCTAATTATTTGCAACGATGGGCTTTTAAAAGATTGTTATTTTTTTGTCATTGCCCGTTGCTTCTATTTTATCATAGAGGGCCTTTTTTTGCAACAGATTTCTCCCCTCTCCGCTTGTTGCTTCAAAGCTTACTTAGGACACCGGATAAAGCTTGATTTCTCCCGCTTGAACTACAATTTCATACAAAGTTTCGTATTGAAACTCTTCCGTCATTCCTACAAATAGCTGACTGTTATCCAAAAGAGTGGCATCTGCATATACATATTTGGCATGAGACTCATCTATGACTCTTCTACATTCTTCCGGCTGATACAAAGATTCCGAAACATTACCATATACCACTCCTACCGGAGACACTTCATAATTTATATAGGTATCCTTTACCCAATGGTTTTTACTACCATCTCTTAGATATAAAACACGGGTTCCTTTCTCTTTCCATACTTCTTTTGTTTTTTCTTTAAAAAGAAGTGCCTCTGCTTCTACCATAGCATCTCGCTCGACTTGTTTTGTTGCAATATCATTACGATAGCCCACAAAAGCATCATATACTCCCGGCCATTGTGCACAAAGAAAAACAAAAGCAAAAACAATGCCGTATGCCTGCTTTGTTCCAGAATGTTCTTTTGACACCCATATTCCCCATAAAATATATAGCAAGCCCATAGTAAACGGCACACCATATCGCTCAATGGATGCCGTCATAACTACAGCTTCCAGGTACTGTAATTCCGTTACAAAAATAGTTAAATGCATGATGAGAATGATACCATAGGAAATAAAGCCTTGTGAAATAAACACTCCCAACAGCACATTCCTTTCCCGTTTGGATATCAATTCTTTTTTTGTAAAGAAAACAATCGCTGCAATCATCAATACAATAAAAGCAAAGACAGACAAGTCAATACTGATTGTCTTTTGTCTATGAATCGGCTCTATGAAAAATCCTTGAATAAAATTTTTCACCAAATCCATACGATAATCAACCGCAGGAACCACGCCTGATACTGCCATTTTTATTCCGGCACCTGTAAGTTTTGCCACCCTTCTCTTTAAAAGACAGGATAACAACCAACTACCTTCTACAATCCACGGCAAACTCATGATTCCTATAAAAGAAAGGAACATCTTCTTTTTTCCTTCTTTGTATATAACACCGTGATATACCAGCCAGAAAATCATTCCCCAAATAACCCACTGAAATCCTGTGTTTTTACAAATCATCACTAAGGCCAATGATAATGCCTGTCTCACGTATGAAAAAATAAGGGCATGTTTCTTTTCCTCTACCACACTCCATAAAAACAATCCCAAAGCAATGCCCATGGGTAGATCAGAGCAAGCTCCTTCTAAATAAAAAGTTTCAATTACACTAGGAGCAACGATAATACAAATACAGGCACTAACAAATCGAATTCCGTTAACGACATGGTTTTTCCCCATCTTTATATAAGAAAACAAAGGCGCCAATAATAGAATGTTTAATACATAAAAACCTGCATACATAAGACCTTCATGAAATTTTGCAGGTTGAAAATGCAAAAACCACCATTTAAATAACTGGACACCTGGTGGATAATCTCCAAATTCCGGTGCAACATTTCCATATTTTGCTGCAAAACCATCCAGATAGAAAATGCTCTTTACATCAGTTGCCCAAAAATTTACATCATCCCACCACAGTGCAATTCTTCCCTGCACTAAAAGACTCACTAAAACAGCACTAGACAAAACAATTAAAGTTGCCGGATGACAAAAGGCATCTTTAACCTCTACACACCACTCTTTTCTTTTTTGTTTGCCTCCTTTTAAAAAAATGATAAAAGCAACACCAAGGATACCTATACTAATACCATCAATCCATGACAAATGACGAAAATATGCCAACACATACAAAAGCAAAATCATGCCGCATGCTGTCATAGGAAAGACTTCTGTCATCTTCTCTTTTGTTTTGTTCGCAAAGTAGACTGTTGCAATCAAAAAAGCAAGGATATTTAATAACCACATATTCTTTCTTCTCTCTTATTTCAAATATTTTTCCAGTTCTTGTTTGGCCTGACTTTCCTCTACAAAATGAATTCCATGCATTCCATACTCAATGGCAGCCTTAACATTCGCAAGATTGTCATCTAAAAAAACTGCTTCTAAAGGATTGATCTGATATCTTTCACAAAGCAATTGATAAATCCTCTTATCCGGTTTTATCAACCCTTCTCTAAAAGATAAAATTCCGCCATCCATTTCTTCTAAAAACTTCAAATGCGTATCCTTATTTTTTTCATAAGCAATTTCAGACCAATTGGATAGTACATAAACTTTATACCCTCTCGTCTTCAAGTCACGAATCCAAGAATAAGTATAATCATACATCTCAACAAATTCATCGGCATGTTGATAAATTTGTTTGATATCTTCTCTATACTCAGGTGCACTTAAAATATATTTTTCTTCTATCTCTTCTACACTTATGTTTCCTTTATCAAATTCATTCCACCAAGGATTCTGAACTGTAGCTTTGGCTATCGTTTCAAATTTTTCACCTTCAAACCCTAGTTGCGAAAATAATTCACGCCATCTGAAATATACAAGTACCATTCCAATATCAAAAACAACTGTATTAACCATAACATTCTACCATAAAAGAAACCCACCTAGGAAGGTGGGTTTCTAAATTTTCCTCTCTAATCTTATACATCAGGTTCCATAATACCATAGGTATTGCCTTTTCTCTTATAAACTACATTCACCTGATCGGTTTCTGCATTCACGAAAACAAAAAAACTATGTCCTAATAATTCCATCTGAATACATGCATCTTCCGGATACATTGGTTTGATATCAAATTTCTTACTTCTTACAATCTGCACTTCTTCATCATCTACATAATCTTTTTCAATAAATTCCTGCTTAAAGTGCGCTGCTGCCTGTTTTTTATCAATAATTTTATTTTTATATTTTTTCAGCTGTCTTTCAATGATTTCTTCTACCAGATCAATTGAAACATACATATCATTGCTCACCTGTTCTGAACGAATGATGTTTCCTTTTACCGGGATGGTTACTTCAATTTTCTGTCTGTCTTTTTCCACACCTAAGGTAACATGTACCTCGGTTTCGGAAGTAAAGTATTTTTCAAGCTTGCTTAACTTATCCTCCACTGCATTTTTAAGAGCTTCCGTTACATCAATATTTTTTCCACTGATAATAAACTTCATACTGATCATCCCTTCTGTTTCTAGATTATGATGAATTTATCTTTCACCATGCCTTATTTTATCATTTTATCTCTCATTTGTCCATATTTATGTTTGTTTTCAGATATTTTTGGTAATTTTTTTTAATTTTTTCTTTTCAAATAAATCAAGTATTTTTTTGAAATATATTAGTTTTGGAAAAAAATAACAAAACAAACGTTTTGTTTTTCCTCTTTTTTCATCCCCAAAAACTAACAATCCACATGTGGATAATGTGTATAACTCCGTGCATAAGTGTTTTTTGCCTAAAATAAGCCTTTTTTTAATGTGGATAACTTTTTAACCAATTTCTTGTTTTATGTAAATTCACATCCAACTTTTGTGCATTTTATCCAAGGTGCTTTTCGTCAAGTAGATTCCCTCAAAATAATATATTCTGACACTTTCAATAAAACGTAGAAACATTTCTAACCTTCCATGCGAACTCGTAAATGCTTGCGCATTTCCTCGTTTCGTACTTCCTTTACAATATAACCTTCAAAGCCAGACTCGAAAATGCTTGCGCATTTCCTCGTTTCGCGCTTCCTTTACAATGTAACCTTCAAAGCCAGACTCGAAAATGCTTGCGCATTTCCTCGTTTCGCGCTTCCTTTACAATATAACCTTCAAAGCCAGACTCGAAAATGCTTGCGCATTTCCTCGTTTCGCGCTTCGCGCGAAATAAAAAAAGACAGGTCCCCAATAGGATGCAAGCATCCATTGGCTTTCTGTCTTTTTTTGCTTCGCTTTGAAGGTTAGAATATTCTTCTTACACCTAATACTTTGTCGTAATATACGTTAGATACAATAATACCGGTTCTGGAATTACTTGCATGAACAATCTGTTCATTCCCTATATAAATTCCTACATGACCGGAATAATATATAATATCTCCTGGTACTGCATTGGCAACGCTGCCCACATTGGTTCCTTTTTTATTCTGCGCAGCAGAAGAATGTGGCAGAGCAACTCCAAAGTTTGCATATACTGCCAATGTAAATCCGGAACAATCTGCTCCATTGGTTAAACTGGTTCCACCATATACATATGGATTACCCACAAACTGAAGTGCATAATCTGCAACCTGTTGTCCGAGACTTGTATCCCCTGCAGGTAACGACGCTGCTATTTCTTGGATTTTTGCAGCTTCTTCAGCTGCCGCAGCGGCGGCTGCTTCCTGTGCTTTTCTGGAAGCGGCTAAAGCTGCTTCACGTTCTGCACGTTCTTTTTCCAAACGAGCTTTTTCTTCTTCTCTAGATTCTGCTTTTACAAATTCAATACTTAAAGTTACGTATTCTAAAGATACATAACCGTATCCTTCTTCTATTTTAATTTCAATCCAATTACCAGCTTCATCAGTTACTGTCAAAACTTCCTCGCAAGGAACCTGCCCAATTACAGCTGCTCCATTATTTGGTTCTTTTCTAACATTTAAAGTCTCTGTGGTAACAATAGCTGTTCTACGTCCCACTTCTTTTGCCAACTCATTAGCTGCTTCGCCAGTAACACAATATTCAGCTTTTACATAACCAATACAGTTTCCTGACTCAATTTTATACCATCCGTTTTCTTCTTCTAAAAAGTCACCTACAGAATTATCGTAGAGCTTCCCTACGATTTCTCCGTCTTCACTTGGAATACTTCTAATATTTACATAGTCATTAACATCAGCAATTACTAAATTAGAATAATCTTCACGTACTGCATCCACCATTTCTTTTTTTACAATATCAGTGGGTTCTACAATGTAATATTCGTTTTCAGTATCCAAACCTCTTTCTTCTACCACTTCCTTCATGGATACCCCCTCATTCAAAGTGAGATCCAAGCCGGCAACCGGTAAAATCTTATCCATTTCCACAGCAAATACTGTCATATCAAACACAGTTACTAAAAGTGCGATACTTAACAGACCTGCCACAATTCTTGTTTTATTAAAAATCATTCATTAACTCCCAATATTATTTCTTCACACTTTGTAACATTTTTGTAACAAAGTGCCTACAAATAATAACATTATATGCGATTAATGTCAATTTTTTTCCTTTCAATGCTTTATTGTGTACAAAAAAAAACAATTTTTATAACGTCATTAAATACTTTTGCACACTATTCACTGCATTTGCTCCGTCTGCTACAGCTGTGATAATTTGACGTAGTTCTTTGGTTCTGGTATCTCCTGCCACAAAAACTCCTCCAACAGAAGTTTCACAATTTTCTCCCGCAACAATATAACCGTTGGCATCTGTTTCTACTAATCCTGTAAAACTTTCTGTATTCGGATGAATCCCCACTGCAATAAAGATACCATCTACATTAATTTCCGTTCTTTTTTCTGTTTTTCGATTATAAATCTGTACTTTTTCTACCTGTTCTTCCCCCAAAATTTTTTCTACCACAGAATCCCAAATAATTTCTACATTAGGAAAGGAGAGTAAATTATCTTGTAAAATTTTAGCACCACGAAGTTCATCACGACGATGTACCAAATACACTTTTTCACAAGTTCTGGCAAGAAAAATAGCATCCTCAATCGCCACATCTCCGCCACCGACTACCATGGTAGTTCTTCCTTTAAAAAATGCTCCATCGCAAGTAGCACAATAGGAAACTCCCATACCTGCTAATTCTTCTTCTCCAGGTACATTTAATTTATTATGAGATGCTCCGGTAGCTAAAATTACAGTCTTTGTCTCATATGAATTATCTTCTGTAGTTACTTCAAAATATCCATCTTTTTTCTGAATTCCTGTTACCATTCCCATTTCAAAATCAGCACCTAATTTTTCCGTATGAGCATGAAAAGTCATAGCCATATCAAATCCATTAACTCCCGGCAATCCCAGATAATTATCTACCTCATAAGTCTGGGTTACCTGCCCACCACTCATGCCTGTTCCTTCCAAAACTAACGTATCTAAACCTGCTCTTTTCCCATAAATCGCAGCTCCCATTCCTGCAGGACCGGAACCGATAATAATAATGTCTCTCATCCTTATTTCTCCTTTTCCTTCTTTATCTCTATCTCTTTGCTCTTTCTCTTAACTTTATTCTGCAATCATTTTTTATTAATATTCAAACAAATATATCAAATATCTTATCAAACATATAGAATTAATTCCAGTTGTTTATTATAATCAAGAAAATGATTCTATTTTTTCATCATGCTAGCGAACATTATTGGTGTACCGTAAGAACATTGAAGATTACATTATGTTAGTTAGATTATTTTTTACTTCTTGAACCCATCTTTTTGGCTTTTTACACTATTGGTAGGAACTTGCAATGATATTCTTTCCCACCTTTTCGTTTTTTTCGCTATTGGTGGGAACTTACAAAACGATTCCTTACCACCTTTTCGATTTTTACTCAATTGGTGGGAACATATCAAACTAAGAGCTTTAATACTTAACCTAAAATTTAACTTCACCAAATAATAGAAAGGATCAAAACAACATGCAAGCAAAAAAATCCGTACTCATTACCGGTGCCTCTCGTGGAATCGGAAAAGCTATTGCATATGAATTTGCCAAACAAGGATATGATTTATACTTAACCTGTAAAAATAATATTCCATTGTTAGAACAGATTAAGTCAGATGTGGAAAAAACAAAATCTCCTGCCAAAAATTTACCACTAAATATCGAATCAACAACTGATGATCCCAAAATCTTCACCCCTATTCATTGTCATATCTTTCAATGTGACATGGGAAGTATGAAAGAAGTTGAACAATTATTCTCTTCTATTCCTTCTATTGATGTGATTGTTAACAATGCCGGCATCTCTCATGTAGGACTTCTGACAGATATGACCGAAGAAGAATGGCAAAATGTAATGTCAACAAACATAGATTCTTTATTCTATACAAGTAAATATGGCGTTCCCAAAATGTTGCAAAAGCACCAAGGAAAAATTATTAATATTTCTTCTGTTTGGGGAAATGTTGGTGCCAGCATGGAAGTTGCTTATTCTGCGTCAAAAGGAGCCATGAATAGCTTCACAAAAGCTTTGGCTAAAGAACTAGCCCCAAGCAATATTCAAGTGAATGCCATTTCCTGCGGATTCATAAATACAGATATGAATTCCTGCTTTTCTGCCGAAGATCTACAATCTATCATAGAAGAAATTCCTGCCAATCGCGTAGGAGAACCGGAAGAAGTTGCCAAATTATGTATTCTGCTGGCTCAAGCTCCGGAATATTTAACCGGACAAATTATTACTCTGGATGGCGGTTGGATTTCTTAGAGTTAAAAAGAGTGCATTTGTAGCAAATGATCCTAAATTTCTTCAGAATCAATTGCTACAAATGCACTCTTTTACATCCTTAATTTATAACTTTAATACTCTTGTCATTTTTATAACCGCAAACATATCCGACACTGCCATCAGAAAGGACAATTTCATACCAAATATCATTTCCTGAAACTTTATATACTACTCCCCAATAAGTTTCACTCATATATACTTTACCGATTTTTTTATAATTTGTCCCTGGTCCGCTTCTTAAGTTTCTATATTCATCAACAACCTCAATTACTACCGCCTCTCCAACTAAACTACCGCTTACAAAGCCTCTTTTTCCACTTAAGGTTGTAATTTCATACCAGATTTTTTCCTCCTGAACCTCTTTGGAAACAATATCAAAAACCATATTCTGATATACTTCTCCCAACTCTTCTGATGAAGAAGTTGCTTCCTTTCGAATTGTTGCATAGTCATCAATTACTTTTATTTGGTTCTTAGATGTAATCTGCCATTGATCCGTAAGCTCTTCTTTTTCGAATCCTAAATTAGAAAATCCCAGTAAGCAAGAGACACCAAGAATTGCCAAACGAATCAGCACTTGGCGTTTAGAATCCAATTTAAGTTTACTAAGAATAATCCAAAACACTAGGATAAAGATCATTCCATAATAAAACTTAAATCCTGGAAGTAAAAATCCCCACAACTTCATCACAAAAAGATCCAACCCTAGAATAAAAAATCCTAATAAGAGTAATCGTTTACACAAAGGTTTTGCATAGCCTTTAATCATGCCGTATATCATAGCTATAAAACCAATCAACATACCGCTTAGCCATACCACACTAAATTTCAGATTATACTCTTGAAACCGAAGAGATAAACTACTAAATTTCATACTTACATGTCCGTTATCAACCGGAGCTGTTGTAGATAGTAATCCCCCAAAAAACAATACAAAACAAATAACCGAAAGAAGGAGACCACGAATTAAGATTCCATTTCTTTTCTCACGAGTATTTTTCTCTTCCAACAATTCATTAATAATTACATTATTAGATTCTCTGGATTCTTTTCCTAATATCTTGGTGACTCCATAAACCAAATCTTGTACGGCACCAATTTTTTCCAAATTTTGTACCTGATAAGAGGCCAACTCATTGGGAAGTTCATACGCAGACATTTCATAACATGCCGGAATAATCACTTTATTTTTATCTTCTTCCATAAAATTAAGGAAACGTTTCCATTCATTTTTTACCCAGGTTGCATTACAATGGTCATTGCTGGTAGTCACCAATACCATAACTTTTGCAGACTTTAACGCACCAAAAATATATGGTTCATAATTTCTTCCAATTTTATCTTCCAAAGAAATTCTGGAAAAAAATGTGTTAATTCCTTTTTCTTGAAGCACTTCGTATATTTGTTGTGCAAGTACACTATCCTGTGTTCTTTCTCCTGACTGATTCTCTGTTTCTTTATAACAGATAAATACATCATATGGCTTCTCTTTTACAGAAATAGAAATAATATCTTTTTGAAGTTTATCTATAACTTCTGCTTCATCCTGATAAATAAATTTTCTTTCTGTATCCGCATATTGCAATGCTTGCTTATAGTTAGTGGACGAAAGAATTGACTGCACTTTTGTTCTGTGGCAAGTTGGAACACGTTTTTTATCCTTAGGATCTTCTACATATTCCACTCCATATTCGGATAATATCATTCCCCAGTAAGCTTCTGCTTCCTGTTCATCTTCTTCCACAATTGCTTTATATGCTTCATATGCTTTGTCAAACTCATTATTCAAACGATATTCATTGGCTCGATTGAATAAACGTGCTTTCTTTTCACTATCAATTCGTGGCACAGTCATAGTAGAACCACAATATAGACAAGTTCCTATTGTCATATCCTGACTGATTTCTATGTCACCACCACACATTTTACATTTTAGTATCATGGCCATAAATTTTTCACCTTTTGTAAATTCCTTATTTCTATATGGTTTTTATTTTTTCTCTATCAAAGATGTATCAAATATAGTGTAAGTTTCTGGTAAATACTCTTCATAATCCGATGGATAATCACCACTCTGTAGCATTTCGATAATCATTTCGGTTCCAATTATTTTTGCATTAAAATACCACGCACCATTTCTTATACATATGGTTTCAGTTTTGGGATTATAAAACCATCTATATCCAAAAGTACCATAGTCAGGAGCTGAATTGTTTATTATTTCATAAAAATCATTCTGGTCTGTCGTAATATATAATCGCCCTTGTTCTTTGAATAGAATATATAGCTTCTCTGCTCCTTTATAAATACGCCTTTTAGATTTCGTATTCATTTGACCTTTCATTACAATAGAAGTATTTTTCATTTTATTTTCATATTCTTTTGCTATCTTAACATACTCTTGATATACTCCTACCATTTCATTGGCATTCTCAACATTCATTTTAGATAAACACTGATAGCATTTTGCTACGCTATCATATCTTCCACAATATTCAAATACATCTCTTATTTGAACAACATCATTTTTAAGAATTTCTATCTCTTCTGAATCTTTCGCATATTCAACTGCTTCCATAATAATTGTAAAAATTAATGTACAATTATTAACTCCACTATCTTGTTTCAGCAGTTTTTCACTGTATGAATCCACCAGTTCAAAATAGCGATAATAACTATCACTATAATCGCCCAAATCTTTAAAAATTTCTATAGCTTGATCATGCATTCCATTCTCGATATATTGTTCTGCAATCTGATAATACTGCTCATTATATTTTTCTTCATACTGTACTACAAGTTCTTCCGCATCTTTGAAATTTTTACATTTCTCTAATTCCTTAAAAGCTTTCACATATTCTTCTTGTTCAATATAGATTAACGCCTGCCCGTAATGTTGGTTTGGAATTATTACATAATAATAACCACCTATTACTAAGGCAATTAATAAAATCAAAATGGCTACTGTGCGCCAAAATCTCTTTCTTCTTTTCTTTTTCTTTAACTTTTGTTCTTCTCGTTCTCTCTTATCTGCCATAAGAGCATTTAATACCGCATCGTTAGTATTCGTAGCAGGTTCGCCGACAATCTTTTTAATTCCTCGAACCAAATCCTGGATGGCTCCTACTTTTCCCATATCCTGTGCTTGATATTTGGATACTTCCATTGGAAATTCGTAAGCTGACATTCCCTGATATACCGGAATCATTACTTTAGAATCATCTTCTTCCATAAAGTTCAGGAAACGTCTCCACTCATTTTTTACCCAAACCGCATCACAGTAATCTCCGTTCATTGCCACAAGAAGCATTACTTTGGAAGATTTTAAAGCTCCATAAATATAAGGCTCATAATCTGTTCCCAATTTATCTTCTAATGTAATTCGCGAAAAAAATGTTTTGATTCCTTGTTTTTCTAACTCATCATAAATAGACTGAGCCAAAACACTATCCTGTGTTCTTTCTCCTGTTTCATCATCGGTTTCTTTGTAGCAGATAAACACATCATAACCACTTGCTTTTTCTGACAATGCTATAATTTTACGCTGTAATTTATCTAAGCTTTCAGCTTCCTCTCGATACATACATAAGCTTTCAGCATCAGCATATTTGCATGCAAGCTCAAAATTAGTAGAAGACTGGATTGGCTGAATATGGGTTCTGTGACAAGTAGGAATTCTCCTTCCTGTTTTTGGATCTTCTACATATTCCACTCCATACTCCGATAAAATCATTCCCCAGTAAGCTTCTGCTTCCTGTTCATCTTCCTGTACAATCGCTTCATATGTTTGATAAGCCTTGTCATATTCATTATTTAAACGATATCCATTCGCTCGATTAAACAAACGAATCTTTTTTTCACTATCAATTCGTGGCATAGTCATAGTAGAACCACAATATAGACAAGTTCCTATTGTCATATCCTGACTGATTTCTATGTCCCCACCACACATCTTACATTTTAAAATTGTTGCCATAAAGGTTTCTCCTTGGTACCTTACTTACCAGATTTACATTTTAAATTTCTTTCTTTTACCATTTTCATAGTAAGCTCAATCTGTTTTTTGATTTCTTCTGTATTCTCTGATGCAATACTGTTTTTAAGTTCTGCAATGGCCTTTTCTATTTCATTTTCCATTTCTTCTAAATCATCTCTGCTTACTGCATCACTAAATCTAATTTCATCTACCAAACGCTGCACTTCTTTTCGTAATTGTGCATCTCTAACATCACCCGCAAGATTTTTGCAAGAATCTTTAATAGCTTTCATTTTTGATGTTTTTTCAGCCACACGCTTCTCAACTTCGATTGCTTGTTTACGGCCTGTACCTGCTAACATCATACTTGCAATAAATACAACCAAAATTACCACACTAATAATTAATGCCAAAAATACAGGTAATATAATAAAGTAAGTTGTCGCAATACCAAATCCTGTCTGTGCAAGAACGTATACCACTACACTTATCATCTGACTTCCTGTCAGGAAGTGTTCTTCCAAATTCTTTGCATATCTCGGAAGAAGCACGTCTATCGTAATTAAAGCAATAAGAAATGCCATCACTGTAAAAATTAATTCTACTAAAAACACCTCTGAATATAATGCTTTTGAGGATGTACCTGTAATATTATTTACAGTTTCAGGAATCACTATAATTTCTGCAGTTCCGAGAAAATCCATGGATACATCTGTAACCGGATATCCATTGATATACGCCGGAATCACTACCAACGAATCATTTCCTGTATATTTTGTTATTTCAATCGTTTCACCATTTACATTGTAATTGAAAAGAAGTTCTGATAAATAAAAATTGATAAAATCAGAATCATAATAATGTTCTATCTTCCATTCAGACTCTTCCGGCAAATCATTTAAATCCGAATCTTCTGATACCCAAAGAGTTAAGCTCTTTTCAGCTTCTTCAGGAATTGTTTTCACTGAATTTGGTAAATAAATATTTTTTACCGTTTTCATTGAAGCAATAAAATCGTCACTCATTCCTACTACCGGCTTTCCTTCTAAAACAGCAGGAATTACTAAATCTGAACTTTTTCCTTCATAACCTTCTAATACAACTTCACCATTTTCTACATTGTAATCAAATAATTCATATCTCTGATCAAAGTAAGGCAACTGACTATCAGATAGAACCACTTGATTTAACTTATTCTCAATAGCATATTCCTCACCATAACTTCCACCTACTGTGGCAACGGAAGATTTTACCACCTTCACATTTCCCATAATCATAAGCACTGCATATACAGCAGCAATTACAATAATAAATAAATTTAAGCCTATTATTTGTTTTTTATTCTTCATATCTATTCTCCTCTTTTTGCTCCACACATCGGACAAAATCTCGCTTCATTTGTAAATGTATAACCACAACTACATTTGTCATTACTCTGCACTTTTGTTCCACAACCTTCACAAAATCTTGCCATTGGTGGTAATTCCTGTCCACAATTCATGCAAAATCTCTTCTGTACATTTGGTATTTCCTGCGTCATAACTGCGGCTGAAGCTCCTTGTATTGCCTGACTTGCCACTCCGCCTACCGTTTTCCCAATTTCTCCACCAACGCCGGTAAGCATTCCAAGACCAACACCGATATTACTGAACTGTCCCATGGCTTCATTACGGGCAACTTCCTTTGCCACTTCGAAACCTTTTTCCTGTTGATATGTATAACCTTCTAATTCTCGTTTTCTGGCAATAGCTTCTGCTTCCATTACTGTTGATTGTGCTTTTGTCTGTTCTTCTATTAATGTTAATTTTTGCTGAAGCTGTGCTTCCATCACATCACTCTTCTGACGGAAATATAAATCTTTGAATTTAATATAATTACGATCTTCATCCGGCTTTAAAACAGTAGTAATTAAAAAACTATTTAAATCTACACCATAATCAAAAAAGTCATCCAAAAGCTTCTGACGAATGGATTCTGATAACTCGCTAAGATACTTATCAATCTCAAAAATACTAATATTTCTATTCTGAATTTCCTGGGCAATAATGGATTTTGCTCTTGTCATCAAAAATCCACGGAAATACTTAGTCAAGGTTTCTTGATTCAGTACCTTTTCCGCTCCCACCAAACGAACTAAAAGCTTGGAAGAATTCAATACGGAAAGACTCATTTCACCACAAGCACCAATCTCCAATGGGAAATCATACACCGGATCCAAATAACTTACTTTGCTGTCCGTTCCCCATCTGATTGCCATCTGCTCTGTCAAATTTACAAAATATAAATCTGCTGTAAACACTCTTCTTCCAAAGGTTGCAGTTTTCATAATCGTTTTGATAACAGGTAAGTTTTCTGTTTCCAAAACATGCTTTCCTGGTCCAAAAGTATCCAGTACTTCGCCATTTAACATAAATATCGCTTCTTGGGATTCTCGTACAATTAACTCTGAACCGGTATTAAAATCCCGGTTTGGGTGTCTCCATATAAATGTCTTATTATCACCTTCATATTTTAATACACTTACTAATGCCATATCTTAATTTGTCCTCCTCTTATGTTTGCATTCTAAACTTTTGTTCTATTCCATCTTGGTATACTCACCTAATAGCGCAGATCCTTCTGTTTTTCCATCCAAATCTTTTATCACACATCCTGTTGGTGTCAATACTACTTCCAAGGCTTCATTTGATTTCCACCAAATATAATAACCACCTTTGTTCGGTAAGTATTCATAACCACATTCTTCTGTAATCACGCCTTCTTCTACTTTTTCATACATGGCCGTATAACAAATCTGATAGTCATCCATAAATACAAGATATCTACTGTCGCTCTGATTTGTTTTATAGATTCCTTTAATATCATCTATATAATCTTTTGATTTTTCTCGTACATCTTGAATTTTCTCCCAATAATCCTGACTATCCTGATAACCAACTTTAGCTAGCGCTTCAAATTCTTTATCGGCTTCGAAATATCTTTCTTTTTCAAAAGCTGCTATAGACTGATAATATATCTTTCTTAAACCACTTGCTTTGTTGAGTTTTTTTACCAATGCATCTTTATCCTCTGCAATCTCCCCCACAATAATTAACATATCTAAAAATTCTTTATCATACTTTCTGTTAACAAACCTATAACAAATCATATCAATAAGCAGTTGTCTACTTTCTTTATAGTCTAAATTATTTTTTAAAAATTCAACCGCTGTCACAAATTCCTCTGGCGAATAATTATTACCAGAGGCTGATTGCACAATTTCGTTATACTTTTCCTCCCTTTGTTCTTCACTAAGTATTTCACCATCTATTGCGCTATTTATTTCACTAAGTACTTCACCATCTAATTCACTACTTATTTCAATATTTTTACTAGCTTTATTATTATATCCTATAAA
The DNA here is from genome assembly GCA_017558145.1 of Lachnospiraceae bacterium. Taxonomy (GTDB): domain Bacteria; phylum Bacillota; class Clostridia; order Lachnospirales; family Lachnospiraceae; genus SFDP01. The sequence goes on from JAFYWF010000027.1 coordinate 15,200, forward strand.
GCATGCCAATAATAAAACAATCCCCACTACTACGAGTTTTGTGAGTTTTGTATTTTTCTTCTGTTCTACTTCCTTTACTTCTGTTTCCTTATTCTCTATTTTTTGTTCTTGCTTCGTTTCTGTTACGATGGTATTACGTTTTTCTCCCTTTGTGTAACCTAGCAGTTTCTGAATCCCTCTTACCAAATCCTGCATAGCTCCAATTTTTCCCATATCCTGGGCCTGGAATTTAGGTAATTCATCCGGAAATTCATTTGCAGACATCTTCACATATACCGGAATGATGCTTTTTTCTTCCTCTTTCATAAAACGAAGATATCTTGACCACTCGTTTTTTACCCATACCGATTCACAATGTTCACGACATGTGGCCACTACTAACATTACTTTTGCACTTTTTAATGCAGAATAAATATACGGTTCGTAGTCCTGTCCAATTTTATCTTCTAAGGAAATTCTAGCAAAAAACGTCCTTATATTTCGTTTTTCTAATTCTTCATAAATATTCTGTGCTAACACACTATCTTCTGTTCTATGTCCATAAGCATTGCTTTCTTTGTAACAAATAAAAACATCATATGGTTTCTCTTTTAAAGATACGGACAATGCTTTTTGCTGTAACTCATCTAATACAGTAGCTTCATCATCATAAATGATACGACTTGCGGCATCAGCATACTTAATAACCTTCTTATAATTAGAACTATTTTTTATAGGATTTACATTAATTCTATGACAAGTAGGTATTCTTTTTCCTGACTTTGGATCTTCTACATATTCCACCCCGTATTCAGACAATATAAGTCCCCAATACGCCTCTGCTTCCTGTGTATCATCTTCTACAATGGCTTCATACAATCCGTATGCCTTATCAAAATCACAATTCATTCTATACTCGTTTGCACGATTAAAGAGACGTACCTTCTTTTCATCATCTATTTTAGGTATGGTAACTTTAGAACCACAATAAAGACAAGTCCCCAAACTCATATCCTGGTTGACTTCAATATCTCCACCACACATTTTACATTTTAAGATCATAGTTTCATCCTACTTTCCTCTTTTTCTACAAATTATTTTAACCCCATATATCCCAAAAAACAATAGAACATCTCTTTGTTTACGAAAACAAAAAGACTGCAACTATTGCCAATCTCAACGTCAGAGTCTTTCTAACTTAATAAAGATTGTGCATTCATTACAGTCTTAGCTTTTTTATATTAAATTTAGTTTTGCTTACTTATTTGTATTTCGCCATTGCTTCTTCCATAGTCATACCATTGGCAATTGCTTCTTTTCTTTTTGCATTAATTTCCTGAATCTCTTTCATTCTTTCTCCTGATAACTCATACCCTCTCATTGCAAGGAGTGTAATCGTCCATGCAATCATCGGAACTCCACAGAATAAAGCAATTACTACCCAATTCATGCCTGCAGCATATGGAGTTTCTGCTACCGGTAAATTTTCAAGACCAATAATAGTTACTGCCACTCCTACTACAGTTGCCGCCAAGGAAGATACCAGCTTATCTACCAAGGAGAATAAGGTTCCCATGATTCCCGGAATGTATTTTCCAGAACGGTAGGTTTCATAATCTGCACAGTCTGCCACCATTGGAATCGGCATATCCGCAGTTGCATAATAAGCACCATATCCTAAACCAAAGAATAAAATAAATACTATCGTATACAAATTCAATGAAAGACCATTTTCTCCAAGAATACTTAAATTCAAAGCCGGATTTCCCGGTTGCCACATAAACAAAAGTGCAATTACTACGACATAACATGCAAGAGCTACTGCCACATATCTCTGTAAGGAAGCTTTCTGTCCTTTCTTTTGCGATGTATTTACAGATAATACAAAGAATGGAACAGAAAATACATAACCCAATACCATCATAGGAAGATATAAGCCATCGTAATTTCCCATCATACATCCGTACAACATACAGAGAACTGTCATATTAGTTGCAACAGATAACGCTAATTTACAAGTACCTCCTGCCACCATAAGACGCTGCATTGGTTTGTTTGCTTTGATAATTTCAATATATTCTGAAATTTTTGTATTTTCCTGAGTTCCACCAATACCAAAATACTTGGAGTTATCTTTTTCCCAAATACCAATAATAGCAAGAATCGTCAAAATAATGGAAATTACAATACCAAGTGGTGCAAATACTCTGTAAAATTCCGGAGTATTATAATCTCCTACATTAGAACGAATCATCGGTGCCAATACCTGCATAAGTCCCATTCCTGCCATAGAACCTACTGTATTAAAGATTGTAAATAATGGTCTTTGCTTTGGATCATTTGTTAATACACTCTGTGCAGAACGTGTTACCGAAGTCTGGAAAGTATATCCAATTACCCAAATGGCATACAATCCAACAAACAACACATAGCGTAACCATTGTTTGCTTTCCGGTACCATAGGTGTAAAAATATACAACGCTATAGCTGAGAGAGCCATTATAATGTTACCAATTACCATATATGGACGGAATTTACCAAATTTTCCATTTGTTCTATCCATCATAGCCCCAATAATAGGATCTGTAATCGCATCAAAAACACGCATGACAGTAATCATTGATGTTGCAAACAAAGTCGCAATAGACAATACTGTATTCCCAAAAGTTGCAACATAAGACAAAATTAAAACGAAATATACATTCGTTGCCCCGTTGTTCATCGGGAATAATGCAAGCTGATACATTTTTGCTCTATTAAGACCGGAATCTACTATATTCTGTTCCTTACTCATTTTGTTTTCTCCAATCTAATCATTCCATGAAAAACCACTCTTCATCGCTTTTCATGCCATTACTTTGAAATAATTTTATACATCAAATCCAAAGTAATTCTTTGCATTATTATAAGAAATACCTTGTATCATTTTTCCTAACACCTTTTCATCTGCAGGATATTCTCCATTTTCTACCCATGTACCAATTAAATGGCAAAGAATACGGCGGAAATATTCGTGTCTTGTATAAGATAAGAAACTTCTGGAGTCAGTCAACATACCTACAAAGTTTCCTAATAAACCAAGAGATGCCAAAGATGTCATCTGATCTATCATACCCGGTTTATGGTCATTGAACCACCATGCACTACCCTGCTGAATTTTACCAACTGCTGTGCTGTTCTGGAAACAACCAATAATAGTTCCAATAGCAGCATTATCAATTGGATTTAAAGAATAAATAATAGTTTTAGGTAACTGATCTGTTTCATCCAATAAGTTAAGAAAATCTGCCAATTGAGCACTTGGAGCATAGTTGCTGATACAGTCTACTCCTGCATCAGGACCAAAATATTTGAATATTCTCTTACTATTATCACGTTTTACACCATAATGAAGCTGCATTGCCCAACCACGTCTATGGCATTCTTTTCCCATTTCAACTAAGAACGCTGTTTTAAATTTTGCTTCTTCTTCTGCATCCACCATAACACCTGTAAGACGTTTTGCAAAAATAGCTTCTACTTCTTCTTCCGTAGCAGGTGCACACATTACATATGCTAAACCATGGTCAGAAACTTTACATCCAACTTCTTCAAAAAGATCCATACGTTTCTTTAAAGCAACCATAAGGTTTGCAAAACTATCAATTTTTACTTCACTTACTGCTTCTAATTTAGCAAGATAATCTAAAAAGTCTGGTTTTTCCATGTACATGGCTTTATCCGGTCTCCAACTTGGAAGTACCTGAGGAGAAAAGCTGTCATCTTCTTTTATCATTTTATGCCATTCTAAACTATCAACAGGATCATCTGTAGTACAAAGTAAAGTACAATTAGATTTCATAACAAGATTTCTTGCACTCATGTCAGGTTGAGCTAATTTTTCATTACAGATGTTCCATACTTCTTCTGCTGTCTCACCATTCAGCGGTCCATAATAATCAAAGTATCTCTGTAACTCTAAATGACTCCAATGATACAGTGGGTTTCCAATAGCTTTTTCCAATGTTTCTGCCCATTTTTGGAATTTTTCTCTATCACTTGCATCTCCGGTAATATACTTTTCTTCTACACCATTAGAACGCATCTGACGCCATTTATAATGATCTCCACCAAGCCAAACCTGTGTTATGTTTTCAAATTTTCTGTCTTCTGCAATTTCTTGTGGATTAATATGACAATGATAGTCTATGATTGGCATTTTTGCTGCATAATCATGATATAACATTTTTGCAGTATCAGTATCCAATAAAAAATCTTTATCCATAAATGCTTTCATCTAGTAAATCTCCTTGTACTTGAAAACTAAGCCCGGACTCCACAATAGGGAGCCGAGCTTTATTTTACCTTTTATTATTCTATCTGAATAATTTTTTATTCCATAAATACCTTTTATATTATTTATTTTTTAAAGAAGCTTTAAATTCCTTGTAGCTCTTATACTCTTCAGTCTGTTTGAATTTTTTGTTTTTTAACACCCAAAGAACTAAAGAAACAAGGAATAATGCTACAAATACAATTGCAAATGTTCTGCAAAGTCCGATTACTTTTGGTTCTACAGATTTGATAGTTGTATCAGCACCAATACCGTTCATAGCCTGAGAGTTTGCAATTGCATATAAGTTATGGTGACAAGCTTCTCTCATAGCACTTACTGCAACTGGATCGTTTTCATAAGCTGGTAATCCTTTATCTCCTACGATCTTGAATGCAAGCATAGAGTCATAAGTTGTAGTTCCACCCATAACACCATCGATACCGTTAACCATATCATTAAGAACGTTATCTGTAATCTGAAGACCATTACACTGCCATTCGTCGTTCATGATACCTTTTACAAGGTTAGCGTTTCCACCAGACCACTGTGTACCCCAACGAGTATAGGCCATCATAACACCGTTTCCACCTTTTCCGGAGTATTCAAATTCTCCAGCATCGTTCATAACAACACCCTGAGATTTTTCAAGACCACCCTGGAATGCTCTTAAGTAGATTTCACGAGCCGACTGTTCGTTTAACCAAACACCAAGACCGATACGATCCTGTTCACAGTCATTTAATGCAAAGTGTTTGTATACTACATATACACCATTCTTTTCGATACCACTTACTTCATATCTTCCGATTTCAGCAGAAAGGAAAGCATCTTCAGAGTAGTATTCGAAGTTACGTCCACTGTATGGAGATCTGTGGATGTTAGCACCTGGTCCATAGAGGAATGTTACTCTAGCATCTAAACAGTCGTTACCTACAATGTTACCAATAGCATAAGCTAATTCTTTGTTGAATGTTGCAGCTAATACGTCTTCAGATGTAAGAGCTGTTGTCTGAACACCAAGTCCAGATCCGAATAATGTTACTGTTAATCCCTGAGGACCGTTTTCATCACGAGTACCAGGAGCCTGAACAGATTCTACAGGCATATGCCAGTGGAAAGCGTCACCGATTAATGTAACCATTTCATCAAATGTTAACTGATCTAATAATTCATCCCACTTAGGATCGTTATAATCAAGACCAATCATATCATAAAGTTTTAATCCGTTATCAGCACCAAGTGTTGGCATAACTGCATCTGCACTTGGATCTGTTGCGTACTGCTGATCCTGAAGACCTTTTACAAGGTAATCATTTAA
>JAFYWF010000028.1 GCA_017558145.1 Lachnospiraceae bacterium
TATATGAAAATATTATTTTCAGTTCCATTTTGGCTAGGAGGAATTTATTTTACATATAAAAGGCTAATAAAAAAACCTTGAATTAATAAGGAGTATATGAGCTTTGAGAAAGAACACAACTATAGGAAGAGCAGATGGTCCAACATCGGTATTCCTTATTAAGAAAAATGCTAAATTAACATTGCGACAGAAACTAGAAAAATGCAGATATAAATTAAAAAAGTGTATGTGGAAAGAACTATTAAAGCTAATAGCCATACTCTTGATGAAGTAATAGATTATATCGTAAATGTGCATGGTCAACAAAAGTACGATGAACTGGAAGAAAACTACGAAAGAGTAAGAGCCGAGTATGATAAAGTTACAGAGAAAATTAGAACGGCAAAGAAACAGGAAGAACAGTTCAAAAGTTTTATAGAAATCCTGGAGAAAGCAGAGGATACCATCACGGAGTTTGATGAAGAGATGTGGCTTGGATTGGTGGACTTTGTAACCATAAAGAATAAAGAAGATATCCTGGTTTCCTTAAAAGGGGGAATGCAGATAGCTGTATAGAGAAAAAGAGTATGGCCGACTGGAGTAAAATCCGGTTGGCCTTTTTCTGTATTTCACAACATTAACATATTGAGTTATGAGTTATGAGATTTGAGTAGTTAAGTTAAATATTTACATTGTGAATCCGATATAAAAGTTAAGGATGCAAAATAATATATAGGACAAGGAAGTCAGTGGCGACGTAATTATATTAATATGACGGAAAGAGAGTGGCTTATGGTAAGGAATGTAGCAGATATTTATCAATCAGAAAAGTACAGTATGGCTGCCCAGAAAGTAAAAAGAGCGCAGGGAGCATTAAATATATTAACAAGTTCAGGAAGACAAGGACAAAGAGATATGATATATATTTCGCATTCTGGGAGAACTTATTCCAAGGAGTCGGTTGTGGCATTATTTGATACTGCATTAAATTTATCTGCCAGCGATTTTTCTTTTTACTTTGACCATTACAATAATATGCCTGCTCTGTTGGATGCAATAAACTTTAGTGAAGGCTTTGTGACGAGCTCTTGTAATCCAGAGATGAGAGAGCTTGGTGTATTGTCGTTTAAAATAGGGGGAGTAAGACAGTATATTCCGAACTATGCTATTCCGAAAATTAATGCAGGAGCTCTCCCCAATATCTCCGCTAAGAACAATAAACTGATATTAAATAACAAAGGGTATTATTGCTACACAGCTAAAAATGGAAAAAATTATACTTGGACTGTAAATAATGGACATGTTGACTGGGCGAATTCCGAAAGTATGTCAGAGGCTATAGGCGAGAATAGCTCAGGTTATAATTACCGTTGGGAAATGAGTCAGGCTAGTAACTTGATTTCAAGATTAGCAAAGGGGAGTGGATCTCATGGCTTTTCCAATGAGGAACAAAAGGAGATTCTTGCCGGATTTGGAATTACGGAGGGATTCTTCACCATAGATGCTGGAGCAGGACCACATCATTATATGCTATTAGATAATGGTGTCATAGTGGATGTAGATGAGAAAATTGATTTTATGAACCGTACCGATTGGAAAAAGCAGGGATACCAGACAGGAGATGTATTCAAGGTGTATGGCAAAGAATGTATTGTAGATGAGGCTGGGTATATCAAAGTATCGGCGGAAGATGTGTTTACGGAAACAGAAATACAATATCCAGAAAAGAGGAAAACACATCATACATGATACCAATTTACAAGGCAAGTGGAATTGAGAATACAAATAATCATGCTTCATTATCAAATGTATTAGAGCAGGATGTTAGCAGATTTTCTATGCAGGTATCCAATGCAAAAGCAGTTTTGAGAAGTATTGGTAGTAGCGTAGATATTGGTATTTAGTGAAAGGTGTTACATTATGAGTATTAGAGTAGATGGTTTATATTCGCAGTATAATGATTATAAGGTTGATTTTGATAGAATAAAGCAAGGAATAAAGAAGAAAAAAGAAAGTGGAAGTTCTTATGATGTAGCAGTAATATCGGAGGAAGGGAAAAAGGCTTTAGAAAATAAAATGTTGGTGTTTTCACAACAGAGAAGTAAGGATGTAGTTGGTCATCTTTCTCCTATTAGTTCCTATGGATATATGAATGATTTTGAAAAGGCATTATCGGATTTAGGAAAAGAAAATATTTCCGGTGAATACATGACTGGAGATTATGAAAAAGAGGTTGTTGATATTGCTATCCAATTTGAAATAGAGGAAGGAAAGAAAACAGATTCCTTTGACTGTCATGTTAATAAGACGGTGTCAGTGTATAATTTGATGCGAGAAAAAATAGAAGAAAAGTATTCTGATTCGGAAAAAGAAACAGAGTATTATGTTTCATATAATGGAAAAATTGAAGAACTTACAAAAGAAATAGAAATAGAGATGCTTGATCAAGTATATGCAAACCACAGTACATTTATCGCGACTTCGACAGAAATATGGGCCGGTTTGCAGGATTATACACCAACGGTTATTTATCATAAAGGTGGTAATAAACAGGTTATAAATGATGACGTAGCTGAGCATTCGGAAAAAGGAAAGATAAAGGATATGGTGTTAAAGGCTTTTATGTCAGCGGTAAGTGATGAGAACAGGAATACGTTAGAACAGCAGGAAGGTAGTTTAAGGCATTTCAAATTAGATTTAGGTGTTTCTTCATCTGCAAGAAATATGTTAAATGGTATTTGGGATTTTTATGCAAGCAAGGCTTAGCTTAAGAAGGAATAAAAAACTTAGAATTTGACGAGGAGCATATAATATGAAATTCGATGTAAATAAATTAGAATGGACTAGAGAACCAAAAGATTGTTTCATTACTTCTGAAAAAATAGAAATCATTACAAAGTCTCACACAGATTTGTGGCAAAGAACCTATTATCATTTCAGAAATGACAATGCGCCTGTATTGCAGATGGAGACAAGTGATAAGTTCTTTTCTTTCACAGTTAAAACTGAATTTGAAAGTAAGCATAGATTTGACCAGTGTGGTATCGTAATGTATCTTGATAGTGAGAATTGGCTTAAAGGTTCTATTGAATATGAAAATGAAAGATTCCAGCATCTTGGAAGTGTTGTTACGAATAATGGATATTCAGATTGGGCAACAACTGAAATTGATGCGAATATAAAATCAATGTGGTATAGATTAAGCCGTCGTAATGATGATTATTGTATTGAATGTTCTGAAGATGGAATTATATTCAAGCAAATGCGTGTATGTCATATGTGGAATGGTAATGGAACAATTCAGTTTGGCATTTATGCGTGTAGTCCAGAAGATTCATCATTTAAGGCAACATTTACAAATATGGAAATTACAGAATGTAAATGGTTGGCGCACGATGGACAGCAACCTGATTTAGAATAATAAATTCTAAAGGATAAAGTGGCTGAAAAATTTGAATTTTCTTGATAGTTAATTGGATGAGACAATACTGTCCCATTAATAAAATAGGGCATTGCTCGCTTTGTGTCCTATACAAATTGAACGGGATACGGTACGTTGTTCTTGGAAGGAGGCAACAATGAATCAAGTAAAA
>JAFYWF010000029.1 GCA_017558145.1 Lachnospiraceae bacterium
CAAGCCAACATACAATATTGATTACAATATTTATAATAAACGGCATTCTACGCTTATTTTTACGCATTCCAAGAAGAGCCACCACAACCCCCATTGGATTAAATAACCAAAAGTGAACAAGCATTGTTCCAACAGAAAATAAACGTAAATCGTGTTCTAATGCGCCGTAGGCAGCAAATCCTGAAGATAAAAAGCAAAGAATGCAATAAATCCCTGTCACGCAGGCTGAAAGCAAAAGCCATCTTTTATTACCTTCTTTTTTCATCTATGTACTCCTTCAATATAGCTATATACTTTAATATCGGCTCTTTAACTCAAAAAAATGAAGAAAATGTAAAATTCAAAGTTTTGCATTTCTAATCCTTTCCAATTATACCCCCCATTATATAATCTTTCTACTATATTTAAAAAAGGCCAACCGGATTTTACTCCAGTCGGCCATGCTCTTTTCCTTTATACAGCTATCTGCATTCCCCCTTTTAAGGAAACTAGGATATCTTCTTTATTCTTTATTGTTACAAAATCCACTAATCCAAGCCACATCTCTTCATCAAACTCTGTGATGGTATCGTCTGCTTTCTCCAAAATTTCTATAAAGCTTTTGAACTGTTCTTCCTGTTTCTTTGCCATTCTGATTTTCTCTGTAACTTTAACGTACTCGACTCTTACCCTTTCGTAGTTTTCTTCCAGTTCATCGTACTTTTGTTGGTACATTGTCTGGTCTAATGCTACCCTTGAGTTTTCTGCAATTATCTTTTCTATCTCTTCTTCTATAATGTTTAATTCTTCTATAAGTAATTTTTCTTCTTCCTTATATTCAGAAATCTCACAAACCATTTCCTTCATAAGTTTTATGTTTTCAATCAGCTCTTCCTTTTCCACAATGGCAACTTGCAGAGCCTTTAGGAAGATTTGCTTAATTTCCTCTTCGGTTAAATGTGGTGTGCTGCATTTACAATCATTTTTGAATTTATGGTTGCATTGGAAAATTACTTTTCGATATTTGCTATTGGAATGCCATACCTTAGAACCGTACCAACCGCCACAATCCCCACACTTTATTTTTGCTGAAAATGGGTTAACTCCACCATATTTTTTATCCATACCTTTTCGCTTTTCCATTTCCCTTTGCACTCTCTCAAAAGTGTCTGCATCAATAATGGCTTCATGGTGACCTTCCACATAGTATTGTGGTATTTCTCCGTTATTCTTAACCTGCTGTTTCTGCCTGTTCCGGATTGATGATAAACTCTCCATCAGGGCCTTTATCATATCCTAAAAACCAACTGAAGTTTAGGCTGCATTGCCCATCTGAAAATTTTTTCCGATATCCCCAGGTAACATTTTCTGAAATACTTCGGCTTTCTTCCTGTGCCAAAGAACTCATAATGGTAATTAGCACTTCTCCTTTGGCATCCAGTGTCCAAATATTTTCTTTTTCAAAATAAATCTCTACACCGATTTCCTTTAGCTTTCTTACCGTTACAAGGGAATCTACCGTATTTCTTGCAAATCGGCTGATGGATTTTGTAACAATAAGGTCAATCTTTCCGGCAAGAGCATCTTCCACCATTTCATTAAAGCCATCTCTTTTTTTGGTGTTGGTTGCCGAAATTCCCTCATCGGTGTAAACCTTTACAAATTCCCAATCCGGCTGGTTCTTAATGTAGTGTGTGTAATAGTCTACCTGTGCATCAAAACTTGTTTCCTGTTCTTCGTGATCTGTGGAAACTCGAGCGTAGGCAGCTACTCTTTTCTTTCTACGCTCTATTAATCTTCCATTCTGCCTATTCAGTGTTGCAGGTATCTTCGTAACTGTAGCCATCGTTTCTACCTCCCATCTTCAAACGAATTGTTTTTCCATCCTTGGTTACAATGGTGAATCTTCGATTTTCACCATATTCCAAACTTTCTACCGTTTCTTTTAGCTTTTTGATATTAAATTCTTCAAAGCCTAAGACTTCCGTAAGCATATTTATTAGAAAATCTGCTCGTATTCCCCTCTGCTTACATCCACCTTCTTTTTTGATGCATTTCCAATAATTTGTTGCCTTCCCACGAAGCATCTCTGTGTATTTTCGTATGGGTTCTCCACAGCAACCGCAGATAATCAAATCTCCAAATACCGTCTTACTACTGTGGTAAGCATGCATCCATTTTTTATTCTTCTCTCTTCTTTCCACACTCCAACTATCTTTCCTTGCATTGGATACCCAGGTACGCTCGGTTACCCCTCATATTTTGATACAATTTAACGATGAGCACCCTTGTGCATCTCAGCTTGTAATACAAAAAAGACCGACTGGTAATACCAATCGGTCTGTAAAAGCTTTCATATTCAGTTATACGAAATTGGAATTTGACACTCTGACAAATTAAAAACTTCTTACTTCTCTGCTTGTTTATCTTTAAGCAACGAAATAGATACACCTGTCAAACCAATACCTAGCATAATAAAAGCAGACTTGCTTTCTAATTCTCCCAAAACAGATAAAACAGTTACTGCAATTCCCATTGCAATGCCAATCCCTTTCAAAGCAATATCAACAATTCCATCTACTTTGTTTTTACTGATATTTTCTTTTGTTTCTGTCTTTACCTGCATTAGTTCATCTACTGATATTTCAAATATTTCAGCTAATTTCGGAATGGAATTTATATCTGGAAAAGATAAATCTCTTTCCCATTTAGAAACTGCTTTATCTGTTACTCCCATTTTTTCAGCTAGTTCTAACTGTGTCATTCCTTTTTCTTTTCTTAATGATGAAATCATCATTCCAAGCGTTTGTTTTTTCATCTGCTCGTTCCTCCTTGTATTTGATGATTGCATCCTATCACATCCTCTCATTTTTACTCAACCGACCTATAGTTTAGTTTCCTCGACCTGTAGTTTACCTCTGGTTTCTCTACTATATCTCATTAAAAACTAAAAATCCATCTATTCTGCCTATTCAAGTTTGTCGAACAGTTTTACATGTTCAAAGTTACATTTATAATCATCTAATCAAAGCTCGTACTACCTGTTCGTAACGCTTTGATTTCATTTCAATATCTTCTCTGGCTACTCCATAATACCTATGTACATCTTTAAAAATCTTATGGAATCTTTTCATTTCTTTTTTACTACCAGAAACGCCACCACCAATATAAACAAATCGTTTTTCTACGATAATGTGCATATTATCATTTATATCATCAAAAGGAATCTGGAACTTATGGAAATCAATATCAAATTTCTCAATAGGTATTTCCATAGCTCTTTGCTGTCTCTTTTGGACTTCTCCGATATGCACCATAATATCTTCTTTCGATTCACTCTTTAACTGAGGCATCGTGGCATACTCACCTAATAATTCCGGAGCATACTGCATAATAAATGATGCTCTCATTTCTTCGTACTCTGTACGTACCTCTTCGCCTTCAACTTCAACAAATCCATACACATTTACAATATATTCTATTACTTCATCTAGGCTATGACTATTAGCTTTAATAGTTCTTTCCACATACGCTCTTTTTAATTTATATCTGCATTTTTCTAGTTTCTGTCGCAATGTTAACTTAGCATTTTTCTTAATAAGGAATACCGATGTTGGACCATCTGCTCTTCCTATAATTGTGTTCTTTCTCAAAGCTCATATACTCCTTATTAA
>JAFYWF010000030.1 GCA_017558145.1 Lachnospiraceae bacterium
AGTTGCAAGCCTTTCCATGGCATATTAACACAAAAAAACTCTTGTTTTGTCATAAAACAAAAATCAATTTATGCCACGATTTTTCCCGCGTATAGCATCTTGCTTTTTTTCTATGCCTCTTTTTCGGTCAGCAAATCAAGCCTTTCCATCTCTGCAATTGCATCCTCCGCTTTGATATGCGTATAGGTATCAAGGGTTACGGAAATGTCCCCGTGTCCCATAATGTACTGCAATACCTTCGGGTTCATACCGGACTTCGCCATATTCGTACAAAACGTATGTCTGCACACATGCGGCGTAATCTTCGGTAACTGTACGCGGTAAATGATATTGTATTTTGCAACGGAAAGCTGGAAGTATTTCTCCCAGTGCAATGCTACTTTCGGTTTACCATTCTTGTCTAAGAAAAGAAATCCTGAATACCCGTCTACAATCGGCTCAATCTTTGGCTTGGGACGATTCTTGATAATACGCTTAAACGCCTCCATTACTTCCGAATTCATTGGAATCTCGCGAATTCCATTCTCTGTCTTTGTTTTCTCACAAACATATCTCATATCGCTGGTACGCTGGAGCTGATGATTTACCTTAATAACATTCTTCTTAAAATCAATGTCCTTAATCGTCAAACCACAGAACTCACTGATACGAAGTCCGGTCTTGAACAGAATGAAAATTGCATCATAGTATCTACTGTAATGCCCGTCCTCCTGAATGAACTGCAAGAACTTTCTCTCCTGTTCCCTTGTGAGAGCATCCCTCTTCACACTATCATTCACTACTACCGTGTGAAGTTCGAACTGGAATGGATTCTTGATAATCATGTCATCATCTGCCGCCATCTGAAATGCAGGACGAAGAACTCCTCGCACTGTATGAATGGTACTATAGCCTCTTCCATCTTCCTGCATTTTAATCAGAAAAATCTTTGCATCTGATGTTTTGACACTTGCAATCTTCCTCTGCCCGAAAGGTTCCTTTGCCAAAATATTTTGCACAAATTTGTAGCCCGTTCGAGTACTGTGTTTTACTCCGGTCTTAGTTGCTAAATACTTCTCTACCAACTCACATACCGTAAGGTCCTCACAAAAGGTTTCTAATCTTAGTTGCTTTTCGATATCCTTGATTTTTTCTCTCAAAGATTTCTCTTTCCGTTTTCCTGCCGGAGTTGGATCCGAAGCAGTCAAACGCCAACTGTAAACCGCTTTTCTCTGACCAAATGGAGTCATATAACGATAGACATATCTTCCATCGTCTTGTTGTGACTCTCCCATTTGAAGTACTCTACCTTTATTGTCACGTCTCTTTGTATTACTCATAATCATTCTCCTTTCAAAGAGCTGTGACATGGCTTAGTGTTAATATATCACAAACCCTTCGTTTTTTCTATATTGCTTCCAATGTATCTACGAATTTCTCAAATTTCTCTCTCTTAATCTGAACACGATTTCCGTTCCAAAGAAGGTAATCTGCGTTCTTATTCTCATTGATGAGCTTACGCAATTTATGTTCTCCGATACGAAAATAAGCCGCCGCTTCCTCTACCGTTAAAGTGTACTTCTCCCACAAAGGAACATTCTGACTATGCTTCATCTACATTCACGCCCCTTTCCTTTAATCTTCGTTGTAGGGCTATTACTAGCCCCATTGTTTCATCCATCTTTTGAAAGTATCTACACGATCCAACTTCATCTCCTTTAGCTTCTGCTAAGTCTGACTTCGCATCATAATAGCTTGCCTTTAGATCCAGATAACGATAACGGAGCAAATCATATTCCAACTGAAGAGCTGCATATTTTTTCTTCAATTCAATCAATCCATCCCTCGCTTCCGTCTCTTCTTTAGGCGGATATGGATAAGGCTTTAGCCTGATAGGATAGATGGAACGCAAGTCCTCTATGACTGCCTTAAACTTCTCCTCGTCCAAATAGAACTTCCATCCAAAGCTTTTGACAATTCCATCTTCATCCTCCAAGGCTCGCGTCATCTGATACCGGGCTGTTGCCTCCGGAAGTCCCAACTCCTGCATCAAATACTCTTTGATTTCCTCTTTCTCCTTGCCCTCACTGCCAAGGAATTCACAAACGTGTCTGTACTTACAAAAATGTTCTAACCACTGTTTCTGCATTTTCTTTTCCTCCTTCTGTTTAGTACTTAGGGTCAAAAAAAGCTGATTGCAAAAATCTCTGTATTTTTTCTTCAACTTTTTTCTCCTGTCAGTTATTACTTGGAGTCAAAAAATGCTGATGACAAAAAATCCGAAAAAAATAAGAAAGTCACCAACATTTCTGCTGATGACTCTAAAAATCAACTATATTTTCTTGTATCTTCTCATAAGTTGTATTGTCTCAAATTCCGAAAAATCCGGAAAAATAATCTCAAAAAATGAGACTGACTTATCCGACGTCTCTAAAAGAATCCAGCGCCGCTGGATACTTTCCAGTGTGTCTAGACAGAGAAACCCAGCAAAATCAAGGATTTCAGTCATTTTGTCTACAGTCTCGAGCTCGAGAATTTGTCTATGTAATTGGACTGCGAAAGAAGCAGGATACGCCTAAAGTTGTATACTTTACGCCAGCAACTTCACGCTCAGGGCGTTCACAGTAAGGTTCCCCTACAACCCAAATATTGGTCAGAAAAGAAAAACCACTTTTGGTCACGATGACCAAAAGTGGCTTGAAATGTTGGTTATGAACTTTTGGTCATCGTGACCAGAAGTTTTGCTTCTACATATTCAAGTTTCGCTGTATTCGGCATATGAAAATTTGCAGAATACAGTGACTATATCCACTTCACATATTACTTTTGGAAAAGTGTAGCATCCGTTGTTTCCCACTTTTCCAATGTCAATTTATCAACTTTTGATAAAAATGTTATAACATCATCAACCAACTCAATAAACAACAGTGCAAATTGCGTATATTCTTCCACACCAATATGTGAATCATACTTATATGTATTTCCACCGTAATTCAATATCATTCCATGTGTGTTTGCATGTGCAATATCGTTTCGTGCCTTCCAAATACAATCTATCCTATCATTAATTTCTTCTGTTCCTAAATGATTAGGCAACGCCAATAAATTTATGTATTTTTTCAACTTCGATTTCCACAATTCCCCAGAACACGCGTGTTCAGAAATCTCGCATATATACTTAAATCGAAGTTGCTCTATATCATTCATTTCGACAATTTCTATAGGATTTATTACGGTTTTGGTATCAGCCAAAACTTTTTTAAATAGCGAGTAATTTCGCATCATATTGAGTTTCATACTATCTTTCAAAAAATATTCTAAAGTCGACGAAAAATTTATAATTAAACTCTTTATCCAACTATAATACAATTCACCTACTATAAAATCCGGTTCTTCAATCAGTCTTTTATGTATTGAATGAACAGACTGTATCTCATCAAAATACTTTTCTTCTGAAATTTTATTTCCCCATTCTAAACAATTATTTGCATCTATCTGAGAATTAATAATTGCTTGCAACTTTAATCCACTATATGATGTAATCAATCTAGCTATACACGCTGAAAACATTTTTACTTCTCCAATCTTTCTATTTCTAAAGTACATTTTATGCTTTAGTAATCCTACTTTCTAAACCATTGTACTTCTTTCCTTACACGCTTCATATACATAAAACTTTCAACAAATAATTGGTCACTCATAATCCATCTGCTTTATATAAAGGCACTCAAATATCACGCATTCGTCATTCTCTGCAATTTCTGAGCCTCAATTATTTGCTTTCTTGTATTATCATCAAGTTCAATATACATAATTTCAACATCAAACTGCCGAATACTCTCAGCTAATGCCGAAAGACCTTTAAGTTTTTTCTGTTCTTCTTCATCACATACAACAATAATCTTACGATATTGCTTGTTTGTTTTCTTCTCGAGCAACAACATTTTCAATATATCATTAGCGATCTTATTGTCCTGTGCTTTCTTTGGCTTACCTATATGAGCAAATATCTCACCTATAACCTGAGCTTTTTCAGAATAAAAATCTGGTTGAATATATGTAAAAGCATTATCTGCTAAAAAGATTTTTTTATTTTTCTCTAAATTTACATTGAGCAAATCCTCTACTTTATCAAATAGAACTTTTTCAGCTTGCATCTGTACATGAGCTGATGACTTATGCAAATTAGACATCTATAATCCTCCCTAATACTCTTTCGACAATTCCATTTTATCCATATCAAAATACTGATAAAACACCGGAATCTTATATATCAATCTAAGTCCCGTCAGATACTGGATATCTTCATCTTCAGGCTCATACTTTGTAACTATTATCAATCTATCGGCCTTATTAGTGTTGGGATAATGATTATACTCTAATAACTGTCCCAAGGCTTCTCTAATAGCAGATTTTACAGTTTGAGCAGTTTTTAACTCAAAAAATACTTTCTTACCTAACTTATCAATGCATTTAATATCTACATAATTTTCTTCAGCTTTTACTTTCGTATAACCGTTTTTCTTTAAATATTCGACCAGCATGTTCGACAGCTCGTTATGCTGTAAAGACATTACATATTCTGAGTGTTTTACCTTAACACTTCCAGTTTTCTTAGCTTTTTTAATACTTTCCATATATTCTTTATAATATGGAAGTGTTTTTACAAACTGATCATCAATAGTCTTATCTGCTAGAGGAATGCCACTTTCTGGCTGGCTTTTTAAATAATTGTCAATCAACGGTTTATCTTTATCAATAAACTCCTGCAATGTATTGAGATAATACTCGTTAGATTGATAAAAGAATCTCCATCTATTCTTCTTTGTTTCCTCAAACTTTTTACCAGTAGACTCCAGTAACTCTTTTATCGCTATTACATAAGGAAGTGCCTCTTCATTATCTCGACATGTAAGTTCAATAGAAGATACTCCATTCTTATCACACCCCCAATTAATATAGTAAATCTGCTCCTTGCTATCAGCCTTATTCCAAAATGTAAGCACTAAATAGTCCTCATTTCCACGAAAATACATACCTTGATCTAATCTGTTTTTATTATTGATTTTACGCGGAATAAAAAAGAAGTTGCTATCCTTCAACTGATACTCCAGCAAGAACTCCAAGCACGATTTATATATATCTATAATATTAAATTTCATAATACTCACCTCAATTCATCACCCCGCCTTAGGTTATACAAGCCTTATCATCACAATTTCTCATTACATTCATCTTTATCACCACTACAAATCGGAATAATAGACTTTGATAAGCTCATTCGCCCTCTCCTGTGCGTCTGGATGTGCTTTATTAATCACTTTAGAATCTCTAATCTTGATAAGAGCCTCTTTTCCTCGATTAGCCTCTATAATTCTAATAACACTTGATACTCGTGCATTAGTTCCAGTTCTCTTTGCATCAAATCCTTCTTTAAACAATTCATCAACCAGCTCGGACTTATTTCCAGTCCAATTATGTATTTTTTCAAACTGCGTTAATAAGAACCATCCCCCCGCTGCTGTAAAAGCATCTTCAAACTGTTTATCTGTAATCATCAATATAGTCACCTCTCATTTACTGAAATTATAACATAAAAAAATGTAGCCAACCTATGATTTTGATATTCCATACATTAGCTACATTTATTGCCCTTATACGTTTCCCTTCGTACATTACTTGGAGTCCCAAAGAGCTTATTATCAAAAATCAGCAAATCTTTTTTGTTCTTTTCACATTTGGTCATCGTAACCAGAAGTTCTCTAACATACCCAAGTATTTTTACGATATCGCACTGATCATATTATAATATTCAACAATACTTGTCCTTAGCTCAATGCATTTTTCTTCTGTCAATACCAAATATTCATCCTTCTTTAATCGCTTAAAGCGATAATTTCCTTCAGCATCTTTTTCTTCTTGCACATGTGCAAATATATTCCTATCTGAGAGCAACTCTATGAAATTTTTTATTATGTTATATGTATCATCTTGTCCAATTGCTTTTTCATATGCATTTAACAATACTCTAAAATTTTTATTGGAATCTGTAATATCAACATTTTGAACCAATTCTGCAACTTCATATTTTGAATAAGCCTTTTTAACATCTTCCCATTTCAACATTCCTCCATGAAAATCGATACCAAAAAAATCTTTTATTTTTTTTGACTGCCCTTTATAAGAACAATAATATAACTTTATACAGTCATTCAACAAATCTTCTGCTTGAGCTGGATCGATTTTCAGAAGCAATGCATATATTTTTTCTTTAACAATATTGTCTAGTTCTGCAACGCAGCCCAACACCAGTCCTCTAGATGCTAATGGCGTATTTGAACGTTTAATCATCTTTTCCAACAAATGTCTAATCATATCCGTTATTTCACTTTTATTCTCATCTCTTATTGCAAAAAATACACCTTGAAAATTCCCACTTGCTCGGCTAGCTTGAATAGCTTTTGCATCTGACGAATAGAATAAAATATCGGTATAATGCTTTTCTCTTATTTTTTCAATAAACTCTGGGCCTTTATCTTCTTTTCCGAACTTTAAATCTACGAGAAAAAGATCTACGTCTTTCAATGAATTTTCTTCCAATTCATCCAACTCTTCATATCTATCATGTTCCAATAAATACCCTTGCGCTTTTAGTATCTTTTCAATTTGCTCAATGTAGTCCTCATACAAATCCGAGTCATCATCAATTACAATTACTTTGTATGTTAAATCTTTTAGCATATCCTTTTCCTCAATTCTTTTGTTTCCCAAATGTTAATATTATAGTAACGCCTTTATCTTGATTAGGTTCCATCGCAATTTTGCCTTTTAATTCTGTCATATACTTTCTAGCATAATATAGTCCTAAACCCGAACCATTTGTTGTTGTTACACCAAAATCAAACAAACTTTCAATGTCATTTATAGAACTATCAATACCGTTCCCATTATCAATAAACATAATCCTATATTGATTTTCTTTCGTCTCCTCAGAAACAACTCGAAGAGAAGTTGCCTTTGCTTTTATTGCATTACCAATGATATTATCTAGCACCATAATAAATGACAATGGTTTGATTTTTACATCAAAATTTATTTCTGAAGAAATATCACACAAAATCTCTATATCCTCTTTTTCATATATATATCCTAACACGTCAGTAATATACTCTTTCATGAATATAGGTAAATTAACTCTTTGTGATGCATCGTTATTATCAATAACTCTCCCGGCTTTTGAAATAATTTTTGATACAGACAATATTCTCTGATTTGAAGTGGTTGCTTTCTCCAGCTTCTTCTTAGCTTCTCCTGTTGGTTTCATTAAGCACCCCAACTCATCTAAGTTTTCCTTCACACGATTCGACATATTATATATACTATGCACCGAATTCATGATATTTTTATCTTCAACACCACTCACATTCAAAATATATTGACTTCTTTGCTTTTCTCTCTCTGCTCTTTGTTCGGCCTCCTTTTGCTTTTTTTCAGCCTCTTCCTTTTCTTTCTCCGCTTCCCTTTGTTTTTTTTCAGCTTCTTCTTTCTCTTGCGCTGCTTTTCGAGCAGTTTCTTCCGCTTTCTTTCTAGCTTCTTCTTCTGCTTTTCTTTTTTCTTCTTCTTTCTTTCTTAAATACTCTGCATATTCATCATTTTCAGTACGTATTTTTTGTCCAATATCATTTCGTAATTTAAATAATACATTAACTATCGGATCAATAAGTTCTATTAATAACTCCACTCTCTCATCCGCCAAAAAGTCTTGACGACTGGAGGTTGCAATATCTGGCAAAGCATCATCATCTAAGATATCAAATGAAACCTCACCTTCAATATAATTTACCATTGCCTGTGTACTTGGATGCATATCGAAATAATTAGCCAAAGCAAGCTTATTTCTGACATAAACACGTAACTTATTTGGCTGATATACATCATTTCTAATATATCTGTCATCTAACGCATTTTTTACTTCAATCGTACTATGAATCCCAATCCAACCTGTTAATACATATTCCTTTTCAATCTCATTGCCTTTATCGTCAACAAATTTTTTAGTACCTTTCACTGAAAAATCTTTGCCGCTTAAAATTACTGTAGGCCGTTCCTTTTTCCCAATATGCGGATACGGTGATAACCATGTAAAAGCTATACTGTCCCTCAATCTTTTGCTTATCGTTAAATCTGTATTGCTAAACATTGCATAAAAATTTTGATATGCAACCATTTTTTCCACTTTTTCAAATTTTATTGTATCTTTCTTTTGAGTTTTGACAGCCACAAATATATTCGCTGTCAATCCTTCTAACAAATAAAAATCTGAAAAAACTCTTTTTAAAGCCTCTATCCTTTTTTCGCCATTTCTTCTGAGGTCTACATTATCTAGTTTAATAACTGTACCTTGATCAGTATTTTCCCAAATCTCACTATTTATCAATTCTACTTTTGCAAGAACACGATCTAATTTAGGAAACTCAGAATCATCATACGCAGAAAGATTAATCTCCCATTGATCAACTGCAGAATGCGATGCTTTTTTGGTTAAAATGTAATAATGATTTGATAAATATAATGCAGCTAGTTTACCGATCCCTTTACGTCCCATTACGTTTTTTTTATCTTCTTCAAGTAAATCTGCATCTGTTCTTTTATTACGACCAATCCAAACATACTTTCTCGCTAAATCGTCATAATCCATGCCTAAACCATCATCTAGTATTTCGATAATAGAATGTTCTTTATCCGACATATCAATATATACATACACATTTTTAGCTTTTGCATCTAAACCATTCGCCACTAACTCAGAAATAGCATTGGCCGCATTATTATATAGATTTTTTCCCAATAGTTTCAATGCTGCATATGAAAAATTAAAATAAATGGCGTTATTCGTATTAGTATTATTTACTTCATTTTTTTTCACATCCATAACCATATGCTTTACCCCTTCAATAATGATTCAATTTGCTTTGCAAGTACCAATGACATAAGCGGCGGTACTGCATTTCCAATCTGGGCTGTAACACTTCCCTGCCCGCCTTTAAACTGAAACCAATCTGGAAAAGTTTGAATTCTTGCTCCTTCTCTTGGTGTTAATGCTCTATTCTGTGAATAATGAATACACCTTAATCCAGATGGTGCAGTCAAATTATTTGTAATAGTTGGCGAAGGTTGATTTTCTACAAGTCTACCATATGTATTTGAATATCCAGATGTCAACTTATACTTTTTATCAATAATCCCTTGTGCAACTAACTTGTTAAAATCTTCCTTGCCTTCTCCTTGTTTAACATTCTGAATTACTGTTCTTATTTTATCACCATAAATACCACAGTAATGTTCCGTTATTCTCTCGCTACCATCTCTCATTAAACACTGAAAATCATTTTGTGGAGGCATAACATAATGCTCCACTTTCTCATTTTCCGCGACCTCCGGTAAATCAGAAATTGCATCTTTAATTGTCAATTTGGCTCCTGTTTTCGGTTTTGGGTATTTCCATTTAATATCTAGGTCTTTTCTTACTCCAACAACAAATACTCTTTCTCTATTCTCTGGAACCCCATAATCGACTGCATTTAAAACCTGGCAACTAATAGTATATCCTAGCTCATCTTCAATATTCTCAAATTTTTCTTTAATAATATCTATTATCTTTCTTCCATATCTTTCTACTATTGGATATTTTCTCTCTTTGCCGGTTTCCTCATTTTTCTTTGTTTCGTATAATATTTCCCCTTTTTCATCCGTCTTGTAAAAGGTTTCCCTCATCGATAAAATTCCTTTTACATTTTCAAAAAGAAACATTTTAGGTTTTACTATTTTTAGTATACGTAAATACTCCTCGTACATAGTCGCTTTCTCGTCAAATACTCTCTGTCCAACTGTACTGAATGACTGACAAGGTGGGCCACCTATTATTAAATCAACCGGTTCATCTCCCATTAATTTCATAATGTAATCCTCATCCAGTTCCTTTATATCTCTATTGAGCATGTTTATATCTGGATAATTCTCCATAAACGCTTCTGCTGCAAATGCATCAATTTCATTAGCAAAAACAAATTTATTTTTTCTATTTCTAACAAATTCATGATTTCTTATCCTGTAATAGAATCCGAAGGTCAATCCTCCGGCACCCGAAAACAAATCAATAATTCTCATATTGTCTCCATTCTGTACTTTATACAAATCTATTTCATCAATCGAATTCTAAAAATCTTTATTATACCAAATAATTAATTATTGACTTTTTATCAACTCCGCCAACTTCTCTATTTCTTTCGTTTCTTGTCGAACATTAATACTCATCAATGTTTTCACATCAATCAGTATTCCTTGAATTCTTTGATATTCTTCCGAATTGTCTTTCCAATTACTTATTGCCTCACCAATTTTAATCATATTCGGAATGTCAGCATATTGACCCTTAAACGCATCAAATGGCATAAGAAACGCATTGAAAACCCTAAAATCACTTCCATGTCGTTTCTTAAACTTTTCCTCACTAGCCACATATTCTCCATATGTGATTTGTTTGTTAATTGATGTTGATTCTGGCAAATCCCACGCTCTGCCAGTAATGCCATATTTATAATATTTTGCATCAAGAACATACACATTATCTCCATACAGCATAATTGTATCCGGCTCCAGAGAAGCATTGTCGTATCTACTTCCACTCACATACCAAGTTGTCTTTGGGAAATAATCCGCCTTATTTTCGATACCAAATACCTTATCAATCATTTTTTCCCAAACATACTCAAATCGATATGTTCCATATCGATAGTTTTTATCAGACTCTTTATCCCCCTCAAAATCAATTATTGCTAACATATGCCTAAATAGCATCCTGTTTCTATCGTTGAACGTATTTGAAATTTTTTCTCTAAGAACCGCTCGAAATACCTTTTCGCGCTTGGTAATTCTAGGATGTTTTGGCATCATTGGGGTAAAAAGCCAACCTATTCGTTCAAAACTCTCATATACACAATACTCATGAATTAACGTGATTAGTTCATTTTCTTTTATGCTATTCTTTTTTGTAACAAAATCTAGATAAAATACATCTGTATCTTGAGCATAAGGCCTTTGGGTTTTTATGGTCCTACTCCAATTTATTTTACCTGTTTTAGAAATCTTATATGAAACTTCCTGTTCCCTATAATATCCCCTCACAAAATAATTTTTTATGAGATAAATATATGACTGTAAAGGAAATTCAACTTCATCAAAATTGTTACTTTGACCTAGCAACTCAGACTCTCTTCGCTCTGTGTTTGCAGCCAGCGTTGTAAAAAGCAGCATAATATCTTTTCTTAACTCTTTGTTATCTTCTGAGATGTGGAAACCCATCGGGAAATTAATACTAATATCGCCATCTGTACATCTCAAACCAACAAATGTGTCCATTTCTCGATTAGAATTCACTCTGCATTTACTTCTAATATCAATTTCCCTCAAAAAATCACCACCTAATTCTCATTATCTTCTTCAGTACTTTTCTGCATTTTAGAAAGCATCTTCTCATACACGCTCAACCGCAGAACTGCAGCAAGCTTATCACTCGTTGTAGTTTCATAAGTTATAACAACATCTTCTAAAGTCTTGCAACTATCATTAAATATTGCTGTCTTATCCATCTTAAAAGCATCATCCCACAAGTACTTAAGTACTTTTTCTGGGAAACGACTTGCTTCAAGTTCTTTCTTTTTAACGAAATATGCGCCTAAACGCTTATCCTCAGAGCTTGCCATGTCTACATTAATCTCAATTACCATATCATTGATAACTGTTGCAAATGCACCCCAATTAACTTTAGTTCCTGCAATTATAGCATTTGCATGCTCAGCACTTTGCACTCTGTTTTCTATTTGCTTCATATTCCATCTTCGTTGAAATGCAGTATCTAAAGTAAATACATTCTGATCTGCAGTATTCATCGTAGCTAAAATAAACATATTTGATGGTACCCTTACCGGATGTTCCTCATCTTGATATACTTCTCTTGCAACATCGTAATTTGAGATACCATATTCACTTTCACCAACTTCTTCAGCCTGAAACTCATCTTCATCTTTTCTATCAAGAAGTTGAAATATTTCACCAAAAATTGCAGGTGCATTACCTCGATTTAATTCCTCGATAATAAGATAATAATAATTTTCCGGATCGTTCACTGCCTTCTTCAACATTTTTGTAAATGGTCCCGGTGTAAATACATATCTCAGTTTGTCATTACCATCTTTGTCCTTATCTACTCTTGGCAAAATTTGTCCAACAAAATCTGAATACATATAATCCGGATGGAATACTACTCTCTCTATATATCGTTCATCAGCACAATATTTCGTTTTAATCTCATGGCTTTTCCCCGCTCCTGGAACGCCATAAAGAAGAATATTCTCTGCACCGGTTTTTCTAATACCACTTGACCTATGTTCCTGCTCTTCGCCTTCAAAAAAAGAAATATTATATGTATTCTTTTCTAACAGCTTGTATATATTTAGTGCTTTTCTCAACTCTGTAGAATACGACTCGTTCATGCTCGCTGCCGCAATAATTTCAGGTGCACTATAGTTGTTTTTGAAAATATGTTCACCATACTTAATTCCAAACATATATATCGAAGCAACCTGCATTCTATCTTCAGCATTATTATACATTTCTTGAAGAATATTCCCTAATTCTTGAATTGAAAAATCTCTATTTTCAATATCTGAATCCTTGATTTCGATAAGCTTTTTAATGTCTACTTTTGTATTTGTCGGCAACTTATAAAACTTATTATTAAGTGCAGAAAGATTATATTCTCCCTTGGATTCATCTGCTGACTTAATACCTATACAGTCATAAAACAGCTGCTCTTTATGCTTTAATAACACCAAGTAATCTCCTGTGTGCAGCAATTTTCTAAATGCCACAAAAGCTGGGTCATCCACAGTTGTAAGAGACAACTGAACTTGATCAGCTTGTTCTTTTCTACGACTTCTAACTATGCTTGCTTGAACGCACCTGTTTTCACCTTCGCCAAAAGTTATTCCATTTTCCGTTCCCGATGCCAAATATGAAACATTATCTTTATAAATATATAGTGGTATCTGGGTAATAAAATACTTCTTTAATCGCTCGTCTCTGTCATCATAATCGCACTGAAAATAGCCATCAGCCATTAAATATGGAAACATATTCATCTGTTCTCCAGATATTGCAATATGCGTCTGATTTGTGGTTCTTCCTTCATCTAATGTATTAGATGCTTCGAGCCTTTTTACCATTATTCCATCATATTCTTTTGATGCACATTCCGGAATTATATTGCTAATTATATCTCTTGCTTCTGTAAACTCCATCAAACATTACCACCTTTCATATAACGTTTAATTACCTGCGCAATGGCTCTTCCCAAAAGCGGCGGAACCGAATTACCAATCTGCATATATGTTTTTGTATAAGCTCCTCTAAAGAAATAGTCATCGGGATATGACTGCACTCTTGCCGCTTCTCTCGGAGTAAGCCCCCTAGCCTGCGTTGGATGAATATACATGTTGCAGTCAAACTTCATATGTGCAGTGATTGTTTTGCATACCTTGTCATTCTCAAGTTTAAAATACTTGTCCTTGAAGATATCATTTCTTCTTGCGTATGGCATAATATCTGCAATTTTAGGGTCATCAGAGCGATCCCCCGATTCCATACGACCAAAAATCTCTATATCTCTGTCATTGTTGTATCGTGCTTTATGGTTTGCAACTACTGTAACTGTTCTTCCCTGATTAATGTAAGAAATATACTCATTTGTATCAGTAATTCTATTCTTCTCTATCTTATAACCACTTTCTACCGAACCAATCTCTGTTGAATTCTTAACCCTAGAAGCTTCTAATTCTCTAAGTGCAAATAACGCATCTCCAAGATTATGTTTAGGAATACTTTTACTCAACTCAAATATTTCTCTAAAAATCTGCTCATTATCAATGCCGATACAATTACCAATATAGATCAGTCTTTCCCTATTCTGAGGCACTCCAAAATCTTTGGCATTTAACACATGACATTCTACTAAATAACCAATATTTCTAAAATCCTCTTTTACCTGTTCTGCAACGGATAACATTCCTTTAACGTTTTCCATTACAAAAAACTTAGGACGAACTTTTTTCACAACTTCCACATAACTTTTATACAAGTAGTTTCTAGGATCATCTATTAGCCTCTGTCTATTAGCCATACTGAATCCTTGACATGGTGGTCCTCCCACTACAATATCAACGCTTCGTCCTGCCAATAATTCATCCAGATTTTTAACTACATCCTTAATATCTCCCAGCACAATATGATCTCTTGGGGTTTCTGGATGATTGTGCGCATATGTATCCACGCAACAATCTTGAATATCATTCGCCAGACTTGTTATAAAGCCTTCTTGTGTAAAACCTAACGATAATCCACCCGCTCCACAAAACAGATCAATCATCTTCAATGAACTTTCATTTACACGGTTTCTGGCATTTTCAATATAGGTATTGCAATACTTGCTCACAGGGCAATTTGCACAGTGTTGTTCTGTTTCATTACAAATCAACGCTAACCTTCTAAAAGCTTCCTTGAGTTCATTATCGCTTTGAATATCTTCTTGATATAATTCCCCTCGTGCTCTGAGAAACTCTTCATCTACATCTTTTGTAACACGCGCCAAACATACCTCTATTGAGTCGTCTTTTTCGTGTCCTAATCCTGCTTCTATAAATGCAATAAACTCGCCTTTATCATTTTTATATTCCATGTTAATCTACCCACTCTCCAAGTTCTTTCAATGTGTCCTTTACGGATTGGGCAACAGCTCTTGATACATTTACTGTAACTGCATTACCAAACTGTTTGTATGCTTGACAGTCAGACACCGGTATCACAAACGAGTCTTCAAAGCCTTGCAGCCTTGCACATTCTCTTGGTGTAAGTCTTCTCACTCGTCCTTTTTGTGTTACATAATTGTCTTGACATGCTCTATGCATCTTTGCCATGGTCGCACACAATGGTCGTGCAATCTTTAAATCTATCTCTGATTTCGCCTTATATCCGCCTGTTCCATCGGATAATATTGTAGGTAATATTTTGTCCGATAAAAAGTACTTAGGGTCCACTTCCTGCTCCAATAAGTCCTGCAACGTTTTCTCTAATTCCTGCTTTTCTGGGAATGCATATTCTGCAGCTTCATTATCAAAACATACTATATATGTCCTATTTCTTGTTTGGGGCACACCATAATCTGCAGAATTCAATATGTCGCAAAAGACTTTGTATCCCAATTCATCTTGCAAAATCCTGTGTATTTCCTTAAATGTTTTTCCATTATCATGCGTCCTTAATGAACGAACATTTTCCAGAATAATCGCTTTAGGCTTCTTACCCTTTTTTATTTTGTCATCCACAATTTCGGCTATCCTAAAAAAGAGTGTTCCCCTTGCATCTTCAAATCCTTTTTGTTGTCCCATCATGCTAAATGGCTGGCATGGGAAACCACCTATCAACACATCACAGTCCGGAATCTCATCTAAAGGAATCTCGTTAATATCCCCTAACACAATATGTTTTCCGAAGTTCGCCTCATATGTCTGTACCGCATACTTATCAAAATCATTCGCCCATACAATATCATATCCTGTATCCACGAATCCTTTATCAAGTCCACCAAGCCCACTGAAGAATGATACAACTTTCATCTATTCTTCCTCCTCAAGCTTATTATTCTTTATGTATTCTCTTATCCATAAACCAATTTCTACAGAGGCAGTTTTTCCTTCATCTCGCAATAATGTCATAAATTCATCCTTAACTGCCGGTTCAATTGAAATCTCTATTTTCGCCGTTTTTCTGCGACCCGCCGGTCTACCACAATTACTTTTCTTTTTATTTGTCATTGCATTTTCCTCCGTTTTATAAACATATTATATAATGTTTTTATCAGGGTGTAAATAACAATTTAGATTATTTTCTATATACGAAATGACACCTCATTGGTATAATATAAACAGTATTAAAGAAAGGAGCATTTTTAATGTATTTACATATTATTGATGAATTGAATCGCTTCCTAAATTTCATAAACGTACCCGGTGTACCTCTAAATCCTAATGCATTTCAAGGAATATTGGTCAAAAAGCTTTCTAACCAAAACATAATAAAAGACAAACGCAGAATCAACGCTGGCGAAAACGCTTCTACAGTAAATCAAACACACTTAGATATTACTGGACAGCAAGGCATGTTGTTCTTTTTTGAAACGTTAAATGATACTACCACAGCTTTTCAAAATATTGATATCGATTTGTACGATAATAATTTAAAATATTTATATGCTAACGACGCTGCTATACCTCAAAGTGATTCTAACGGTAATACCTATTTTGTACGTTCATCAACAACAGTACCACCCCAGTTATTTCCCTTTGATTTGATGCTACACAGTACCGCATACAAAAAATATGGACATACTGGCAACCAAGTACAAATTAATATTCCTGATTCGGACGAAATGTTCACTCAACTCCAGCACTGCGCATTTCAAAATGATGCTCTTGTAATGTTAAGATACGATTATTTACGATATGTAGCTCTCATAATTCCATACGAATTGTGTAATAACCTATATACGCTTACAAACACGCACGGAAATCAGAATGTAAACTTTGTTGCTCTTAATCCAACATATAATCAGGCGCTAGCTCATCAGATCCAACATGAAACAATAACAAGAGATGTTGCTTATGATGATGTCGCGGCTACAACATTGCAAAATACATTAAATAACAATCCCGGTGCCGGCATTGACATTGAAAGAATCGTCAAAACACGAGTTTCACAAGGCTCTTTCCGCAGATTACTACTTTTAGAACGTCATCAATGTAACCTTTGTGACATCACTACCACTTCCGTATTAGGTGCCAGTCACATCAAGGAATGGGCTGTTTCTTCTAGAGAAGAACGCATTGATTCAAATAATGGGCTTCTTTTATGCGCAAATCATGATGCTTTATTTGACCGCCACCAGATTTCATTTAATCCTAATTCTGGTGATATTTGTATTTCAGCATCCATTGATGCTGAGCAACGAGAATCTCTCAACTTATCCGACACCTTTAATTTATCTATGACTGATAGAATGAAATCTTACATGCAAGAACATTATCAAAAATTTATATCAAAAGAAAACACATGATTTACAAAAGCGACAAAGTTACTCTTTTCTTTGTCGCTTACTTTTTTCACAAAACTTATACTAATATGTTGACTGCAGGCACCCGTAGTCATGCTGCAAGGCAATAACAAAAGGCACAGACTCACAAAACATTGTCCTGCAAACCCGCGCCTTGTCGGCGAAGTAGCCTAGCACGACTACCTCCTCCAGTAAACATATTGAATATTTTTGACGCAAGCGACAATTTTCTTCAACACAAACTTTTCTTCGTAACATATTTTTATGTATAGTAACATCACTCATGTCACTTTGTACCATTTTATGTTACTTCTGATTTTCTCTTTATTTCAAACGAAACTTTTTACCTTAACTCCGAATATATCCGGTGTTATCAAAATTTCCTCTTGATTCTTCCGCCAAAGCTGGATAATATGAATTCATGAAGCGGGTTTTATGTCGTGTACAGCCTTATGGCTCAATCGGGTAGCTCGTTTCATTTCCAAGAAAGAAGCGAGTTTTTGACTGAGTAAGGTCTTTAGACTGGAAATGGGTACTCGTTTCTTTTTTATTTTCAGCACTTTTCTCTAAAATTCTTTCAAATGTATTTGCTCAAAATCAAACTGTTTAGTGATAAATTCTTCTATTACATCACCAAATTTTTCTAATCTTTCCACATAGTCTCTATACGGCATTCCGTCAAAACATTCTTCAATCAATCCAAAGAACGGCCTATCCCATGAGAAATTGTTTTCAGAAATACTAAATTCATTATCTTTATTTAAATTGTAATGCATCATGCAGTTGCGAAATCTGGATACAAATATATTTTTCCCTTCTTCAATTACGCAATCTGCTTCACTCCACAAATCCGATTTTTCTGCTCGATTATTTTTCATATAGCTTTTTATTTTAACTATGCCCACATAGGCATGATATATTGCAATATATTTAATTCTAAATATCCACAAATTATCTTTTGCAAGCAACGGACATAACACATATTTTACAAAATTAATATTACACAACATATGTAATAAAAAAAGATTTTCATCCTTTTCCAAATAGGAATTAAAGAAGTTGCTTTTATTTGTATTTATATCATCATAAAAAAATTTTGGCAGCTGTCCTTCTACTGCAATTTGCGGAACCGGCAAAGAACTCTCCAATCCATTTGAAACACTTCCAATTACACTTGCCAAATGATTGCCTAATAATTGACACTTTTGCTGCTGTTTTTGTTTTGATAATCCATGTAATCTCAGCATACTTTCAATCAACTGCGTATTTCCTATAATCTTTTTATCTTTTGTAAAGTACATTCCCAAATTATAATGGGCATTCATTTTTTTCAAAAAGTCAAACTTAAGCTGGTTCTTATATTCCTCATCTTGCTCTTCATCTACAGCAATAAATCGTTTGATATTCTTACCATAACGTTCACTATATATTTTTATACTATTTCTTAAATCATATATCTCTTCGTCAACTTCAGAGCTAATAAGTTCGGTATCAACATACTCCTGAAATGACCTACAAAAAAGCGCCATATATGGGATTATTCGCATGCCAAATATTGAATCGTGATAATTTAACACAAGCTGTTTTATCGACTCACAATCATTTTGAATAAGTAAAACTGTACCTATGTTTCCTTGCATTTCTCTTGATTCTTCCATCGACATCTTCTCCTTCTATACTCGTCCGAATAAAACATACTTCATGTAGTAATAGTAATAATACTTATCTATATCCGCCTTACTCATTCCTTTTTCATGACATGCTTTCGTAAATCCTGTCATCGTTTTACACTCTTTATCAATATCAATGAAAGTGTTTTTTTGAAAGTGACTAGAAATTATTTCGAAATATACTGTTTGAAATTTGTCTAACGTATCAATTTCATTCTCTGTCAACACCTCTGTTCTTTGATAATGAATATTGTTTCTAAGTTTGCGATTCATTCCCCAGAAAGGTCCATCCCCTATCTTACTTTGTATATCCGCTTGAATATTCTGCGCAAATTCTGTATTCATAGCTTTTAACTCTGAACCAATGATACAAATTACAACTGCCTTATATTTTCTTATAAACGCCTTGATGTCAAAAACTTTAATTTCTCCAACACTTATATTAAAATCCGGAACGGCTTTTTCTATTCTAATAGCAGACGTAACTAACCTATACCTGTATAATATAAGAATTTTATCAATATCTTCTAACCCATCCGCTTCTGAAAATAGCTTTTGTACAGAGTAACTATAACGCTCACATACAAATTCCTGCTCCATTTTTTCCGCTAATTCACTCAAGCTCTCATCTATTGTAGCATAAACATCTTCTATTCTTTTATTAATATTCAAACATGAAAATAATGTATTAATAAGACCTTTAGGAAGCCCGAATAACGAATCCCAAAATTCAAAATCCTCCTTTATATTTTTATTAAACAGTTCATAATTCATATCCATCAATTCATTATCTCTAACCAAGACATTGATATCATACACCTTCTCTTTAAAATTAAGCCCCATCTCTTTCTCAATCAATTGAGGTTGTGAAGATTTTACAATTATTCTCTTTACAAACTGTTCACGTTCTTTTTGTACCCTCTTATCCATCCCTGGATTAAAGAAAGTCTTTTTTGAAACAATCCCCATCAATTCTAAAGATTCAGCCACTTCGTAAACTATAACTGGTGCTATAGTCATCAGAAATGAAGACAAATAATTCTTTGCCTCAACATTTTTCATTCTCCTTTTGAGTTCCAGAATAAACTCAAATGCCATCCAATCATTAACCATCTCCGTGATAGTTTCAATTGTCCATCCTAACTTTTCGTTCTTTTCTTCCATACCAATATTACCTTCTAATCAAACAACTACTACTGCACTTTTATTTTAATCCATTTTCCCAAACATAAAAAGCCATTAACAAAAAGGCAACCCCAAGCCGTCCTCCAACACCTCGAAATTGCCTTTTCACACTTTATAAATTTTACGACTATCCTTATCCGGTCATTTTCAGACCTTCAAATAATCCGCCATGTCACAGCCCCAAATCCTTAATTTTCTGGTATAAATCTGGTATAAAAATCCCCTTCTAAGCTCCCACAACCCTTGATTTTCCTGCATTCTTCCCAAAAAGCAACTTCTTGCCGTGACACCACAAAAAGCAAAAACACTAATCACCATATTTATTACCGTAATTAGTGCCTTATCATTAAATTTTATAAAAAAACTATTAATTCTATCTCCCAAAATATATACATCGAAAACTATAATTCATCATACTTCTTTGCACTATCTTTTGCTTTTTCAACCGGATACTTTTCTCCATTGCGTTTCATTTTTTCCTGGACAATTTCATCCATATCCAATCCACATCTATCCGCCATTAGGATACAATAACATAATACATCCGCTAATTCTTCTCTAATTTTGTCCTTCTTAGATTCACACACGATATCAGAACCGCTCCACTGAAATACCTCTAATAATTCCGCCGCTTCCAAACTAATAGATAATGCCAAATCCTTAGGATTATGGAATTGCTTCCAGTTTCTATCATCTCTAAATTTTAAAACCTGATTTATTGTTTCTTGTAACATTATATTTGCTCCTTTATTTTACCGCTTGTAATAACTCTTTTCTAAGTTCTTCATCACACGCATAAATATACAATCCTTCTACTCCACGCGTCATAAGAACTCTTACTTCGTGCTGAATAAGTTCTTCTCCAAATTTTTTCTTCGTACCATCCAATAAGGTTCTATTTTGAACAGCTTTAGAATTCCAACTTTCTGTTGGATCAAATATCACTTTACCATTACGATATTTTACAGATGGACCAAGAATAACTCCTGCATAATTCAAATCAAATCCTTGTATTGTAAAAGTTGATCCTACTTCATCAATAGTTTGTGGCTGCTCTGCCCATGATAAAGATTCATTATTTTTCTTTTCTCTCTTAGTCAATTCCCTATTCAATTCTCGATTCCATGGCTTATGCCACTGTTCAATCATTACTTCCCAGTATTTTAACAATCTATCTTTCGTAGGAGGCTTTGAACTGTATTCCCAATCATAAGTGGCAATTAATCTGGATAATTTATGATTTTCATTTGCAGCTTTTTCTTTCACCGCATTTTCTAATTCTAAAGGAGATTCAAATACACGAATATCGTATCCACCTCTATTTTTTGCAAGTTTTGAAATATTTCTATTCTTAGTAAAATCATCAAGCCAACTAACAACTTCCTTCGATGATTTTATTCTAAGCTGGTTTTTTAATTCAAAATAATTATTTTGTCCCTTTGCCAACTCTCTATATTGCTTTAATATTTCAGACTCCCAATATTGTTCCGTGGTAAGTATCTGATTTTCATCGAACATTACTACCGTAACTCTAGCCCGCTCTATAATATCTTTAAGTTGATTTTTACCTCGATACGATTGCTTGCCTTGAGTCAATAACAAATGCGCTTCATCAACAAATGCAACATCAATAGGATTCTCTACTGTATGACGATTGATAAACGATGTCGGTTTGCATACCACTTCTCCATATCGTTCCGTCAATCCTAGTTTGATAGCAATCTGCTTATAAACATTTATCTGCTCATCATGATTTACCAGCATGCAACACTTCAATGGTTCCAACTCTTGTTCTTCAGCACTAGCAAAAATTTCATAAAAGGTACTACTATTTAAAACTGTTTTCCCAGTTCCTGCTTCCCCTTCGATAAAAATTAGCTGTCCTCTCTGTCCGGTCTGCAAAGCATCTGAAACTCTTTGAATAATCTTTGCTTTTATTTCTTCTTGTTCTTCTGTCAATTTATGCAGTGGGGATGCCTTAAAAACCGCTGAATCTTTTATCGCATTTTCACTTGGAAACAACTCTTTATTTTCCATTCGTAGTTTTTTCCAAATCATTTGAAAGATATCATCCATCTCATTATCAGGATAATATCGTCCTTGTGGATTTCCTCGTAGATTATGTATCTTACGTACACGTTCCACACTCATCATATATAGCATCAAACGATTTTCAACATCTAGGGTCATCGATTTATTAAAGTGCTCATGACCAATAATATATAAACTTGCATCATTCACCAATAATTGATGTTGCCATTTTTCTTCATCTACAGCAGCTTCATAATGTTGTTTCGTTCTCTGAACAACATTATTGGATTCTCCAATATAAACTTCATAATCATTCGTATTTTTCCAATTATGGATGTATACAGTTGGAAACTGTAATAATATATCTTTTTCCTTACTTTCTTCCTTTTGAAGTAATGATTCTTGAAATTCTTTCAGTCCTTGTATATTATCATTTATTTTCTTTACTATTGGTTTTATATTGGTACTCATTATTTCAATTCTCCATTTATCCAATTTCGTAATCGTTTAATGTAAAATTTAATAATTACTATTTTAATGAAATAATTATATTCTTTTAAAAAGATACTTTCAACTGTAGTTACTCTAATAAAGCCAGTAGCAAATAATTCTAAAAATCAAATTCATCCGGATCCAAACCGGCTTCTTCCAATACTTCTCTTCTTTCATTTGCATCCATATATTCCAATTCGATGGGATCAATGCCTGCAAGTTCCAGTTCCGTTAATTCTTCGTCTTCATCTTCACAACCATCATCCTCATCATTCAATGATGTCATGAAATCATATTCCATGGCTCTTTCCCATGCATCTAACTTTCCATCTCTGTTTAAATCAAACATTCTGCCAAATAATCCTGCCATTTTAGTTTCCTCCTCCACTTCTGCTTCAAGTATTACCATCTACGTCTTCTGCGACGTCCCTTATGATTAATACCGCAACCATAACCTGCTGCTAATTGAAAAATAACTCCCAATGGTATATACGCTATAATTAACAAAATGATAAGTATCTGCATATCTGTTCTCCTCTCAACTTTCTATACAATTAAAAATAGGAATCAAGAAGAATTGCTTCTTTCTAATTCCTATTATAAACATGTGGTGTCCAATAAAATGCCCTTTGTGCGTGGTGGTTGCAAACCTTAAATAAAGACAAAAAAGAAATCAGAATAGCTGGGTCTGCCATCTACTTTCTAATCTCATTAACATTTCCTTAGTGGTAATTTCTCCTATTGTGGAGGCATGGTTAATGAAGTTTGTTCAGTGTATATTTTCATCCAAGAAAAGTCAATGGTGTTTTTGGCTCGTTAACATTTTTTCTTCATATTTTCCTTTCACATGCTTTATCTACCGTCATTCGATGAATACTTGAAATATCTGCAAGTACACCTTCTTTGATAATTTTCCCAAGATTTATCGGAGTATATTCACATACATTTGCTGCCAAATTAATGTGCTTACATCCCTTTTTGTATGGTTCCACATTATTATGATCATGACCATGTATATTCAAGCACCATGGCAATCCATACACAGGCTCATGTGATAACAATATTTTCTCAGCTATAAAAAGTGGACCTGTATAGATTTCATCAAAGTAATTCTTATATGCACCTTTTGTATCATGATTTCCGAGAATCAAAATCTTCTTTCTCGCCTTGATATCTTTGATATACTCCGGACTTCCAACGTCTCCCAAGCAGATAAATGTATCGTTTTTCATTACTATCCCATTGATTATTTCAATCTGTTCCTGTGGAGTAATCCAGTCCGGACTCATAAACTTGCAATCCGTATCATCAAAATGTAAATCTGATAATATGTAAACAGAGCCTTTCTCTGACCAGTGGCGGAACGGTTCGTATAGTGTTGGTATCATGGTCTATTTTCCTCCTTCGGTATAATTCTTTCAGGTTCTCCCTGAATTCTCTTAATCGTTTCCCTCTGCTGTTGTGATAACTCCGATACACTCTTCTTTTCCAATACCAATGCCCACCATACCGTGAGATTTATAGGACAATTCTCGCATGTTCGTGGTCCTACAATTCCAAAGCCTCCCATTCTCGGCGGATAGTCCCAGCCTTCATTAAAAGCTTCCTCCGGCGTCATTATTTCCGTCTTGCCACATACTTCACAAATATGTATTAGTTTCTTTTCCATTATGTTTCCTCCTCTTGATATCACAAATTGTGACCTCAAGTTAGCATATACAATTCAACACTATCCTAATTATCATCTCCTTATCCTCATCCCTAGATTTTTCTATCATAAGGATAAGCGCAACCAATAACGCATCACTGATTCTTTTTTCTCCATCAACATACAGCGCATTGTTCCACTCCAAAAACAGTAAGAACTTGATTGCAGCCATTTGCTTATTGCAGTCATACCAAACCGGATTCTTTATCATGTCATACAACATGCCTACTGCCACTTCTTCGATGCTTTCATTCCCGTCATAGTATGTCCCCTCCGGACAAGTCAGTGTATAATGGTCGTATGCGTCTAATATTTCTAAGGTATCCTTATATGCATCTTTTAACACTTCTTCCTTTTCTTTGGTGATTGCGGTGATTTTATTCTCTTCCATCGTTAGTACCTCCGTTATCTTCCTTTTTTATCCGATTCAAAATATCACGTATATTTTCCCGGTCCTCAATTCTATTAATCGCAAAACACTTTTTACCGGCATCCTTAAGAGAAGCACCTATGTGATACCCCCAACTTTCATCTATAATCAAAAATCTATCATGGAATTCTTCCGTGTAATTTACACTCAAGGCCGGATACTGCTGATTAAAATTATTAATATCCGTCGGCGATAACTTTGTCCTTTTCACGGTATATATCTGTGCTTTTACATTTTCTTGTTTCTTCGCTAATATATTAAGCGTTCCCACATCCACATAATTATCTATCAGGACAATTTCCGTTTTTGCCTTTGCAATTAATTCTGCCAAAAGGCTAAAGGCATCATAAATCTGTCCCTCAAAAAATATTTTTTGCGATACTTCTTCATGTTCTGATATGTATGTAAATATCTTATCGAATTTCTCATCAGCATCTTTTTGATATATCAGTTGCTTCACTTCAATCTCATTTATTCTGTTTAATACTAGAGAATTGTTCGCCATAAAACGGCGCATTTCCACGAACGTATTCATAATTTTTATACTAACTTGTATCGCTATATCACTTCGCAATACAGCTGAAAGCATGGCTATTCCTTGTTCGGTGAAGACGTATGGTAAATATCGACGACCACCCTTTCCCTTTGAGGTCACAATTTGTGACCTCAAAGAGTTGTATTCTTCTCTTTCTAATTGAAAACAAAACTCTTTGGGAAATCGCTCCATGTTTCTTTTAACAGCTTGATTAAACACTTTTGTTTCTACCTGATATAATTCTGCCAAATCACTATCTAACATTACCTGTTGTCCACGAATCACATATATTAAATTCTTAATGGTTGTTTCACTAATAGCCATCTCCAATTCCGTTTTAGTTCTCTGCACAACCAATTCTTTTGTCTTTTCGCTCATGATTTTCCTCCTTCACTATGTAATGAACCGAGTTTTTCTTACTCTTAACAAATGCTAAGTATTTTGGCGTAGACTTTTCTATCTTCACATCATCTTCATAATCATCGTAATCCAGCAACAGTAAATCCCCCGGTATAACAACTGCTCCTTTTTCCATATCATAATGCAGATGGTGTTTTTCGAATTTTACATCGACTGCGGACGCCCCTTGTTTCGTTTGCATTGTAATCCAGTCGTAACCTCTTTCTTCATATAGATTTGTTCGATAGTTATATCTATGAAGCACCTCTCCATTTTCGAAATATAGATACACATCATACTCTTCCAAATCCACATTCAAAATATTTAATTCGGTAATTGCTTCAGCAAATGTACTGCCC
The DNA here is from genome assembly GCA_017558145.1 of Lachnospiraceae bacterium. Classification (GTDB taxonomy): domain Bacteria; phylum Bacillota; class Clostridia; order Lachnospirales; family Lachnospiraceae; genus SFDP01. The sequence goes on from JAFYWF010000030.1 coordinate 26,010, forward strand.
TGATTCAATTCAAATGCGATTGCTCTTAAGCAGTCATAATTCAAATTAATACGCCCAGCAAATTCAATCACCTTTTCAATTTCGCCGTAGAATTGTTTTTCTAATTTGTCATTTAGATATTCCCGGATTGCTTCTGCAGTAGGATATTCAAACCGGAAATGATAATGAAAACGCCCCGGTCTGTTTAAAATGTAATCATTCAATCCTCGCAATTCATTACACGTTACAATATACATTTTCTTTCCGCCAGCAGTTCCGTCAAAAAGACTCAGTAGCTTTGCCTGCTCATCATTTTCCTTATTCGACTTAAATGTCTTATCAAACTCATCAAATAGAACTACGCATTCTTGTTCTATTTTTTCAATAAAATGGGCTATTCCCCGATATGCCTCATCCGCAATCAGCACCGGATAGCCTTTCTCTAAAGCCTTTTGACATAATAGTTTTGCAAATATTGATTTTCCAATTCCTTTGTCACCACTTAAGATAGTTCCTAAACTTCTTTGAAATACTTCAAATGCACGCAAAACTTTATTCACCTTGTTCTCGTAAACACCGTATATCTTTTCACGTACCTCAATATTGGTATGCTCTGTCAAATAGAAACCATCCTTTTCGTTATACAAGACAACATACGTCTTTACCGGTAACAAATCATACGTTTCAACCTCATCCGTTGAAATAGAATACCTTTCTCCAATCCTAATTACTCGCATAAAAAAACCTCCTACAAAATGTTTATACTTCCATTTTGTAAGAGGATTCTGTCCTTGTCATTCCAATCGTGCTTTAATTTTTAAGCAGCTAATACCCTATTTAGTTGTTTACAGTAAGCATACAATCTTCTGGTTCTTGGATTTTCTATGATTACAACCGGCTCTGGCACAATTGCTTTTCTATTTCCACAAATAATTTCATCAATAGAAACCTGAAGCAATTGGCTCAATGCATACAGATTGTCAACTGTTGGCATATTTAGACCGTTGCACCAGTTATATACACTTTGTATACTTCCAAGATTTAAAAATTCTTTTATATCTTTCGGAGTAATTCCACGCTTGTCCATGATTCGATGGAGATTGACTCCGGTTTCTCTGAGATTGATTGTTGGGAACATGGTACACTTCCTTTCTCCATAATATACTTCAAATTTATCAGGAAGAATTGCTTCTTTCTAATTCCTATTATAAACATGGTATGTCCAATAAAACTCCCTCTTGCGTTCTGGTTACAAAATGTGACCAATTTTGCATCTTTACACAAGCTTTCTCAGTCTTTTATCCCTTATTCACTTTTCAATTCCTGTGCCAACATGTAAATATTAGAAAGCGTATCAGATACTTTATTCATGTTATCAACCGACTGTTCCATACGGCTTGCACCTTCATCCGATGCTTCCACCACATCCTTACTACTTTCGGATAATCCTGTGATTTCCTCTGCAATTACATTGGTAGAATCCATAATGTCGCCAACAATCTTTTCAAAACTCTGGATTATAGTTATCAGTTCATTTACGCCACCATCAATGGCCTCAAATTTATCCTTAGTTTCATCAATCAAACGATTCTGTTTTCCAATAGAATCTACAGAATTTCCTATACTATTCGTTACACTTTCAACGTCACTACTCAATTCATTTAAAATAACCGATATGTTTTCTGTTGCCTGTTTTGTCTGCTCTGATAATACTCTGATTTCATCTGCAACCACTGCAAAACCCCTTCCTGCTTCACCGGCTCTCGCAGCTTCTATCGAAGCATTAAGTGCCAGCAAATTGGTCTTGGAAGAAATATCTACAATCGTACTTAATATGTCAGCAACTTTTGCGGTTCTTTCATTCAGTTCTTTTACATACGCTACGGTTTCACTATTATTTTTTTCTACACTCTGTGCATGGTTATGTAATTCTTCCATCGCTTCCGCACCTTCTTTTACTTCTTTCAGTGCTTCCGCAGATGCTTCCACCATTTTCTCAGTTTGTTCCATTGCATCCTGTGTATTCTGCTGAATATCTTGGCAACGTTGTGCTTGTTCTTGTATAGACTGGGTTGTGAGTCCAATACTTGATGCAATGCTCTGCATGGATGCATTACTAACATTAATTGCACCTGACAGCTCCTTTATATATCTATCTGCCACATCAAAATTGGATACAATGTCCTCTGAAATATGAGACATTTTTTCTGCTATTGCTAACTGTGTTCTTGCACTTGCCTCTACGGATTCTATATTTTCTTTATCAAAAAGCATTTGTAATTTTGTTACATAGAATACCGCTGTTAATATGAATATTAAAATAAAAACGGTAGTACCTGCTTCAACAGCAGCGATAGACCCACTTGTAACCAACACAGCAATTTTTCCAATAACCATTACCATGGTACTTACACCACATGCCAAGGTTATTATCATATTCATATATGCCATACTCATTACGATTACAGCAATGGCAATCATATAATATACAATGGCATCTATACAAATAATCATAACAACGGAAGTGGCTAATGTTGACACTATCATACCTATACCACATTTTCTTGTGCCCTTAAATTTCAAATAAAAGATTATGTTAAACAAAGCGCCAACAACACAAGCTCCTGTTGTTATATACACAGGGAGTGTGGCAGAATTAGACACTATGGAGCCTAACATATTCAAGAAAATTCCAGTAAGGATGATTAAGGAGACCGGTAATACTTTTGAGTCCGCTTTGCGATATTGCTTTTCTGTCATTTTAGGTCCTCTTTTCTCTTTTGATTTCACCTATAGTTAACCAAAAGTTTTTTTATTCTACATTAATACAATATTACCACTACACATATATACTAGCAAGTTACTATTTATTTCCTTTTTCACCCTCTACCCAACTTTCCCCCGTCAAATAGTTAATCTCTATTCCCGGTTGTACATTATAGCAATACACACAAAAACTTAGTCCTTCCCCCTGATCTTCCACAGAGGCTGCTTCTATCAAAACTCCACTTGCAATCAAATTTTTTCCTTCATAGATGGGTGTCACTCGATACAAAACATGATGATTGGTTCTATCAATATAGTTAGCTACCATTTCCTCCAATGGTAACATCCCATAGATATTCATATATCGGGTTCCTGTAATCAGATTCTTTTCATTGGCATTTTCTCCGGTGAGACACCATGCAATTAAATGACAACGATTATATAGATATAAATCATTAATAAGTTCTGGATACTTCACGGTATGCCAACCGGCAGGCTTGATCATACCAATTTCTCCACGCTCCCCTGTTGGCATTGATTCTTTGCCTACACATGCAAAAGCAACTCCACATCGCCCCAAAGAATCTAATTGACTGTAGGTTTCAAAAGCCTTTACCTGAAAATCTTCCTCCTCAAAAAAAGGAACATTATGATTTACCGTAACATACGGCTCCCCACTATATTCTTCCATATTCCACTCAATTTGCCTTGTTGGATAGGAATACTTTTTTACTCCATAGCAAAAAACAACGCTGAAAACTCCAAGCAGTAAAATAAAATAAGTAACTCTTGTATGGCCTTTCCTTTTTCGTTTTGCTCCTCGTTTTTCTTTCCTTATTTTCTCTGTCAAATTCCTTTACCTATTCTCTTCCTCTAACATTGTCACCAGAACCAGTAGATTGTTAACCTAGAATTTACTCTCATACAATTCTAATAATTTGCTCATACATTACCATTTCTTTAGTACTGACATCACCATCAATATGATAATGTCCGAAAAACCACTTCTTGAATGTTACACTTTGACCAATTTTCTCAAAATAATCATTCAAATAATTCCCATAATATATCCCGCCACCAATCAGTCTTTCTGTACTGGAAGCACAACAGTGAGATACAATAAAATCCACTTGATTTCCATGAGCTTCTAAATTTCTTCTGCCTTCTTCCATTCTTCCACAGGATAGGAAGAAAGACGATCGAAATTTTCATGATTGCCATCCACAAATAACGTTGTAAAGGGCTTAGCTTCCAACCATTTCATCCACCACTTTTCACTAGAACTTTCGCCATCTTTATCCCATACTCCTCCAAAATCTCCACAGATAATTACAAAATCATCCTTTGTCATTTCTCTCTGGTTAGGAAAATTCTGTGTATTCAATTTCTTAAAATCGCCATGACAATCACCGGTTATATAAATCACACTTACATCTCCCCTTCATTGGCTTCTTCCATCTCAATCTGCTCTTCTCCGATTCCATCTTCAAACCGTACCCGCAACACCGCCTGAGACCAATTCACAGAAACACGTGCACGTTTATCTTTTACCTTAGCTTCCTGATCAAAAATATCTAGTAACTCCATCAGAACCTCTTTCGTCAGATACCCTCCTCGCCAGTGAAACAGCAACACCTTTCCTTTTTTCACTGCCTGCTTTGTTCGATTGCGCACTTCGTCCATAGTTGTCCAGGAAAGCTTCTTCTCCTTATAGTAAAAATGATCATTATCATTGCAAGCCGGACAATCCATACGTATCATAAAATAAATATCTGATAATTCTTTTGTGGAAAGCATGGGTACAGCAAAGGAATCCTGTAAATTTAACAATCCCTCTTTGATTGCATAATAGGCTTTCTGCTGTTCCTTGTTCAATTGTTCATAATAATAACTACCTGCCTTTGCCATATTCCTCACCTACTATTATATAAAATGACAGGGACATTTCACCCCTGTCATATCCTCTCCTCTTTTATCACATTATGCAACAATCATCGCAATTACACAGAAGATAAGTAAACATATGACTGTTAAAATAGAACTTACATTAGCAGCCACTGTACTCTCTTCTTTTGTTCTGGCAAGCCCTGCTGCCAAATAACTTCCCGGTAATGCACAGTAAAGAAGAATTGCCCATCTTGTTTCAGCATCAACCATAGGATCAATACATAATACCGCCTGAATAATTGCACAAAATACAACCAAAAATAACAAATGCCAAGCACAAATTTCAAGTACATGCTTGTAATTTTCTTTTCCCAAAGAAAAATTATAACCTACACAAAATAAAATAACTGCACTCACCGGCTGTGAAATAAAACCTGTAACTTCTGTAATAATACCACCAATTCCAATATCATTTAAAATCTGTATTGCACCTGTCATATTCAATACCAAGCCTAAAATACTCATCAAAAGCAATGGTGACTGAAAGACTTTCTTTACTACATAACCAACCGATGGATTCTTACCTGTATCTGCTGATAATATGGCAATAATTGGAATTGCAACAATTCCCTGAGCCACATCCAATACTCCCATTCTAAATGCATGTGCAGTTCCAAATAAAGTTATAAACAGCGGAATCCCCAACATCCCTGTCTCTTGGGATGAAAATAACTGTGGCAAATTGTGATATGGATATTTTTTCTTTCTGGCTCTAAATGCCCACAAAGAACTCAATAACATAAGCGGAATCACTAATACCATAGCCGCTATAGATTCCATTCCAAAATTTCCTGTCAAACAAGAATTAAACAAAACACAGGGCAAACAGAAGGTCATTACAAATTTCTGAAGTCCTTTATTTGCTTCTTCAGTAAATACATTTTTTTTCTTTGCCAACACTCCTAACAAGATAGTTACAAAAATTGGCATAATTATTTCTAAAACTTTAACTAAGCTTTCCATTTCATCCTCCATTGTGTACATTTTTCAACATATCATTTGTTTCTTCACATTCTAACGCGTATAAAATACTAACATAAATAACGACACTCAGCAAGTAACCAAGTATTTGTTATGGGCTTCAAGCCTTGGATAACTTGATAAAATTCTTATTTTGCAGTATTCTAATGAAAAATCACAAGTTGCATATTGTTAATTTATAAGAAACTTATAAGGAGAGCCAATTATGTCATTTCATTTAAATAACATTACAATAGAGAATATACTTCCTATGATTCAGGAGGTGGCCAGTCAATATCTTACTCGTGAAAATTCCAGAAATATCACTGTAAAAGGCGATTCTAACTTTGTCACCGAAGTAGATATGCAAATTGAAAAAGCTATGAAAGAACGCCTATTATCCCTCTATCCGGACACTCAATTTATGGGAGAAGAAAAAGACAACAGTGATGTAGATTTCACTACTCCTGTTTGGATTTTAGATCCTGTGGATGGTACTTCCAACTTAATCCATGATTTTCAAAACAGCAGTATGTCCCTAGCTTTAGCTATTGATAAAAAAATTGTTTTTGGTATTATTTATCATTATTCAACCAAAGAATACTTTTGGGCCAAAAAAGGACAAGGTGCTTACGTTGGTACCACACCTATTAACGTAAGCGATACCACAGAATTATCCCGTAGTTTGGTTTCCTTCGGTACCAGTCCTTATGATAAAGCAACCTTAGGTGAAAAAAACTGTCAAACTTTAAAGCAAATCTTCTTCACCTGCGAAGACATTCGTAGAATTGGTTCTGCTGCCATTGAATTAGCTTACGTTGCAGCCGGACGCGTGGATATTTATCTGGAACGCAACTTAAAACCTTGGGATTTTGCTGCAGCCATTATAATCATAGAGGAAGCTGGCGGTATCATTACCGATTACAACGGTCAAGCAATTGATATTTCAAAACCAAGCGATATTTTAGCCGGCAACAAAATGATTCATGAAAAATTACGCCATACCATTCCCCTTTAAACAAAAGAGAGCTATTGTACCAAAATTCAAAATCGGTACATAGCTCCTATTTTAGTTTCATCTATAAAAATCCTTTTCCTCAATTAATCCAGTTTCCATCCAAAGTCCCCGTGATAAATCATCTGACGGGTCATGCCTCCATCAATACAAATATTTTCTCCTGTAATAAATCCTGCTTTTTCAGAACATAAAAACAAAACCATATTTGCAATATCCATTGGATTTCCCACTCTTCCCGACATTTGCTGATAAGCATCCGGTCCTTCATATACTTTATAGTCATTATCAATCCATCCCGGAGAAATGGAATTCACTCTTACTTTTCCTGAAAGGCTTACTGCTAAAGAATGAGTTAAGGCATGAATACCACCTTTTGCTGCAGTATAACTTTCTGACTGTGGTTGACTCATACGATCTCTACTAGAGGATATATTAATGATACACCCATGATCCGTAAAATAATCCTTAAAAAGCTTAGCTAAATAAAAAGCCGCTGTAACACCTACATTAAGAGCATAGCAAAATTCTTCATAAGTACATTCATCAATCCCTTTATATAATGGAGCCGCATTATTAACCAGATAATCTACATGACCATACTCGGCAATCACTTTATCTGCAAATTTTTCCAAAGTCTTTTTCTCTGAAATATCACCTTGAAAGTATGCATTTTCTTGTAAATCTATCATGCATACTTTTGCTCCGGCTTTTTCAAATTCTTCTTTCATACATTTTCCGATTCCTTGAGCTGCACCGGTAATTACAACGATCTTATCTTGAAATTGATACATTTTCTTCTCCATATTCCCATATAAATTATGTCATATTTATTTATGAATTTCCGAATAATAATCCCTTGTATTTTAAAAATATAATCAATAATCCGGCAAAACAGAGCGTAATAAGAGCTGTGTAAAGAATATTAAATACACGTGGTAAATTTTTTTCACTGTCAGTAAAAGAAACATATCTTTTTTTATTATACTCATTACTCATTTCTTCCCATTCTGCACCATAGAGAGAGATTGCCAACTGCTTTTCTAACTCACTTAATATTGTTAATTTACTACTATTTGTAATGCCATATGCTTCTAATATTTTCTTCCAAGAAACATTAAGTAAAGTTCCCGGCAACGCTAACACAATCGTTATGATGAATCTAATCGTCCAATCCGTATTGAGTGAAAATATTGTAGCAATAATGGTAATTAATGCTGTATTGGCTGAAATATAAAAACTATTTACATTCTGACGTCTGTTTACAAGTGCTTCTGATGTTTCTGCAAAGAATTTATATTGTTCTAATACAATCTGCATATCCAAATTCTTTTTTAAATTTCCCGGCTCATTAATTAATTTTAGATACTCTTTATTTTGATATTCTTTAGCAATAGAATATAATTCATCCAAATTATTCAATTTTTTTGCATTAATCTTTTCTTCTTGAGTAAATGAATCTTCACCATTCAATACTTTATTTAATTCATTCTCTTCATTTAATCTATAAAATACAATACTTTTGTGATTTTTGATTGCCTCTTTTAATTCCCAAGCAATATTTTTACTATCAGCCCCTTGGGCACCAACTATATACAAAACAAGATTAGCCTCTTTCATAAGTTTGCTGGCTTTTCTCTTCCATGTTGGATTCCAAACCGGATCATAACTCATTAAGGAGACTTTCATCGCAATTTTCTGCTCTTTGCTTTTTACACAAATTTCTTGTTTTATTTCTTTTACCTTCTCAAAATCCTGTCCTGAATGGATAATAAAGATATCCATATTCTTGTTTCCCATACTCTTCTTCCTTTGTATAAGTTTATCGATTTTTTAAGGCACCAATTTCTGAATTCTTCCAAAAACTGATGCCCTTTATCATTTTATTATTTTATAAATGTAATCTGCAAACATCTTACCAAAGTTAATATGATTCTTGCCAAACTATGTATCCTAATCGCACATCTACATCAATTTTCTAAACATGGCTTCAAAATCCGCAATATCTGCTGCTTTTGGATTTCCAGGTGCACAAGCATCTGCTTTTGCAGATTCACAAAGAAATGAAAGATCTTTTTCTTCAAGTTTTTCTAATTTTGTAGGAATTCCTACGTCGATAGATAACTGCTGTACTGCATCGATAGCCGCTTTTCTGTAAGCATCCTGATCCATATCTGTAGTATCTACACCAAAGGCTTCCGCAATAGCTTTGTATTTTTCACCTGTACATTCTTTATTGAAGTCCATAACAATCGGTAACATCATAGCACATGCTACTCCGTGTGGTGTGTCGTATACAGCACCAAGTGTATGAGCCATAGAATGAGCAATACCAAGACCTACATTGGAGTATGCCATAGCTGTTACGTACTGAGCAAGTGCCATACCTTCACGTCCGTCCGGATCATTTTCAACTGCTGCACGAAGATTTTTAGCAATTAATTTAATAGCTTCTAAGTTAAGGCAATCAGAAAGTGACCAAGCTGCACCTGTTGTATATCCTTCGATAGCATGTGTAAGAGCATCCATACCTGTGGAAGCTGTAAGTCCTGCTGGCATAGAAGACATCATATCAGGATCAACTACAGCAACGTCCGGAATATCGTTGTGATCTACACATACGAACTTACGTCTCTTTTCAACATCTGTAATAACATAGTTAATTGTAGCTTCTGCACCTGTACCTCCGGTTGTTGGAACAGCAATTGTAAATACAGTACGCTGTTTCGTTGGTGCAACACCTTCTAAAGAACGAACATCATAGTATTCCGGATTGTTAACGATGATACCAATACCTTTACCGGTATCCATAGAAGAACCGCCACCAATCGTAATCATAAAGTCTGCACCACATGCTTTGTATGCATCTACGCCGTGCTGTACATTTTCGATGGTTGGGTTTGGTTTAATATCTGTATAAAGTTCATATGCAATCCCATTTTCGTCAAGAAGATCTGTTACTTTTTTTGTTACACCAAATTTTACAAGATCAGGATCAGATGCAACAAATGCCTTTTTGAATCCTTTCCCTTTGATAATCCCCGGAATTTCATTAATTGCTCCGTGTCCATGATAAGAAATCCCATTCAATACAAAACGTTTTACAGCCATAATACCCCATCTCCTTTTTTCAACTTACCAATGACTTGACATAGATTAAACTTAATATTATCTTTCAATCGTCATTTTATTGTTTAATTGTAACAATAAAATTATAAAATACAACCATCTTATTGTCAATTCAAACAATTTCATAGCACTTCTTTCATTGCATTCTTTTTCTTAAAGGAGTATGATAGAACAAAAGAGATATTATGAGCAATACCAATAGGAGGTATGTTACAAATGAATACTGAAAAAAAATCCATAAAAAAACCCATGCCCGAAAAAGGAATCTATAAAAATATGATGATTGCCGTATTATCGGTATCTGCACTTTTTTTCGTTAAAAATATTATAACTAAGTCCTGGAGTGGTGCCATTGTCATCGGTTCCTGTCTTGCTGTTTTCTCACTTCTTACCTTGCTTATGAGAATAAAGAACGTAAAAGCTGAAATACAGCAATTGACGATTTGCCTTGGTATTATTTTACTGGTATTTTGCATTTCCTTAAACAGTGGTTCTTTCTATAGTGATGACTTTCCTTTGTACTTATCTGTAATTGCTTTATCCGGGCTTTATTTAGTACCTAAATATACCTTGATACAAGTTGCACTGATTGATATTTTATTGCTGGCAGCTTATTTTATTCATCCAGAGAAAGCCGATCCGTTTTCTCAATATATGATGTGCGTTGTAATTTTAACCATCTGCGCTTTTTGTTTTTATATGGTAATCAAACGTGGTCGTGCTTTTATTGAAATCGGTGAAAATCGTGCTAAGGATGCCGAAAAACTTTTAATAGAACTAAAAGATGCCGGAGAAAAATTACAAAAAAACTGCGAACACTCATTAGAAAGAATTTCTAAATTGGAAAATGCAAATGACCGCTTAGAATCCAGCATTACAACACTTCGGGATGGTTCCTATAATATTACCCAGGGAACCGTAGATGTTTCTCGAACCTTTGATAATATGCAAGAAAAAATGCTTGCTACACAAGAAAATGTTTCTTCCTTGAATACAGAGGTAAAAAAAGTAGAAGATTCCCTTTCTGACAGCAAAAAAAATATGAAGGAAATGAATTCTGAAATGGTGACTTTAAAGAACACATTAGAAGCCACAGAAAAAGTATTCACCACCTTACAACAAGAAATTCATGAAATCGTACAATTTACACAAGAATTAAATAAAATTGCCAACAGCACCAATACTTTAGCATTAAATGCCTCCATCGAGGCAGCACGTGCAGGCCAGATGGGAGCCGGTTTTGCTGTAGTAGCTGCTAAAGTACAGTCTCTTGCAGAAGACAGTAACAAATGTTCTTCTCAAATTGCTTCTGTAGTAAATTCTATGGAAACTATGATTCAGACAACAGCCAAACAGCTTACTAACAGCCAAACTGCAGTAGATAATTCCATCGTTTCCCTCAATGATTTTCAAGATAGCTTTCAGCAGCTTACTTCCCAGTTCAAATCTTTGTATCGTAACATTGAGGACCAGAATGATACTATCAAAAGTATGGATCACAGCTTTATAGATTTAAGAGACAAAATTTCAGATATGGCATCTTCTTCCGAAGATAATCAGAATTCTGTTGTTGCTATTACTGATTCCATCGATGTCTATAAAAATAATATTAATAAAATTGTAGATGATAATATTATTATAAGTCAGTTGTCTGCATCTTTATTAGAATCTGCAAATCGATCTGCGGATACAGAAGAATAAGTATTAAAAAGGGGCTGTCACAGCCCCTTTAATTCCCTTGATATTCCTTTTCATAACGCTCCACCATATCTAAGATTTCTTCTCGATACTGTGGATAATTATCTATCGTATTTTTGATTTCTTTTTGTGCCTCTGTTGCTAATCTTTTATTATACTCCATCTGCACACGAAGCTTTTGTCGGCGATCTACCAAACTATGTCTGATTTCTACCATTTCTTTCGGGTCTACCAATGCCGCTGTCTGATGAATCCAGATATCCGGATCATGAAGCTGATATCTCCTTAAAATAGCAATTAACGACCGTTTATGGTAATCTAATTCTTCCTGATTTTCAATATCACGATTTCTTTCTTCTTTTTCTTGCTGATATTTTTCCCAAATACGAAGTAACTCTCTTCCGTTCTTTACCTTATATTTTAAATACATATAGTCCAACAAATTGGTATTATTAACATAACGAATATTCACCGTATTTTTTAGTAAAATAATCTTATTGATTCCTTTTTCCGTTTTCTCTAACTGCTTCGTAAAATCTAAATATTTTACATACAAAACCGTTAACGTAGTAGCTCCCACACCTATGGTTAAAAGGAATCCTAACTGGGTATCCATTTCAAATCCATACTGCAAAACCAAAAGCATAAAAAGACATACTCCAAAGGCCATGGCGCAAATCATGACCATACCTTTGACATTAGCTATATCACGATATAATTCTGCTCTACGATATTGAAACGCATGCTTTTCTCCCTCCAACTTGGAAAGATCCCCTTTAATCAATTCACGATAATCTTCTGCCGCCTTAATGTCCTGATATGGTTTTGGCATCACACTTTCGTATTTTTCCATATGCATAAATTGTGCTTCTGTCAAACGACCTTTTTTCTCACGATACTCCTTAGTGGCAGTTTCGTACACCTGGATTTTTTTTGCACTATCTTTTACACACTGGGCTTCTCCGGCAGGTAATGCTTCAATTTCTTCAATATCCTTTAAATAAGCTGTTACCATATTATATTCTTCAGACACATGATCCAATTCATCAGAGGCACTTCGCATCTGTTCCACACAGCTTCGTACATATTTCTGACGTTCAAACCCATCCTTTATTTTCAAAAGATTACGATCTTTCACCAAAGTGTCCCAATCCCAGTTTTCAATGGATGAACTTTCCCACTCCAGCTCCAAATCCTCTTCTTCATATCCTCTATTGAAGTGTTCTATTAGCTTATCCCACCACTTCATATTTACCATTTCTCCTTACTCTTCTTCCGATATCTTTGCATTCCCTTTAAGAAAGCATCTGACGATATGCGTCCTTTAAATACTCCGCTCGTTGAGTCAATTTTTCTTGATATCCGGCCAATCTTCTCATTTCTTTTTCTTTTTGAATACTTTTAAGCAATACACCATTATGGCTGTCCTTCCACTGACTATTTAACTCTTCCAAATATTCTTCCATTTCCACAGAATCTTCATAGGCCTCTTGATGTTCTCTTAAAAATTCCACATATTCTTGTTCACTCACTGATAAACGCTTGGTCCACAAATACTGTTTGTAGCTGGCAATTTTACCGGTTAAGGTATGCGCTTTTAAAAAATACTCTCCTGCCAGAGTAAAATAAAACATTTTTGCCAGACAAACCCCACAACCGTGATAAATTTCACCTTTTAAAACAATCTGTTCTTCCGGCAACATTTGTAACAATCTTCCATATTCTTTTCCTGCCATTGCATAATGACCTTTGTTCACCAATGCATCTGCTCTAGCCTTCTTTTTCTCGTAAATAGAATGGTTACTATTTTCTACAATAATACCAAGTATTTCCTGATTCATTTCTTTTGAAAAAAAACAGGCGTACTCCAAAATAATGGCTACATAGCTTTTCAATGTAATTTTCTTGCGCGCAGAAGTACGTAATTCTTCTCCTAATTCCTGTAATTTACATTCTTCACAAAGCCAGCCAGCCAAAGAATCTTCCATAAATCCATCATCTAAGAGAAAGGCATTTTCTTTGATAAAAAAGCATAGTTCTTCCAAGGAATAAACTTTCACTCCTATATGTTCCGGCTCGTATCCAACCCGTGCATATTCACCTACACACAATCTAATGCTCATGCCTTCCTCCTACAATTCAATAGTCTCTTCCCAATACTGGCCAGTGGATGGATAAAATTCTCCAAATCCTTTGTCCCAAATTTTTAATTTCATCCGATTGCTGTTTTCCATATAACTTTCTACATGAATTCTGCAATAAGGTACTTTTTGCAATTGTAATCCATGTAATACAATCTCTGTTTTTCGTATATTTTTTCCATCCAGCGGAACAATCTTTAATACCAGACGATTGTCCTCATCCAGAATCATATCCCACTCTTTTTTACTATCGTACCAGCTGATACCACCATCTAAGATTGCCAAATAGGACGGTGCCCCCTGTCGAATCAATTCCATACCTATATTGGCCTTTAGTTTATCCGTTCCTAAATACACATAAGAGGCACTTAATTCATTGGGCTCTATTTTATCTAAAAAACCATAACAAGCCCCCTTACTATAAAGATTATTTCCCAAAAAAACTCTACGTTTTGCACATAAAAATCGGACGGATTTGTGATACCATTCTCCTACAAATCCTTCGCCAATTAAATATACGGTAGAGATAATTTTTCCCTCCATATCTTCTTGTACAAATCGTAAAAACAAGTCATCCCATACATTTTTTTCTTCCGATGTCTTAGGATACTCATCTACCTGCGGAAACTCATCATATTCCTTTTTTTCAATCAACGTTACCATTGGTTTGGTCTGGCGATTCAGAGTCAATTGATAACTTGTCAGTTTGTTTTGCTGCATTTCGTATAAAACCACCGGATGAGTCCAAAGAGAGCTATCAGTATGCAGATTATAGTAAAAGAAACTTTCCTCTTTCCCCATAAATTGAATGTTAATATGAGGAAGTTGAAGATATTCTACCATCTTTCGCAAAATCTCTACCGTATGCTGATCCAAATTATCCACAGTAAACATAATCCCGGCAAACTTTTCCACCGGTGCTATAAGAGAAAGATACGAAAAGCTACGCTTTACAAACAGTGCTAATAGAGCCACGGTTTCGTAAGTCTCTAAATTAACCTCCATTTCCTCTGCCACTTTCGCCTCTTCTAACAAATTGGTTAATAAGATACCACCTTGTTCCTGTTGTTTTGCCAGCGCCTCTTTTCCTATGAACCAAAGATTCTTATCCTCTTGCTTATAAAGCACAAAAGGAATGTTATACTGTTCCTGACCTGCCAAAGTGGATAATGTCTGTGGTTCTTTTTCACCAATTTTTTGGTAACTGATTTGTACATGCTGTTTTCCCAGCTCATATCCAATGATATATTTTCCACTATTCTTTTTTCGAAAACTGTCTTTTCCAAATAGCATGTAGTCTCTCCTCATTTATAGATGAAATACTTTATCTACCACAAATTCTGTTTTCCAATATTCCTCAACCATCTGCTCCATGGAACCATAATCTTCCAAATTTTGGGCCAGGGACATTTCGTTCAACATCTGATAGCGGCTTGGAACAGCACTTTCCTTTATTTCCTCTTTTTGCAGAAGTCCACTTCCGGTTAACTGCTCCTGGTTTTGTTGTTCTTCGGTGATATAATACTGTAATTTTTCTCCATAAAAAAGAACAAACTCCTTCACATAAACACCAAAATACACTTCCTTCATTTCCTCTTTATGATACTCCTCATGCCCTTCCTGGGCTAATTCACGTAAGTAATGAATCATAACTCTTCTCTTAGGAGCTGTTTTATAGGAAATCAAGGTTTTATCTGCCAAAGCTTCCATGCCCGGCATATGTAAATATTCTTGGATAAAAGGAAGCAACATTTCTTTTTCAATGACGGCTTCCTGCAAAAATTCCCGAATCACAGTCTCATCAGCCTCTCTACGAGCTTCCTTATTTTCTGCAAAATAACGCAAATACGCCAAACGCGTTACCAACGGTAACTGACATCCTCTTTTAAATACTCTTCCAATATCTAAAATCAAATAGGTAGAAATCACTCTATCATCTCTCATATATTCCACAGCACGATACGTCAAAAATGCAACTTCTATCTGTGAATCAGGACCGCCTGCCACATAACTTTTGAAAATTTCAGTTTCATCTCCAATGAAAGCCTTCGTAAACAAAATCTGGGTAAGAATTCTTTCGCTCAGTGCAAAAGTATCCAATTCAAAATTCATCGCTGCCTTAAATATATCGCGCATTTGTTTGCTACTACCCTTAAAATGCTGCACCAAATATTGCAACATGGAGGTATCATATTTTCCCTTTTTAAAAGCTGTATAAATATACCAAAGAAGAATTTCCTCTTCTCCTGCCTGCTCTTCTAACATCTGAGATGAAATTCTTACCAAATCTTTTGCTTGAATATTTTGTGGACCATAGACACGAACAAAATCGTAAGCTTTTCTGGCATATCCTCGAACCACCAAATAGTGTATAAATTTATTTCTATACTTTTCAGACACCGAAAACGGAATATATTCTTCCAGACAAGCATCTAATTTTTCCATCCAATCCGCAACATAATAAAACTCCATCAACTGTCCACGAATTTCCTGCCTATCCTGACTTTGTATTTTTTCGCATTGACTTAAAAACTTCAAATGTGGTTCTTTTTCCGGAACAATACTTTCTGATTCCACATTCCCATCACATAAATACAGAGCAAGTCCATAAGAATCCTGCACCCAAGCACGAATATAACCAGCTGTTTTTTCAATATTTGTACACGCTTGTAACTGTTCTGCTTCCTGTACTAAAAACCGATTTCCCTTTCGATCCTCCCGTAACACAATATAATCCTTATCATATATCTGAACATAGGTATTTTTATGTCCCGGTAAATATACATCCTCTTCCTGAAGCTTCGAATGGAGCACAATCCATTTTTCTCCCGCCTTCAGCTTGGTTTTTAATGCATGTGTAAACATAACTTTTGCCAATGCTTTGGCATTGTCCTCTGTCATCATTTTGGGAAGAATCATTTGTTCATACAAATAACCCAAATTAGGATCAATTACACCACCATGCAATTTTTTCACCAGATATCGTTCCATCCCCGGAGCATAAGTATAATATAAATCCTCTAACTGTTCTTTGTTCTCATACACATAACGATACAAATAAGCCGCATAATCAGAAGTCATATCGTTTTGATATGAAAAATACAATAATACCATTCTTGGAATATCTATTTTCTTTTCCTGATCTAAAGACATCATATAATACTCATACAAACGAGTAATTTTAATTTCCGCTAATATTGCCTTTTCATACCATACAAAATATTTAGGTCCAATTTTGTTTCCCTTAATCAACAAACTACAAATAGCCTGTAATAGTTCCACATTTTCTTCTTCTTTACTAATTGCTGTTAGAAGCTTATACACAGAGAGTGAAAACTCTTTTTCTTTAAATGAAAGATATTGTATGATTCCTTTGATTTGTTCAGAAAGCATCCCTTTCTTTTGGCCAAATCGTAGAATTCTCAATTCCACTTCCCCCAACTCCATTAACAAAGTCGGTTGGTAATTCAATAACAACATAGCTTCCGTATACATCACAGGGCTGGTACACCCCTTCATAAACACTTCCTTTAAAAATTCCCATTTCTTTTGAGCATGTCCATGTAATTCCTTGGAAAGATACATCCAAAGCCATGCAATCTGCCAACTATCATCATGGTTATAATACAACTGCTGAATTTTTTCTTTTACTTCTAACACATAAGCTTTATCTTCTGTAATCAAAGTTGTCAGATACAAATAATATGCATATATAATAGGAGTAGTTTCCTCCTGTATATTTTTCCAGGCACGATCTAAAAGCCATTTCGCTTCATGATGCTTTTCCTGAGTGATATATAAATGTGCACCGTACAATTTATGAAGCGGATTTCTTTCATCCCCTTTTTGCAATGCTTCTAAAATTTCTTCGCCTTCCTTTTTAAAGCGTAAAGCTCCCATCTTCTTACTACGAAAATGAATATAGGAATTGGTTAATTTGGAATTTAACCATTTTGCATTTTTTCGCTTTTCCATTGCCGCTGCCATTCTATGATGTTGATTTTGAGATACTAAAACCGGAAGGGTAAACGATTCATAAGGCGTGAAAAAAATAATTTCCCCCCAATTTTTTCCCATATGAAGTTTTTTTACATCTATGTAAATAGAGAGCTTACATACGTTTCCTAAAAAATCATGTTCTGTAAGCTGTTCTTTTTCTACTGATAAAAAATCGCCCTCTGTTTTTATTCCAAGACTAACATATCCCCAACCTTTTTTTTGAATTTCCAGGTTTTCACAACTCATATCTACTATATTGGTGAACTGCAACTGTGCTTTGTCTATTTCGTAAGTTACCGGCGTTTTTTTATGGATAGCATGCAAAAATTCATCCATATACTGTTCTTGTTTTTTCCCGGAAAGAGCACGGTAAATATCTCTGTATTTTCGTTCTGCATTCTGTAACACTTCTTCAAATCCGTCAGAAAAATACATATTTAAAGCTTCCTGCCAATTACTTCTTGCCAAATTAGTAAAATGAAAAAGATTTTTTATTTCTCCCAGCGAAGAGTCTAATTCCTGTTTTGGCCACGAAAATCGAAATGGAATCTCATATTCGCCAAAATTAGTAAGCACCACAAAAAAACCACTTATCTCTTCTTCCCGTTCTATACATGAACTGTCAAAAGAATAACTGATTGTTACATGCTCGCTGGTAAATCCATAATCCTGAACACTAATTCTAGGATCGGATACTAACACTTTTCCTTTAATTGGCTTTCCCGACACACTATCTAGTGAAAAGGAACCTGTCGTAATTTCAGGATCTAATTCCTGCTCTATCTCAAGACAAGAGAGTTGCAAAAAGGAAGATTTTTCCTCCTGCATTAGCTTTTCCATTTCTTCTTTCACAGTAATCCTCATTTCAAATCATTTGAATTCAGTATACCATTTTTCTTCTGCTCTTGGCAACTTTCCTACTACTTTTACATATACTCTTATAAAGATATTTTATGGCGTGTATTTTTATTTTTCAAAATAAAAATACAGCAAAACAGGAGCCCCTATGCCGGATACTTTCCAAGGAAATTTACAGGTGAATGTCACCGTTGAAGGACAATTCATCCCCATTGAAAACGCTACCGTTACCATTTACAATACCGGAAATCCGGAACAAATTGTAGAACAGACAACAACCGATTCCTCCGGGCAAACCACTCTTTTTCCATTAGCTGCTCCTAATCCGGAATATAGCTTAGAAATCACAGATGAGCAGCCTTATTCTGAATACAACTGCCGTGTAGAAGCCGAGGGGTATGAACCCTTTACCGTATCAGCCATGCAAATTTTAGCCGGAATCAATGCTTTGCAAAACATTTCCTTAAGACCTTTATCCCAACGTCTTTTGCCGGAACGTACTGTCATTCCTCCACATACTTTATTCGGAGATTATCCTCCCAAGATACCGGAGCCGGAGGTGAAACCCATTGCTGAAAGCGGAGAAATTATATTAAGCCGTGTTGTAATTCCCGAATATATCATAGTTCATGACGGTCCTCCCGCTGACAATCGTGCTAACAATTACTATGTAACTTATAAAGACTACATAAAAAATGTAGCTAGTTCCGAAATCTATGCCACTTGGCCTGAAAGTACTATCTATGCCAATGTGTTGGTGATTATGTCATTTACATTAAACCGGGTATATACAGAATACTATCGTGGACGTGGCTATGACTTTACCATTACAAGCAGTACTGCTTATGACCAAAAATGGATGAAAGATAGGAACATTTATGAAAATATTGATTATGTAGTAGACAGTATTTTTAATAATTATCTCTCCCGTCCCGGCATTCGGCAACCAATTTTGACCAGCTACTGTGACGGCAATCGTGTCCAATGCCAGGGATTGAGCCAATGGGGGTCTAAAGATTTAGGTGATGCCGGTTACAGCGCCATTGATATCATTCATTATTATTATGGCGATGATATGTACATTAATACAGCAGAAGCAATCAGCGGTGTTCCTTCTTCCTGGCCGGGTGAAAACTTGACCTTAGGTTCCAGCGGCCAAAAGGTAAGACAAATGCAAGAACAGCTCAATCGCATTGCTCGTAATTATCCTCTCATCCCCACCGTAACTGCCGATGGCATCTATGGTCCTGCCACTGCCGAAAGTGTTCGTGTATTCCAACAGGTCTTTGATTTGCCTCAAACCGGTGTGGTAGATTTTGCTACTTGGTATCGTATCTCTGACATCTATGTAGGAGTAACACGAATCGCCGAACCGTAGACACAAATAAAAAATCCTGAAAAGTAAAAATTTTAGTTTATATATATCCTACTTGTACGCCTTTGGAAGAACGGCGTATGCGAGCAGAGAACAATCATAAATTGTACTCTGCATGCATACGATGTACTTGCAAGAGCGAACAAGGGATATAGAAACTCAAATTTACTTTCAGGATTTTTTATTTCGTCAAGAGTAACATAATTTCATTACTTCTAAGAACAAATTTATTCATAGCTTCTGCATCCAATGGTGCATGCTGAATTTTTGCCAAGTCGTAAAGCTGTTCGCAAATCATCTTAGTATTATCATCACCTTCATGTTCTGTTACATACTGAACCAATGGATGATTTGCATTTAATACTAAGGTTTCGCCTTCTTTTCCGCCAAACATGGACATATCCATTCCCGGCATAGCATACATCTTCATCATATCCTGCATACGACGTGTTTCTTCAGATAAAGTAATCATGGAAGCAATCTTTTTATTTTTCAATTTTTCCATTTTAATCTGAATGCCGTCTTTCTTTAAAGCTTTCTTGAAGAGTTTTCCTAAGCTTTCTGCCTGAGCCGCTAATTCTTCCTGTACTTTTTTGCTTGTTTTTGCTTTAAAAGTATCTGTTAAGTCTGCATCAATTCGCATAAACTTAATGCCTTCATTTTTTGCTTCTAACTGAGATACGAATGGCTGGTCAATGTTATGTGTTAAAATCACAGCATCCATTTTTGCAGCTTTGAACATATTGATGTACTGGCTCTGCTGCTGTTCATCTGTTACGTAGTAGATAACTTTTTCTTTTGTTTCTTCTGTTGTTTCGTCTTCTACAACTTCGGCTTCTACCACTTCACCATTTTCATCTACTGCATTTTCACCTTCTACATCGATAGGTTTTACTTCTAAACATTCTGGTAAAGTCATGTATTTACCGTCTAAGTTTTTGAATAAGATGTAGTCTGTCATTTTGTCACAGAACTTATCATCTTTTAAGCAACCGAATTTAATGAATGGGCTGATATCATCCCAGTATTTTTCGTATTCTTCTTTTTCTGTTTTACACATTCCGGATAATTTATCCGCAACTTTTTTTGTAATATATTCAGAGATTTTCTTAACAAATCCATCGTTCTGTAATGCACTTCTGGAAACATTAAGTGGTAAATCCGGACAATCGATAACACCTTTTAAAAGTAATAAGAATTCAGGAATTACTTCTTTGATATTGTCTGCGATAAATACCTGATTGTTGTATAACTTAATAGTTCCTTCAATGGATTCATATTCCATATTGATTTTAGGGAAGTAAAGAATACCTTTTAAGTTAAATGGATAGTCCATATTTAA
>JAFYWF010000031.1 GCA_017558145.1 Lachnospiraceae bacterium
TAGAATCAGTACAAGCTAATCCATAATAGGCACTCCATTTTGCTCCACCTTTTGCATACATGGGATAACCGTTAATATTTGCATATTCATCCATACCACCGAGAAGAATCTTATGTATCTTTGCATATAAATCCTCTCTGATAAACATTGCCTTACTTTGTCTTACATGGCTTGAATTTACAACAATTCTAACAAATACTTCTTCGACACCTACATCATTCCAAGAATAATTACCATCTGCATTTAATTCTTTTTTACAATGTTTTAAAACAAGTTTTTGTTCATTATTTTCAATCTTCTTATATAAGGTATCTGCAATATTCTCGCCCACTTTAACAGATATAACACCTTTTAGATATTTATGTTTTGGTTTTTCTTCTTGATCCGAATCATCATAATCTAATTGCTCTACAATTCTAAGCAATTCAGAATCGGCAATATAGCCTTTTATATCTTCTTCTCTGTCTACATCATAGTTGATAACATTCTTATCAAAGTAATGTTGGTTAAGTTTAATTGTACGGATAATTTTATATTCATTCCCTCTCATTGGCACACCTCACAATCTAATTAAGGTGTTCTTCTGCTAATTGAGAAACACAATTACTGTAGATATAATCTGGTTCTAAATCATTATCAAAGCCAGCTTCAACCATATAAGTAATTTCTTCTACGGATATACCGTATTTATTATATTTCTGTAATAATTTTTCAATCATCATTTCTTTATTCATAAAAATTCCTTTCTATAATGTAATTATTTCATGCGGTTTCTTTGCTTCTTTCTTTGACGCAAGGCTTTTACCATAAGCGGAATAGCAATCTGTGATTGCGTTATGAAGCTATATGGGAAAAGGTTGGTCAACAAAGAAAGAAGATATATATTATATTGTTATTTATAATACTAACGCCCTACACAAAACTTCGTTTTGTTTCGGTTGTTTGCATAAGTTTCTTGCGAAACTCATGCAGAAATAATTTTTATTATATTATTCATCTTATATATATTATTATTTATCTTATATAATTTTCTATCTGGGGGAGAATCCACACTCTCACTATATATATAGTGAATATGTGAATCTTCCCCCAAAATTATTATTAGCATAATAACCAATATGATTTATCTCTATTTGGATTTATATTACCATTATCTAAGGTGCGCCGTCTGTCCACTAGATTTTTTCTAGTGACCTTATCTTTATTGATAAATCTTTTGGTGTAATCTTTCTTGTAGCAATCATCTAATGCACCATTAAAAGTGTTTATGCCGGTGTATCTTAATTTAACACCTATACTCTCAAACTTCTTTTTCAGTTCTTCTCTGTCCGTAGCATATAAGTGTTTGTTTTCTATGCTTTTCAGATACTCCATAAATTCATCAACTACGGGTACTTTTATATCTATGATTTCTGCTCTATCGGATAATTCCTTTCCAAAGGCAGATAAGCAAACTTTCATATAGCCTTTCTTTTTCATATCATACAAGATATCATTATCCATAAGCCTTTTATGGTACTTCATCATATTGCAACGGATTTTTTCTTTTTTTCTGCCGTTATCATAGTTAAAGGACATATAGAAAATATCATTAAATTTTAATACTTTTCTATCTTTTTCTTCTCCGTATTTCTTGCAGAACTTCGGGTAATCTTTTAAATACAATATAACCGGCTCCAACTGACTTTTATTTGTATTTAGCATACATTGTATTGCCTGTGGGGAATAATCTTTAATGTAAAAATTGCAAGTATCTTCTTCATCTAAAGGTCTTTTTCTTCCAAAAGCTTGTACCATTGTATCAATGTCAAATAATTCAGAGAAAATATGCTTTATTCTTCTATCTTTAAGATTTATACCATTATCCAAAGCAGAGGTTGTAAATAATATCCTTTTTCTAAAGGTTGTTGTTCCATCTATTGGATCTGTTTCCAAGCTATCCATGGAACAAATTTCTCTTAATTTATTACTTCTTGAATGTCTGGAACAGTAATAGCTTGCATATTCTCCATATTTATCATACATTTCAAGCATCCTCTTTTCAGAATTACAGAATACTATGATTTTACTATCTTCTTCCCCACTTATAATTTCATCAATTACTGCTCCTAGTTGGTCTTTCTTATAAACACATAAGCTTTCTACATAGTCATAATTTTTATTAATGGTATAGACATTTTCCTTGCGTACTCTCTTTGCAGACAATAAATGATTAAAAAACACCTTTGCTGTTGCACTCATAAATATAACAACTGAATCTTTTGAATTTTTAATGTAGTTATAAGCTAAATCAGTAAAATCATTAAAGAGTGCATCCGTTATAAAGTAATGGCATTCATCAGCTAATATGTAATCATATTTTCCTACGTCAATACCTTTTTTTATTTTTTCCTGTATGCTCTGATATGTTGTGACTGTAATATTATTGTACCCAAGTTGATATACTTCATCTTCTACTTGCTCTTGTAACTTCTCACGATTACACAAATACAATACTGTTTTACCTATGCTTTCTGCATATTCTGTCAATATTCCCAAACAGAAAGTTGTCTTTCCACATCCTGTACCGGCATCTAATATAATTGCTTCATTACTCCACGTTTTATATTTTTCTCCGATTAAATCTGAAATCCACATTTTTTTATCTTCCATCTTGGCACCTCACACTTTTAACTCATGTAAGCATCAATGGCTTGTCTTAACTGTGGTGTATTCACAAATAAAAATACCTCTCTGCCGGTTTCTTTTAAGTCTGGTCTTGTACCAACAATCATAAATCCCTTACTTTCTAAATATCTCGCCAATCTAAGGGAGAATATTTCACGAAAATTATCCATTGTATTTTTTCTTCTCATAATTTTTCTCCTAAAAAAGGGTAGTACTACTAATAAGCAACTACCCTTTAAACCTCATAATTATTTCTGTTCTACTTTATTCTGTTTTTCGACTTTCTTCTGTGCCTTTTCTTCTCTTCTACGTTTTCTGTCTGCGTGTTCCCAATCTTTCATAGCTCTGTCTGCGTGTTCTTTCTGATTGAAGATAAATTTTATATCTCTTACAATAGGTGCTTGTTTTTTAGTTGATGTATCTACAAGTACCTTATCATCATCTAACACTTTAAGAACTTTAACCTTAACTGCTCCCGAATATTGGCAAGTCCAATATATATATTCATTCAACATCAGTTCTCTTTTATTAGATTTGGGTGTTTCGGATTTCTTAATCTCAGGCTTTTTCACTTCTGAATCATCTGTTTCAATTACTCTATTTGCCAACTCATTATCTACCCATTTATCAATTTCACTTATTGTATGGAATACTTTTGGCACCGGGTATCTCGTGATATTATATCCGTTGTTATTTACCGTCTTAATAACACAAACATTTACCCCCAAACTCTTAATCTTCTTCAAAGTTTCAATAGGAATACCAATAGAAAGTTCACTCTTCTCAAATCTTCTCTGCTTTTTATTGTGCAATCTTCCGTCCAAGGAATCTAAGAACTCATTGTATAAAATGGCATAATCATTAGTATTTTCATTCTTCATAGTGTATGTAATTACTGTTTCTGTATCTACTGCACCTAATCTCTTTAAACTCTCTGTTGCCACTCTGATTACTTCTCCATTCGGATCATTTGCAACCATCTTCTTTAATACATCAATTACAATGTTCATTTCTGGGATTCCTTCAATAGACTCAAACTTGGCAGCGGTCACTCTTTCAGATACTTTTTCTGATTGCGACATTCTGTAAAACCATTCAAAAGGAGTTTCTTTTCTTGCAAATTCCTTAATCTCAATATTGTAACCGGCATCAAATACATCATCTATTGTATCTTTTGCACGTTTCTTATCGGTTACAATGAGAACCAATGTATTATCTGTGTGTCTGTTAAAGATAACCTTATAAACAATGTCTTTCTTTTCATCATAAACATACTTAAATTCTTCATATTTCTTCATTTCGTCATTCTCCTTAATGTCTGTATTTGGATTGTACTTCTGTACAAACTCCACTATTTGTCTACTCGTAAACTTGTACCCAACTGAGGCAATAACCTTTTTATCTGTGGCACTTCTTATAAGATACCCACAAGGCTTTTCTGCTCTGATTTTTACAAGTTCTTTCTTGGTCGGTTTAACCCTACTACCTTTTTTCGTAATATAATCGTCATTACGTTCAATCAATAAACCTTTTTCTTTCGCAAGAGCAATTACATCACTCGGAATCTTCTGGTCGTAGCTTCTCTTGTTATCATTTCTGGTCTGCTCCGTCAGAATTTCCTCATACAAAGCTTTCACTTTGTTTCTGAAATGCCTGTCCTTATCACTTTTCACATTTCTAAATCCTTGGTGAAATATACGTGATAATTCTTTCATAGCCATATCAGAATCAACTAAACCATTTCTTTTAAAGTCTATAAGTTCGTTGATTTTCCTTGCGTATTCTGCATTACAACGCATGGAATTAATAAAATTGCTTTCGGCAGTTATATGTTGATTTTTCATGCAAATAAACTGCCAATCAGGACATAGTTCTACTCTAGCAATCATATCTCTAGTAATAGACTTGTCCTTTTTGTTCTTTGATACAACCATTTTTACTATCTTATTATCAGTATCAACTGCAATAATTCTGTAGTGCTGATTGTATCTCGCCCAATATACGAGTTTCTTTTTCTCCATTGGCACAATTCTCCTTACAAAGTTTATAGGTTGTCTTTTTCCATGTTAAATTGTCAAGGTACAGTACCATTTTTATTTGTGGGAAATTTCAAGAAAGCTAGAACATAATGTCCTAACCGATGAAGAAATATACTTATATAAGAAAAGATTTTATCTACTACATCCAATCGTTAATGTTCAAAAAAGCCAATAAAAATAAGGATTTTTTGAAGTTTATGCTTGACATACGATTTCCGATTACTTATAATAGATATTGCAAACAAATCAATTTTATATAAGTCCCCAACACGAAAATGGTATAAAAAGGTGAAAAAGGGTGCAAAATCCCTAGGTCATCTTTAACTATAGCATTTTATTTTATGTTTGTCAACACTTTCGACAAACTTTTATTATAAAAATTTTCACTCTTTTTAAGAGTGTTTTTTTATGCCTAAAAAAAGAAAAGACCATGTATTTCTACATAGTCTTTCCAACAACAAATCACCTTATAAGAAAGGTTACTTTAATAATATAAATGTACTGTTCCGTTGTCAATCATTTTCTTTCTTATTACAATAACAAATTCCGGCACAAACATTATTATCCAATCCTATTTATCTTCTGATCCATTTCAGCTCTGTATAATAAGATACAATAATAGATTCTACGGAGAAACGGCATCCTTCTTTCTTTTATATCTAATTAACGTACTTTTACTGATTCCCGTCAATTCTTCAACTTGCTTATATGAATGATTTTCTAATAATTCTAATGCGTGTTCCTTTTGTGCTTTTCCATATAATGCAGGTCTGCCCTCTCTAAAATTTGGATTTTGCTTTGCAATGACTTTACCAGATTGTGTCCTTTCAATTATCATGGCTCTTTCAAATTCAGCAAAAGCTAATAAATTTGTTATAATCAATCTTCCCATAGGAGTATTTTCAATCAATCCCATGTTAATGATATGAATTTTCACACCCTTACTCATTAAGAAGTCAATATATTCCAACCCTTCTTTTGTCGAACGGCAAAAACGATCTAACTTAGTTACAACAACATAATCATTTTCTTTGGCTTTATCTAGTAATTCATTAAATAACGGTCTTTCCTTTGCTCCAGAATAACTTTCAACAATAATTTCAGCATCAGAATAAATATTACGAATTGTTGTTGTCTGTTCTTCTATGCTATTTCCATCCAACTGCCCCTTTGTTGATACTCTACAATATCCATAAATCATAATAAAATCTCCCTTTTCTTTTGACACTAAGTTATGACACCTCTCCACGCCTTGATTTTACGCTGTTTTGTTTTTGGTGTCAATACTTTTAAGTTATGACACTTCCACTAAAATAAATAAGCACCCAACCATCATCCGATTAAGTGCCTACTTCTCTTTCAATTCTTCAACTGCCTTTTCCATATAAGTCTTATTCCAATTTGCTTTTATTTGTTCTTGCTTAAGTTCATTCATTCTCTTATCAATATATCTACTTACCCAATTCATAACGAAACCCGGTATAAGTTTCTCCGGCAACAGTTCTATAATAGAAAACAAAACATTTTCAGCTTTACTCTTTAACTTCTTATAGAAGTCAATTTTCTTATCAGGCTCTTTTACCTCTATACTATTTATTCTAATCATTCCTTTCTAATTGAACTTCTGTTCGATTTTTGATATAATAATCTTGTGTAATTGAAAAGAAAGCGGATGTAATTTCTGTTGATACCCCTAGTCTACGAAAGGGGTGATGCCCATGAACGTAATGGAAGTTTTAACTTTATTGCTAGTAGTATTTTCGGCTCTGTCTTACATAGACAATCATAAAAAGAAATAAGCATCCGGCTCGGCAAAGTTCAGATGCTTAAAGTCTTTTAATCATTTTATTTACTGGGGCAAAACGGAAATTCCGTTTGCTTTCTGATTAAATTATACACTAGAGCCATTTGTATTTCAAGTGGCTCTTTTTATTTCTCTTCCATTGATAACAGTTTTGGCAAATCTTCTATTTTGCAATCCAACGCATCACATAGACGATCTGCATTATCCATTGTATTAGGTATTACTTCCATTATGTCACTCGGTTGACAGTTCAACCATTTGCAAAGACTTTCGATTGCTTTTGTATCTATGGAAATTTCTCTTGTGCGTTTTTCTTTTTGATTAGTGCCAGGTACTTTATAATCGTACTCTTCTAAAATTCCAGTTCCGATTTTCAGTTTACGCAATGTTTCTTGTCCGATTATATTTTCTTTTCGAATATGCGTTGTATTCTTGCCTTGTTCTTTCATCAGAGCAAACAGTTTTCTATATGTTATCATACGATTATCACTCCTTTTTATATTGACATTGTAGCATTTTATCTTTGTATTTTCAATGAATATTAAGGGAACTGCAATAGTTCCCTTTTTGTATTGGTGTTCATAATCAAATACTTATTTTATTGGGTAAACCACCCTTAAAAAACCCTTATTTTATAAGCTTTTTTGAATTTGCGTTTTCTCACTTACCTTTGAAATCCATGATTTTCTCTTTCGTGAACAATAAAAATAACCCTAGTGGCATTAAAAGCACACTTGCCGTTGCATCCCCATCCATAACAATCGGTATCAGTACAGAAACAATCACAAGCACAAGACCAGACAACTTCTGTTTCAGATAATACAAAGCCGCTTCCTTTTTCTGTGTTCTTATCTTCTCTTTTCTACGTTCATATTCCTTTTCAAACTGATACATAAATTCCGTATCATTTAATAATTCCTTATATACTGCTTGCATTGGCACAATCTCCTTTTGAAAAATCGGAAGTTTAACCACCCACTTCCAAAGGCTCTGTTTTTACATTGTTCGTCCTGCTCTTAATGCTCTGCTTATCTGCATTGATGTTGTTTCGTTCTGTATCTGAATAATAATATTCGGCTTGTAGCACAACTCTTTTGCTGTCTTTAATGCTTGTCTTTTCTCTATGTTTAATGCTCTTTTATAATCTAATGTTCTTGCTTCCATATTCTGCACCAACCTTTTTAAAACCAACCTTCTACAAGTCTTTCTTTGTAATAATGATTGAAATACATATCATTAACAGAAACCACTAAATCGTTATTGCTCCGTAACACTCTTACAAGTGTCCTATCATCAATATCTATCATTCCTTTAAAGTCCAAAAGTTCATATATAAGACGATTTACAATCTTTTCAACCAAACTCTTGCTATCTTCGTATTCTTCCTCTGTAATATTCTTTACTACTTTTATTTCATCAATATTTATAATATTTGCCATTGTATTCTCTCCTTCCGGTCAAAGGGGTTACACCCCTTCAACCTCATTCATAATATAATTAACTGCTTTTTCTGCTCGGCTGCTTGCACTTACGATAAATCGGTTATCATTCTTAAGAACTCGCAACCAACTCTGCAAGTATGCAGCTGAGTTTCTAAAGGTCTTTGATGTTTCAATTCCTAATATATTAAGGATTGTTGCACTTCCTATCTCTGCAACCAATTCTTCTTTACTGTAGGTTTCAGATCCAAAACGTGAATTGATTGAAGTATCTAATCGGTCAAGTCTGCTCTTGTGTCCTGTACTATGTACCATTTCGTGAAATAATGTACTGTAGAACTCGGCAACATCTGTATATTGTTCTTTACAAGGAACTTGGATGTAATCACTTGAAGGACTATAAAAGGCTTCATTTGTGATTATTTCTCGAATGTCAATGTTCTCCCGGTTCTTATATTCTTCCTTGATTCTCTCAGCTTCTGCGATTGGTTCAAGTTCTGTAAGTTCTGCCACATTCAACGGCTCTACACCATCAACTTGTGAGATGTGAAAGACGTTGAAGTATCTTAATATAGGAACTTGCTTAATTTCTTTCGTGCCATCTTCTTTGATTTCTTCAATAGGTTGTATCTTCCAGAAAACTACTAGAGAACTTTTCTCGCCCTTCTTAATCTTTCCACCTAAATCACTCCATTGCTTGAAACTCGCCCACTCTCCTTGTTTTGGGAGTATCATTTGATTAAGTAATGAATAAGGCTTTTTACTTATTCGGTTATATGCTCCACTTCTTACTCCATGCCAACCTTTCTGCCAAGGGATAACACCCTTTTCAAGTTCTTCAATGAATCTGTCTGTTATCATTTGATAAATATTCTTACTCATCTGAATGACTCCTTTCGTATAAAGTTTTTTGTGATTTGTTGTTGTGTCTTAATATTACACTAATGTTAGTGCATTTGTCCATTAGCAAGATTGCACAAATATTTGTGTAAATAATGCACTAATATTTGTGCATTGTTACGCATTGCATTTGCACTAATATTGGTGTAATATATGGTTACAAGGTACACAACACCTTGCAACAACAAATCAAATACATATAAAGAAAGGAGTAATGCAAATGAGTATTACAAAAAAAGAACTTGAACAGAAAGTTCAAGCAATCAGAAGTTTAAAAGCTTTAAAGGAAGAAACTGAAAACGAGTTAAAGGCTTTAGAAAGTGAAATCGTTTCTTATATGAAAGACAACGAACTTTCAGAAGAATTTACAGAAACTTCAAAAATCACATATCTGCCACAAAGCAGAAAATCACTTGACAAGGACAAGTTACAAGAAGTAATTGAAAACCTTGCAGACTTTGAAAAGGTTACAACCTATTCAGTATTACGGATTAAGTAAAAACAACTAAATAATAAAAGGGTGTAGGAACTCAAAAGCCTACACCCAACCATTAAAGAAAGGATATTTTACAAATGACAAATTTAAACATTGACATTATAAGCACAGAAAAGGATATGGATTTATTTTTTAACAGAAAGTATTATAACAAAATAAAAAAGGTTTTGAATAACATACGAAAAGAATATGAATTGACTAACAAACATTGTATTGCTTGTTATGAAAATTGCATCAAATTATACAAAGGCAAAGAGTTGGTATTGATACGAGAATTTTAACAACTGAATAATAATACTTGTGGGATAGGTCAAAAGCCTATCCCTTATTTTATATAGGGCGGGTACTTAAAACTGGCAGAACCGTTGCTATTTCTATACTATTGTGTAGTTGGTTCGTCCACGCATAGACTGCAAAAAATACCCGATACCATATAAGGCACCGGGAGATAACTTTGGACTATACAGAAAAACATCGTATACCATATCTGGGGCATACTTTGAACTCTGGTGGTAAAAATTTTACCACTGGCACAGTATTGTTATATTTTAAAATACATTCTGCATCATTGCAAGAGCAGTAGTCTTAGTTACGATGCCTGTGTCAAGAAGTTCTTCTAATTCTGGAATCATTTCTGATAGCATTTTATAATTACGTAAAGTATCTACTGACATTCCAAGTTGCGCAGCGAGCTGTTCTTGTGTTAGAGTTTCCGAATTATTCGGAGACTCTACATGTCGATTTCCATAAAATCCAGAACCTCCTTGTTTAATTCCATACAATCGTTCCAATTCCTTAATTCTCAACCCTACCTTCTTAGCAGAACCACCTACATCACCACGCTGGCGAATACCAAGTATATTAAAACATTTAATACCCTTTAGGGTATCTAAATTGTAGACATCCTATGTAATCATCCGCACCGGATTTGTCAAAACATAACTTTTAAAGAATCTATTTTAGCTATGCCATTTTGACATTCCTAATGTGGTGTCTCCGAATTATTCGGACTCACCAAAATCAAAGTGCCATTTTGGCATCTTGAAATCAGATTAGAATAATTCTAGTGTGATTTCCGATTTATTCGGATTTCATTTTGAAATCTAATTATTTTACTCCAAATTTTGCTTCAACCGTATAATTCGGCTCACCAAAATCAAGAGTCCATTATGGGAATCCTACTTTCACAGTGCCATTTTGGCATTGTGCAGACTCCGAATTATTCGGAGTCACCTCTTCAGTGGTGACTTATATTTATTATAACTCTGCACTTCATCTAACTAAAGTGGTGTCTTAAAATTATTTTAACTCTGCACTTTTAGAACCGAATAATTCGGCTCTAAAATTAGAAAAAGCCACATTTCTGTGGCTCTCTTTTTAACTTGGTAACGCTGTTACCTTTTCCAATATTAAATTTATTCCTTTGTAGTTAGTGTAAATATGTGTTTTATAGCTTGTATTTGCTATTTCAGAAATATACTCTTCTAATTCTTCCATTTGTCCTGGTTGTTCCATAAGTCTTTCTAAAACTTCTCGATCTACATCGGTTTCCGGAACTACTTTCATATAAGTGTTATATTCTACGTTCATTTTGTATTTCCAATCTCGTTACAAGTATTACAAAGGCTACTCGTAATCTGTGTACCCTTTATTTTCCCCTATCAATTATCAATGAAATTTTGCTCAAATTCGGCACTTTATTTCTTAGGCAAAAAATATCGTCCGCTACATTTTCGTGGCAAATTAGAGTCAAATTCATTGTTTATTTGTGTAATAGTCAAGGTAAAGATTACTTACTCTGTTACTTTATTCCGTGTAACCAATTACAGTATGAGTATAGCTTTTACTCTTTATCAGATTATATCTTAAAATCATTCCTTAGTATATATCAGAATATACATTAAATTTCTTTAAACGAAAAATTTCTATATTCAATTTAAGTTTATTTGTACTACTCTAACACAGTATTGACTATTTCAGTCGATACACTATTATTAGTGTATATCGTTTACATCTCCTAATAAAATAATGCTTATTTGCAATTATGGTATTTTTCAGCAAAAATAAAAAATGCTCAATTTAGCCAACAAAATAAAGGATTTTTCGATGCCTAAAAAAAGTACTTATAAAATAAGTGAAAAATAACAACTTTTTAAAAACACTCAGTTTACCCTTATAAATAAAGGATTTAAAAAATGGCAGTAGTCGATGATTATTCATCACGAAACTACTGCCGATAAATGCACAAGACGGGGGGGTCTTATGCTATACACTGGGGCATATTTATTTGTATGAGGTAGTACATAAATACCACCCCATACTTTCAATATAGGAGAAAATTTATAATAAACACTCTTGCGACAGAATAAGCAAGAATGTATTAATCATCATATTCAACTACCCAATTAACCATAGCATTATACAATTTTTCAGGTATCTTATTTCTATATTTATCCGCAATTTCTTTAATAAGTCGTTCCTTGTTTTCTTTGTAAACTTCAAATGCTTCAACGATATTGTCATAATTTCCTATTGTCTTTTGCTGTAAACAAACACGATATTTTCCTTGTTGCGTTTTAAAAACACCAATCGGACAATCACCTCTTGAAGCTTTATTATTTACAAATAAACTATTAATGGATTTTGGAGCAAATACACACGTTTCCGGGGAATATATTGTATTACCTTTTACAAGTATATCTTTATCAACCTCGACAATTTCATCATCTAAATAGTAATAGTTTTCCTCACACCACTTCTTATAATTTGCATAGTTAAGCCATTCTTCACAGACAGTACAACCTATATAAGTCGGTTGTTTCTTATGACAAGCATCACTATAACATCTGGTAATCATATTGTGCCATTTAATAAATGTCCAATGCTTAACATCAACTTCCGGCATTCCCCAATAACCAACTCCTAAAACAGTAGGTTCATTTATTGCATTTGTATTTATCATATTTAATATTACTTCTTCAGTATCAATTCCACCATTTAACACAAACTTTTTAAGTGCTTTATATGGTTTTGTTCCCATAACATATAAATTCAAATAATAATTATCTTCTTTGTTGAAACCACTATGCCAGATAAAGTCTATATGGTCAACTAATTCACATTCAAAGAAATTTTCAACAACCAATCTGTCTGCAACAATGTTTTTCACTATTCTTTTATTCTCGATCCAGACAGGTACGGAATAAGTCAATTTACCATTTGTGTTCATGTAGCCAGTCAACACTCTAACTTCATCAGTTACACCAATACATCTTCCATAGTTGGAAATATAATGTGTATTACTGTCCTTAATTCTTACAAACATTTCATCCGTACCAATTGGAAGTATATTATACTTCTCAAAATCCAACACATTATTTTCATCAATCTTTCTTAATTTTCTAATTACATCATTCTTCAAATTATCCTCTCTTTCTGATTTTTAATTAAATCTACAATGTCTATTTATACCTTCCCGACATTAGGGAACTATCAATCTCCTTCACGATTTTTTTATTAAATAGCAGCAGTTACTAAGACCTATACCAAGCATCAATTACCTTTACATCCTTTGCAAATGCTCTGTCATTTTTCCAATCATAACCAACTTTAAAATCAACAAGATAACCACTCTCCAATGTTCCATCATCTGTCTTTGAAAAATGGCAAAAATAAGAATTGCCGCTATCTTGTTCTTTAATAAAACAGAAACCTTTATCTTTCCTACACTTTGTTACTCGTCCTATCATAGCTTCTCCTTTCTGTAAATTTAGGCACAAAAATAAGCCCATAAGTAATCACAATACTGTAACTACTTATGGACTTATGTTGGTGTCCAAATTATTCTTTTTTTCTATGCTTTACTTATGATTTACTGTACCATTTTCTGTGCCATTTTTTCATCAAACTGTACCAAATGGCGATAAGTTACGATAAGTTTTCTCAATCTCTCAAATCTGGAAAATCGCATAAAATCAATGTTTATAGGCTTTTTTAAGGATGAAATGGATGCACAACAAAGAATTCTATAAACTCCTGTTTGTAAGCTTCCATACCTATAAAACCTCCTTATTTTAAGCCACTTCTCGGCATTTCTTTTTTTCATTTTTCATGTTACTGTACCACTACTGTACCAAATTGCTTCTACCCTATCTGTCTTGCTTTCTCAAACTGTTCCAATCCTTTAAACAACGAATCATGTGTAACGTGCATATATAAATCCGTTGTCAACTGTAATTGTGAATGACCTAGCATAGCCGATACAGTCTTTAGGGGTACATCTGCTTCTAACCATCTTGTAGCAAATGTGTGTCTAAAACAATGTGGTGTAATTTTTTCAAAAATCAAATCCGGGTTATTCTTATGTAGCTTTTTCATAATTCCTTCGATACATTCTGTAACAAGAAATTGCGTTGTAGGTCTGTTATTTTTAGTAACAAACACAAGGTTCTCGAAACCATCCATAGCTTCTTTACCTTTATTAACTATACTAGACTTTACAAATTGTTGTTGTCTTAGTGCTTCAATAGCTTTTGCCGTCAACGGAATTGTTCTCAATCCTTTATTCGTCTTTGTAGGATGTAACTCAAATGTATACTTCCCATTCTTCGAAAAGTAAGTCATGGAATGTCTGACATGAAGAACCTTCTTTTTATAATCAATATCTTCCCATTGTAGTCCAGTAAGTTCTCCAATACGCATACCTGTTTCCAATGCCAATATAAATAGGTTATAGTAAAACGAATCTTTTGCTTCTTGCAGAAAGATATTAGTTTCCTCAACCGTCAAAACTCTTCTTGGCTTTTGTTCCTCTTTGGTATATTCCGTTGTTATCTGCTTTGCCACATTCTTCGTAATCAAATCTGTAGCCACTGCCTTTTCAAGCATATCTACCAAGATTTTTTTACTATTTTTTCTTTCATTATCAGTTCTTAAATCGTTGATAGCATCTTGCATGACAACCAAATTCAACTTATTCAGTTTTCTCCAACCTAACGCATCTTTTACACGTTTGTAATGTCTGGCATAAGTATCTTTCGTATTATTTCTACAATTATTCTTGCAAGTGTTCATCCAACGTTCAAACCATTCATCCAATGTCATATTACTGCTAACAACATTAATTGCCTTTTCATCTGTAAGCATAGCTTCTCGCATTTTTTTCTGAACACCATTATAAGTCTTGTCCGATATTACTTGCCTTTTACCAAATCTATTAGTGAAACGTGCAATATATAAGCCGTCCTCTTTTCTTTGGCTTATTCCCTTACCAAGTTCTTTACCCTTTAATGATTTACCCATGTCTATCAATCCTTTCTGATTTGTACTGCAAATCAAAAAGTAAGCATAGATATACGCAAAAAGTGTATCATACCACCATTGATTTTTCAACCGACAAATCTCCGTCTTTCTCTGTATTTATGTCATTTTTATTAAGTTTAAATTGTTACATTATCTATCCACACATCTAGTTTTTTCTTGTTAGCATACCAACGATTCCCAATCTGTACACCGAACCCATTATTTCCTCTAAGTAATTCTCTAGCTTTTGTTTGTCCAATTCCCAAATATATACATAATTCTTTTATGTCCAATAATCTTTTATCCACTAATACTTTCTCCATAAATCTCCTTATCATAAAAACTGAGTGGCAGATTGCTCCACCACTCTACAAAACATTCTTACTAAACCTTTTTATTTACCACAGAAACAAATTTATCGTTATTGGCAATAATAGCCTTTGCTACTTCTACACTTCCCATCTCTTTCATCATGGGTACAATTTCTGCAAGTTTTGTTACCATATCCAAATCAATTTCTTTACCGGCAGTAGAGTTTACCCACTCAGTAATTGCCTTTAATAGTTCACTCACATAATCAGGCTTTACAACCAATTCTTTGACTTCATCAAGCAATTCTGCAATATCATTCTTATGCTCCCCATAATGAACACATCTGAACTCAATCAAATCATTACAACAAGACTTTAAGAAATTTACTTCATCCATTCCCACTTCATTTTTAATTGCAAGAATTATATCTTTATTAACCTTGATAAACTGCTCTAATATATCAATACTAAATCCTTCCTCATTCTCAAATACAACAATATCCGTATAATACTGTAACATTGCATAATCAAAGAACAAGTCCTTTAGCATGGGCATATACCCCAATTCATCCGATACAACCATTTCCGAAACATATTTTATGAATGATACCTTTTCACTCATAAGAATTGATTCCTTAACTGTATATTCTGTGTTTTCATTTGTTTTAATGTTTAAATAGTTCATTCAATTACTCCTTTTCATAAAAATTTATAATGTAAAAAAAGGTTATACACTCCACTTATAGCAAAGCATACAACCTTGAATTTTCCTTTTATTCCTCTATATTCAGCACATTATCTGTGCCTTATTTACATAAGATTTTTACCTAACAAAAAAGCACTATGTTTTTATTCATTGTGCGTAAGGGAACCCTACTTCCCCTAGTTTGTACTGTATATTAAAGCAGATATATAATTTCGCCTACATTCTGCCCGCCCGTGTCAGTCTCTGAGGGTATAACCGGCTACCCCTAGCCATATTTATATCAACCAACCTTGACTTAGGTTATCCCCTGCTTTCAGCTTATAGCCTACCTATTGACCTCTAGTATTTGCAACAATATCCTTATTATTGTTACCAAGCACTTAGGATTTCTCCGTATGCCATCCGACATATTTTTTCCGAATTTCTTCACATATACATCTACTGTTTCCAGTTCTGCTTTAGTCTGTCAGTTACCTAGATTCCCAGCATATTAGGGCTTTATAATTATTTCAAATTATCGGTTTTCACTTATTTAGAGTGGCTGTGTACTCCTTAGTTAATTATATGGCATTATTATATAACCTTTAAAGAGTAGGCATATTTGTGAACCACTATAAGACTTTTCACTCGTCTACCAAAACCGTTTGATGAACCTTTCATCATCTTCTTTTCGGCTTCTCCAATCTGTAAGAAACCATCTTTTACTTGCATTGTTCCATTTATAGCACTCTGGAAGAACGCTTGCATATTTCTTTGACTTTGCATTTTACCATTGAAGAAATTGAATATATCTATTCCTTTTGTAATGGTCTTAAATGTCATAAATCCTTTTATAAGTGTAGCAATACCATCATTGCCGGTTAAAGTTTTCAACACCGAAGCAAGTGCTTTTAAACCTTCCGTAATAACCCCTATTGTTCCACTAACTAAATCATCTTGTTTAACAATATCTGTTAGAACACCAATTAAATCCGTACCGGCAGAAATCAGATCCTTTATCCAATCCGAATCAACAACCTCTCTTGATAATGATTGTACAGCACTATTGAACTCATTTTTCATACCCTCTATACTTTGTCGGTATATTTCATTTTCTCTCTCAGCCGCACCAACACTATCTACAGACTGTTCCACCGCATTATCAACATCTTGCATTTGTTGGATAATTGCATTGAAAACATTAACCTGTCTCTTGCCGGAAGCAAGTTCTGCATAATATTGTTTTTGCTCACTTATAAGGGTATCATAAACTTTTGCATAATCAGATAATATGTCATAGGTACTGCGTAATTCTCCATTAGAATCTTCAATAGCAACACCGATTTTGCCAAATGATTCTTCTAATTCGGCACTTAAACCATCAATAGCACTGCCATCTTCATCTACTGCTCTTAATCTCTGGGAGATTGTAATTAAACCAGTAGAAACCTTTTCCATATTTCTTAACTGTGCAAAACCACCTGTAAGCAAACCTATTGTTTCATCAATCGTATTTCCACTCTGATACATTGTACCAGATACACGTTCCAAACCATTTGCGAGATTATCAAATCCAACGGGTGATTGGTTTGATACACTATTCATTTTATCAACGATACGAATACTTTCAGATTCTGCAATATTAAAACCTTTCATCACAGAAATAAGCGTACTCGCCGCATCGGATGTTTGATTTATACCATCAGCTACGTTAGTCATTATTAAAGCTGACTTCCCAAGATTTAATGATTGTTCCAAATCATAACCGGCTCGTTTAAATTCTGTAGCCGCTTCAACCATATCACGACCAGTTCTACCGATTTTCTCACTTACCTCATAAGCTCTGTCCGCAAAACTATCCAACTGCTCTAATGACAAATCTGCAACCTTATTAAATTCAGTTAAAGCCTTATCAAGTTCACAAACCTCATTAACCATACTCTTTATAGCTTGTACTGTTGATTGGATAATCTTATAAGCCAACTGATATTTTAGCAAATTAGTTAAAGCATCTTTCATCTGCAATTTCAGATTTCCTAAGAATCCTTGACTTGCTTTATCTGTGGCTTCTGCTTGTGCTTTAACTGCTCTAAACTGTTGTTGAAGTTTTGTCAAATCAGACTTATTCGATACCGTCTGTGTATCTTCAATTATCCTTTTAAGAACTGCGTCATACTGTTCGGCAGCATTCTTATTATTTGCCATCCAAACAACAATCTCATTAGATAAGGTTGTTGCACCTTGCATAGCAGAATACTCGCTATTAAGATTTTTCTGCTCTTGTGCCGTTATCTGATACTGTCTTTGCAAACTCTGTAAAGAAGCAACCATTTCATTATATTTCTGTATCTTTGCAGTCGGATCAGAAATTGAATTGATTGATTCCATATCTGTCCTTAACTGCTCAATCTGTAATTTAACAGTATCAGGCATCTTAATAGAATTGAACTTTGCTTCAATCAAAGAAATCATACCGGGCATTTCTTGTAAATTATTCTGCATTGCTTCTAATGAACTCGCATGAGTACCCTTAGAAATCTCTGCATTAAATGTCTGGTATTCAATCCTTGCCAAACGTAAGTAACTCTCTAATTGCTTAATATCATCCATTGTGGAAGCATTGACAGATAAGTCATTGAATTTAGATTGATTCTCTGAATCTAAAGATAAACCGGCTTTTTGTGCTTGTGCATTGACTAACTGCATCTGTTTAATCAGTTCTTCTTTCTTCCGAATAACTTGATTATCAGATTCAATCTGCTTCTGATTAGCCTTTACCGTAGCTTCAATATTCTGTGATAATGCCTTTTGACCTTCTACCCATTTGTAAATGTTATGTTCATTCCCCTGTGCATCAGACCATGAACCCACTTGCTTAAGTTTAAGAGTGGCATCTGTGACCTCATTAAGTTCATTTCTATATTTCAGTAATACTTTTGTAGCATTACCGGCATCATCCGTCTTAATCTTGTAATTAACAAGTTGTCCTTGATTCTTCGTAATTGCTGAAACAATCCTTGCGATTTCTTTCTTAACTGCTAGTGCATCCGATAAATCAAATTGAAATGGAACATCAATAGGTTTTACATTAACACTATTCTTCATTTGTTGGTTAATTGCTTGTGTCTGTTGTGCTATCTGCATTTTATCCACTTGCACATTAACTTTTAGATTAGTTGAAATTTTATTCAACTGCTCTTGAATCCTCTGTTGGGATTTATTCATATCCAGATTTCCAACTACCGATATTACACCTTTGCTCGATAATTCTTTGGCTATCTGTTTTAATTGAGTCTCCATTTTATGCTTACTTGCACCAATATTTAACCCAAGCACGAACAAATTATTATCATTCGCCATAAATTCACTCCTTCCTAGTATTCGGCTCTTACCGTAATACCAAATTCATTGCTATCATTAAAACGCTTCATAGCCTTTTCTAAGAAGTGACCGCCTTCTCTGTAACCAAAGTAAGGTATATCCTTATGCCAACCACTATGCGTTTCAAATCCATTATTCATCAAAAGGAGTACATTGACTTCTTCGTTGTCCCATAAAGATTTATGGTAAGTATTATTATTAAATCGAATGCGAATAGATAATCTACTTACATCTATATCAACAGTAATATAATTTTCTACATAGATACAGTTTTGCATTTTAAATGTTCGTTGGTATTCTGTCGGAGAATATGAGTGATACCATATATCAATCTCTTCTTGCAGAATATTCACAAAATGTCTAGCTTCATAATACATTTGTTGTGCTATTGTTCTGCCATTATTCAGCCTTAATTTCGTAACATCAATATCTATCCCAAGTCCATCAACTCCTTTCCTATAAATATTGATTACTGCTTGTCTACAAGTCTTTCTAATCTATCCTTGTAAATCATTTCAATATCCTTTTTGCCATGAAGCCAAGCAGACAACTGACTCTGATATAAGCCTATTTTTTCTGCAATAAAACCTAACTTAATTCCATTTTCTTTAGCATAAGTCATTACTTTTTCTTGCAATTCCACATACTACACCTCCCCTTTCTGTATTCAAAAATTTATGAAAAATATTTAATCTTTTCCAATATACATCAGGGTACTCAATCTAAAAAAAGCACAAAAAACAAACAAAAATAAAGGGTAATTTTCCGTAGAAAACCACCCTTTTTACATTTTTATAATCTTTTTACTCTGTACAGACACTTCAAAATCCCATATAAATCTTGTGATTTTTTAACATCATTTGGTATCAAATCTGTGCCAAAAAATGTTTCTTTTAAATATGGAACTTTGATTCTGATATTAGCCATTTTACCCTTCCCAATTTCAATATATCCAAGTTTTGAAAGTTTCTTAATATACTTATCAATATCTTTTCTCTGATTCTCTGTGAACTGACACATATTAGCCAATACAGATTTATTAAGTTTACCATTAGCAGAGGGATAAATAATTACTGCATTATATTTAGGATTACCGTCTTTATCTTCGGTCACACAATCCATACATAAGAGTGTTAATGCAATAGCCAACCTTCTTAAACACTTTGTTTCTTCTTCTGGTACTGCCTTTGTCATACTCTTAGCAGAATTATAAGTTTTTGTAACCGACACTATCTGTTTCCAAATGCTTTCTGCGAACTGAATTTTACTGTTATCAATTTGATATGTAAGATTCTTCTGCAACTGTGCTTTGTTCTTTTTGGTCTTAGTCTGTACAGTTACCGTAGAAATAGTATCAGAAATATCAATATCTTTTATCTTAGTTCTGGTTGCTCTTTTCAACATTTCATCTCCAAAAGCATTCCACATAATTGCTTTGGCATTGTTACCGGCAACATCCTTATCACAATAGCAAAGGAAGATAATTATATTTAACACCTTATCCATACTCTTTTCTGCACTCAATTTACACTCTTTCAGAAGCTCTTTTCTTGCATTACGGTAAAAGTATTTGTACTGATTGTTTCTTTCCGAGCCTTCATCTTCAATACTTTTATAGAAAATCAATCTATTTCTTTCCGATAATTCAAGCATTTTAGCCTTGATTCTAACGTATAAGTCTGAACGTGTCTGCACTCTTTCAATAAGGAACATTTTAAGAAACTGCTCTAAATCAAAAGGTGTATCTTCAACTGTCTGTTCAATCTCTGCAAAAGCCTTTTCCAAATCATGGCAAATAAGATTCATATTTGTTTTATCATCTGAAAACTCTAACTGATTCTCTAACATTTTATCGAATTTATCATCATCCGAGAAATAAAACTCCACGTTCTTTAATGCTCTAATCTCTTTAGCCACTTTCTTTGAATACTTCTCCAAATATCTTTTGAAATATGGTGTCTTTGCTCCCAACGATTTATAGTATTTGGATATGTTTTTATCAAACTGTTCAAATTCTCCCGTCTTAGCACTATCAATCGTAAGCTGACCGATAATATCTGCAATAGCAATATACTTCATAAGAGTATCGTTGTTTTCTTCTGTCTGTTCAATTCCCCATAATAGAGTAACCTTATCAATAACAGTACCAATATTATTGCAATAACCCAATCTGTCATACATCATGAGTTCCTTAATATTAGTAACATCAACACTCTTTGCCTTTTCTTCTTCTCCATCACACTTCCAATCTACAGTATAACCATTACCATTTTTAATTGCTCTTTTGATTGCAGATATATATTCTTTGGAGTTGGTTGTCTGAATATGGTCTCCGTCAAAATCGGCAGTTCCTAAAGCTAGTGCTATTGTAGAATAAGAATCTGTAAGAATACCTGTTGTCTGATACTGAAACCATTTAAAGATTTTTTCTCTACGTTCTTTCTCTGCTTCTTCTATATCCTCTGTAGGTTCGGTCACAAGATTAACAACTCTTGCTTCCATAAAGATATGTGGATTTCTAACAACTGCAAGTTCTGTAGGCACTTCTCCATAGTGATTTAACCACCAATTAGAATAGATTTCATAAGGACTTAAAATACCAATTTTATTGTTATCACGTTCTCCAAAACAGTATTGTGCAAGACCATATAAGTCTGGTACTAAGAATTGATAATTACCGTCAATCAATTCTTTACCGGCTAAAGCACGTTTCTTCAATCCTTTTATATCCTCTGCAACCTTTTCTTTAAAGTAGGAATCTGCAAATAATACGGCTTTCTTTTTCTTACCAACTTTGGCAGCCACTTTATAATAAGGTGAAAGGTAGTTATCTTCTTCATCAAAAGTGTAACAACCTCTATATTGTAGGAATTTCTCAATATCAGTAGATATTTCCTTAACCTTATCAATAGTCTTTTGAAGATAAGATTGTCTTTCTTCTGGTGTAAATATTATTGTCTGCAAATGTTGGTAGGCACTTCTCGTCTGCTTATCCAATTCCAAAGGATTCTCTGCATAATCACATATATTAAATGTTCTCTGATATGATGTACCATCATCAAATACAACCGGCACTTCAAATACTTTTCTCCATAAGGAAATATCCATATTATACATATCAAGGAACTTTACTTGACTTTTGGTAAGAATTAAATCAACCTTTTCTTCTCTAATATCGTGCTTATTGCCGAGTATATCAGTAATAATGTAACCGTGTTCTGCTCCGAAACTCTCAATATCAAAAGTATATACATTACCTTTCACACCGGGTATTGCTCTGAACTGCCAAGCAGAAGGGATATAACCTTTAATACCCATATCAGAACACCATTTTGTAGCACATTCAATACTTACAAGACCGGCACCGTCAAATGGCTTAATCTTAACAGTTCTCTTAACACCTCTGTCTACGGAATATGTCTTTTTGTACTTGTTTTTAAGTCCGTATTCTTCTTTCCAATCATCTTGAATGGTTTTATGTTGAGTAACAAAATCAAAGGTATCTGTGACTGGCTTTTCACAATCATCTACCACAATAATATTTGGAATACCCTTAACTGCAATAGAATCAGTACAAGCTAATCCATAATAGGCACTCCATTTTGCTCCACCTTTTGCATACATGGGATAACCGTTAATATTTGCATATTCATCCATACCACCG
Organism: Lachnospiraceae bacterium; assembly: GCA_017558145.1. Lineage (GTDB taxonomy): Bacteria > Bacillota > Clostridia > Lachnospirales > Lachnospiraceae > SFDP01. The sequence goes on from JAFYWF010000031.1 coordinate 22,688, forward strand.
AGAAGAATCTTATGTATCTTTGCATATAAATCCTCTCTGA
>JAFYWF010000032.1 GCA_017558145.1 Lachnospiraceae bacterium
CCAAGGACAGAAGCAGCGCATCCTTATAGCACGTGCGGTTTATAAGAATCCACGCTACATATTTTTGGATGAAGCGACTAACGCATTGGATGCAGAGAATGAACGTGTCATTGTGGAAAATCTCAATGATTTCTATCAAGGCCGTACCGTAGTAGTGGTGGCACATCGACTAAGTACGGTAAAGAATGCCGACCAAATCATTGTATTGGGACATGGAAAAATTTTGGAAACAGGAAACCATACCAGTCTCATCGAGAAGAAAGGGGCATATTATCATCTAGTGAAGAATCAATTGGAACTTGGAAACTAATCAAACAACCGCCATGAATGATATAGATAAAATAGAATTGAGAAGCGAAAAGGTGCGCAAGATTATCGGGGATATGCCTTCGGGATTCCTCCGTCATGGCATCAGTATCATCACCATCGTACTGATACTGATATGTATGGCCTGTTATTTCATCCCTTACGAAAACGGACAGAATATCATTGAATATATGATGAATCTGTAAGCTAAACAACTTTCATCGACCATGCGAAGTACTCATCGACCGACAGAAAACTATCCTCAAGACACGCTCTACCATCCATGCGAAGAAAGAGGAGGAAACAGAAGATACTACGGAAAAATGATTTTCATCCTAAGGCATAAAACACAAAAGGGAAATGTATAATAAATTTTAATCAATCTGTCAATACCAATTTCTTAGCAGAAACACAAGACAACTTCTCTTTCGCCGAATAGTCACGATGAACTTCAGTCATTGACCTATTAAAATGTTCAATGACCTTATAATCCTCTAGAGTATTATAAACTTTTCCTGTTTCCAACTTTGGTTCTGGCAACATTGCATATTTACTTAAATCTATCATTCCTGACATTACTTTACAGTTTTTTTAAATTATTATCGTATATCTTAAAACAGCCTCCAACCATCGGTGAAGACTTTACAGCTTTCTCTTCTTTGTTATATTGCACAACATACCCACCACATACAGCCAAAATTAATGGACGAAAATCAGAAACATTGGCCTCTGTTGCATCTAAAAGAATCAATCCATTTGCTTCTCCTTCAGGAATTTGCTTATTTGAAATCTCTGTGACCCAAACAAACTTAGGGAAACTTTTATTCATTATAAGACCTTTAAGCTCAGGATGCATATTTCCGAAAGCAACATATTCACGATACGAACGTGCAGAGCATAAAAAGGTTCGCATATAAAGTTCTCTTCCGTCCTCATATTTGAAAAAATCAGAAATCAACAATTCCTTAACGAACTTTTTAGCGACATACGCTTCCAGATAAGTTTTTTTATGCAATGGAACAATAAAATGCGATATCTTACAACTTCTCCACTCCTTATCTGCCTTCTCTTTAGCCTTTTTATTTGGATACCTTTCTTCTGGTATTTCCAAATATCTTCTTATTGGGTCTTCTAAGCTTTCAGCTTGATAGACCGGGAAATTATCATCGATAAAAATAAACTTTTTGGAGATTTTATCCCAATCCTTTATTTTAAGAACCCCTTCCCTCTCCTTGAAAGGATATTCGACTGCAGACATTTCATTTATCAAATTCCCATCGATATCTTCATGACCGATACAAAGCACTGCATGACCAATTGTTCTTTCTACTATATCATCCCCATCTTTTACTGCATCTGTATTATCCAATGCCACTATAATAGGAATACCACTTTCAATATAACAACTCAACAAAGAGAAAAAATCATCATCAAACTCATCACTTGAATATAATTTAGGCCCAAAACCACATTCCTTCAATAAATACGACATGCTTCCAATCGATAACCCCGAAGATGGCAATTGCCTTTCTACCATATTCTGCTTTAAAATATTCAATATTTTAGAAGGTAAGACTGGAGAATATTCAGGATACTTACTCCCATAATATTCCATCAAGGCCCAAACCATTGTTTCTGCACAACTAATCGTTTCCGTATCTTGCGAAGAAAACGGAAATGCCTGAGCTGCAACTTTTAGCCCAGCTGCAGAAGAAGAGATATAAGCCAGGCATGTCTTAAAAGAATGATTTTCCAATAAGTCAGGGGCAATCGCGCTTCTACCTACTATGTAAGGAGATGTTGGCCGCAATACGATAAATCCCCGATAACAGTTTTTCAACAAATGCAGACTTTCTTTATAAAAAAAAGACTCAATGGTGATAAAGTCCGCTGGATCACTGAAAAAAGATAATTTAATAACATCCTTCTCATAATGCGTTCGTTTGGAGGCATAATAAGTGTAATAGCTGTCTCTATAAACCTTATCTACATAATTTCGTTCAATTACAATCTTAGTATCTGCACGAAATCGTTTCAAATGTTGCATAACCCTTTGCTCAACCAAAGACTTTGCACACCCTATAGATAAAGAAAAGTCTTCACTCACAACTTGAGCTAAAATAGCTTCTAATTGAGGGTCTAATATTGAAACAAGCAAAAAGTTCATACTATCATCTATTTTCAAATTATACAAAAAGATGCGCAAAAATAGTAATATTAATTGGATTACAACTCTATTTCTATAAAAAACATCAGACAAAGAACTATTTTATTGCCCCCCTTCATTGCAAACAACAAAAAAGCACACTAGAAACGACCTCCCAATACAGAAAATTAGCTAATTCTGCCAATTTTATTTGTGGGTGACGGGAAAATTCAAGAGGAAGGAAACCATTCCGAATTGTACGCTCTTGAAGGCAGTTATTATAATTTAGTTAAAAATCAACTTAAATAAATGAATGAAACCATGAGAAGAATAATTATTTTTACATCCCTTTGTTTTGGATTATTGAACATCATAGCACAAAACAAATTAGACAATTTTATTGTTTCCGGTTTAAGATTAATGCACTTATGGATAAGTTGCGCCCTTGGGCATTAAAAGCAGGTCGTGTGGCAACTCGTCCGTTGTTGCAGTTCTACTATGTAATGGATGATGAGAACACATCGACCCTTGACCGTGTACTTATCTATGCAGCCATTATCTATACTATCTTGCCTATGGACTTCATTCCAAGTGTTATCTATAAATTCTTGGGCATCCTTGATGATGGAGTAGCAATGCTCTTTGTCTACAAGAAGATTAAGGATAAGATTACTCCTGAAATTAATGCAAAGGTTGAGGATACGCTAAATGAATGGTTCGGTGTTGAATATGAATTAGTAAAATAAACTTTGCTTATACCATATGGCTAATTCAAAATCTTTAATTACCTTTGTACACAGCTAATCATTAGCCACTCTATTTGGAGAAAGATAAGGCAGATAGCACGTTACAAATCCATTACCTATCGCAATTTGATGGGTGCGTAAACTTGTGAAAGATAGGGATATACAATTGCGAAAAATAATTGTCTCCAAATCGTTTCCACGCTCTTTTCAAAATAAATTCAAGTGTTTATTTTTCAGACGATTATATAAAATTGATGAAATATTTAAAGTAGAATTGTTAAATTAATTATATTTAAGATAATATGAAGACATCAATAAAAGGCTGGGCATACATTACAGCAATTTTTCACTATCTAGAACAAATGCAAAAAGCGATGCCTAAAAGTATATTGGAACCACATTATATATTTAGAGGTATCAGTAAACGTTATTTTACATCATCAAGTTTTTTCCAGAACGTGGAAAAATATAATGAAAAATACGAAGAAGTAAAAAGTGTTCTTGCTGAATATGTCAACACGACAGATTATCTCAAAGTGATTAGTGAGTGTCCGAAAGAAATATTTCCTGAATATATACGATCTGGTGCTTCTGTTAGATTAAAAGATATGAAGCATCGTACATATAATGATTATATAAACTATCACCAAGCATTGATTATTGATGCGAAGAATAGATTTCCTGTTAAATACCAGGATTTAACCGACATTGAGATTCTAGCAGATATACAACATAAAGGAGGAGCTACTTGTATGGTTGATTTCAGTAATAATTTTCTGACATCACTATGGTTTGCAGTCCAAAATGATTTTGAGGATATTGGCTACCTATTTTGCTATGATATACATAAAGATATGATAGAAATGGATTATCTTTCATGCCTTGGACCTCAAAAGGAGAAACGAAAAATTCATGAATTATTGTATGATACGACAAAAAGTTCAAATTATGATGGGAATAGCATATATAAGTTTTGGTTATGGAAACCTTCAAATTTGAATATGAGAATTGCTCGACAAGATAGCGTTTTTGTTTTTGGATTAGAGCCATTCAATATATCTGAACATAAAGTTATTGTAATACCGATTCCACCTCATTGGAAACAATGTATTCTTCAAACTCTTAAAAAATTCTTTGGCATTAATGCTGAGAGTATATATTGCGACGATTATGGACTGGCGACCTCTAATTCAAAATTAAATTATTATGATAAAACAATTGACATTGTTTTTTCCAATGAAATCTTCGGTAGGCAAAGTGAAGATCCACAATTCAGTTTTGCTGGATTTCAAAATGGAATGTCCTGTCTACTGAACGAGCAATATGAGATTGCATTAAAATATTTCCTAGAATATGAATCATTTGCACATCCTTATCTATATTCCACATTGAAAAATAATGAGGACGATACCCAGATATTGAATATTAGGGTAAATAACGATTATATAAGCGATATAATTGAAGTTGAGTTGTGTTTTTCTAAAGCCCTTTGCTATAAAAATATGGAGCAGCGTGAGGCTGCTATATATGAATATGAGTTAGCTTTAAATAAATACTTAGTTAAAGACTTACTTAGCAACTTACATCTAAAAAACAAATTGTATAAAATACTAAATGACTATATAGATCTTTTATATGATGTTGAGCATTTTGATAAAGTGGAGAATGTTATTGATACATATATAGGTAAGTATTTAAATAAAGATGAAAAACTTACATACTTTATTCAAACAATGAAAAATGAGGTTAAGTTCTTAAAAATGTTAAAAGAACAATCGTTTAATCCAATGGATATTAATGTGGGAGAAACTCCCCAAGCATTATATAACATGTTAAATCATTTTTTTAAATTTCTTTCTTGCATAGGAGCAGATTTAGGTAAAGAGATTGAAACTACAAAAGAGACATACGAAAGTAAGGTAAACATTGCACGTTTTTCAGAAAGAAAGGACTTTCAGAATAAAACAAAATGGAATTTAAGTGATATAGAAAATGTCATCGAAAAGTATTATAAAGACAATTGTGAAAAATTATCAATCTTTCGCGAAGAAACTGCAAAGCTAAAAGGAACAATTGATTATATAAACAGTAAATATACCATAGCGTCATATTAAAATAACAAAAACGGCAAAATCATTCAGATTTTGCCGTTTTTGTTAATATGGGAAGAGAGTTCAACTAACAATTTCCCCCATAATAATTACAAATCATTGCTAAGCACGCAATGCCCACATTGCATTGAATCATGTTGCATAATGAAGAATATTTCTCACCCCATTGCACTTTATGTCAAATAAGTTTTCTCATCTTTGCCTTTTCTATTATATATGCTTCCAAAGGATATTGCGTATATTCAAACACACATGGTATTGGCAATCCTTCTTTTCGTGCTTCATAATTTCTTATAATGCACGGTCCCATACAAATGGGCAACGACTTACATTTTAGACAACGCTCATTGTCAAATGTTGAATGCGCAAATAACTCACTCAACAATTTATCATTCCATCGAACAGAGCCATCCTGCTGCAAAATTCCGATTACTTTGTCATTTCCATAATCTTGTGCAGTACATTTAAATATACGTCCGTCATAATTTATTGCATATTGATGTAACTTAACGTGAGTTCGATATAAAGTAAAAAAACAACTCGTTGGAAATTAGGAGAATAGCGATAATTTTATTAAATTTATAGTGCTCAATTATAACATTTAAACCATTACCGCTATGTTCTCCGAGGATAAAGTTACTGAAATTTATTGTTTGGCAGACGATTTCTGCAAAGAATTTGCAAAATATCAGGAAAATCACATGTTTTCCAGTTCGCAAAAGAATGGAAAGCATCGTAACAAGCCCAACCGTATGAGTGATGCGGAAATCATGCTCATCATGATTCTTTTTCATTCAGGTGGATATCGATGCTTCAAACACTTCTATCTGGAATATGTATGCAAGCATTTAATACATCTGTTTCCCCGCAGGGTATCGTACAACCGCTTTGTAGAATTGGAAAAGGAAGTCCTTTTACCTTTGGTTGTATTCATAAAGACCGTATTGTTGGGGACATGTACCGGTATCAGTTTTGTGGATTCCACACCATTGCGTGTCTGTAGAAACCAAAGAATACATATGCACAAGACGTTTGAAGGTCTGGCAACACGTGGAAAATGTTCTATGGGATGGTTCTTCGGATTCAAATTACATCTGATTATCAACGACAAAGGAGAAATACTTAACTTCATGTTTACTCCGGCAGATGTAGATGACAGGGAACCATTGAAGCACAATTCTTTTCTTGACAATATTAAGGGTAAGCTGTGCGCAGACAAAGGATATATAGGCAAGACCTTGTTTGAGACCTTGTTCCTGAATGGAATCCAGCTAATCACTAAAATCAAGAATAACATGAAGAATGTGCTGATGAATATAAACGATAAAATCCTAATCCGAAAGAGAGCGGTTATTGAAACGGTAAATGATGAATTGAAGAATATTGCCCAAATAGAACACTCAAGACATAGGTCATTTGATAATTTTATAGCCAATGCATTGTCAGCTATAGCTGCCTACTGTTTCTTTGATAAGAAACCCGCCATTGAAGTGGAATTTGTCAATGACGGGCAACTTACATTATTCTGAATTATATCGAACTCACGTTAACTTATCAGAGTAACAACGATTAAATTTCTTTGGAGCATATGCCCAATAGCCAGAAACCAATCCATTCTCATTAAATATTCTTTTTACTGTTTCAAGTCGCTTTTTATCTTTTTCATCACAATTAATTTGCCATACCTTTTGGAAATCAACATGAATATGTTTTTTGGCTTCTTCAGAAATTAAAGGTATAATTTCTTCAATCCCATATAAAGTCTTTTTATCGTAATTGATTCTTAAGGTTATACGAACGTCCGATATAATTTGTGGCAACAAATTTATATTATTGACAATCGTTTTAAATGTACCTTGTTTATTTTCTGTAAATTTAATCGTATTATGATGAGTTTCATTTCCATCTAAAGGTATTTGGAAACTTCTAAATTTCAACTTAGCCATATCTACTATCATTTCTTCCGTCATAAATACAGAATTAGTAGTAACGTGCTGCGAGAAACGTACAGAATGTTTTTCCGCAAGTTGTATTGTTTGTAAAACTATAGGCCTAACAACTTCGTTATAATACATTAAAGGCTCACCACCAAACCAATCCAAGTGTATTGCAGGGATTTTATCCTTTATTATTAGTTTTGCTATATGTTTCTGTACAGACTCTATAACATCCTCACTCATTCTGCCACAATGTATAGCATTCGCATATTCTGTCGAGCAATACCAACATTTCAAGTTACAATCCAATGTAGGATTGATAGTCAAATGACAACTTCGATCTTCAAAGATACACAGACGATTCTTAAATTTTATAAACTCCAATTCATCATAGTCTTCAATTATAAATCCTGCCTTTTTTAACTCACTATATAAAAGAGGATATTCAACCAGAAACTTATCAAGATTCAGCAGAAGATTCTGAACGATCCCATACTCTTCCTCCGTAAAACAAACGAGGGAATCTGAAAATGTATTATATACCAAATGGTAATTCTGATAACACAAATCAATATTATAATAACTTACCTTATCCATGAAAACTACAAATTAACAAAAAGCCACACAAACTTTATTCTCGTTTATGTGGCTTTTCAGATTAAACATTAGCCATACATGTAGTACATGCTCTTTGCGAACCGCAACCACAACCAGCCAAACACTTGGACAGCTCGTCTTCACTTCCTTCACTATCAGAAGAAGAAGACTGGCCTCCACAAACATTAAGCATAGCACCGTTGCTCAAACGTTCGAGAATAGATTTCTCGTCCAATTTCTTTTCTTCGTTATACTTCATAGTTCAAAAATTAAATTAGTAAATTAAGATTTATTGAGTTACTCCTAAAAGTGAACTGTTCGTTTGGGTATCAACATTCCGTTTGATTCTGTTTGTCTTACGTCCAAAGTCAAAAGAATATGAAACTTTAACATGACAATACTGATAAGTCTTTCTATTCCATTCATAAGAATCAAACGAATAACTTGGCGTATTCAATATATGATGTTCTTTTCGCTTGGTAAAAGGTGATTCCAAATACAGTTCCGCATAAAAATCCTTGTTTGTATAAGAACAACTCATGCCATAATTTAAAGGAATTTTTTGGGTTGTCAGAGTTGACATATCCAGCACTTTCTGATTAAAGTTCAAATATGGAGCCAAAGAAAATCTACCCCAATACAACTTCAGCCTCAAATTTCCTGTCAAGTCATTATTATGTTTGTTCTGTCTTGAATCTATAAATGTATGATTATATCTTACATCGCCAGAAAAAGCCATACTTTCGTTCAAAGAATACGTAGCAGCTATGATTATTGAATAATAATGAATATCAGCATCATTACTATAGGTCTTTACAATCTTTGAATCATCGGTATAATAATCATTGATGACGGGATTATGTGAAAACCGATATTGTCCCATAGCTGTCAAGGCAAATTTCTTGAATTTTCCAGAATAATAGACATAAGAATTTATGTCATGGGACTTATTCATATTCGGATTGCCCTTTTCAATCAGATATGGATTTATCGTAACAGCCGCATCGTTTATTGTATTCATTCCATAGTACGAATTCATATAATTAAACGACCACAGCAACATACCTGCAGACAAATTATATTGAACATTCAAGTTAAGTCGGGGAGTCAGCTGGCTGAATTTCTCATGATTGCAAAGTTTATATTGTAACCAATCCAATCCTAACCGTGACTGTATGGCAAATTGTTTTGAGAAACGATAATTGTATGACAGAAATGCCAAAGATTCACTTTGCCAAAGATTCTGCCGCAGCAAATCGGATGCTTCATACTCGGCATTCCAGATATTATGATAATGATACAATTCTCCGGAAAAAGAACTTTTCTCGCCATAATCGCTATAAATAGCAGACAATTGGAAATCGCCGGCTTCTTCTGACTCTTTAACCTGTGTTTGGAACGAGCCTTCTTCATAGTATCTGTCATAAGTATTATTAGAATACCTTCCGTGCGCTCCCAACGTTATTTTTTTTGTTTTTGAGATTGGAAATTCCGCATTCAAGTCCAGTTTGGGGAATATGCTACCTTGCTCTAAAAAAGAACGGAATAAAGTGGAAGTTCCATTTTTCGACAAAAGTCCTTCCGTAAATACTTTGGGGATTGAATTGTTTACCAACGAAAATTTGCTGACCAAATACCGACCGCCTTTTTTGTTCTGAACACGAAGCTGTACATACTCACTATGCTTCTTGCTATCCGTATATGAATCCAACTCGCGACAGACATCATTTTCAAGCAAATCGTAATGTTCTACACCAATCGTTTCATTACTATTTTCAACATCTTCATAATTTGCCCCCATATACAAATTGAATGTTGTATTTCCCTTGCTAAAACCTCCTGCAACATTATAGTCACCATGCGTATATCCTACAGTCTGCAATCCGTCAAGTTGTAAATACCCTCCATATTCATATTGCTTCAAAACAAAATTTATCGCTATTTTATCTTTTGCATACTTACCACTTGGGGCGTCATAAAATTCTATCTTTTCAATATCACGAGGTCTTATCATCTGTATTTCTTTCGAATCACACTCTTGTCCATTAATATATAATGAAGCCTGCATACCCATCATCTCAACATTATGAGATTGAGTATTTACAGACAATCCTGGAATCATCAGATTTTTTAAAACGCCATATCCATTATTAGAATGCCCTTTCTGTTGTTTATTAGGATAAATTAAAAGATGATCATCCATACGAGTTATATTTGAAGCCGTAACAACAACTTCATCTAAAAATATAGTTTTACGTATTGAGTCTGATACCTCTTGGGCTACAATCTCAACAGAAAAAATAATAAAAATAAACAAAATGCTTCTTTTCATACTTTTTTCACTTCTTTTGATTTACAAAAGTAACTTTATTTTCGCATTTATACGAAAATAACACTAAAATATTACGAAATAATATCCACTTAAGCATTTTACAGTGTAAAAAACATTTGTTAACAGACAAAGATTCCTCTTTCTTTCGACATATGAATGACACGGAAAGTGGATTGCCTTAAAAATTACATTGAAATTTGAACATTTTATGCAATAAAGTCGCAATATTGATTAAAAGATTTTATTTTTGCTTGCAAATTTCAAATCATCCTTTCACCTTTTCCTTTTTCGCTATGTCTGATTTCGTGGAACGGCCGGAAAGCATTCCTTGAGAGCATCCGCAATTATCACGCTCAGTTTGTCCAGTCACTGGATTATTGAAAAGTAAATTTATTTAGCCCTCTTCTTTGCAAAAATCTCATCAATCATTTCCTTTACATCCTTATTCACCTGCAAGAAATTGGCATACAGAATACGTTCCCTCGCATCTCGTGACTTGAACGTATAGAACTTAGGAAGCGGTACATACTCCGCTTCCTCTTTCTTTATCTCCTTCATGTCAAAGTCAGTCTTGCAATAGAATTTAGAAGTCTTAAATTCTTCTGATTCCTGTATGTTCATCTGGTCACGCATACCTACTTTGGTTTTCACAAAGTCACGTGCCACCTGACCGCATACCCAACCAGTCGGCATATCTGAAATCTTGCTGGCCGGAACAAGATTGTCCATGTTCTCGTTTAGATTGATGGAGGTCTTGTCACGGTCAATAGTCACACCCTTCTTCAGTTGTACTACCTTGCCGAAAATGTCATTAGACAGCCATTCCAAAGTTTCCTTGCTTCTTGCAGAGCCTGACACCACATTGCCGACTGTAGTGATAATTTTCTGCATACCCACCTTACCATAATCCGCTTCCAACTGCGGCAATTCCTGAAAACCGAGTGCCACACTTACCTTGTTGCTTCGAGCCGTACCAATCAAGCGGTCAATCTTATGGAAGTAGAGTGTCGGCAGCTCATCAACTATGATACTTACCGGTATGTTCTTTCCTTGTCCAGTGTTCACACGGGTAACAAGTCGGTTCAGGATAAGTGCATTCAATGCACCGATGATGCTCTCCATCTCAGGGTCATTGGCAATCAACAGATAGGACGGACTCTTCGGGTCTGACACCTTCAAGTCAAAATCATCCCCATCCTTATGGAATATCCAATACGATTCTTTGGTGGCCAATCGGGAAGTATAGACACGCAATGTACCGATCATACCTTCCAACTGCTCCATCGCCTTGTTCTTCAAAGCTGTCTGGAACGGGCCAAGCAAAGGTGCCACCTCATTGTCTGTTTCCAATACCTCAAAGATAGTCTGGTAACTCTCATTGAGGAAAGAAAGGATGTGGGGCATGTCCGAGTATTTGCCCAGCCAATAGGCAGGCTCCACTTCATTGCTATGCTCGTCAAACACCTTACCGGACGGCTTCAACCGTTTGGTCAAAGGTTCTTCAATCTTCTCCGCTATCAGTTTCTTGCCGTTCTTGTCATACGGTTCACGTTCATAGTTCACGAAGAAGTAGATACAAGCTGCCAGAAAGTTCACCGCAGATGTCTGGAAGAACTGGTCACTGCCACCGCCACCTTCCTTCTTTCCCTTCTGCAAGGATTCAAGGAGGGTTTCTGCCGTTTCACTGGCAGCCGCCAAGTTGTTGATGTATTTCTGCTGAATTGGATTCACCCGTCGGCTGTATTCCACATCCACAAAGTTAATGATATTGAACTTGCATCCCTTCGGCAGATTACCGTTCTTCTTGTTCTTCAGATAGTGGTAGTAAAGCTTGGTTGCCAATGTGGGGAACTTATAGTCATATACCACCATGGCAAAACCCTTGGCACTGTGCTGACGGATAAATGGTTCAATGATGGAAAAAGTCTTACCAGAACCGGGAGTACCGACCACCCATGTGCCACGGAAAGGATTCACCACGTTCACCCATCCTTTACGGAACTTACCCTTGTAATAGTAACGCATCGGGATGTTCACTGAATACTTGTTCTCCTGCAAGGTCTGGCATTGCTCAAACGATTCGTTCTCCAAATTGAAACGGTCTTTTAACAGCCCTTCCTTCAGGAACTTCGAGATATTATCCAATGCAATATGTACAAGAACCGTACCCAAGACGGAAGCAACCATATAAAGGATAACATTCAGACGCAAGGTATAGAGATGGAAATCCATGGGATAACCGAACAACCAAACCGCCAATACAAGCAAGCCGATACCGCTGACAAGTGGATATAAAACCTGCTTCCTTGCATCAAACTCCAGATGTTTCTTGTTTCGGGTTCCGATACAGGTGATGCAGATGAGTATGACCGTAGCAATCTTGCTATACACCAAATTGCCGTCCTGATAGATGAACCACCGTTTGATAC
>JAFYWF010000004.1 GCA_017558145.1 Lachnospiraceae bacterium
ATACCTGCATCTAAGCCAATGGTATTTGTTAAATAAATCATTACAAACGAGGTTAAAAATGCATATACTACATTCCCCGCAATGTCTCCCGAGCCATAGCCCACCATGTTGTACCACTTCAAATACTTTCTTTCTGTCATACGCTACTCCTTTTCTCCACTCATAATTTTCATTAGTGTCGTTCTTTTTGATAATCTTATTATAGTTTTTTTCTTATCTAAAACACATATCATACATTGGACAAAACATGCACAAAATGATACAATTAATGCAAAAAATGACTACTTTTCACATTTTTTTGGCTACTACACTCATTTTTATAGGAGAAAACTTATGTATATCAACAGTGCATATTTAAATAATTCAACTATAGACATAAAAGACAAGTCAAAGCCGCTTATTGTTACAAGTTGTGGTACCTATCGTTTATATACCAGACCAAAGCTCCCAACCTGGCGCCCACGAGGACGCGTGGATTTTCAATTATTATATATAGCTGCTGGAAAAGCACATTTTCATATTGATGGCGAAGAAAAAATCGTAACAGCAGGACACATGGTACTCTATCGTCCAAAAGAACCTCAAAAATATGAATACTATGGTGAAGATCAAACAGAAGTATTTTGGGTTCATTTCACAGGTAGCGATGTAACCAACATTTTACGTTCTTATGGATTAACCAAAGACAAAAAAATCTTTTACTGCGGTTCAGGATTGGAATACAAAAATCATTTCCGTTCTATGATTCAAGAATTGCAGCTGTGCAAAGATGACTATCCAGAAATGCTTGAAATCCATTTGAGACAAATTTTCATCAAATTACACCGTTACTTTAATACTATTTCTAAAGTAGATAATAGTCAGATTGCAGAAGATATCGATAAAGCTATGCTTTACTTCTCAGAACATTATAATGAAGATATCTGTATTGAAGATTATGCCGAGAAACATCTTATGAGCACCAGTTGGTTCATCAGAAATTTCAAACAATATACAGGTTCTACGCCTATGCAATATATTTTATCTAAGCGAATTTACAACGCCGAAACCCTTTTGCAAAACGAACACTATAATATAACGGAAATATCAAATATTATCGGATATGAAAATCCTTTATACTTTAGTAGAATTTTTAAAAAAGTAAAAGGGATTTCCCCGTCAGAGTATCGAAAAAATATTATTGAAAAATCCAAGTAATAGAAATCAAGCTACCCGTAGAAAGGAAGGAATCTATGCAAATCATTACGAAAGATAACCAACAGGAAGCAAAAGAACATGGTAGTTTTTCTTTCCCTGTTTACGTAAGTTTGGAAAAAATTCAGTCCTATGATAACGGAACCTTTTTGTGGCATTGGCATCCGGAAATTGAACTTACACTGATTCTTTCCGGCAAAATAGAGTATCAGGTCAACGATATCACTTATACCTTGTCCGAGGGAGATGGCATCTTTGGAAACAGTAATTCATTACACACTGGCCGAAGAATCAATGATAGTCATTGCACTTATCTATCCATTACCTTTCATCCCAGATTCTTATATGGATATGAAAATAGTATTCTACAAACAAAATATGTTAGTTTCATTACCGCTAATGATTCCTGGTCTTCCCTGCCTTTAAAACAAGAAGTTGAATGGCAAAAATATATTTTAGATATCTTAAAAGAGATTTATACAATGTTTCAAAATCCTGCAGATGATTATGAAATTACCATTCATCAGAAACTAATGGATATTTGGCATAAACTATATTTATACTACTCCACTCAACCAGAGCGAGGTAATAAAACCTTAATTCACGTTCAACGCCTTAGAGAAATATTAGCTTTTATTCACGAAAATTATGCTTCAGATATTTCTTTAGAAGACATTGCAGCGTCCACCTCCTTAAGCAAAAGTGAATGCTGTCGCTTTTTCAAAAAACATATGAACATGACAATTTTTGATTATATTCTGTACTATAAAATACAAAAAAGTCTTCCTTTGCTAGTTACAGATCAATCTATCACCGACATTGCATTTACAGTAGGTTTTTCCAGTGCATCCTACTATACTCAAATTTTCAAGCGCTATATGGAATGCACCCCTTTACAATACAAAAAATCATTATTTTCCAGTTGATTTTTATATGTAGTTCATCCTAACGAAGCATTTTTATCGTATAGAAAGAACTTTCTGTACGATAAAAAGAACGTGCCGGAGATTCACACCCCCGGCACATTCTTCCTAATATTGTTTGACAACCTAATCATAATCATGAGTTTCTTCCACTTTTCAGTGTCCGAATGATTAGAAGTAATACGCTTAATATTTATTTTCTGTAATTAATACTGTTTTCTTATCACATTTGAAGCATTACAAAATATTTGCTAATTCAACTCCATCCCATCGAAAAGTAATCCGATTGATATCGTCATTACCTACACTTTTTCCCACATGCATTTCTATATATTCAAAATCGCTAAAAGCTTTGATTGCATGTTTTTGGTTTTTTCGAATGCAGATAGCCTTTCCTGCCTCTAATGCAATCTTATTTCCTTCTAATATTAATTCACCTTTTCCACTTAATATAGTCCATATTTCATCTCTTTCTGTATGGTAATGATAACTGGAATTCATTCCCTCATATATTTTTATTTTCCTGGTCAATGTAAAAACTCCATTATTACCCGATTCATGTAATGTCTCCAATGTTCCCCATCTTCGTTCTTCATATTTTGATTTATAATCAATCTTCTTTGTAATCTCTTTCACTTTTGCTGCTTCATTTTTGTCTGCAACTAATATACCATCTCGTGATGCTACTACCACCATATTTTTAGCACCCATAACCGTAACTGGAATTTCCAATTCATTGACAACCTGCGTATCCATGCAGGTATGGTCCATTACCACATTACCTTTGGTATCCGTATTCATCTGTTCTGCCATAGCATCCCAGGTTCCCAAATCTTTCCAAAAACCATCAAACTTGACTGCCACAAGTTTGTTAGATTTTTGCAACACTTCATAATCAAAACTAATTTTAGGCAATTTATGATAGTGCGTGTACACATCTCCATAACAAGGCTTTAATTGATATTCTTTTAGCTTCCTCAACATATCGCCTATCTTTACACAAAATACTCCACAATTCCATAACGCTCTTTTATTCAGCAACATTTCTGCTGCTTCTTCTTGGTTTTTTTCCAAAAAACCTTTTACTTCCAGATAAGTCTCCTTCTCCTCACCGGGTAAAATATACCCATACTTAGAAGCAGGATATTTAGGTACTACACCCAAAAGCCCAACTTCCGCTTCAGTATGTTTTGTTACCTCTTCTAAACGTTGTATACTTTTAAAATATTTTTGTTCCGTATAAGGATCTACTGGAAGAAATGCAACATACTCTTCTCTGCCAGCATCCATTTCACTATATAAAAAGGCACATGACAGAAGCACTGCCGGAAAGGTATCTCTCGCCTCCGGCTCTTCTACAATTCCTGTAGGTCTGATTTGACTATATATCATCTCTTTTTGTTCCCGACATGCAGTTATAATTGTATTCTTTGCCATTCCTGCTTCTTCTAATTGTTCCCATACTCTTTGTAACATGGAGCAGGCATCCCTAGAATTATTTTCTTTATTAACAAGTTTTAAATATTGCTTTGGTCTTGTTTCTCCTGAAAGTGGCCATAATCTATTTCCGCTTCCACCTGACAGTAATACATAGTACATAATTTTGTTTCCTCTCTTTTCTCTTGTACATGATTAATTTTTCTTATATCATCATCATTCTTTTATGTACAAAGAACCGAATATTTGAAGCTTGATGAAAAATTCAATAATCTTCTGACCGTAAACAAAGAATCAAACGTATAGATAAATTAGCATTATCCGTTTATCATAAATTTAATGAATCTCTGTGCATCAACGCGATTATAAGTAACAATTTCTATGTTAGGAACTGTAGAATTCGCTAATACTTTAACAAAAGAAACATACTGTGATAACTTAGATTTAAGATTATATCTATCGCCTTGTTCTGTTACCAGTTCTACTTTTCCTTCGCATTCTTTAATGGTTTCGAACAATTTTTCTACATTGGTTACATTTGTAAGTGTCATTGCAAGTGTCATAATATAATCTCCTTTTATTGAGTTTTCTTGTCTTTTCTTTATATCTATACTATAAAACCTTTTAGCATTTCCAACAATAAAGATATAATACACTTTTATAAGGATATTGCGCAAGTCAAATTGTATATGCACTTTTTTGTACTAAACATGCACTTTATTGAACAAAAAAACAGAGGATATTGATTCCTCTGCTTTTTCTATTTCTAAAATTTCAGTCCCATTTTACTTGCAACTATCCCCTATTTTCCTAAAACCAGGTTAATCGAAAATTAGTAATTACTTTTATAACTCCAGGCAACGTTTTATATTCTTCTGCTCTATTAGAAGAGTCAATTACAACAATATTTCTGCATCCTGCCAGATATCCGCTGTAAATACCACTAACAGAATCCTCTATAATCATACAGTCTTTGATATCCACACCTAACTTCTTTGCTGCATCCAGAAACATAGTAATCTTATTTTCATAACTACCATCATCATAAACAATATCTTCTGGATTCATCCAATTTCCTAATTCAAACTCTCGTACAAAAAAATCTATGTTTGCTTTAATAGAAGCACTCGCAATGGTAAATGGAATGTTTTTTTCTTTTAAATCATCAAAAAATTCCTCAGCACCATCTACCAAATGAAAATTTTCTTTATCTTCCAAACAAAATCTACGATAAAGTTCTTCTTTTAATTGTGAATACTTTTCAATTTCTTCCCCAATTCCTTCTCTTCCCAATAAATAGGAAATAATTTTTTGATTTGGAACTCCATTAAAGTGCTCTAAAAGTTCCGCTTCCGTAATTCCTCTCCCTCGAAGTATTTTAGATATTTCACCCCAAGCCAATATATGTTTGTCGTTATCAAAAAATAATGTTCCATTAAAGTCAAAAATAACACCTTTACAAGCTCCGAGCATAACTCTTCCTCCATTATTCGTTCATTAGAAATTTATAAGACTTTCATTCTACCATATTTACGCATCTTCCCGAACTTCCAAGATCTCTTCTTATTTTACATTATATATTTTTCCTTTTACATTTACAGAATATTTTGTTGTCTACACATGTTTTTTTGTTATATTTTATTTCCTATAAATCCAATTTCAGATCATTTTCCATAATCCAACCAATTCTTCTAAAGAAAAGACCAAATACCCAAGTCAATATACCAGGTAAAATAAAACAGATAAGGATCAGACCTAACCAATCCATGCTTGTGATTTCCAATCTTGTCCCCGCTGCTATCTCTGAAATCCAACCGGTATAAATCCCAATCTGTCCTACCAAACCACAAGTACCCATTCCTGATGAAACTGCTGCCCCGTTCATTTCCAATTTAAACATACAGGTTGCCAAAGGGCCGGTAATTGCAGACGTTAAAATAGCCGGAATCCATATTCTTGGATTCTTAACGATATTCCCCATCTGAAGCATGGAGGTTCCTATTCCTTGGGCAAAAAATCCCCCCCATTTATTTTCTCGGAAACTAAGTACTGCAAATCCTATCATTTGTGCACAACATCCGGCAACGGCAGCTCCGCCCGCTAATCCTGTCAGCCCCAAAGCCGCACAAATTGCGGCACTACTAATGGGTAAAGTAAGCGCAATCCCCACAATGACAGAAACAAGAATTCCCATAATCAAAGGTTGCTGTTCTGTTGCCCACATAATTGCATTTCCCAAAGAACTGGCCACATTTCCAATGGCAGGTGCCCACCAAAGAGATAATAATACACCGGTAAAAATAGTCACAAAAGGCGTAACAATAATATCTATCTTAGTTTCTTTTGAAACAACTTTTCCGCATTCTGCCGCTAAAACTGCCACAATAAGTACTGCCAAAGGACCTCCTGCTCCCCCTAATTCATTGGCTGATATTCCAACTGCAACCAAAGAAAACAATACCAACGGTGGTGCCTGTAATGCATAACCAATGGCAATCGCCATAGCAGCTCCTACCGCTGATTTTGCATAATTCCCAACGGTTACCAATACTTCAATTCCCAATTGTGACCCTAATGTTCCAATGATCGTTCCTATTAACAAGGACGCAAACAACCCTTGTGCCATGGCTCCAAGCGCATCAATAAAATAGCGCTTTACTGAAATTTCTACATTTTTCTTCTTTAAAAAATTTTTCAACTTTTCCATAAATGCCTCCATTTTATTATGTATTATGAAATATCCGTACAAAGCTCGTAGCTTAACCAATATTTTTTCATAATATAGCATTACAAAAGCAGGCATTCAAGTATGAAAAATATTTTTTATTCTTTTGTAATCCATTTATGAAATCTTATAGCTTTTTTACAAGTAACATTTTGACATATCTACCCAACAAAATACAGTTGAACTCATTGCGGATTATCTTATAAAATCTAAGCAACAAAAACATAAAAACATTAAATAATACATTCGAATTATGGATATGTGCTAAGATTCCTGAAGATGGAAAGGCAATAATCTAAACGGATATGATAATTAATATGTCCTTTTTACAAAGGAGATCATCATGTATAAGTGTTTCTATACGAAAACACTTATGCTCTCTTTTTTCAATAAGTATAGACTAAGTGGGTTATGCCAAAAATGACATAACCCACTTAATCATTACCCTCTATTCATAAACAATTCAATCTGTTCCCAAAATTCTTTATTCCTTTTACTTTCTGTTTCTTTTTTCTCTTTACGATACATCGTTGGAGACATTCCTGTTACTTGCTTGAATGCTTTGGCAAACACAAAGGGATCTTTATATCCTACCGAATAAGAAATACTTTCCACAGACAAAGAACTTGTTAATAATAATTCCGCCGATTTCGTAATTCGATATCTACTCAAAAACTGATGCGGTGACATTTTCGTTGTTTCCTGGAATAAACTATATAAATAGCTACGATTAATACAAACATAATCAGCAATATCCGTTACTTTAATCGGAATATGATAATTACTCTGGATAAAATCTATGGCTCTTTTTACATGACGATTATCTTTTTCTATCTCTTTCTCAACCGTATTTTCCCTGGTAATCATAGAAAGAAACAAATACAACTGCCCTACACGTCTCAATTCATTCACTACACCATATGTATTGTGCTTCATCATATCTTTTACACACGCAGATAATCCTTCTTGCTCTTCGGAGTGGAATATCGGAATACGACTTGACAATCCAATTTGGTCAATGTATTTTTGTGCCTTGCTGCCACTAAATCCAACCCATATATAGGTCCATGGATCTTGTTCATCAGCTTGATAAAAGGCCAATTCTCCCGGCGGAATTAAAAATCCACTACCACTTTCTAATTCATAATTTTTTCCACCAATGGAAAAACTCCCTTTTCCACTTAACACAAAATGAATCACAAAGTTAGGTTTTAATGCCGGTCCGAAGCTGTGCATAGGTTCTGTTTTAGAAAATCCACAATTCGTTACTACAAGTCCTTCATTTGGTTCTGTTTCAAATGATATTTTATATGCTTTTTCCATATCCTATCTCCAAACATCTTATTAAATATTTTTATTTCTTGTAATTCTTTGTTCCTCTCTCTTTATGCTGATTTGGGTGTTCCGGCACTATTTACAGTTTCTCTCCCCTCTTCACTGAGAGAGTCACATTCCGGAATTTCTCCTTCAATATTTTCCAACAACCAATCTATATCAATAATTTCCTGCAAGCTTAAAACTCCATCCGGATTTTTTAGTTGTTTTCCATGTTGCATTTTGATGATTCCCTGAAACGGATTATAGTTGCCATTGCAAATAGAATTTTGCAATACTTCCACCAACTTTCTTACACTTTCCGGTAAATGATTAGAACAAATCAATTCAACAACACCTGCTGACATGCCCCAATAATAATTGAATGCTTTTTTACTGGAACCAAATTCTGTTTGGAAAGATTTGTTAATGATGCTTCGAATCAATTTTTCATAATAAACTCCCCAATTCCATATCGGCATTGCCAAATTAATTTTCTTATTACCCCTATATTCATAAAGTCCATAGGCGTTTTTATCTTCTCCCATTGGACTTTTTAAATCCTGAGAAGAAATAATTCGCACACCTTTTTCTTTCAGTCGATTAACAGCTGCTTCAACACCATCAACACAAGACCATTCCAAATAAATTTTGGCTCTTGGATTTACCATTTGTACTCCTAAAGCAAACGCATTAATTCCGGCAATCTGACCATAAATAGGGTAATCACATAAATATCCCACTTTATTATCATCTGCCATAGTACCGGCTATGACTCCAATCAAAAACTTAGCTTCATACATTCTGGCGTAATAGGTACAAACTGATCTATGTGGTTTATTTAAAGAGCAATTAAATACAATAACTTCCGGATGCTCCACTGCCACAGCAAGACTTGCCGGTAATAATTTGGCGGATGTTGTAAAAATAATACGGTTTCCTTCTGCAATTGCCTGCTCCAATACTACTTTGGCCTCTTTTTCCATAGCATCATCATAAACTTTGGTAATCACATTTCCATCAAAAACCTTCTGCGCATGTAATCTACCTAATTCATGACCATATACCCAGCCGGAAGTAACAGGATTCTTATCATAAATAAATGCAACCTGCTGTTTCTTTTCTCCTCGGTCACTAAATATTTTTTCCCAAAACTTTTGCTTATATTTATCCCAATTTTCTTCCGGTACTTCCTTCAAAGCAATATGTTCTGTTTCTTCCAGCAGACATACCTCTTTCCATATCTTCAATAAAGACTTTTTAATCTGTTCATTGCTCTTAGAAATCAAATCAGAAAATCCATATATTTTTAAATACGTAAGCATAGCATCTGAAGGCGTCACGTGAACCCTCTCTCCATTTAATTCATGAAAAGCCTTTTTTAAATTGTAAAATGCTGTTTTAAAATGAGAACGGTCATCCTCGCTCCATACTTCATTTGGTGCTTTTCCCATCAATTTTTGAATTTGCTTAAAACATCCCAATTCAGAAAATTCCAAATAGTTTATTTTACTGTATTCATAAAAATCCAACATTTCATAATAAACGTCTACTTCTTTGCTTCCATCTTTTACAGGCAAAACACGATATACTTCTGCCGGAATCGTTACTGCATCAAAAAACTTTAATACGCTAACCCTTTTATTCCCCTCTTGTACATAATAACGATTCATATACTCATAAACTTTTACACTGTCATGAATACCTTCTTCCACATGAGATTCACAAAGATCTCCCCACTTTAGTCCAAACTCTGTCTCAGGCAATAACAAGGGCATAAAATTTCTGGCAAAAGCATTAGCTCTGGAAGCTGTCCTGGTACCCACAATCCATTCTGTCGGCACTTGCATAAGTCCTACATATATTTCCGTCAGTACTTTATCTGAAGAAATCACACTATCCAATGCAGGTAAATACGGATTTTTTCCCTCACTTATACAAATTCTTCTTTCCTTTTGTCCTTTTTTTAATGCTTCTCTATAAAATTCACTTGCCATAATATCACCATTCTAAATGTTAAAAATCTCTTTAGTTATTTGCCATAAAATTCAATAATCTTTGTGCATCTGCATAATTGTATGTCTTAATCCGAACAGACGGAACTATGCAATTCGATATAATCTTTACAAAAATTACGTATTTTGTAAGTGTAGATTTTAAATTAAATCTATCTCCCTGTTCCGTTACCAGTTCCACTTTTCCTTCACATTTGTCAACAGTTTCAAAAAATTTATCAATATTGTTCATATTTGTAAATGTCATTATGCAAGCTCCTTTCATCTGTTTTTTTGTTGTTTTTTCTTTTTTATGCCTTTATTATAGGAATTCTTTTTGTCATTTTCCATTTCATATATTGGATGAATTATGCACAAAATGAAACGAATAAATACATTTTGTTCTAACTTAAAAACAGATGAGGTCATTCTATAAAATGTTATATTGATTCATAGAAAACATATAA
Organism: Lachnospiraceae bacterium; assembly: GCA_017558145.1. Classification (GTDB taxonomy): domain Bacteria; phylum Bacillota; class Clostridia; order Lachnospirales; family Lachnospiraceae; genus SFDP01. The sequence continues at coordinate 10,055 of JAFYWF010000004.1, forward strand.
AAAAGAGTATGACAAAAATTTCCATACTCTCTTTTTGTATTATTCATTTATAATTTATTTTTCAATTAATTTGGCTTTCTTTTTTTCTTTCACTTGACACTTCTTCCTTGTTTTGTATAATCAAAAAGATACAAAAGAAAGGATCTAAAAAAGCATCAAATAAAAATTCTTTTATTTATAAATGCTTCTTTATTATATTATGGAATTAACACTTACTACTTATCTGATCGTCTGCCCATTATTATTTTTAGCAGGCTTCATTGATGCTATCGGTGGCGGTGGCGGCTTAATTTCCCTACCGGCTTACTTACTGGCAGGTCTACCGGTGCATCAGGCAATTGCTACCAACAAATTATCTTCTGCTTGTGGAACTACCTTGGCAACCTTTCGTTTTATTAAAAATGGACTTGTTAATCTAAAATTTGCTATTCCGTCTGTAATTACAGCTATCCTTGGTTCCTCCATTGGAGCGAAACTGTCTCTTCTTGCACCCGAGGGAATCATGGAAAAGCTCCTATTCATTATTTTACCAATTGCAGCCTTTATCGTATTAAACAGAAAAATATTTAAGGATAATCCTAATGCCACTTTACAGTTGGATATCAAAACCTATCTGGTATCTATCTTTGCTGCTTTTATCATAGGAATGTACGATGGCTTTTATGGTCCCGGCACAGGTACTTTTTTAATTATTGCCTTTACTGTATTTGGTAAAATGAATGTTTCCACTGCCAATGCACAAGCAAAAGTCATTAATTTAACTACCAACATCACTTCCCTGACTATATTTTTGTTAAACGGACAAGTTTTATTTTCTTTAGGCATCACTGCTGCTATCTGCAATATGATTGGCGGATATCTTGGTGCCGGTTTAGTCATGCAAAAAGGAAGCAGAATCGTAAAACCTACAATTCTGCTTGTATTATTCCTGTTATTTTTAAAAATACTTGGTATCTTCTAATGGATACTTTTTGATTAATCTTTATTAAATACTTCTTTATCCAAAGAACCCTCCTGATGACAAACAATAGTTGTACATACCGCATCACCGGTGATATTTACTGCAGTTCTGATCATATCTAAAATACGGTCAATACCCATAATCAAAGCAATTCCTTCCGTAGGAAGACCTACAGAAGTTAATACCATGGCCAAAGTAACGAGACCAACACTTGGTACCCCTGCTGTACCAATAGAAGCAATGGTTGCTGTTAATACTACTGTTGCCAGATTTCCTAATGTCAATTCAATCCCAAATGCCTGAGCAATGAACACTACCGCAACTCCCTGCATGATAGAGGTTCCATCCATATTAATGGTAGCCCCTAAAGGAATGGTAAAAGATGAAATCTGCTTGGAAACACCCATTTTCTTGGTTAAGGTATCAATAGACATCGGAATTGTTGCATTACTGGTTGCTGTAGAAAATGCAAATCCCATAACCGGTAAAAATTTCTTGATAAACTTAAACGGATTTAATCTGGTAAATACAAACAATAGAATCTGATATACACCAAAACACTGGATTACCAATGCTAATACCACACATCCCATATATTTTAACATTGGTAAAAATGCGGAAAATCCAACCGTAGCAAAGGTTCTCGAAATCAAACAAAATACGCCAAGAGGTGCTAGCTTCATTACCGTATTGGTCATTTCCATCATGACATCATTAAACTGACTAAAGAAGTTTGCTACCACATCTGTCTTATGTCCTAATTTTGCCAGCATTACACCTACAAACAATGCAAACACAATAATGGGAAGCATGTCCCCATTTGCCATTGCATTAACAGGATTTTTAGGAATAATATTTAACAAAGTATCTGCAATGGTAGGGCTGGCCGCTGCCTGAGAAACCTCAGCTACCTGGATTTTATCCATATCTAACCCTAAGCCCGGATCAATAGCATAAGCTGTCAACAACGCAATACTTACTGCCATGGCAGTAGTAGCAATATAAAATAATATGGTCTTAACACCAACTTTTCCTAATGTTTTCGTATCCCCAATAGCCATACTTCCACATACTAAAGAGCAAAATACCAAGGGAACTACTAACATTTGCATTAAGCGAATAAATCCCTGACCACAAACATAAAGTACACCTTCAATAATTACATTAGTTTTAAAATCACTTTCCGGAATCAGATAATGAAGAATAATTCCAAATACTGCACCTACCAAAAGAGAAATGAAAATGGTAGTAGAAAGTCCTAATGCTTTTTTCTTATTTTTACTCACTATTCAATTCCTCCGCTTTCTGTCAAATATTCTTTTAACGCCGTTTTCCATTCTGCCGGTTGTTCGATTCCATTTAAACGAAGCATCATATTATCCAAAACGGAATAAGTTGCTCTGGCTTGTACCGGTTTCAACACTAATTTATCTGTATTATTAGTATATTCCAATACTGCCTGTGCTAATTCATATCTGCTGCAACTTCCCTGACATACTGCATGATAAATTCCGTATTCCTCTTCATCTATAAAATGACAAATTAATTTTGCCAATTCCTTACTACTGGTTGGCACTGCAAACTGATTATTAGCAACTTCTAATTCTTCCTGATTACCTACTGCTCTAAGTACCTTATCTACAAAATCTCTTCCAATGCCATAAATCCAAGAACTTCTGATAATTGTGAATTTATCATTCAATTGCATGAGGAATTTTTCTCCCGCTTCCTTACTTTTTCCATAAATTGTCTTTGGATGAGTTTCATCAAATTCGTTATATGGTTTATCTGATTGGAGATCAAAAACGTCATCTGTAGAAATGTGAATTACTTTTGCACATACCTCCTGGGCTGCTAAAGCAATATTTCTAACACCAATCGCATTTACTTTGTATGCTTCATCGATATGTGTTTCGCAGTATTCTGCATCGGACAATCCTGCACAGTTAATAATGACATCAGGACGATTTACGCGTACGTAAGTTTTTACCTGATGTAAATCTGTAATATCTACTTCTTTAATATCTGTTGTCATAAGACGATATTCCATACAATCTAATACTTCTGTTAAAGCACTTCCTACGTGTCCTTCCGAACCTGTGATCCAAACTCTTATCATTTTAATTTCCTTCCTTTTGCATCTTAATCGCTATATGCTACTATTTATTTTAACGCTCTAAAATAGGCTCTACCTGTTTCCAAATTTCTTCTGCGATTTCTTCCGGTGTTTTTGTACCGTCTACTATCAAAATGTTTTCTTCCCCACCAAGCATATCAAAGGCTTTCAAATAATTTTCACGTACCTTTTCCAAGCGTGATTTTTTCTCAAACAATTCTGTATGAAAACGGTTTTTCGTAATACGTTCCATAGCAGTATCCGCATCAATATCAATAAAAATATTGATATCAGGTCGTAATATTTTTGCACTTTCTTCGTTAGTTTTAATCACCCAATCCATAGGTACATCTACACTATGATAGGCATAAGAAGAAAAATAATATCTATCAGTAATAACTGCAATTCCATCCTCTATCTTTTTGGCAATTCCATCCACATCATTTAATAAATGATCTAATCTGTCTGCAGCAAACATTGCTGCAATTACTCTGTTATCAGTTTTGATTCTTCCTGTCAAAATCTGACGAGTCAAAGAACCAATGGGTCCACTGGAAGGCTCACATGTCTGATAACAACGAATTCCCTTTTCTTTTATCTTTTCATTTAATAATTGAATCTGAGTACTTTTCCCACTTCCATCAATACCCTCAAATGCAATAAAAATACCTTTTCCCATGATCTCTTCTCCTACCTGTAAAATATCATTAGTCCTTCATTCGCATAGTAAAAATAATTTTATCATATTTTCGTATGATAGGCAAACCAGTTGCCTGGTTTTATGGTTATAGCTATAATAATGTTACTTCTAAAAAGTAAATTTAAATAAAATATACAACTCAAAGGAGACTTAACGTGAAAATTGTTTCTCTGGTAGAAAATACAACTATGAATAAAAATATAGATACGGAACATGGGCTCTCTCTCTATATCGAAACCCATGAACATAAAATACTATTTGATATGGGACAAACAAATATGTTTTTAAATAATGCCCCCAAATTAGGAATTGATTTATCCACGATTGACATTGCCATTCTTTCTCATGGTCACTATGATCATGGTGGTGGATTATCTGATTTTTTAAAAATTAACGAAAAAGCAATGGTTTACATTAGTCAGTATGCATTTGAACCCTATTATCACGGCACTGAAAAATATATTGGAATTGATCCTTCCTTAAAGAAAAATCACCGCATAGTATTAACAAATGATAAAACTGTAATTTCAAACGGTATTACTTTGTATCATTGTAACGAGAAAATACGAAAATTCGATTTAGGAAGTTTTGATTTGACCATAAAACAAGGCGAGCAATATTTTCCTGACATGTTTCTTCATGAACAATATTTGTTGTTGGAGGAAAATGGTAAAAGAATTCTTTTCAGCGGTTGTTCCCATAAGGGTATTTTAAACATTACAGAATGGTTTCATGCGGACATTTTAATAGGGGGATTCCATTTTTCCAAACTCCCTCTAGACAATACCTTAAAAACATATGCAGATTATTTAAATCAGTATAAAACTGTCTTTTATACCTGCCATTGTACAGGACAAGAACAGTTTCATTTTATGAAACAATATATGAATCGATTGTTTTATCTGTCTTCCGGTCAATCTATCGATATTGATACCTAAACAACAAAAATTTTTTAGAATCCAGCAAAAATTTAGAGCCTGTTGCAATTCAACTTGCAATAGGCTCTTTTGGACATCTTATTTTACTACTTTTTCAAAATCACTGGCTGGATGTTTACACAAAGGACAAATAAAATCTTCCGGAATTGGATCACCTTCATACTCATATCCACATACGGTACAACGCCAAACTGTTTTTCCTTTTTCTTCAGGTGATACAGGTTTCGCCTGTGGCTTCGGTTTAATATTTTCCTGGTAATAACTATAGGTCGCACTTGGAACATCACTTAATACTTCCATATCAGTGACTTCTGCAATAAATAAAGTATGGGTATCAAGATCTACTGTACTTTCTACTTTTGCAGAAATATAAGCATTCGTTCCTTTTGTAACATAGTAAATACCATTATCCGCTTTGGCAAACCCTACCATACCTTCAAACTTATCTACATCTCTTCCTGTTTGAAAACCAAATCTTTCGAATAATTTGAAGCTAGCTTCCTCACTTATGATAGAAATATTAAATTTACCTGTTTCTTTTACAATATCATGAGTCAGATTCGCTTTATTTACAGCAATACTGATTCTATTCGGACTACTGGTTACCTGAGCTGCTGTATTGATAATACAACCATTATGTTTACCATTTACAAAACCGGTTAACACAAACAATCCATAACTTAATTTAAACATCGCTTTATTGTTCATGTTGTTACACTACCCTTCTTTTTATCTTGACTAATAATTTTCTTCTCTTACTTCGAAGTATGCTTGTGGATGAGCACATACCGGACAAAGCTGTGGAGCAGCTACTGCCATTACAAGATGACCACAGTTACGGCATTCCCACATAGTAACTCCACTTTTTTCAAATACTGCTTTTGTTTCTACATTATTGAGCAAAGCACGGTATCTTTCTTCATGACTCTTTTCGATTGCTGCTACACCACGGAATTTTGCTGCTAATTCAGGGAATCCTTCTTCATCTGCTTCTTTTGCCATTCTGTCATACATATCTGTCCATTCAAAACTTTCACCTTCCGCTGCATGAAGAAGATTAGTTGCAGTATCTCCCAATTCACCCAATTCTTTAAACCACAATTTTGCATGTTCTTTTTCATTATCTGCAGTTTTTAAAAATAAAGCTGCAATCTGTTCATAACCTGCTTTCTTCGCTACTGACGCAAAATATGTGTATTTGTTTCTTGCCTGTGATTCACCTGCGAAAGCTTCCCATAAGTTTTTTTCTGTTTTTGTTCCTGCATATTTGTTTGCCATAATTTTTTTCTCCTTTTGTTTTTTATTCCTATTTATTTTTCACACTCACTACTTTATATTTTCGTCTCAGAAATAGGAATTATTACTGTTATTATTATGCAACAATTTTTGCTTAATTGCAACCTTTTTTTTTATTTTTTTTTATTTTATTTCTTCAATACCATCATTAATTGATTATGCTTTATTAGATACAACCATATACATATTTCCACCGGTTTTAATTACAAATTCTGTCATAGCATCTTCTACATCAAACCGACCAAAACCTTTTCCTCCAAATCCGCCACCTGGCCTCTGACTTGGATCAAAACCTTCCGGCACTTCTCCGTTTCCAAAGCCACCTGGCCTCTGACCCGTTTCAAATCCTTCCGGCATTTCTCCGTTTCCAAAGCCACCTGGCCTCTGACCCGTTTCAAATCCTTCCGGCATTTCTCCGTTTCCAAAGCCACCTGGTATCATCATTTCTCCACCACTACTTTCTACCACACGTAGCTGTTCTTCTCCTTTCCAAAGAGTGTATGTTTCCCCTTCCGCAAGAGAATCTTTTGAAATAATCAAATACGTATAATCATTTGGCATGGATGCATATAAACTTTCTTCACCTTTTACCAATGTAATTTCTTCGCCACCTTTAATTTTATCCTGGAATGTAAAGACTACATAATTTTGCTGACTTTCTGAAATATGATCCAACATATTGCCTGCTGCCATCACAGTTCCACCATTAATATGAATTCCCTTATCGGAATCAATTCCGGCATCCATACTGGTAGCACAAGCAGATGTACAAACCACACCTCCATTAATAACCAGCCATCCATTAGAATCAATTCCATCACCTTCTCCTGTCTGGCCATTTACACGAATATTTAGATATCCACCATTGATGGTAGTTACAGATACATTATCTTCATTGGTATTGATACCATCATTTCCGGAAATTATATTTACAGTTCCACCATTAAGTGTTAAATGAAGTTCTGTATCCAATCCTTCATTTTGGGCATAAATATTTAATTTTCCTGTATTTTCTTCACCACCATTAATATTCATAGTCATTTTAGAATAAAAAGCACCATCATATTTATGAAGTTTTTTACTGTCTACAATTTCTGTTCCTTCTTCATTTAACTCTACGGATTTATAAATTCTAGCTACATAAGAACCTGTAATTGTATTATTTGTTCCGTCCGGAATCAAAACATTAGCTCCCGCTGCAGAAGTATCCACATCCTTGGTTGCTTCCTCTTCATCTGAAGAACCACACTCATACACATTATAAAAGATTACTGCCGGTGCTACAGAACAAGTGATATTTACATCATCTAATACCAATGTTACCACTGCTTCCGAATCATCTTTCGCATCTTCTCCTAAATCTACAGCAATCTGTCCTGCAGATAATTCACCTCTTAATACATATGTTCCCGGCTTTGTAATATGCACAACTGTATGCTTTTGAGCTTCCTCTTTAGAATGCTCATCTTCCTTCGTTCCTTCTCCGTAAGTAAAATCTTGCCCTTCTTCATAATAAACAATATCATTGGCTACATAGACTGCCTCTTCCGAACTTGTTGTAACCTCATCTCCATCTACCATGATAAGATTATCAGATAACTCTATATAAGAAGCACCTTCCATCTCAAACTTAGATTTACCTTCTTCTACCAAAACTTCATCCGTTACATTCGAAGTTTTATCACTGCTACATGCTACGATTGACACACAAAGAAGCAACCCTAATAACAAACTCACAATTTTTTTCTTCATAATAATTTATCCTCTCAAATATGAAATCTATAAAACTCATTACATTGGTATGAATTTTAATAATCTAAGTATACACATTACTTTTTCACTCTCAAGTTTTAGCTCAAAAATTTCACATTCTTTTCACATTTTTAATATTCTAACAAGTTAATTCTTACTAAAAAACTTTTGGTTAGATGAATTTGATTCATCATTACAAATTTATTGTTAACGCAATAAGGGGCTACATTCTTACAGAATGTAACCCCAATTATTAACATATAAGTTCATTTTATACATTTGGTAATTTAGCAAGAGCCTTCTGAATTTCTTCATCTGTTGGAATATAATCTCCCATTGCCCCATCATTAAATTTCTGATATGCATACATATCAAAATATCCAGTTCCTGTAAGGCAAAATACAATGTTCTTACTTTCTCCTGTTTCTTTGCATTTCATAGCTTCGTCAATGGCTACTTTAATCGCATGACTACTTTCCGGAGCCGGCAAAATACCTTCCACTCTGGCAAAAGTTTGAGCCGCTTCAAAAACAGCGGTCTGCTCAACACTTCTGGCTTCCATGAGACCCTGATCGTATAATTCTGAAACAATAGTACTCATACCATGGTAACGAAGTCCACCGGAATGGCTGGAGGATGGAATAAATCCACTTCCTAATGTATACATTTTCTGCAATGGGCAAATCATACCGGTATCACAGTAGTCGTAGGCATACTTTCCTCTGGTTAAGGATGGGCAAGACTTCGGTTCTACTGCAATCAATTGATAATCTGCTTCTCCTCGAAGCATTTCACCTGCAAATGGAGAAACAAATCCTCCTACATTAGAACCACCACCAGCACAACCAATAATCATATCTGCTTTAATACCATATTTATCTAAAGCTGCTTTTGTTTCCAATCCTATAATTGACTGATGTAATAATACCTGTGACAATACGGAACCTAACACATAACGATAGCCTTCCTGACTTGTGGCTGCTTCTACAGCTTCTGAAATCGCACAACCCAAACTTCCTGTAGTTCCAGGAAATTCTGCATTAATCTTACGTCCTACTTCTGTTGTCATCGAAGGAGATGGTGTCACCTGTGCTCCATAGGTTCTCATTACTTCTCTACGGAATGGCTTTTGTTCATAAGAACATTTTACCATATACACCTGACAATCTAAATCCAAATAAGAACATGCCATAGAAAGAGCTGTTCCCCACTGTCCTGCTCCTGTTTCCGTAGTAACACCTTTTAAGCCTTCCTTCTTAGCATAATATGCCTGAGCAATTGCAGAGTTCAGTTTATGACTTCCGGAAGTATTATTACCTTCAAATTTATAATAAATATGAGCCGGTGTCTGCAATTTTTCTTCTAAACAATATGCACGAACCAAAGGCGCCGGACGGTACATACGATAAAAATTCCAAATTTCATCTGGAATATCGAAATAAGCAGTAGTATCATCTAATTCCTGCTTTGCCAATTCTCGACAGAATACCTTAGATAACTCATCCAAAGTAATTGGCTGTTTTGTTTCCGGATTTAACAACGGTGCAGGCTTTTTTTTCATATCTGCTCGTACATTGTACCACTGACGTGGCATCTCATGTTCTTCTAAATATATTTTGTAAGGAATTTCTTTATTACTCATGCCTCTCAACGTATGATGTATTCTTTTAAAATACAACACACACTCCTTTCCTTTTCCTCATTCAAAATTTCTTCCACGCTTATTATATTTTCAAGAAACGCTATATATTGATCAATTACAATAATTCCGTCACTTCTTCATGCTAAATCGTTATAGCTTTAAAGCGTTATCTTTTTTTATTATAATCGTTATTTTTTCAGACGCAACCCTTTTTCCTAATTTCTTTATAAACTCTTCATTAAAACTTTTCTATATTCCGGCAATTTCGTCCGCTTTTTCAAAAGCCATAAACTTCTAAAATCACCACTCTACATAAATAGCCGTTACATAAACATTATATTTGATCTGTTACATCCAAAATAAACACCTGAAAATACTGTTCTTCGCCTTCTTCCAAATGGCCAAAATCATTAATATATCTCACACTTCCATCTTTTCGAATAATACGATATTTTATGTAATCCATTTTCCATTCCGTACTATTAACCTGGCCCCATATTTCTTCTTCAATACGTCGGCGATCTTCAGGATGTACCATTCCAATAAAAGAATTTCCTACATATTCTCTAAATTCTTCTACAGAATCACATCCAAAAATATGAGCAATGGACATATCTGCTGCAATAATTTCCTGACTTTCATTTGCTTTGTATGCAATAAAGCCCCCCGGTGTTTTTGAAAAATCAATCTTTTTATTAAATTGATCTATTTTTGTCTGCATAATCATATCTTCCATCACCTGATTTAAATGGAAAGTATCATGCTTTTTATTATAGATTCCACGATAATCTACATTTGTTTCATCTTTAATTAACTCTTCAAAATCATCAATATGCATTGGTCGATAGAATAAGTACCCTTGAGCATAGCGAACCTTCATCTTCGTTAAAAAGTCTGCCTGCTCTTTGGTTTCAACGCCTTCTACAATGATTGGTAGATTCATTTCATTAGACATATCAATAATAGATTTTAAAATTGTTAATCCTTTTTGCATATCTTCTTCACGAATATCCAAAAATTTCATATCAATTTTCAAAATATCCACTATTGTTTCTTTCAACATATTTAAAGAGGAATATCCACTTCCAAAATCATCCATTAATAAAGTAAATCCTGCCTCTTCCAATTCCTTTAAAATGTCTAAAATTCTGTTGGCATTGTCTACATAAGCACTTTCCGTAATCTCTACTTTCAAATATGCTTTATCAATTCCATATTTTTTTACCAAATCATTTAATTCTTTTACTACGTTCATAGACAGCATATCAATACGAGATACGTTGATGGAAATCGGTACCGGTTTAATACCTGCATCCATCCATTTGCGAATATGTCTGCAAGCTTCTTCCCACACATACAAATCCAAATCACTAATAAAACCATTTTTCTCCAACACAGGAATAAACTGTCCCGGGAAAATCATGCCTCTCTCCGGATGTTTCCAACGAACTAAGGCCTCTGCTCCTACAATTTTCCCCGTAGTAATACGACATTTTGGTTGTACTGCCAAATAAAACTGTCTACGTTCCAAGGCAATTCTAGACTCATTTAAAATATCGATTTCCTTTTCCACTTCTTCTGTCATTTTTTCATTATAAACACAGATACGTTTGTCAAAGTTACCGATAACATGCTTTTGTGCTTCTACAGCATTATCATACATTCCGATGGCATCTGTAGCATCATCCGGAACTTTATATACACCAATGGTAGGTAAAAAACCTACATTTCTGGTTTTTCTGGAAGAGATTTTCTTCAAATCTTTTTCCAACATTTCTAAAACTTTTTTGTCTCTTGGCAACATGAGCGCAAAATCATCACCACTGATATACGCCGCAATTCCTCCGTGTATTTTTTCATAATACTTTAATCGGATGGCAATTTCAGACAAAAATAAATCCCCTGCTTTTTTTCCCCACCAACGATTAAATAATTTGAAATGTTCAATTCCAATAGCAACGATACAATACTTACCTTTTTCAAAATTCAAACGATAAGTCGCATTTTTCACAAACTGTTCTTTATTATACAAACCAAAACAAGTAGACTTATCCTCTTGAAGATAATAATCCATAGGAAGTCCTTTTTTAATTTGACGTTTGTTACGACACATGTGCTCTTTTGCTCTGCAGATTAATTCATCCAGCATTACAGGTGCACAATCCCAGGCATTTCCTAAAGACACCGTATAAGAAATCTGCCTTTTATCACCAAACTCTACCCAAATTTCCATCCAGCTATGAATAACATCCTTAAACTGTTCCTTGGTACAATTCTTTGCTACAACCAAAAACTCATCTCTGTCATATCGAAATGCCAGCACATTCTCATTTTCTAATCTGGAAATACTCTCTGCTAAAGTACTAAGTACTTTTTCCTTCGTCTCTATTCCATAAGCATCTACTAACTTACGAAAATCATTAATATCAAAATATAACACTCCACAAGTATCCATATTCTGATATTCTTTTTCTTTTAATTCTTCAAATTTAAAACGATTGTATACATTCGTTAGAGCATCTTTATCCTTAATTTCTACAATCTTAAATTTTCCTTTAATATCGATACTATTATCTCTTATAAAAATAAGTGCTTGTTTTTTCCCTCTATTTTCAATGATTAAAACATTCATCCTCCACATAGGGTTGCGTCTGCTTTCAAGGTTTGCAATAGCATGATATTCTACTGCAAAAGCACTGTCTGCTTCAGCCTCTACGGTCATATGTTTGGAAAGTTTTTCTAAAACGGCTTCTCTTTCTTCCGGAACAATACTCTCTACCAGCAGGTACTTTGCCTCATCCCAATTTTGTGGTATATGTATTTCTTCCATAATATGATTTTCAGTATAGATATAACTGCATGCTCCCGTCTCAATATCTACCGCCAAAATATCAGAATATATATCTACAACAGAATTAATAAATAATTTTTGTAAATAATTCATAGTTCCTCCACTATTCTTTCGTAAATTGAAGCCAAACCACTTTCATTTTTTAGTCATGCTTCCCCATTTTCACTTTGTCTATCATATCGCCCTATTTATTTCTTTGCAAGCAAAAGTATACTTTTTTATGCATTTTTCTTCCAAATTCTGGATTCATAAGCAGCCAGTTCCTTCTCTTTGCTCTGGGTCGTATATACAAGCTCATATTCTTCACCACATGTATAAGCTTTGCATGATTCTTTACTTAAATTACAATCTATGATGAACTCTGTATTTTCTAAAATCCTACGATATACGAATCTATTTTTCTTTTTATTCAAAACTTCAAATTCACCATAAATAAATGTTTGATCTGATTTTCTTAATGCAATAATATCGCGGTATGCTTGTTGAACCTCTTTCTTAATTTCCTGCACTAATCCTTCATGATAAGATGGTAATTTTTCATTCCATGGAAGCAACACTCTGCAATGCTCTCTGGTTCCTGCCAAAAGTTCTTTAAATACTTTATCAGGATTCTGAGTACGACATTTTTCTTCGTAGTAACCTTTCGCTTCTACATCTGTCATCTGATCAATAGATGTAAAATCATAATTTGCCAGCCCCATTTCATCCCCTTGGAAAACAAATGGCGTTCCCTTTAAGGTAAACTGTAACACTGCAAGCAATTTAGATAATGCAGTATGATAAGTTTTATCATTGGTAACTTTGCTTATCATTCTAGGATTATCATGATTGTTATAAAAAATGGACATCCAACAATTATTTCCATAGTTTTCCATCCAATCTATCATATAATCACGATAGTAATTTAAATCATACTCATAATCATCCATTCGTACATGTCCTGGTGTTTCTAAATGGTCAAAAGAAAATACCATATCCAATTCTTTTCTTTCTTCTCCCGTTAACAACTGGCACATTTTCATGCCTACTCCAGGCGTTTCTCCTACAGAAAAAGCATTATGAGGTGCAAAAGCTCTCTCCTGGACTTCTCTTAAATACTTATGCAAGTTGGGACCATAATAATATTTTTCAATTCCGGGAAATCCCATCATATTTCCGATAGTTTCATCTCCCTGTGGAAGCCCTTCTTCTTTCGAAATATAGTTAATAACATCCATTCGAAATCCATCCACACCTTTGTCCAACCACCAATTAATCATGTCTACCAATTCATCACGAACTTTTGGATTATCCCAATTTAAATCCATCTGTTTTTTTGAGAATAAATGCAAACACCAGGAATCACTCTCTTTATAATAGTTCCAAGCAGGTCCGGAAAAAAAAGAAGTCCAGTTATTAGGAATATCTTTTCCTTTTCGGAAGAAATAATAATCTCTGTACGGACTATTTTCATCTTCTAATGCTTTTTGGAACCATTCATGTTCATCTGAAGTATGATTAATTACCAAATCCATAATCAATCGCATATCTCGTTTATGAATTTCATTTAATAATTCATCAAAATCTTCCATGGTTCCAAATTCAGACATTATTTTTTTATAGTCACGAATATCGTATCCATTATCATCATTGGGAGAATCGTAGATTGGAGAAAGCCATAAAGCATCCACGCCTAATTCTTTTAAATAATCTAATTTATCAATAATACCTCTTAAATCTCCTATTCCATCCCCATCGGTATCATAAAAGCTTCTTGGATAAATCTGATAAAATACAGCTTCCTTCCACCACTTTGGTGTAATCTTTCCTTTGGAAGCTACCGGTACATCTCCTTCACTATTAATTAAGTGAAGTAAGGTATCAAAAAATCCTTTTCCCAACTGTTTTTTTGTTAAATTTTGAATAGTTTTTAATTTCAAATTACCTACCAATGGGTTGGTAATCATTTTTTCAGAAATTCCTAACTGCATCAATACCTTAGCAATCGTATCATGACCTATGGGTGATGCATAAATATCTCCTATCTTACTTTCATATGTTAATTTTTTCTGCTTCTTCATTCGTACTCTTCTCCTTTAAAATAAGTATATCTTTCTCACTTCTGGTCAATTGCTTAATTTCCCACTCCCGACGCATGGCTATTTGCTTTTCTTCATAGGTCTCGTAATATACCAATTCAACCGGTCTTCTTCCTTTCGTATACTTGGCTCCTTTTCCTTCGTTGTGAGCCTGCACTCTTCTTTCTAAATGATTCGTATAACCGGTATAATAAGTTCCATCCTTACATTTTAATATGTAGGTATAGTGCATCTGTTGTTTCCTCGTTTTTATATTATTTCATTTTATTTTAACACGAATTACCTATTTTATCAGCAAAAACTAACAGTAGCCGGATATTCTGTAAATATTTCTGCATTCTTAGTTTCCTTATATACACAAAAGGAATGGCATCACACCATTCCCAAAGTTTTTCCTATCCAATATAACACACCTAAAACCCAACTGCTAAAAATTCCATATAAAATAACCGGTCCTGCAATTGTAAAAATCTTACATCCTACTCCAAACACCTGACCTTCTTTTTTAAATTCAATGGCAGTGGCAGCCACAGAATTTGCAAAGCCGGTAATAGGCACCAATGCTCCCGCACCACCCCATTTTACTATTTTTCCGTACTGGTGAAATGCAGTTAAAATTACCGAAAATAAAATCAATACTAATGAAGTCCAACTTCCGGCTATTTCTTTTTCCATATTCATATTGTTAGTACAGTAATTAAGAATAAACTGTCCCAAGATACAAATAATGCCACCACATAAAAAAGCATGGAACATCTGCTTTGCCAAGTTATGTGTAGGTGTTACTTCCTTTACATACTCTTGGTAATCTTTTTTACGCTCCTCTTCTACAAATTCTTCTACCAGATTTTTAGACATATTTCCTCCATTCCCTCATGTCCTCACGACACAACTTGCGTATTCCTTTCCGGTAGTATATGTAGAATTCATAATCTTATACCAGTTACTATTTTTCACACTATCAGCTTTTTCGAAGCATTTCTCTAATCCCTTTAAAATAGTGTCCATTCGCCATCATTAACAAACCTTCCAATAAATGATTGTCCATTTGTACATTATTTTTCATTCCATTTAAGGAACAATCCACCGCTGAAGAAAACATCATTTTAAAAGTAGAATCTTCTTCCATGTTTTTGCCTTTAAATCCACTGGACACTACCATTTTTACAATTTTATACATAAGCTTCATAATCAAGGAATCATCCTTCATTTCCAACACAGAATTCTCCATGGAAAATTCCCCTTTTTTCAAAGGTTTTTCTATTATTTTTCTTCCGAGAAGTGCTTCAAACTCTTCTTTCGTTGGAATTCCCTGTGGTTGTCTATACCACTGTGGAATTTCTTTTTCTTCTATAGACTCTGCAACAAACAAAGAATCTCCCCTATCCTTTGTAAGCTGAATTTCTTTTCTAAGCACCATGCTATGGGCGTCTTTTCCAATACAAATTTCATAAGCGCCCTCAGGAATTTTCCATTTTCCATCCCAAATAGCAAAACTTCTTTCATCCAGAGAAAACTGTACTTGTTTTTCTTCTCCCGGATTTAAGCTAATTTTCGTAAAAGCCTTTAATTCTCTTTTGGCTCGGTACTGCTGTTTTTCCAAAGGCTCAATGTACAGCTGTACCACTTCTTTCCCGGTAATATTACCAGTATTTTTTACTTTACAGGTTACATATTTTCCATCCAGTTTCAAATCTCTATAAGTAAAGTTGGTATATGATAATCCATATCCAAACGGAAATCTGACAGGTACCCCGGCACTTTCATAATAACGATATCCCACATAAAGACCTTCCCTATATTGAGCATCCTTGTAAGGATTTCCATAGTAAGATGCGCTGATACAATCTTCATATTTTAACGGCCAAGTTTCCGCCAATCGACCACAAGGATTCGTACGCCCAAAAAGTAAATGACTAATGGCTTCTCCACCTGCCACTCCGCAGAGTCCCACATATAAAAGTCCCTTCACTTTATCAAACCAAGGTATTTCTACTGCACTTCCACTCATCAAAATTACAACTACATTAGAATTTACTTTAGATAATTCTTCAATCATATGCACATGACCTTGTGGCATCTTCATGTTTTCACGATCGAAGCCTTCCGATTCATAACTATCTGTCAAACCTGCAAAAATAACTACTGTCTCTTTGGTCTTGGCCAATTCTACCGCTTCCTGTAAAAGTTTCTCATCATAGCTCCCATCCTCATGGCACCCCTTTACAAAAGCAATCTCCGGGCAGGCATCTACAGTACTTACCAATTTCCATGGATTGATATGACTGCTTCCTGCTCCCTGATAACGACTCTGTTTAGCCATAGGGCCTACAAAAAGTGTTCCCTCTTTGTTTAAAATAGGTAAAATGTGATTCTCATTTTTTAAAAGCACCGCACTTTCTTCTGCAATTTTTCTTGCAAATTCAAAATTTTCCTGCAAGGAAACTTGCACATCCTCTTCTATGACTTCTAAACCATTCTCTACCATTTTCAACACACGCTTGGCAGATTCATCAACTAAACTAACATCCAAATGACCTTTTTGCACTGCTTCTATGGTTTCTTTTTCCATAAAATTACTACCGCCGGGCATAGACAAATCACAACCCGCTTGGTAGGCATCCATACGATTAACCATTGCTCCCCAGTCAGTCATGACTAAACCATCAAATCCCCAATCATTTCTCAACACTTCAGTAAGAAGCCATTTATTTCTGGATCCATGAATTCCATTAACCTTATTATAACAACACATAACGGTAGCCGGTTTTCCTTCCTTCACAGCCATTTCAAACCCTGTTAAATAAATTTCCCGCATCGTTCTTTCGTCCACAATGCTATCGGAAGAAAATCTCTTGTATTCCTGATTGTTCATGGCAAAATGCTTTAAACTTGTACCAATACCGACACTCTCTGCCCCTTGAATGAAAGCAGCTGCTAATTTCCCTGTAAGGAAAGGATCTTCTGAAAAATATTCGAAATTTCTTCCACATAGTGGATTTCTTTTTATGTTAGCCCCAGGCCCCAATACCACACTTACTTTATTTGCTTTTGCTTCCATGGCAATCGCTTTTCCCATCTGCTTCACTAAGTTTTCATCAAAACTACAAGCAGAAAGCGCTGCTGTTGGAAAGCAAGTAGCCGGAATGGAATCGTTGATTCCCAACATATCAGCTTCTTCCGGTTGTTTTCGAAGTCCGTGTGGTCCATCTGCCATCATCATTGCTTGCAATCCATACTGTGGCATTTCCTTGGTATGCCAAAAATCTTTACCACTTCCTAAAGCTACTTTATCTTCTAATGTCATTTGATTTATCATTTGTTCTTTGTTCATATTTTCCCCTATTTCACCTGATATTTTTCTATTAAATCCGGTACTAAAGGTATCAACCTTTTATGATCTTGCCTAACTATTCCATTCCCATCTGAATAGTTTCACTGTAGCATAATTCCTATATTTTCTCAACAATACAACCTTTGCCTCAACACGATAACTTATAATTTTTTCTTCTTCAAAATTAATTTAATACCCTATTCTGTAGTAAAAATAAAGTAACGCCCCTACGGTTTTTCCAAGGGCTAAACAAAGCAGTACAATACCGGTTCCTTTTCCCAGACGAACTCTCCTGGTAAAAATAGGAATTGTATTTAACATTTCGGCAATAGCAATGGCAAAACACCCTACAAACATTCCCGCAAAAATTCCAAAAAGACTGAGAATATAATTACTAATATATTCCCACCCCTTAACATTTATCAGGCTGTATTTTCCTATCATCATTTCGAAAAAATCAGGAAAAACACTTAAAATACAACCAACAATAGCTCCTGCTACAATGCTGTTTTCGTAAGCTATAATATATTTAGCAGTATGTGTTTTGTCTGCAAACCTGGGAACCAAGCCTACCGTAACAAAAACAGTAAACACGCCTCCCGAAGACAGTAAACCAAATCCCAAGAAAGAAATAGCCAACAACAATATTTTAATCCACATCTATCATTTTCTCCTCTCTGTTTGCCATTTCCACTAGCGATCTGTTTACATCATCTTCATAAGTTCGCATTTCTACAGTCACAGGAGACGGATCTTTTGTAATACTTCGTTTTCCGATATGATTATAAAATATAATGATTCCAAGAGATAATCCGATAGAATAAAACACCTCTAATACGGTAAAACCATCACTCTTTTTTCCTGTCACCATGACATAAATTTCTTCAAATAAGTTCACCAAATTTATATCATTATGATAAGACATAACCGTGAATATCGTTCCAAAAAAACATAAGGCGGAGACTACAATTACCTTGAGCACATCTCCCCAAAATGAAGAAGATTTTTGTTTTACTTTTTCAATGATACATTCTGTTTCTCCTACCACATCCACCGGATAATCAGGATATTCCTCTTGTATCAATTCAATAATTTTCAACACTCCCACTACACATCGATTTTGATCACTTTCCTGAAATCGATGAACTTTTAAGGTTTTAATTTTATTTATGGCATGTCTATCTGCTCCATAGATTTTTCCCAGGTCACCAATCCGAATAACCTCTTGTGACATCTTTACTTTTTTGTCCATTTTCAAATAAATTGTTTTATCTGCCATAGATTCTTCTCTTTGCTTTCTTCTTATTTTCAGGAACTCTCAAAATTCTTCCAAACTCACCTTACTCATCAAATTTTTTCATAATTCTAAAAAACTTCTCAATCTAAGTAAAATCTTTTTTTCTGTTCTGGAAACTTGTACCTGACTCATCCCTAATATTCTTGCCACTTGTACCTGTGTCATATTCTCAAAGTAACGCATTTTTATTAATTTTCTTTCATTCTCTTCTAACTCTTCTAACAATTGTTCCATTAGCATATGATTCATCAATTCTTCTTTTTCCCTATCTTGCACGGTTCCTGCAAGAGTTATTTTTTTATCTCTCCCATTTCCGGCTTCTACTCCCAAGCTGCTGACGTTTCCGGCTACCACTTGGTCTACAAGATAGATTTCGCTACCGTCAGATTGATAAATCGACTTGTAAATGGACTCTACATGAATGTTGGCTTCCATGGCCATAATAATTTCTTCCTTAGTCAAGCCGGTTTCTTCCATCAATTCCTCAATCGTAATATCTCTCCCACTTTTTTGTTTTTTTTGTTCCATAGCGCGATGAATTTTCCATCCATTTTCTTTTACGCTCCTGCTTACCTTCACCATACCGTCATCTCTTAAAAAACGCTTAATTTCTCCGCTTATAAGAGGCACTGCATAGGTAGAAAATTTCACCTGATAGGATAGGTCAAACTTATCTACGGCTTTCATCAATCCAATTGTCCCAATTTGAAATAAATCCTCAGATTCTACTCCCCTCCCAACAAAACGTTTTACAATATGGTGGACCAAACCTAAATTTTTCTCTATCAGTACTTTTCTTGCTTCTTTATCTCCACTCTGTAACTGCTCCATTAGTACCGTAGTTTCGTCCATATGTTGTTCTCCGGTCTATAATTCTAACCAAGACTGGGTTCCTAATTTTTTTTTCATAGAAATAGTAGTTCCGACTCCTAGAATAGAACTCACTTCTAATTCATCCATAAATGCTTCCATAAAAGAAAATCCCATACCAGACCGGTCTTGCTCTGGTTTTGTTGTATACATTGGTTCCATTGCCTGATCAATATCCGCAATTCCCTTTCCTTTATCTTCAACTTCTACCTCCAGTAAATCTCCTTTTATTCTACAGCGTATGTATACCAAACCATTGTCCTCTTCATATCCATGTATAATAGCATTGGTAACCGCCTCTGAAATTGCTGTTTTCACATCAGCCATCTCCTCTAATGTAGGGTCTAAAGGCGTAATAAATGCTGCCACTGCAAGCCTTGCCAACTGCTCATTTTCAGAAATAGCATCGAATACTAATTGCATCTGGTTTGTAGTTCTTTTTTTCATTTTTATTTCCATGTTTGGAATCTCCTTTTCAAATTACTTTTTGTAAACTACTAATGTTCATCTTTCAAAAATACAACATATTTTTGAATTCCGGATAAAAGTAAAATACGGTTCACCTGTTTTCCGGCATTTAAAATATAAACTTTTCCACCCAAATATTGCATTTTCTTATATCTACCGGCAATAATTCCAATTCCTGAACTGTCCATAAACTCGGTATCAATAAAATCAAACACAATGTTATTTACCTTCTCTCCACAGATATATTGATCCACCCTTTTACTCAAAATTTCAGCATTGTGATGATCTATTTCTTTCGGCATGCGAATACATAAATAATCATCAATCATTTTAAATTGTCCTTCCACCTTCTATTCCTCCTTTTGATTATGCTTTTCTTTTTTTACGGTTTTGTTTGGGTATCATAAAACCTCCTTAAACCTTCCTATGTAGTATGAGAAAGTCATCAAACTTTCCTAATGATATAAAAAAAGAGAGTCAGATTATTTCTAACTCTCTTTAGTAAACCAAATATTATTATATTATAAATAGTAATAATGATTGCAATCCGTAACTGACTTATCAAATATTGGATTCCATCATTTATTCCGCCGTCAATTCATTGATGTAGGACTGTGCTCTGTTGGCCATGGATGTAGACGGGAACAATTCAATAATCTTCTGATAAACTTCTACCGCTTCGCCTGTCATTTCTAACTTACGATAAGAGTTCCCAAGATTAAAATACGCATCCTGATTATTTCCATCATATGCAACAGCTCTTGTTAAATCTTCTATCGCCTCTTCAAAATCACCATTTTGATATTTTTTCATACCATCTTTATAGTATTTATCTCCAATTCCTGTTCCCACCTGTTGCAACAATAAACTGTACAAAGATGTAAAAGATTCTGAAGACTCTTCAGTGATAGATTCTTGATTAATTTTTTCCAAGTAATCCCCAATCTTCACAACCTCATTTGGAGTTTCAATATAGATTCTAGCCGCATATAAAAGATTATTAACATCGTCTAAGGTTCCACCACTTCCTACAAAACCTTCTAACTGTCCTTGTAACTCTGATGTTTCCTCTTCCAAAGTTTTGACTTTGCTTTCCAACTCATTGATGGTTGCTGTTTTCACATCCAACTGTTCACTTACTAAACGCAATTCATCATTAATTGTAGCTTTTTGCGTCTGAATTTTTGCCGGTAACACCAAAAACCAAGCAACTGCAAACCCTACAACCATACCAATTGCTAAATTCCAAACGGACTGTACATTTTTCTTTTCCGAATAATTCAAAGGCTGAATAATCGTCTCATTACCACTTTGATACTGATAGGATTCCTCACTGATAATCTGACTCATACTGGAATTTGTTTTTGACTTCAGCTTGGCATTTGTCTTATTTCCACTACCATTTTCCTGATGTACTTCCCTAATTTCCTGCAAATAACGTAATGCTCTCGTATTATTGGTATCAATTTTTAAAACATGATCCAATTCCTTTTCTGCCTTCGCCCACTCTCCATTTTGCATATACAATAATGCCAACAGATGATGTGCCTGCACATACTTCGGATTCATAGCAAGAACTTTTTTTAACTGAATCACTGCTATATCCAAACTGTTCTGATAACAATATGTCAACGCCTGATTATATTTTTTTATGGTAGAATTCAAAGCATCCAATTTCCCAGGATTATTTTGAATTAATTTAAGATATTCTCCTGCAAGATTTTTTTTAGAACGCAGATTCTTACTGATTACCCATTCATTTAACGCTAAAATGGATTCCCCTAATTCAAAATACACTAACCCTAATAAATTACGAGCATCCACATGATTTTTATTCAATTTTAAACATTGACGCAAACTGGCTACTGCACCGGACAAATCCCGTACTTTTGCCTTTTCTAAACCATCATTATAATAAATATTAGAGGCTGAAACGACTATTTTGTAGCTGCTTACATCCACTCCGCAATTAGTACAGAAATCATGTTCTGTCAAATTGCAGCCGCAATGATAACAAATCATAGTCTTTCTCCTTTAATTATCTTCTTCTTTTATTTCTTTTACAATATCTACAACTAAATCTGCAATATCAGTCAGATTTTTTCTATATAAAGCATCCTCAGCATCTTCAATTTCTAAACTTGGATGAAATTTTTTCAATTCTTCTTCAAAATTAATCATGGCTTCCTCCATTCTCTGCTGTATGGCAGCATGGCTCCCAACCTTCGTTATCAACTCATGTCTTTTTCATTGGGATTTCTTCGTTCCTTAATTTCACCTATCAAATAAAGCGAACCGGTTACATACACAAAATCTTCTTCTTTTTTCAAAGATATAATATCTTCCAGTCCCTCCCAGGCTTTATCAACAATTCTGACTTTATAGTCATGAAATACATAATCTATTTTATGTTCTGTAGAATTTTCTTTTCTTATCCCGTTTTCAACTGAATCTACAGAAAAGATTTCTTCCAATCTTTCCTTGTCTATTCTTCTCACATGATTCAAAGGCGCCGCATATATTTCCCCAAACAATCCCGATGCAATCAATGTCTCCTTCATGTGTACATATTCTTTATCAGCTACTGCTGAAAAAAGTAACCAACGCTTTCCCTGACATTGATCTTGTTTAACCGTAGCAATAAAAGCTGCTATTCCATCCTCATTGTGAGCTCCGTCTAAAAAAACACCCGGTAAGATTTCTTCCATTCTACCTTCCCATTTACATTTTATCATTCCATTTTGCATGTCCGTGACTGAAATTTCAATCTCTAATTCTTCCAAAGCACTTAATGCAAGTCTCGCATTTTCAATTTGGTACAAAGCACATGTACTCAGAATAATGGGAATATAACCATAATAACGAGAAAAAAAGGAAAAATCAATCATTTTATCCACAAATCTATAGTGTGCTTCTTCCAATTTCTCCACACATTTGCACAATGCGCCTTGTTGTGCTATTTTTCTCTCTATTACAGCTGTCACATCCTGTCGTTTTCGGCTATAAACAACCTTAGTTCCCGCCTTAATAATACCTGCTTTTTCTTCTGCAATTTGCTCTAAATTATCTCCCAGGTACTCCATGTGATCTTTACCAATCTCCGTGATAACTACTACCTTTGGTGTATCAATCACATTTGTTGCATCTAATCTACCACCTAAACCGGTTTCCAAGATAATAACTTGTGTTTTTTGCTCTTCAAAATATAACATTGCCATAAAGAATAGAACTTCATAGAAGGTAGGTACATAATTTTCATAAGAATTTTCTTCACTTGTTTTTGCAGTCTTATCTTCTTTTTCTTCTAGACACTTCTTCTCCAATGCGATTTTTTCATCCATCTCACCGTCTTTTTGTTCTAGATGTTTCTTCTCCAACGCAATCGTTTCACCAATCACATTTTCTTTCAATGTTTGATTGTATCTTTCTATCTTTTCCAATAATTTCAAATATACAGATACAAATTCATCCTCTGAAATCAACAAATTATTAATTCGCATTCTTTCTCTTACAGATACCAAGTGGGGCGAAGTAAACATACCTGTTTTGACTCCCGCTTCTGTCAGTACAGAATTCATATATGCACAGGTCGACCCCTTTCCATTTGTACCTGCCACATGAATTATAGACGCACTTGTCCCTGGTTTCCCAAGAAATTCATAGAATTTTTTAGTTTCTTCAAAGCAGCTATTTACACTAAATTTAGGAATATTTAAAATGTACTCTTCAATCTGACTATAATTCATAATTACTATCTTTTCTCCACAATACACAAGGGGCAACTTAAGTTGCCCCTCATCATCTTATTTTAACTGTGCAAGTCTTTCCTGAACCTGAGCCATCATCTGCTGATATTTTTCAAGTTTCGCTTTTTCTTCTTCAATTTTTGCTGCTGGAGCTTTGGAGATAAATCTTTCGTTATTTAACATTCCATTTACTCTGGCAAGCTCGCCCTGTAAACGTTTTTCTTCTTTTTCAAGACGTTCAATTTCTTTGCTGATATCTACTAATTCAGCAAATGGCATGTAGCAAACTGCACCTGGAATAACTACAGAAACTGCATCGTCTGCGATTCCTTCTTTTGTAGCCTGTGTTTTAACTTCAGAAGCGTAAGCTAAAGAAGCAAAGAATAATCCACTTTCTTCAAATACTTTTAAGATTTCTTCTTTTTCACTTACTACATAAACAAGTGCTTTTTTGCTTGGTGGAACGTTCATTTCACTACGAACGTTACGGATACCACGAACTGCTTCTTTGATTGTTTCGATATCGCTTTCTTCTTTTGCGAAGTTCCATTCTTCTTTGAATTCAGGCCACTGGCTGATCATGATAGATTCTTCTTCGCTCTGTAATGTACAGAAGATTTCTTCTGTTACGAATGGCATGTATGGATGTAATAATTTTAATGCATTTAATAATACATTTTTAAGTGTCCATAATGCTGCATTCTGGCTATCTGCATTGTCTGTATTGTAAAGACGTGGTTTAACCATTTCGATATACCAGTCACAGAATTCATCCCAGATAAAATCCTGAACCTTCTGAACTGCAATACCAAGTTCGAAGTGTTCCATATTTTCAGTAGCTTCTTTGATTACCTTGTTTAATTTAGATAAAATCCATTTATCTGCTGGTTCTAAGCTAGCTACATCTGGAGTTGTAATATCTTTGCCTTCCATGTTCATCATGATGAAACGTGAAGCATTCCATACTTTGTTAGCAAAGTTTCTGCTTGCTTCTACTCTTTCGTTGTAGAAACGCATATCGTTACCAGGAGCATTACCTGTAATCAATGTCATTCTTAATGCGTCAGCACCGTACTGATCAATGATTTCCAATGGATCGATACCGTTTCCTAAAGATTTGGACATTTTCCTTCCTAAAGAGTCACGTACTAAACCATGGAATAATACTGTTTTAAATGGTTTTTCTTTCATCTGTTCAAATCCGGAGAAGATCATACGGATTACCCAGAAGAAGATAATATCGTATCCAGTTACTAATACATCTGTTGGATAGAAGTATTTTAAGTCTTCTGTCATTTCTGGCCAGCCAAGTGTAGAGAATGGCCATAATGCAGAGGAGAACCATGTATCCAATGTATCTGGATCCTGTGTAAAGTGTGTGTCACCACATGTTGGACAACTCAAAGGAGCAGTAGATGCTACTACAGTTTCACCACATTTATCACAGTAGTATGCTGGAATTCTATGTCCCCACCATAACTGACGGCTGATACACCAGTCACGAATGTTATCTGTCCAGTTATAGTATGTTTTGTTCATTCTTTCTGGAATTAACTGAATATCACCAGTTCTTACTGCTTCTGCAGCTGGTTTGATAAGTTCATCCATTTTTACGAACCACTGTTTTTTGATCATTGGTTCGATTGTTGTTTTACATCTATCATGAGTACCAACGTTATGAGTATGATCTTCAATTTTAACAAGTAAGCCCATTTCATCTAATTCTTTGATGATAGCTTTTCTTGCTTCATAACGATCCATACCTGCGAATTTGCCACCATTTTCATTGATAGTAGCATCGTCGTTCATGATGTTAATTTCCGGAAGGTTATGTCTCTTTCCTACTTCAAAGTCGTTAGGGTCGTGTGCAGGTGTAATTTTAACAACACCAGTACCGAATTCCATATCAACATAAGTATCTTCAACGATAGGAAGTTCTCTGTTCATAAGAGGTAACATTACCTTTTTACCAGATAAATGTTTGTATCTGTCATCGTTAGGGTTAATTGCTACTGCAGTATCTCCTAACATTGTTTCTGGACGTGTTGTTGCAAATGTTAAGAATTCATCTGTACCAACGATTGGGTATTTAATATGCCAGAAATGTCCAGCCTGTTCTTCGTATTCAACTTCCGCATCAGAGATAGATGTGTTACATACAGGACACCAGTTGATGATACGGCTTCCTTTGTAAATCCATCCTTTTTCATGCATTTTGCAGAATACTTCTGTTACGGCTTTGTTACATCCTTCATCCATTGTGAAACGTTCTCTATCCCAGTCACAAGAAGAACCAAGTTTCTTTA
This sequence comes from Lachnospiraceae bacterium, assembly GCA_017558145.1. Classification (GTDB taxonomy): domain Bacteria; phylum Bacillota; class Clostridia; order Lachnospirales; family Lachnospiraceae; genus SFDP01. The sequence goes on from JAFYWF010000004.1 coordinate 36,410, forward strand.
ACTGGCTGGTGATACGTCCGCCGTATTCTCTCTTCCAATCCCATGCTCGCTCAAGGAAGCCTTCTCTTCCTAAGTCTTCTTTATCGATGCCTTCTTCTTTCATCTTTTCGATGATTTTTACTTCTGTAGCAATACTTGCATGGTCTGTTCCTGGCTGCCAAAGAGCATTATATCCCTGCATTCTTTTGAAACGAATCAAAATATCCTGCATTGTATTGTCAAGGGCATGTCCCATATGAAGCTGACCTGTAATGTTTGGAGGTGGCATTACAATAGTAAATGGTTTCTTGCTGTGATCTACTTCAGCATGGAAATATTTCTTTTCAAGCCACTTCTGATACAATTTTTCCTCAATACCATGAGGATCATAAGTTTTTGCTAATTCTTTGCTCATGTTGTTCTCCTTTTATATTTATTCGTGCATACATTTCGAATAGAATACACGTTCTCGCGTATTCTGCGCCGGCGAAGCGTCGCAAAGCGACATTTTCAATTGCTTCGGCGTGTGCATTCTCAAGGGCTTTTTATTGTGTAACAATAAAAAGCCCTTTGCCAACTTTATGTTAGCAAAGGGCGTCATATCAACCTAACGCGGTACCACCTTTGTTCACTTCTATTCTAGAAGCCTCTGGGGTTTCTCATTTCTAAAACTTATTCCTCGTTTTATCATGATAACCGAATCCTATAACGGGGATGAGCCGTGAACACCTACTGTTATCTACATAGCGGCATGCCACTATCTTCAACTACAAATAACACATTCAGCATTCCGATTCCAAAGCTACCTTCCAAATTCCTTCCTTTAAGAAACCTTACAGCCATAGAGTCTCTCTCTCTGAAAAGGGGTAATCTGTACTCCTCTTTTTCACCATCTTTATCTACCCATAAATATATTGAATTTAAGCTAGTTTGTCAACTTTTTTATCTTACTTTTTCGCCAAAATATAGTATCTCTACACACAATCAACTGCTTGCTCTACTATATTTTAGAAGCACCATTCCCTTAATAACCAATAAAATAAATGTAACGGTAATAGCATACGCCTCTCTTGTCATCGCTAAAAATAATACAGCAAAAATACTTAGCAACATAGAAATTCCAGTGAGTATTTTATGCCCCTTTTCCCATTCTATTTTTGTTAAGATTATTTTCATCACACCTATCGCAATAAGTGCAACAAACAAAATCCAATACATATAATAATTAAATTTTGTTGCCTGTGTATACGCAATTAAATTAACAGAATACACAAATCCCTCCACTGAATTAGGGTATAATGGTAATATAATCAGTAAAAATGAGCAAACATCCACTATACCAAATAGTAAATCGCATATATTTCTAATATTCGATTTATTTTCTTTTTCCGCAATAGAAATCAATTTTTCCCCAGATAACAAATCATCAATACTCACAGAAAAATAGCTCGATATTTCTTTTAAGGAATCAATGCTTGGATATCCTCTCCCTGACTCCCATTTAGAAATAGCTGTTCTGGAAACATATAAAATTCCTGCTAATTCTTCCTGGGTAAGCCCTCTACTTTTTCTCAACTCCTGTAATTTTTCATGAAATTCCATACCTGAACCTCCATTTAATCTTCTCTACAGAACAACACAACTACAGCTCGATAAATATAAAATAATCCTGCACTAAGTAAAATGGAACCTATAATATCCGTGAACCAATGTACGCCACATATCCATCTTCCTAATACCATAAATAATGAGAATAACATAGCTAATATAGATATTACTTTCTTCACCATAACATTTTTAACTCTTTTCTTCACTTGGAAAATAAGGGTTGGCATCACACTTAATACCAACAAAGTAGTCGACGACGGATAAGAAGCTTCCATAAATCCTTCGATTAATATAGGTCTATAGTTAATGGGGATCATCTCAAAAATCAGATACCCCAATATTACGATAACATAATATATCCCAAGAACTATAATATCAAAATCAACTTTCAATAAAATTCTTCTCTTAATCCATTGTCCCAAACCAATTCCACCAAATATCATACAGACAAAAATAGGAACTAAGCCCAACCAATCTGTAATGGTGTAAATTACCATATGCACACCTGTCAAATGATGAAACCACATATTAAATGTTGCAAATCCAATCTCTGTTCCCTTTTGTCCTATGGACTGTACATCTACTATTTGAATTAATAAAGTCCAAATAACAAATGCAATAAGAAACAAACTTCCTATTATAAATAATCCCTTAGTCTTTTTTTTCATTTTTCATTCTACTCCTGATTTAAAATATTTTCGTCTACTTTAGACTTGTTTTACCGTAACAGGAGTTAAGAAAAAAACAAAGAATTCTTCTGGCACATCTATGACACGATTCGTAACATCCCTATAATTTCTCTTTTCTGACTTCCTACATCTATAAATTTTCCCTAGCAAGAAAAACTTACTTCCAAAAATATCCTTTTCTTAACACAAAAAAGATGGCCATCTATGACCACCTTTTCTGTCTTTATGAATTTTCACTTACATATATTTTTGCTCTACTCTGAATAATCTTCACTACTTCATCTACAGACTTCTGTCCTGAAAAATAACTTTCTGTTTCCTCTATAATTATATTATTCAAAGCTTCATTATAGGTACATAAGCTATCTAAGCTTGTAATGTAATCCAATAATTTTGCTGATTCTTCTTTTGTAAGAGGCTGTACCGGTACTTCAACTCCACCAACAAAGAAAGAATCCTCGTATTCATATTTATTACCTTCTTCATCAATAGTATAAGGCTTTTCCCAGGATTTTTCTTCCAACTTTTTCATACTGCTTATTCTCACCGGAAAATCATATCCTAAATTATCCTGATATTCTTCTGCCAAAAAGCTTTTCACAAATTCCCAAGCAGCATCTTGATTTTTACTCAAAGCACTGATTGCCATAGTCTTATTAATATTTAAACATCCACCCATACCCTCTTCTACCGGGAATCCGATATAAGTTATATCTTCTCCAAAGGTACCTTGTTTTGCATAAGCATAATCTCTAAATCCTGAAAGATACTGTAGATTTAAAATCGTTTTGCCATTTCTATACTGTGCTTCCATTTCTGCCCAATAGGTTTCATCATCAATAACTGCAGAATAGTCAATTTCTCTTGGTAAAGAATTCGCATATTCCAATATCTTTTTAAATCCATCGGTGTCAAAATAGCATTCTCCTTTATCCCAATCTACATACTTCTGACCACAAATCCACATTGTATAATACATAAAATTAGAAGATGTCATTTCACTTAATAACTGAGTTCCTTCCGGTTTTGTTGCTAACAGAGCCAATGCTTCATCCATGGTCCAACCTGGTTCTTCTCCCACATCTGCTGTTTTTGCTGCAAAAGAAGTTACACTAAAAGAAGGTGCAATACGATACAATTCATCTCCTGTAGACAATGCATCTAATACATTTTCCAAAAGGTCATCTTTTTTCAACTGACTGTCATTTTCTAAAAATTCATTTAAATTAGCAAATACACCTTTGGCAATATAACTTTCTACCGGCATCTGACTATTTAATAACATAATATCCGGTACCTCTCCGGAAATAATATCTGTATTTAAACGTGTCATCCCTTGAGTATAATCATCCATAGTATCATACGTTGCATAATCACGAACATAAATTTTATATTGATCACTACTCTTATTAAACTCTACTAACTTTTGTTTTACCTCTTGATCCAGGTAATAACATCCTAACGTCAATTCTGTTTTATCCACAACTTCTTCTGCCGGTACTTTTTCAAATTTAGATAATTGTACCCCTTCATTATCATAATACAATGCAACAAAGGTATTTTTATCCAAAAAGCTAAATTGATATATATAATTGCTGGCAAAATCAGAAGAAATATAATCCATTACCTTTGTCAGTTCTGTATCTCCGATATTATATCCATAAATTCCGTATTCATCACCTAAGTAGAGATCATAATGCAAGCCACTTATAATCTGGTAGCTATAATAATTATAATTTGCTGGTAAAAGAGTTTTTGTACCATAATTTCCTCGTTGAATATCTAGCGTTTGAATACTTACTCCACTACCTTCAAAAGATAACACTGCAATTTTATCATCACGAATACGAAGTAATTTAGATTCATCTACATTTAATTTTTCAATCATTTTAACAGGATTCCCCTGTTGGTCATAAACTTCGATTCCTCTGCTGGTATCTACAATAAGCTGCTTCTTATCATCGCATTGCAGAGAACTAACATAAAAATATTCATCTTCCGTTATATTTTCATTTAGCTGAATTTTCCAAAGTTCATTCCCGTCCGGTCCATAACATTCCAAATAAACTTTTTCTTTATCATCCTCCTCTTCATACGAAGGATATTTGTACATGATGGAATATATATTTCCCTCTTCATCTGCTGTAAAGTATCCCCCTGAATTATCAAGACTTAACTGTTTTTCCACTTGGCTCACTACAGTACCATCCGATGCATATCCTGTAATAGTACGGATGGTTAAAAGTTCCGAATTTATTTCTTCCTCTATAAGAACATCTTCCGTAGTTTCTTCCTTCTCTACCTCCGCTGTTTTCTCTTCCTGTTTTACTTCTGAAGAAACATTCACTGCAGTTTGCGTCTCCAATTTGGCCTGTGGTAATTCATTTTCATAACGATATTGCTCCACATATAGCACATCACCTACCGTTACAATTTGTGAAACATCATCTTTTATTTCATAAGCATCTTTCATTTCTCTAAAAACTGCATTTTTATTTCTTTTGGAACCTGTTGTTTCATTTGACTTATTACCACCACAAGCAGATAATAACAATGCCATTACTAATAACATGCTTATAACTCCATTTTTTTTCATTTTCTCCTCCTTCATGCTCTTGAACTCTTCTTTGAACAATTTGATGCTTCCTATTTCTTCGCCACATCATTTTTCTTCTGTACCCGTTTGACACTTTTTTCATACAGACTATCCTGCACCCAAACAATCCCCTGTTTTAATGTCCATGTCTTTTTCTTCCACCAGCTTATGATTACTGCCAAGACAAAAATCACAGGATTGATTAAAAGTATTATTTTGATACCTAAAAATACAGCAAATATATCTTCATATCCTCTAGCTACATTTTCCCAATATGGATAACTTATTTCTTGGAAAGACATACTGCGAATTCCAAACTGTTTTATTACCTTATACAACGACAAAACTTGAAATCTACTACTATTTTCTATCAACACAACATTTTCGTTTTTTGTTCCCACTGCTGCCTGTATAGTCGATAAAGCAAAATTTCGAATCGGATTAGGCATTACGATTTCATAGCTAAATCCACCTGTGGCTATCCCATAATTCTCCAAACTTTCTAACGAAAGAAAACAAATAGGCTTTTCCAATCCGGCTGCCTCATACATATGTCCCTTGGGTCTTTCAATTACTCCCGTAATAAAATGTGGTACCTGACCAATCATAATCTGCATCCCTGTCACGTCAGAAGACCCAAACAATTGCCAAGCCGTTTCCTTATCAATGACAACCCCATCCTGCATCATGCTATCTTCCCGAAACAAACTGCCTGATAGAATTTTTTGTGGATGAAATTGAAAAAATTCTCCACCTACGCCAATAGCTTTTACTTCCATAGTAGCCCTTTCAGAACGTAGTGTAACTTTTCCACTTCTACTCATAGCATCAATCCATAGTCTGGCATTTTCCTTTTCTACGGTAATTGACGCCTGTTGCAATGCGTTATGGACGCTTTGTCGGATTGTCCTAAAATAGTCTATATTCTCTACTTCCTCTTTTGAAAAAAACACACTAACCTGAGCTACATCTCCTTGTTTTGACCAACGCTCTGCCATTTGCTGATCATAGAGTTTTTTTTGCATTGTATGCTCTACTAGAAAAAGTCCACCAATAAACACAAGACAAAGCACGGTGATCATGCTCCCAATGAGCCATGTTACCGAGATATTCACTGGTAATTTTTTCAACGTGCTTCACCTGCCTTTCCGCCTATTTTTCACAAAAAACGTGTTCTCAATTCTCTATTTTATCGTCTAACATTATAAGGTTGCATTATTACTTATCATAAATTAGTTTTCAGACAAACGAACCTGTTTTCCTGCTTCTACCGGTTGTGTTGTAGTTGTAATTACATATTCATAGCCATAGAGGGGAGCATTAATAGCTGTTTTATTATCATCTGCTCCTAATACTTCTACATCTACACGTGTCGCTATATAACGATTCCCCAGGGGTGAGTTTTTAGCTTCCACAAGAAGAATAAACTTACCATTATTGTCTTCCCTAATAGCACTATTGGGTACCAATAAATCATAATTGGCACTTCTTTGTCCTATAGAAAGACTTAACGATTGTCCTGCCTGCACATCCCCTATTACATCAAATACTAATAGTTTTTTTTCTCCATTGCTTTCCGGATCCGGACGAATCCCCACTAAAGTAGCTGTAATATCACTATAGTACCAGGAATTTTGAATCTCCGCCGCATCTCCTACCTTCACTTTTTTCGCTTGTTCCGGTGTTACAGAAAAACTCATGCTAAATCCTTTTCCTTCCGGTTGCATTACTGCCAATTCTTCATTTGGAGTAATGTTTTCTCCGGCAATCTTATAAAGATTGGTAATGGTTCCTGCAATGGGGGCTGTAATAGTTGCCCCAACAGCATTTTCTTTTAATTTCGCAATTTTTTCTCTCTGTTCACGAATAATACTGTTTTGGTTACCAAGATTTAACTCACTACTAATATCGGTAAGAAGCTGTGTAAGTTCTTCTTGTGCCGTTTTTAATGAACTTTCTGCCTCTATTTTTTGTAACTGAAGACTTTCTACTTGTTTTTTTGTGTCTCCTTCATTATGATTCATATCACTTTGTATTGCATTTACCTTTGCCTGACATTCATTCACATAATTAGAAGCACTAATAACTGCTGCCTGTAAACCGGCAAGCTGCGCATTTGCACTCACAATCGTATTATATTTATTCACTGCAGTTTCATATTCTATTTCTGATGCCAATATCTGTTCATATTTTTTCTGATATTCATGCATGGCTGTTGCCAAGTCACTTTTCACTGTAGAATTATTATTTCCCGCACCATTCTGCTCCGGTATCTGCACATACAACTTATCAATTGTTGCAATATACTCGTTAATATTATTGATATCATCATAACCCTTCACTGCTTCTGCCAATGCTTCTGTGACTCCTGAGTTATTAGCTGCAGTAACTGCTGTCTGCAATGTTGTTTTTACCACATCAAATTCGGATTTTTCTCTATTAAAAATAGCTTCTTTATCATATTTTGCAGTTGTAGCCGCAGTAATATCTCCCTTACTATCTGCTTTGGCAGCATCTAATTGTCCTTCCACCTCAGATAACTTCTTTTTTGCATTCTCCAATTCCAATGTTGCTCTATCATAAGAATTTTTCTTATCTATGGCAGTACTGGTAGAACCTTGTGTAATTGCAATCTGCTTTTCAAGGCTTTCCACTGTAGCCTCTAGACTCTCCACCTTCTGTTTTGCCATATGAATCTTATTCTGGTATTCCTGATTGCTGGAAACATTTCCACCCTGAATATTTTGATAAGATTGTTCTGAAACCTCTCCTTTTAAAAGTGTTGTACTATAGGCGAGAATCAAATCATTTAGATCTTTTTCAGCCTGTTCCAACTCTGCACTATCTTCATCCTCCAAGTAAAACAATATCTGGTCTTTTTCTACCACATCCCCCTGTTTTACAGCAACAGATGCAATCTTACGACTTTCCTGTATGGTAATCTTGTAAGGATCATCAGATACCAGGTTCCCGGTTCCTCGAATCTTTGCCGTAATACTTCCCGGTTCAATCATCGCTGTTGCCACTTCCGGCAAGGAGTAATTCATAATGGTATTAGAAAAAAAGGTTAATACCAACATGATAGACAAAAAGATAATTGCCACATTTTTAACCCATTCTTTTCGATTTGTTTTCTTTTCTGTATTCATCTCACGCAAGCGCTCCTCTCGTGCTCATTTCCAAATCCCAAATACTTGGCAAACTCTTATCCTTTCAATCCGCCTTGATAAGTGATTCCCTCAACCAAATATTCCTCTCCATATAAGAAGACTAACAACGTTGGCACCATATAGATTGTAGCAACCGCAAATGCAAGACCAATTTCACCTGCATTAATTTTTGATAAAAATACAGACAACGGATGCATTTGCTCCTCGGCCAACATAATCAAAGGCTGTTCTACCATATTCCAAAAATCAATAAAAATTAAAATCGCTACACTACATAAGGCTCCTTTACACAAAGGCATACACATATGCATAAAAATCTGCCATTCTCCTGCTCCATCAATTTTCGCAGCTTCCAAAATGGAAACTGGAATTCTTCTCATATACTTTGTGAGCAAAAAAACTGCATAGGGCGAAAAAATGCCCGGAAGCCAAATAGCCCAATTGCTATCTAAAATATTTAACCACTTACTAACCAAAAAATTTGGTACTAAAGTTACCTGATATGGCATTAACATTAAAATAATGTATGTAAAAAATATAATTTCTCTTACTTTTCCCTGATACCTGGTAAATCCATAAGCTGCCAAACACGCCACTACCAACTGAAATACCACAATCGGAACTACCAAAATAACTGAATTCCAAAACTTTAATAAATAATCCGGACTTTTTAACAAAACCGTTATATATTGACTAAAAGAAACTTTATCCGGAATAAATTTCAAATTAACCACATCTGATATAAACTTTTTCGCACCACTATCTGTGGTTTCAAATATCATCCCATAATTGGCCGTAATTTCCGAACTTGCCATAAAAGAATTACACATTGTAAATACAATGGGGGTTACAAATAACGCTGCAATCGCAATCAATACAGCCGTCAGGACAATTCGTCCTGTTACATTCTTTTTTTTCATACTTTCTCCCGGCAAATATTTTTCCTATGAATTACCTGCTTACTCTTGCCTTCTTTATCAACAAAATATCTCTTTTCTTTGCATTTCTTTTACTCACTTAAATCTTTTCCATAATAATTCTCAATGACAAATAATAATCCAATAATGACAATCATAAACAATGACATAATAATAGCTGCTGCCGACAACTTCTGATAGTCCAGAGAATGAAAAGTATTATTCATAAAATGCTGCAACAAATATAAACTATCGTATGGATAATCTCCCGTTAACATATATACTTCTCGAAATACTTTAAAAGAATTAATCAAAGAAAGGATGGTTACAAACAAAATGGTAGACGATAGGTATCTTGTTTTTATGTATAAAAAAATCTGCCATCTTTTTGCCTGCTCTATCTCTGCCACTTCAATGATTTCCTTTGGAATATTAGCAATAGCAGACATAAATAAAATCATGTTGTATCCCAAGTTTTTCCATAAAAACAAAAATACCAAAACAACCAATGCATAATCCGATTTAAACCAATCTATTTGTTTTCCACCCATAAACTTAATAAATTCATTCGCTACACCATTATAATGAAACAATACTTGCCAAATCAACACGACAGATGCAATAGGAACCATCATTGGACTAAGCAGCAAAGTTCGAATCTGACTCTTATAAGGAATTTTTGAGTCCAAAGCAAATGCTAATGCCATAGATAATATAACTACCAACGGCACCGCAATGAAAGAAAACTTAAATGTATTTCCTGCTGCCAAACGAAACGCTGAATTGTTCCAAACATTCATATAATTTTTCAAAAACACAAATCTATGTTGAATAGGATTATTTACCATAGAATAAAAAATAACCACAAGAAACGGTAGCACAAAGAAAAGAGATACTCCAAGAACACTGGGAGCTAAAAACAAAGCACTTTTTCTCTTTATCTTTGCTTCTTCACTATTCTTTTTTTGTCTCTCTCTTCTTTCTTTCATGACTCATTCCATTAATACTTTATTTTTTATTGCTAAATTACTTCGCTTTCGCATCACTTTTGGTGTCTATAATCATTAGATAACTTTCTTCCATAAAAAGTTTCACTTGTGGCAAATTTTATCTTTCGCATTTCCAAAAACGTGCTGTATATGGCGGAATCTTACTTCCCCCACCAAAATCATGATCATTACCGGTAATCAAATCCACAGCGCGTCCACATTCTGCATTAAAATGTGCATAAAAATCTTCCCCATCCATATTAATGGCAACCAATACTCGTTCTTCCTCTGTTTTTCTTTCAAAAATACATTGTTTATTGGTTAAAAGAACAGAACGAAAAGCTCCATAATTTAATGCTTTAGAATGTTTCTTGGCTTCACTTAATTTCCCAATAAATTCTGTTAATTCGTTCCACTCCGGTTTTTCATAACTTAGTCTTAAGGAAGGATCACCATTATGTTTTTCTCCCTTAGCTCCCCATTCACTGCCATAATATACACAAGGAATTCCTGGCATACCAAAAGCTAATGCATAAATTAATGGTAAATGCGCCGGATTTTGTAATATGGACGCAATTCTTGACACATCATGATTATCCACGAAAGATAATAAATGTTTCCCTTTATAAAGAGTCCAATCCTCCGGTCCAAACTGACGCATTAAGGAATGAACAATTTCAAACATGTTGGCACTATTAAAGCTGGAATGTAATCCCTTGTAACATTCATAGTTCGTTGCTGAATGAAGCATCCAATCGTTTACTAACACCTTATAATCCCCATGAAGCATTTCTCCCAGCAAAAAGAAATCCTGCTTTTTGGAATCCACAAACTGACGAAGTCTTCTGACAAAATCATGGTCCAGGCAATATGCCACATCCAATCTGAGACCATCAATATCAAACTCGCTAATCCACATATCAATACTTTCGAATATATATTGGATTACAGGTTCATGACGAAGGTTCAATTTTACCAAATCATAATTACCTTCCCAACCTTCATAATATAAACCGTCGTTGTATGGTGAATTTCCCCAAAAATCAATTTTAAACCAATCCTTATACGAAGAAGCTTCTCTATTTTTCAACACATCTTGAAATCCAAAGAATCCTCTACCGACATGGTTGAATACACCATCTAAAACTACTTTGATTCCTTCTGCATGTAATTTATTTACCACTTGTTTAAAATCTTCGTTGGTCCCTAATCTGCAATCCACTTTCTGAAAATCTCTGGTGTTATATCCATGAGTATCAGATTCAAATAAAGGGGAAAAATAAATAGCATTGCATCCCAATTTTTTAATATGAGGAATCCATTCCTCCACCTTTAAGATTCGATGCTCCTGTTGCCCATCATTTTCAAACGGTGCCCCGCAGAATCCCAAGGGATAAATTTGATAAAAAACACTTTCATATGCCCACATAATACTAACTCCTTTGTTTACATAATCCTATTGACTATTTTAGTTTTTTGATAGTATTTGAATTTTCACTTATCCACACAGATTTCTATTGTGGATAACCTATTCACATCATTTATGCTTATAAATCCACACTTTCCACATAGTTATCCACATTTTTTCACCTGTCCAATGTGTATAGACTATGTGTCATTTTTTTTATAATACATGTCGTTTTACTCTAATGATACCATTTTTACTCTCAAACTGGTTACCCATAAATTATTCTTGTAAAATCAAATATAGTATATCCCACTTTATCACATTAAACAACAAAAAAACACATTCTAAAATTGAGTGTATTACTTATCTATAGCCAATCCTTCCAAAAACATTCTACTTCTCTACCAATGGTATTTTCTTGTACAATTTTATATTCACTCCATTCTCTTGGAAACAATCTAGTATAGTTGTTTTGCAAAAACCGTTCATCCAGTAATGCAACAATTCCCAAATCTTCTTCCGTTCGAATCACTCTCCCTGCAGCCTGTAATACCTTATTCATTCCCGGATAGCGATAAGCATAATCAAATCCGTTTTCCCCATTATCATCAAAATATTGCTTTAAAATTTCTCGTTCCAAACAAACCAGTGGCAAACCGGTACCTACCACAATGACACCGATAAGGCAATCCTGTTTCAAATCAATTCCTTCACTAAAAATCCCTCCCATGACACAGAATCCCAGTAAACTTTTATCTTCCATTTCTATAGGGAAACCAATCTTCTCTTGTACTTCTACTAAACAGGATAATTGTTGCTGTTGATTTTTTTCCTGTGCCTGTGTAAATTGTTTTAAAAAATCTTCCCTTTCACTTTCCGACATAAAATCTTTTTGAAGCAAACATTCCACCTCATTCTCAACATTATAATATTTCTGATAAACATCATATATGTTTTCCATCATGGAATAGGAAGGACAAAAAATCATATAATTCCCTTGCCGTTTGCTTACTACATTCTGTATATATGTTGCAATTTTCCGATATTCCTCTTGATTTCTTCTAGTGTATTTACTAGTCACATCACACCCTACAAGAAGTGCTCTCTTGTGGGAATCAAAGGTAGAATCTGCATAAACTTCGTAATCCTCATTGGTTCCCCCTAACAGCTTCTTATAATATTGTATGGGAATCAAAGTAGCCGAAAACAAAATACTACTGATTCCTTTTTCCATACATGCTTGCAATTTTTTAGCAGGATTAACACAGAATAATTTGATTCGGAAATCTCCATTATCTTCCATCTGAGTATATATGACATAGTCGTCACTCATACCATCATACATCAATAAAAAGTGTGATAAATCGAAATAAAATTCCAGCACCTCTTCTCTGACAGGACTGTCATTATGATTTTCCAGATATTCACTTACTGCTTCTTGGAGACGATTGAGTGTAAGGACGAAAGGCTCTATAGATTCCCATTTTTTATTTCCTTCTGTCTCTTTTTTTAGCAATAATAACTCTCGGTTACATTTTTCCAATCTTTTTTCTAACTTAGTGGAATAGGGTTTTACCACCTTTTTTAAAGACAAAAAATCTTCCTTAATCAGATGAGCGCTATACATATCTCTTCCACGATCAACCAGATTGTGAGTTTCATCAATTAAAAATATTCCTTTACTTTGCACTCCTTCCCCAAAGAATCGTTTCAGATATACATGAGGATCAAACAGATAGTTATAATCTCCAATAATACCATCTGCGAATAAACTGCAATCCAATGCAAATTCAAAAGGACAAACCTGATGTTTTTTAGCATATTTTTCCAAGTTATCTCTGTCAAAGCAATCTTCCTGACAAATCATATCGAAAACCGCTTCATTAATACGATCAAAATGCCCCTTGGCATAAGGACAATCTATGGGATTGCATTTACATTCTTCCTGAAAACATATCTTCTCCTTTGCTGTTAAAACTACAGTCTTAAATAAGAGTCCCTTTTCCCGTAAAAGGGCAAATGCTTGTTCTGCTGCAGTTCTGGCTATGGTTTTTGCTGTTAAATAAAAGATTCGCTCTCCCAATTCTTCTCCCACAGCCTTGACAGCCGGGAATACCGTAGATAACGTTTTTCCCACACCGGTAGGTGCTTCTAAAAAAAGCTTTCTTTTATGATATATGGTTCGATATACATTAGATGCCAGTTCTTTTTGCCCTTTCCTATACTCATAAGGAAATCCTACATTTTTAATACTATCCTGACGTTTATTTTTCCAATCTATTTGAAACTGTGCCCATTTTTTATATCCTTCTACCAAATTTAAAAACCAGACTTTCAATTCCTCCAACGAATACTCTTCTATAAAATATTTCAATTCTTCTGTATCCATGTTGCAATAGGTCATACGAACACAAATGTTTTTTAAAGCCTTCTGTGTCCCATAAATGTATGCATATACCTTTGCCTGGGCCAAATGTACCGGCGATGGTGCTTTGATTCTTTCCATTTCCCGATAGGTTCCTTTAATTTCATCAATGGTTACATGTTGTTCCAAATACCCTTCTTCCATCGCTAACGGCAATTCCAATGAATTTTCTTTTTTTCTATCCCCCGGCTTCTGTATCGTAATAATCCCGTCCGCTCTTCCATCAATAATTAATTTATAATCTTTCGTTTCTTCTTCATACTTTAAAAAAACTTCAGCTTCGTATTCACTTCCCATACGTCGCTGAATCATGCGATGAATCCGTCCCCCCTCTACCATGGCGTTTTCACTACTGACATGTTTTCGATTATCAATATCACCACTACGCAACATAAATTCAACAAAGTTACGTACCGAAATCCTAATTTGTCTCTCTGCCATGTGGATGACTCCTTCCTCTTTTCTTATCTTAAAAAACCTAAAACTAACGTATTATTTTGATAAAAAAGACCGGAACAAAATCCTGCCCCGATCTATTTTTCATTCTCTTATTTATCGTGTATACAAAACATAATTTTCTGTTTCTGTAACTACACTGCATTCCTTTAATGATTCCCAATTTACTTCCTCATAGGTATACAAAATTGGCCAAACCTTTGCTTTATACTCCGGATTCATAATCTCTTTTGGCATTAAGATATATTTTGCCTCCTCCTGCCATGCTTCCGCAGGTCGATAATCCCAATAAAATTGCAATACATATTTTTGATAATCATCCATAAAACAAATATTCTGTGGACACTCCTCTATTCCGGACTGTTCCCAGATTTCTTTAATCTGTACCTCTCGGGATGCATAAGGTGCATTATAATACTCTGAACTTAATTGCCAGCCACATAAAATAATGCAGGCAATACCTACAATCCAAGTTCCTCTTCCCTTGACCCATTGAGAAATCACAGCAAAGAAAAACAATGCCAAGATGACACCTAAAAACGTAAATACTCTATGATATGGCTGTACACTTTGCACTAACAAAATGATAGGAATAAAAAATAAAGTCGCACCAATACACAAAAATAAGAAAAATCTCTGTTCCTTATTTTGGTCATACATTTTTTTCCCTAAAATGATACTTACCACAATTGCCACAAAGATAAAAGCAATCAATACATTTCCCATATTATTGATAAAAAGATTCAACAAAGATTCTGCCCAAAAATGAAATGAAGACAACATTGCTTTTCGATCCATACTCTGCACATAGGGAGATGCCAACATATAATCCATCCCCGTTTTCAAGGCTTTGAAGGGTGCTTGCAAAATAATATTCACCTGATAAATACCATAGTAACCACTGTCTACTGTTTTACTTAGTAAATTGGAACCGATGGCCAGCCAGATAATACTATATAATCCGAACGTATGTATCGCAGCAATGACACTACTGATAATCAAGTGCACTAAAACCTTAATTTCTTTTTGAAACAACAGATATAATCCACCACAAAAACAAATAGGTAACACCCAATACACATTACTGGTAATGGTATACAATCCCCAGGTCAGACAAAGAGAAAATATAACATAATAAAGTAATTTATCCTCTTTTTCCACACAAATTTGATACAATACCAAGAAAGCAATCAGATAAAATGTAATTGCCATGGTATAACCTCTTCCCTGGATGGAAATATAATTCACCAAATAAAAACTACTATAAACAGCTACACAGCCCAGGCTCAAAATCTTGTTCATAAATTTATTTGCCAAACAATATAGCAATATCAAATTCGCTACTGAAGCCAGCCAGGAAATTCCTCGCAAGGAAAGATAGGAGTTCCCCAAAATATTTAAAAATGCTGAAACCACCGAATACATCACATGGTTATTTGGTACCGGCCAATGAATTGCCGCATAAACAGGTCCTTTGCTAATAAAAGAATAATAGGTATACAATTCATCATACCAAGGCTCTAACGTAAACATTCTCCAACCATAATAAACTGCCATAACGAAAGCAAATATTACAATTCCAAAATGTTTCTTTATTAGCTTTGCAACCTCTAATTTTTTAATTTTATTCATATAATTTTCCTCAAATATTATCTTAGTTTTTATTACTGCAAAAGAATTTCTTTTTATTCTTTGACAGAATACAAATTAAACCAATAACGTTCTAACAGATAACTTCCTTCTTCCTCCACCTTCAGTCCCTGATCCTGCCATTCTGCCACAATGTCTTCTCGGGAAACAAAGCTTCCTAAAAAATATACATTTTTACCTTGTCGGAGCAATTCCTGAATCTGTTTCACATCATCTATCATACCATAATCTCGATATATTTTCTGAATTAATTCTTCCGGTTCATAGTACAACAAATAACTTTCATTATTCTTATAATATCCCAAGGTCGCCTGCACATGATTAAAATTATAAATCAACACATCATCCTCTTGAATGATATCCAAACATTTCTTTGTTTCTTTCATCTGCGTTGCCTTATGAGTTTCTTCCCAAAAAACACCCTTTACATTAATAAATCCAACATAAAGTGTTAAAAGCAATACCGGTATCCACAAGCCTTTCTTTTTACAATCTGCCAAAAGAAGGGCATAGACAAACCAAAATGCTCCAAGGCATGGTGTCATATAACGATATACAAACACTGGTGAAACCAAAATGGAAACTCCCACACCAATAAGAATCAATCCTCCCAACATGCCAAGTCCCAGACAAATATAAAATCCTTCTTCCGAACATACTGCTTTCAGACTTCCTCTTTTCCACCAAAAGAAGATTCCTAAAAATAAGGTTGCCAAAATCATAAGAGCGGCAAAAACATAATTCAAAGTAGGATTTCCTCCGGAAGGTAAATAGATATATTTCACACAACCAGCCAAAGAACGCCAGGTCAATGGCTGAATCCAATAGCTGCTGTTTACGGTAGTAAATTGCTTAATCACTGTTGGCATCCAGGGCAAATAACAGATCACCGATGCTGCCACATTCGCTAACCACTGCTTTCTTGCCTGTGTATCCTTCCAGATACCTGCTCCTACAATCAGATAAAGAAGAGCAATGGCGATACATGAAAAATATTGAGTATAGGCCACCAAAATGCCACATATAAACAAACCAACAAAAGCCTTTTTTTGTCTTGTTTTATAGATTTCATAACCATAAAAATAGGCCATGGTCACTAAAAATAACGCAAAGGAATACATACGTATTTCCACACTGTATAATGTCAGCTGAGGCATAGTATATACACAAAAAATAAATATCCCCGCAGTAAGCATTCCACATTGCTTGTGCAATTTTGTCACTGCTAAAATCCATAACCCTATCATGGGAATCACAGAAGCCAGCTTGGCAAAGATAACAGAATCAATCTTTCCCCAAAAAGCTTTTCCAATATCCACAAAAGTCTTTAAATACCAATAGTACAACGGTGGATGCACATCCTGGGCTGTAAAGTTCATGATTTCTTTGTAGGAATAACGCATCATTCCCGCAGAAAATACTTCATCATACCAAATATCTTCCGAAAAGCAAAATCCTACCATTCTTCCTATAATATATAAACTACAGCAAAGAAGTAGAAAGCCTACCACGTCTTTCATCTTCCATTTTTCTATTTTCATCATGTTTTGTTTTCTTCCCTTTCTACCAAACACTGATTAAATTATACCTTATTTTTGTCCATAGGCAAACTCCTATCATAAGAATATTTTATTGACGCTACTCTTTTTCTGCTATATGATAGAAAGAGTATTTTTTACTTTTTCTTATTTATATAATGAAAGAAGAAGTATGAAAAACTGACTTTACATACAAAGGATTCTCTCTCGAGATATGGAAAGAGAAATAATTAATTTTGATATATTGGAGGCTATTATGGAACAATTTATTCCCCAAGGTTATGAATCTGCTTTAAGTCTTCACGACACTCAAGTAGGTATTAAAACCGTAAAAGATTTTTTTCAGAATTTATTAGCAGAACGCTTGAATTTGCTTCGTGTTTCTGCTCCTCTTTTTGTTGATCCTGCATCCGGATTAAATGACAACTTAAATGGTGTAGAACGTCCGGTTCGTTTTGGTGTCAAGGAAATGGATGATTACGAAGCTGAAATTGTACATTCCCTGGCCAAATGGAAACGTTACGCTTTAAAAAAATATGGTTTTTCTCATGGAGAAGGCTTATACACTGATATGAGTGCCATTCGTCGTGATGAAGAAACTGATAACATTCATTCTATTTATGTGGATCAGTGGGACTGGGAAAAAATCATTAGCAAAGAAGAACGTACTTTAGAAACTCTTCAAGACATTGTTCGTATTGTATACAAGGTTATGCGTAAAACAGAAAAGTACATGGCTATCCGCTATGACTATATTGAAGAAATTTTACCTCATGATATTTTCTTTGTAACAACTTCCGAATTAGAAGAAATGTTTCCTGAATACACTCCTAAAGAAAGAGAATACTACATCGCTAAAGCCAAAGGTGCGGTATGTATTATGCAGATTGGTGATAAATTAGCTAGTGGCGAACCTCACGATGGCCGCGCTCCTGACTATGATGACTGGTCTATGAATGCAGACATCTTAGTTTACTATCCGGTGCTGGATATTGCATTGGAACTTTCCTCTATGGGAATCCGAGTAGACGAAAACAGTTTAAAAGAACAGCTAGAAAAAGCAAATTGTATGGACAGAGCAGAACTTCCATTCCAAAAAGCAATTTTAAACAAAGAACTTCCTTACACCATCGGTGGCGGTATTGGTCAGTCCCGTCTATGTATGTTCTTTTTAAGAAAAGCACATATTGGTGAGGTACAGTCTTCTCTTTGGCCTAAAGCTACTGTAGATCTATGTGAAAACTGCGGAGTACATTTATTATAAAGAAAGATGCTTACAACTATGGAAATCAGACGTGCTAGAAAAGAAGACATCCCGGGATTGGACCAGTTATTGATGCAAGTTTGCCTTGTACATCATATGGGACGTCCTGATTTATTTAAATACGGAGAGCGCAAATATACTACTGCAGAATTAGAAGAACTGATTCTCGATGACAGTCGCCCTATTTTTGTAGCTGTAGATGACAATGGTCAAGTATTGGCTCATGCCTTCTGTATTTATCAACAACACATAAACAATCATGTTCTTACCGATGTAAAAACTCTTTATATCGATGATATCTGTGTTTTAGAAAGCTGCAGAGGACAACATATTGGCAAACAAATGTATGATTATGTTTATCAATTTGCCAAAGAACAAGGTTTTTATAATATCACCTTAAATGTTTGGTCTTTAAACGAACCTGCCATGAAATTTTATGAATCCTGTGGATTAAAACCACAGAAGATTGGAATGGAAACCATACTATAAAAAATGCTGTTATTAAATGTCAGTTTTGGATTTATCCTAAACCTCTATTTAATAACAGCTTTTTTACTACTTCATTAGTCTTCAAACATAGTTGTAGACAAATATCTGTCTCCCGTATCCGGTAAGATTACCACAATATTTTTTCCTGCATTCTCTTCTCTTTTTGCCACTTCCACTGCCGCATAAAGAGCTGCACCTGCTGAAATTCCTACCAAAATTCCTTCCGTTCTTCCTATCATCTTTCCTGTTGCATAAGCATCTTCATTGCTAACCGGTATGATTTCATCATAAATAGAGGTATCCAAAACCTCAGGGATAAATCCCGCTCCAATACCTTGCAATCCATGAGGTCCTGCTGCATTACCGGATAACACTGCGCTGGATAACGGTTCTACTGCCACAACCTTCACTTCCGATTTCTGTTCTTTTAAGTATCTTCCGGTTCCTGTAATCGTTCCACCGGTTCCTACTCCTGCCACAAGAATATCTATTTCTCCATCTGTATCTTCCATAATTTCCGGTCCAGTAGTATCATAATGTGCTTTGGCATTTGCAGGATTTTCAAATTGTCCCGGAATAAAGCTATGTGGAATTTCTTTTGCCAACTCTTCCGCTTTGGCAATGGCTCCTGCCATTCCCTTTGCTCCTTCTGACAATACCAATTCTGCGCCATATGCCTTCATTAGCATTCTTCGCTCCATAGACATGGTATCTGGCATTACAATGATACAACGATATCCTCTCGCCACAGCCATTAAAGCTAACCCGATTCCCGTATTTCCAGAAGTGGGCTCAATAATGACCGAATCCTTTGTAAGTAATCCTCTTGTCTTAGCATCATCTAACATAGCTTTTGCCACTCGATCCTTGATAGAACCTCCCGGATTGAAAAATTCCACTTTCGCTAAAATCTTTGCTTTCAAATTATATTTCTTTTCGATATTAGTAAGCTCTACCAACGGTGTTTTTCCAATTAACTGTTCTACAGAGTTATAAATATTTGCCATAAAAGATACTCCTTTTTATTATTTTATATTTATCCGATGGAATTTCATTCCTATACCTCACATATTTTACCTTATTCTCTCAACCATGTAAATTATCAAGAATTTGGTATTTTACAACAAGACAAAATATGCGTATTAAGGAACCAGCCCCAAATTATCCTTCCATAGCAATACAAGGAACGACCACTACATGTTTTCAACATCTAGTGGTCGTTCTATTCAACTTCTGTGTTCAATTTCTTTTCCTCTTTCTGTAAAAGACAAATTTACTTGTTACTCGCTGATAAAATATTTTTTGTTTTTAGCAACCTTTTAGTTAATGGCCTACAATCCTTTTAACTTTCCTTAATCTTTTACTCTGTTTGAAATCTCTCTTTTTAATCTATAATCAAGGTTTATTTTTATTCCCAACTCGCAAACCCCTGTCTGCTTAGAAAGAATTTTATATAGAATTTTTTGTTTTTAATAATTCAAAGTATATATCTATATTCTGAAGTATACATTTCATAGTATTTTATATATTTTTTTATAACACAAATTTCTTTACACTTGGTTACTCTTCGAATTATTGTGGTAAATAACGTTCAATATGAGTACTAGCTTCTATATCCCTTTTAGCTTCTCATTCTCTCTTAATGAATCCGGTTATCTCAACACTTAAAAGGTCTTTCTTGTTAGGAACTGCTATGCATTACCACTCTCATATTGAGTTAAACTGTCGATTGGTCCCATTGGCCTTTACCTCCAATCCTCCTATTTTGACTCCTCTTACGTTTTACTTCATCTATCAACTTTCTCGTCATTGATTAGATTTTTGTAAGTGGTGTGTTGTTTATGAACTTATATTAACACTACATTTCTATTTTGTCAATATTATTTTTACATAATTTATTATTTATTTTATTATTTTTAGCTTTCTTCTTTGTTTTTGTATTAATTGTGTATACATTTTAAACATTAGATATTTTTGATACTATTCTAATTATTTCTACATTATCCACAACTTAACTTTGTAAAAAGGCAGTAATTTAATTCGCTAACTGCCTTTTTACAGATATATGTTTTTCTATTCTCTAACAATACTTCTCATTAATTAACATACCGGTCAGTTTAGGCACCTGAAATATATTAGCAAATAAATCGCACTTACATAGAAAGATATAGTAAATATTTTTACCACACTTTCTCAAAGTTTCGAAATTCCCCTGCCCCTTGGAAATAATAATATCAGCTTCGTACAATTCTTTTTTCGCTTCTTCACTAATTTCTTCTATCCATGTACCTGCAATATCAGATCCATTGGGAATTACTTTTACAATCTCATTTAATCCTACCTGTTTCGCATCTTCTATAGTTGCATCGTTGATAACCTCAGCTCCTCTGACCATAACAGTTATGTCTAAATCGGGATATTTGTTTTTTATTTGCTTGATCAATAACTTATCCATAACGATTTCTCCACAATTGTCCGTAAGATAAACTAATTTCTTAGCTTTCTCGAGTTCCATCGTTAACTCTTCATATTGTTTTTGATCTACTTCAAATCTTTCCGGTGTATTCAATAATTCTGTAAGATGTTCTTCTGTAACAGTAATCCTTGCTCCAAAATCAATATAATTCCCAATCATGGCATATTGAATTCCTGTCTTAATTGGGTCCTCCGATTGTACAATGTGTTCCAAAACCTGCTCTTCATACTGCATCATGAGTGCATTGTAATGCTTTTTAATCTGTGCATACTCTTGCTTTATCCCTAGCATTTCTTCCTGAAGCTGCTGAATCGTTCGTACAATTATGGGAGCTCCATATTTTGCCGGAGCTTCAGCCAAAATCTTCAGTACCTTTTGCATATATTCTACTTTAATTTCTTCCGCCATATCTTGCGGACATTTTTCTAAATGTACCTTTGTCATACAACGAATACATTCCGGATGCAATCTTCTTATTTCCATAATTTAATTCCTTTATTAATTCATTTCTTTCTTCTATGGAAAGTTTTGCCAGATTTAATATGCCTTTTCTGGTTTTCACAAAATTTTCTTTTTCTTTTAAATCCATTTTTTCTTTCATAAAATTCGCAATATATTTTCCAATGGCAGGACAACTGGATAGTCCCGGTGATTCAATTCCGGCACAATCTATAAATCCCGGTACATTTTCCGCCAAAGCAATATTTAAATGAAATGGACAAATAATTCCTGCCGTTGGTGCATACAGTGCCGCATAGACATCACTTCGCAAGCTTACTAATCTTCTGCTTCTTCTTTTGCCCATTCATAAGCATATTTTACGGCTTTATTCCATCCTTTTACTCTCTTATCACGAACCTCTTTTTCTAAGGAAGGCATAAAGATTCTATTGACACTCCAGTTTTTGATAACCTCCTCTTTACTTTTCCAATAGCCTACCGCCAAACCTGCCAAGTAAGCTGCCCCCATAGCTGTCGTTTCTACACAACTTGGACGATTTACCGGAGCTTGAATAATATCTGCCTGTGTCTGCATGAGAAAATCATTGACACTGGCACCTCCATCCACCTTTAAAGTAGATAATTCCATGTTAGAATCTGCTTTCATAGCCTCTAAAACATCATTTACCTGATAAGCCAAAGACTCTAAGGTTGCACGAATAATATGATATTTATTTACCCCTCTGGTAATTCCTACGATAGTCCCTCTTGCATATTGATCCCAGTGGGGTGCTCCAAGTCCGGTAAATGCAGGTACCACATAACAACCATTGGTATCCCGCACTTTTTTTGCCATATACTCAGAATCTTCCGCTGAGTCAATCAAACGCATTTCATCCCTAAGCCACTGAATAGCTGCTCCTGCAACAAAAATAGAACCCTCCAGAGCATAATTTACTTTTCCGTCAATTCCCCAGGCAATCGTGGTTACCAATCCATTTTGAGAAAATACCGGCGTTTCTCCAGTGTTCATTAACATAAAGCATCCGGTTCCATATGTATTTTTTGCCTCTCCTGCCTGAAAACATGTCTGCCCAAACAGTGCCGCCTGTTGATCTCCTGCTGCCCCCGCGATAGGAATTGGACCACCTAAAAAAGAAGCATCTGCATTTCCATATACTTCACTGGAAGCTTTTACTTCAGGCAGCATAGACTTTGGAATCTGTAATTCTTCTAAAATTTCATCATCCCATTCCAAAGTAGTAATATTATAAAGCATTGTTCGAGAAGCATTGGAATAATCTGTTACATGAACAGCTCCTTTTGTTAATTTCCATATTAACCAGGTTTCTACTGTCCCAAATAACAATTCTCCCCTTTGGGCTTTTTCTCTAGCTCCTTCTACATGTTCTAAAATCCATTTGATTTTTGTGGCAGAAAAATAAGCATCTATCACAAGACCTGTTTTTTCTCTAAATTTATCAGTCAAGCCTTTCGCTTTTAAAGCATCACAATATCCTGAAGTTCTTCGACATTGCCAAACAATGGCTCTATACACCGGTTCGCCTGTGTTTTTATCCCACACGATCGTAGTTTCTCGCTGATTAGTAATTCCAATGGCCGCAATATCTGCAGCAGTTGCTCCAATCATATTCATTGCTTCAACCGCTACTCCCAGCTGACTGGCCCAAATCTCTCCTGCATCCTGCTCAACCCAACCCGGTTTCGGAAAATATTGTGTAAATTCTCTCTGAGCCACACTGCACATTTCCCCTTTTTCATTAAATATAATACAACGGTTACTAGTTGTTCCTGCATCCAATGCCATGATATATTTTGCCATAATAAAGCCTCCTTGGTTTTATATTCTTATTCTCCAAAATCATGTTTAGAAAATTGTTCTAATTAAAATACAATCTTACACTTATTTTATTTGAAAACTTTGCAACATACAAGTAAAAACAATAATTGATGTGTCATCCTTTCGCATATATCTTTCCTCAAAAACAAAAAAAGAATCAACCAACACAGGAAAGATTTTTCTTGTATCTATTGATTCTTTTTTCTATTATACTTTCATTCTTTATTCGTATCTTAAAGCTTCGATAGGATCCATTTTTGCAGCTTTGTTTGCCGGATGATATCCAAAAAACACACCAATAAACATAGAAAATGTAAGTGAAATAAGGATACTTGAAATAGATGGAGTTGCCGGTGCATCCATGAGATTGGCTGCCACACTTCCCATAATGATTCCCAAAATAATACCAATAATTCCTCCAATAATGCAAATCACAATTGACTCTACAATAAACTGAAGACGTATGGAACTATTAGGAGCTCCTAATGCTTTTCTGGTACCAATTTCTCTCGTTCTTTCCGTAATGGATACAAGCATAATATTCATAACCCCAATACCACCTACCAATAATGCAATTCCTGCAATAATGGAAATTGCCAAGGTAATCGTTGATAACATTTCTGTCATACTTTCTACCATACTACTCATGCTATATGCAGATGGTGCAAAATTATTATTCTTTCGATAATAAGCATTAAAATAACTCTCTGTACTTTCTGCAAAGCTATCCGGATCCACTCCCGTTTTGGTTACCACAGTAAATTGAGAATAACCACTACTATGATTTGCACTTTGTGCCGCTTTTAAAGGAACATAAACCTCCGTAGTGATATCCTGTTCAGAAGAAGAGGAAAATCCCATAGCAGACTCTTCATACTCATAGATTCCAACAATTGTACAAGAATAATATTTTTCATTAATATTTGCCTGAAAAATACTTCCCAATGCTTTTTCCTCGTTCCCATCATACATATTGTTTACAACTTTATCTGAAACAATGGCTACCATTTTTCCATCATTGGTTTCTTTTTCTGTAAAAAATCTTCCCTCTATAAGATTTAAATCATTGGCCAGAAAATACCCCAAACTAACACCACTTAAAGAAATATTAGCATACAACTGATTTTCCGTAATCTGTCCACTTCCCACATTTTCTTGTACCGATATGGCTGTAATAGAATCGGCATAAGTCTCACAATAATTTTCTACCATTTCTTTTGTAAAATAATCATCTTCTGTGGCAGTCTTCATTCTTCCCGGTCCACCAAAACTCATTCCTTCCCTAGTAGTCTCCTCTTCTTCTCTTTTTTGCTGAAGTCCTACCGTAATATTGGAGGCTCCCATAGAGGACATGGTATCAGATACATAAGCAGTAATAGAGTTGCCCACGGTCATAATGGCAATCACAGAAGCAATCCCAATAATAATCCCAAGCATGGTAAGGAGTGCTCGCATTTTATTTGCCTTTAAGCTAAACAGCGCCAATCGAATATTTTCATAGATTAACATTGTTTTCCACTCCCCTTTCTCTCTCCGGTAATCAGTCCATCCTTAATTGTAATAATTCGTTCTGTTTCTTCTGCCAACTCCGGCGAATGAGTAATTAAAATAATAGTTTTTCCCTGCTCCTTATGTAACTTATGAAATAAATCCATTACCATACGTCCTGTTTCTGAATCCAAGGCTCCGGTAGGTTCATCTGCAAGAATAATGGCCGGATTATTGGCCATGGCTCTGGCAATGGCTACACGCTGTTTTTGTCCACCGGATAATTCTTCCGGTAGATGCTTTAATCGGTCTTCCATACCTACAATGGTTAATAACTCCTTCGCTCTTTCTACTCTTTGTTTCCCGTTTACCTTCCCATACAACATAGGCATTTCTACATTTTTCAAAGCATTCGTTTTGGCGATCAAATTATAAGTCTGAAATACAAAACCAATTTTTTGGTTTCGTATGGCAGAAAGCTGATGGTCCTTTGCTTCAGTAATATTCACATCATCCAAAAAATAAGTTCCTTCTGTAGGTCGATCCAAAGAACCAATGATATTCATGAGAGTGGATTTTCCGGAACCGGAAGCTCCGACAATGGCTACAAATTCTCCTTCATAAACTTCAATATCAATTCCTTTTAAAACTTCTAATTCATTCGGTGTCCCTATATAAAAGCGTTTCTTAATTCCTTTCATATCTATGACTTTTTTCTTTTCCATTAGAAACCTCCCATAGGTCCCTGACGCATCATCATCATCTGAATATTTCCACCATTATCATCACTTGTTTTAGGAACCACAACTTCCATTCCTTCTGTTATTTCCTTACTTATGATTTCAATATAATAATCGCTTTCTATTCCCTTTTCTACGTACACTTTTCTTGTATTAATATCTACATTTCCCTTAGCGTCATCCGGTTGCTTTTTATCTGTTTTTTTATTTCCAATTCCTTGTGGTCTGCTTCCTTCCTCCTGCGAAAATGGCATCTGTGGTCTGTTTCCACTACCTTTTTCGACTCGCATCTGTGGCATGTTTCCAAAATCCATTCCTTCAGGCATGTTTTCAAAATCCATCCCTTCCGGCATTTCAGGCATATTCTCAAAATCTATTTCTCCCGGCTTTTCAGGCATATTATCAGGATTCATACCTTCCGATAACATTTCTTCTCCTATAGTTTCTGTCTGGTTTTCACCAGATGCATCTACCACTTCTACATAGTATCTGCCACTACCATCTTCCTGAACTGCCTCATAAGGAACCGTCAATACATTTTCCTTGCTTTCCAAAATAATACTGAGTTTTGCTGTCATATCCATTCTCAACATTTCATTGGGAGTATCCACAGAAATAATGACAGTATATGTAACTTCATTTCCACTTCCATTTGCTTTGGGAGATACAATTTTTACAGTACCAACTAATTCTTCATCCCCTGTGGCATTGGTTTTAATTACAACCTTCTGTCCTTTTGAAATTTTTCCAATATCATATTCATCAATTTGAGCTGTTACTTCAAAAGAACTAATATCATCAATAGTTATAATTGCTGTTCCGTTATAAGTATCTCCTTCTGCAATATTTACTGCTGAAATCACACCTGCAAAAGGGGCTTCTACTACACAATCCTCCAATTGCTGCTGATATTCTTCTACTTTATCTTCCTCGCTATTTCCACTGCTTAATGCATTTAATTGCGAAGTAGTTAAACTCTCTGTTTTGTTAATTACATTATTTTCAGCACTTTTTTCTGTATCCTCTACGGTTCTTTTTTGCTTGTCATAGGACTGTAATTTTGACTGAGAAGTAGATACCGCCTGCTCATATGTTTTTTCCAAACTGCTTTCATTGGATTTTGCTGTGTTATATTTTGTCTGCCAGGTTTCTACCTCCTTCTTGAGATTTGCAACTTGTTCTTCAGCATTTTTACTATTTTTATATTTTTCCTGTGTTTTTTTTAATTCATCAAGGATATTATTGGCATCAATATTTCCCTCTCCAAAATTAATGGAAGTCAAATCCTTATCTATAGCAATTTGATCCATAGATATACCACTGTCACCGGTAATATAAGTTGCAAGTTCGTTCCTCATTGTTTCAAAATCTGATTCATGTGTTTTTGCTGCATTTGCTATTGCCTGTGCTTCCTTTAACTGACGTTCTCTAAGTTCTAATTCACCCTTTTTCTCATTGGTTTCTGCTTTCGCCTGTGCCCATGCAGACTCCGCTTCTTCTACATCCTCCAAACTTTCTACATATTCATTGTATACCAAACCCAAATCGGTATTGGCTCTTTTTAAATCTGTTTCATAATCTTCTTTTGCATCCTGCAAATTACGTTCTGCTGCTGTCAAATCCATCTTTGTTTTCTGATTTGTAACATTCAATGCCGTTTTTGCTTCTACCAGCTTTTCTTCTACATCAGCAGAATCAAATTCACAAATCACCTGCCCGGCTTCTACCATATCTCCTAATTCTACAGATATACATTTTACTTCTACATCATTCAAACCAACAACAATATCCTTGCTGTTTACACTAGTAAGAGTACCTGTTGCAGAAACACTACTTACCAAAGTTCTTCTTTCCACTTTGGAAGTCTGCGTTTGATTCATGAATGCCTCAAACTCTTTTTTTCGATTCCCTGCATTACTGATAATAGTTGTTGCAATTACAGCAATCACTAAAATAATCACACCAAAAACTACCATCTTCTTATGCTTTTTTAATTTTTGTGATAATCCACTAAATTTGTTCATATCTTTTCCCTTCTTATTCTTTTTTATATCTGTCTTTTGCCCCGTATCTACTATAGCAAAAAGCTTCCCATCATTTGTGAAAATTCCATGAAATTTTAGTGAATCCCTAAGCACTATTTGTTTTTTACCTTTTCTATATTTGCTTAATCACATAGTTATTCTCCTTTGCTTTCATGCTTTATCACTTGAAATTATTAAATCATTATGTTAAAGTATATGGAGCATGTATTATTATATGCATACCAATTTTATTTTTTTAGGAGATGAATCATGGCTATCGATAAAGTAAAAGCATATTTTAAAGAATTTGGAATAGAGGACAAAATTCAGGAATTTGAAGTTTCCAGTGCAACCGTTGCTTTAGCAGCGCAGGCTTTAAATTGTGAAGAATGCAGAATTGCAAAAACCCTTTCTTTTCATGTAGACGATAAGGTTGTATTGATTGTTGCTGCAGGAGATACTAAAATCGATAATCCTAAATACAAAGCACAGTTTTCCTGCAAAGCTAAAATGTTAGCCTTTGAAGAAGCTGAAAACTTAATTGGACACGCGGTTGGCGGGGTTTGTCCTTTTGCAGTTAATGAAGGGGTAAGGATTTATTTAGATGAATCTTTGAAACGCTTTGAAACAGTATTTCCAGCCTGTGGAAGTTCCAATAGTGCTATCGAACTTACTTTAGATGAATTAGAAAAATACTCCAATTCTTTAGGTTGGATTGATGTGTGTAAATTGCCTGTATAAATTATTTTAAAAATTTCTCTAACTAACTATAAAAGGTGTAAAGTCTCAATTTACGAGCTTTACACCTTTTTGTTTATTTTACCGCTTAACAACAAATAATTATTTATGACAATTCAAATTTACCGGTATACAACTGATAATATTTACCCTTTTGCTTCAATAATTCATTGTGATTTCCGCGTTCTATAATTCTTCCTTGTTCCAATACCATGATACAGTTGGAATTCTTAATCGTAGAAAGTCTGTGTGCAATAACAAATACCGTTCTTCCTGCCATTAATTTATCCATACCGCTTTGAACAATCTGTTCTGTACGAGTATCGATACTGGAAGTTGCTTCATCCAATACTAATACCGGTGGATCTGCAATAGCTGCTCTGGCAATAGCCAAAAGCTGTCTTTCTCCTTGGGACAAGGTGCCACCATCTCCTGTAATTACAGTATCATAACCTTCCGGAAGCTTTGTAATGAAATGATGTGCATTGGCAAGTTTTGCGGCTGCAATTACATCTTCATCGCTGGCATTTAAACGTCCATATCTGATATTTTCTTTGATAGTTCCTGTAAATAGATGTGTATCCTGTAATACCACACCAAAAGCACGTCTTAATTCACGTTTCTTAATCTTGTTAATGTTGATACCATCTATGCGGATTTTACCATCCTGTATATCATAAAAACGATTCAATAAGTTGGTAATGGTTGTTTTTCCAGCTCCGGT
Source organism: Lachnospiraceae bacterium (assembly GCA_017558145.1). GTDB lineage: Bacteria > Bacillota > Clostridia > Lachnospirales > Lachnospiraceae > SFDP01. The sequence continues at coordinate 66,079 of JAFYWF010000004.1, forward strand.
AGAACCTACAAAAGCAATTTTCTGCCCTGCTTCTGCTACCATAGTTACATCGTGAAGCACTATTTTTTCATCTGTATAACCAAAATCCACTTCATCCAAAGTTACATGACCTTTTAACTGCGTATAGGTTGTGGTTCCATCTTTGTGCGGATGTTTCCATGCCCATGTTCCGGTTCTTTCTTCACATGGCTCTACAGAACCATCCTCTTTTACTTTACAACGAACAATTTCTACATAACCATGATCTTCTTCCGACGTTTCATCCATTAATTCAAAGATACGTTCAGCACCAGCTAATGCCATAACAATAGAATTAAACTGCTGTGCAACCTGAGATATCGGCATATTAAAGCTTCTAGCTAACTGCAAGAAAGATGCCAAAGCTCCTAATGTCAATCCGCCCCATTCATTAATCGCTATAAGAGAGCCTACTGCTAATAAAACTACATAATTAATATTTCCAATGTTAGCATTGATTGGCATTAAAATATTAGCAAAAGTATTAGCATTTTTAGCAGATTCAAATAATTGATCATTTAGTTTATAAAATTCTTCTACTGTTTTATCTTCGTGACAGAATACTTTAATTACCTTCTGTCCATCCATCATTTCTTCAATATAACCATTTGTCTTACCTAAAGACTGCTGTTGTTCCATGAAAAATTTAGCTGAATTCCCTCCAATTTTTCCAGAAACAGCTAACATTACAAATACACCTAACAATACTACAATGGTTAACGGTATACTTAAAACAAACATAGAAATCAACGTACTAACTAATGTTATCGCAGAAGAAAAAAGGCTTGGAATACTTTGACTTACCATCTGACGAAGAGTGTCTGTGTCATTGGTATAATGACTCATAATATCGCCATGCTGATGAGTATCAAAATATCTGATTGGTAAAGTTTCCATATGTGCATACATTTCGTCACGCACATCCTTTAACACATTCTGTGATACATACATCATAATAATATTATAAGCGTAGTTACATACAATACCGATACCATAAATACCTACCATAAATAACAGAGCTCTAATCAGCGGCTGGAATGTCTGAACTCGACCATCTACCATTGGTATAATATAATCGTCAATCAAAGCCTTCATAAATAGAGTTCCAATAACAGAAATAATGGAACTGATGGCAATACATACCATAACAATCATATATCTGTATTTATAACGCTTCATAATAAAGGCAAGAAGTCTTTTTAATGTTTTGATTGGGTCTTTACTCTTTGGACCGCCCTTCATCCCTTTTGGTCCTCCTGGTCCCATTGGTGGCATTATTCATCCGCTCCTTTCTTCTGCAATTCATAGATATCTCTATAAATTTCATTATTTTTCAATAACTCTTCATGAGTTCCATATCCATCGATCTGACCTTCATTTAATACAATAATGTGGTCTGCATCTTCGACGGATGAGATACGCTGTGCAATAATCAACTTTGTAGTGTTCGGAATTTCTTCACGGAAAGCAGTTCTAATTTTGGCATCTGTCGCAGTATCTACTGCACTGGTAGAATCATCTAAAATTAGAATTTTAGGCTTTTTAAGTAAGGCTCTGGCAATACATAATCTCTGTTTCTGACCACCGGATACGTTAGAACCACCACGCTCAATTTTTGTTTCATAACCATCTGGAAAACGTTCGATAAATTCTGCCGCCTGAGCTAATTCACATGCATGTTTTGCTTCTTCTAAAGTAGCATTTTCATTTCCCCAACGTAAATTTTCTAAAATAGTGCCTGAGAACAATACATTTTTCTGTAAAACCATAGATACTTCGTTTCTAAGAACTTCCATGTCATAATCTCTAACGTCAATACCACCTACTTTTACAGCTCCGGAGGAAACATCATAAAGTCTTGGAATTAACTGTACAAAGGTAGATTTTGAACTACCGGTTGCCCCGATAATACCCACTGTTTCTCCAGATTTAATATGAACATCTATGTTTTCTAAAACGTTTTTATCTTCACCACCACTATAACGGAATGATACATTTTCAAAATCAATAGATCCGTCTTTTACTTTCATAATTGGATTTTGAGGATTTTTAATAGTACTATCTTCTTCCAAAACTTCCAAAATACGATCTACTGAAGTCTTAGATATTGTTAACATAACAAAAATCATAGAAATCATCATAAGACTCATTAATATCTGCATAGTGTAAGTAAATAAACTCATCAAGGTACCGGTTGTCATATTTCCGGCAACAATATGTTTTGCTCCCAACCAAGAAATCATTAAAATACATCCATACATAGTAAGCTGCATTACCGGTGCATTCATAATAATTAATTTTTCTGCTGAAACAGCTAAATCTCTAACTTTTCGAGACTGTATTAAAAATCTATCCGTTTCATGTTTTTCTCTAACATAAGCTTTTACTACTCTAATACCTGCTAAATTTTCCTGTACAGTACCATTCATTCTATCTACTTCTTTAAACATCTTATGAAATTTAGGGAATGCATTTACTACAATATATCCTAAAATTCCACCTAAGAAAATTAAAGCAACTAGAAAAATCCATGCCACTTGTGGTGCAAGTTTTAAACACATAACCAATGCAAAAATCAACATAAATGGTGCACGTACGCAGATACGGATAATCATCTGAAATGCCATCTGCACATTAGTTATATCTGTTGTTAATCGGGTAACTAAACCTGCTGTAGAAAATTTATCTATATTAGCAAAAGAAAAAGTCTGAATTCTTTCAAATATCGCTTTTCTTAAATTTCTAGCAAATCCTGTGGACGCAATAGCTGCATACTTTCCACACAATGCTCCTCCTGCCAATGAGATAAATGCTACTACTAACATTAATATTCCCATTTTTAAAACATAATTCATGTCTCCTACATTTACCCCAAAGTCAATAACCTTAGCCATCAGCATTGGTAAAATAACTTCCATGATTACTTCAATTGCAATACATACAGGTGAAAGAATTGCTTCTTTCTTATATTCTCCTATATAAGGGGCTAATTTTTTTAGCATGTTTCCTGTTCCTCCTTATGTTTCGCCCTATTTTCTTTCATTATTGCTATATAATTCTGTAGCTTTTTGATCAATTCGACTCATATATTCCAGAAACTGTTCAAACTCTTGCTCGCTAAACATAGAGCGTACTTCTTGCTCCATTTCTTCTATAATATGATATGTATCTCTTTGCATTTTGATTGCCTTATCTGTTAATACCAACTTTTTCAGTCTAGCGTCCTCAGGAATACTCTCTCTAACAATCAATTCTTTCTTTTCCAGAGTCTGTAAGACACTGGTTACAGATGACCGCTTAATACGAAATACTTCCTCAATATCTCTTTGAAAAACATCTCTATTCTCTTCCTGTGCCTGTCTTAAATGTCCCAATATTCTGGTTTGAATACTAGTAAGTCCATTTACGGATATGGACATTTCAAAAAAATATCGAATATTCTTACTCACATCTAAAATACATTTTATGGGAGCTCCGCCATGTTCTACTTTCCAGCTTGCTCTTAAATTATATCGTTCTTTCATTGCCTCCTCCCTTCTTGCGCCATTTCTCTATTTTGTCATCATAGATTTGTAAATTCTATACTAATCTAACAGTAAACACATTGTTAGATTTCTAATTGTTTGATTTCTAACTTTATTTTACTAGTATATTTTACTTCCTCTATAATGTCAATTTTGGATGAAATATTTAAGATAATATTTATATTTGAAAAAGCTATGGTACAATAATGCTAACATTTACATTTTTAGGAGATTCATATATGAATTTTGTATACATAGGACTAATCATTTTACTCTATAGTTTTCAAACATTATTTTGTCAAATGTTCTCAGACCGTTATCCCGGAAAGAGTGAATTATCTTCCCCTATCTTTTGTATTATAGAAGCTGTCTTTATAACCTTGGCGACTTATGCATTTAACGGATTTCACTTTTTTGTTTCTCCTCTTACGATTCTCTTTGGAATTCTTAACGGGCTGATTCTTTTTGGATATAATACCTCGCTCATCAAAGCAGGTAAGCTTGGTTCTTACGCCTTTTTAAATATTTGTCTCTTATACGGTGCTATTCTAGTTCCTTCTGCATATGGAATCCTTTTTCTTCAAGAACAACTTACCCTATTAAAAATCTTGGGTATTATTATGATGTTAGCTGCCTGTATATTTATGAATTTGGAGGAAATTAAATTAAAAGACAGTTCCATAAAATATTATAT
>JAFYWF010000033.1 GCA_017558145.1 Lachnospiraceae bacterium
ATAAGCCATAGGAGATGCTGACAAAGCAATAATCGGAAGCACGTAGTTGGTTTTCTCTGCACTCCATGCCTGGAATAATCCTAATTTTGTACTAAAAACTAATAATAACAACGTACCAAATACGAAACTGGGTAAGGACGTAAACAGGGTGGATAAAAAGATAATCAATCGATCCGCCAATTTGTTACGATTCAGTGCTGCAATACATCCCAGTACGACACCACAGATTACTGCCACAATCACTGCCATTCCTCCTAATTTTGCAGAAACTGCAAAAGATTCAAAAATGGTTGTTTTAATGTCACGTCCTGTTTTGGTGGATACTCCAAAATCCCCATGTAACAGATTGTTTAAATACAGTACAAACTGCTCCGGCAATGGTTTGTCAAGATTAAATCTTTCTTCCAATACTCGTTTTACTTCGGGCGAAATAGCTTTTTCACCATCAAATGGTCCGCCCGGAATTGCATTCATTGCAAAGAAAGTAATTCCACATACAATGAACAAGGTGGCGATTGCGAGAAAAACTCGTTTTGTAATATACTTGGCCACAATATACACTCCTTTTCTTTTCTTTTTTCTACCATAAAGCTCTCAAAATGATAGCTTTTGCTGTTAACTGTCATTTTTATTTACATTTTGAGAACAAAACACCAGTATAACAGCAAAATTTTACCACATTACGCCTTAAAATTCAAGCATTTGCATGTGATAAAATACATTTATAGCATCTTCATACTAACTCTCTTTTTCTGTTAACGGCGACGCTTCCTGTATTTCTTTTCTCATACTGCTCAGAACCGCTAAAGAAGTCGGGAATATCAACATTCCCCAGATACCTACAATTTTTAATCCTACATACAATGAAATCAACGTTGCCAAAGGATGAAGCCCAATTTGTTTTCCTACCAGCTTAGGCTCCATGATATTTCGAATCACAGTAATTACAAGATATGTCACAAACATACCAATCCCCATAGAAATCTTTCCCATGCCCAATAATATTACTGTCCAAGGAAGTAAGATTCCACCGGTACCCAAAACAGGAAGTATATCAAATATCGAAATCATCAATCCAATAATTGGAGCATAAGGAATACCAAGAATCTGAAGACCAAGGGACAATTCCACATACGTCATCAAAAACAACAAGGAATAAGAACGAATGTAAACCAATAATGTATTTTTTACATACCATTTAATGGTTTCCACTTGTTTTTCTTTCCCTTTTGGTGCCAAACTTCCCAAAAATTCCATAATTTTATCATAATCCAATAGGAAGAAAAAACAAGAAATTATCATCAAAATCAACTTAATAATCAATCCCGGAATTCCTGCGATCCCACTGGAAATTGCTTTCACGGCATTCATGGATACACTGGAAATATAATTTCCAATATTGCTTACAAAATTTTGAAACACGCTATTGATTTTTGCTGTTAACTCCGGATCTGCAAAAGTCATACGTTCCGAAATTTCCAAGTACAAATAATTTAAAAGTGGTAAAATTTCTTCCTGATACAACTTAGGCATAAACTCCAAAAAACCAAGAAACCATTCTATCAAGGACACGCCCAGAGAAACAATTCCCCAAAAAAGTAACGCAAAAAATACAATCCCAACAAAAAGGGCTGATACTCTTCGTATCTTGCTATTATTCCCTGCTATCTTCCTAGCCGGAATCACTAAAATACTTGCTAAAAGAAATGAAATTATAAAAGGAAGTAAAATAGGAAGCAGATATTTACATATAATTAACACCAAACAAATAATCAGTACATAAAATGCTGCATCAATAATAAATTTTCGTTTCTTTTCTGTATTCAAAATTACTAACCTCTCTTTTCATTTCTTACATGAAATAAAACTTTCTTCACTAGACTGTTTTATATTTTCTTTCTATTACTTCTAACATACTCCCCTATATTTTACTCCAAAACAATTTCTTATGCAATTTAATTTTAGACTTATTATTTATTCATACAACTCAAAAATAGTGTTGAAAAAAACTGACACATCCACTAGAATATATGTAACTGTATTGGCAGAATGCTATTTCATAAAGAGAGGATAAATATTATGAGACTTATTACACGTTCTGATTTTGACGGACTTGCTTGTGGTGCCCTATTAAAAGAAGCCGGCATCATTGATTCTTGGAAATTTGCTCATCCAAAGGATATTCAGGATGGTTTGGTAGAAGTTACTGAAGATGACTGTTTAGCAAACGTTCCTTTCGTAGAGGGATGTGGGCTTTGGTTTGATCATCATTCCAGCGAACATGAACGTTTAGCATTAGAAGGAAAATACAAAGGGGAAAGCCGTATCACTCCTTCTTGTGCCAGAATTATTTATGAATATTACGGTGGAAAGGATAGATTTCCACAATTTGATGATTTGATGGAAGCTGTCGATAAAGTAGACTCCGGAAATCTTTCCATTGACGAAGTATTAAATCCTACAGGATGGATTTTATTAGGCTTTTTAATGGATCCCAGAACCGGACTTGGAAGATGGCGTCAGTTTACAATTCCTAACTATAAATTAATGGAAAATTTAATTGATGCATGCCGTACTATGACTACATCTGAAATTTTAGAACTTCCTGATGTAAAAGAACGTATTGAAGTTTATTTTGAACAGACTGAAAAATTCAAAGAAATGGTACAGGCTCATACAAAAGTAGAAGGAAACGTTATTATTTCTGATCTTCGCGGTGTAGATCCTATTTACTCCGGTAATCGTTTCATGATTTACAGTTTATATCCACAACAAAATATTTCTGCATGGATTGTTAGCGGTCGCGGTGGCCAAGGATGCAGTGCCGCTGTAGGTTACAGCATTTTAAACAGAACTGCTACTATGGATGTAGGAAGCCTGATGCTAAAATACGGCGGAGGCGGTCATAAAAAAGTTGGTACTTGTCAGTTTACCAACGAAAATATGGATAGTGAACTTCCTAAAATGTTGGAAGAGCTGATTCAACTCTCTAAATAATGACATACCAAACGGCTGTGAATATTACATTATTCACAGCCGTTAAATGTGTATATACCATATCAATAGCCCAATGCTTCTCTTTTTATGCTTTAATTGCCCACCGCATCTTAGTACTCTTTGCTCTTGGATTTCTTGCACATTCTTCTGCAGAAGGACGAATGACGTCTTCACAAATTTCCTGATAAACTCCCTGTTTTTTTAACTCCTTAAAAGAACGTTTTACCAAACGGTCTTCTCCTGAATGAAAAGTTAAAACAGCCACTTTAGCTCCCGGTGCTAACACCTTAGGTAATTTATCTAAAAAAGCATATAAAACCTCAAATTCACTGTTTACATCAATACGCAAAGCTTGAAAGGTTCTTTGACATGATTTTTTCACTGCTTCTGCTCTTTCTGCTTTAGGAACATATACCAGTGCTTCTTCAATCACCTGCTTCATATCTGTAGTCGTTTCTATGTTTTTTCCTTTTCTTTGCCATTTAAAGACTGTAGCTGCAATTTCTTCGGCATAGGGTTCATCTGCATTTTCTATTAACATTCCCACTAATTCCTCTTCGGTTACTTCACGCAACCTTTCTGCCGCACTACTACCTGCCATAGGGTTTAAACGTAAATCCAAAGGACCTTCAATTTTATAAGAAAAACCTCGCTCCGGATTATCAATCTGCATCGAACTAACCCCTAAGTCTGCCAGTACAAAATCCAGTTTTCTTCCGATATCTTCTACCACGCGGTCAATATCTGCAAAATTTTGAAGTCTTACTGTAAAAATATCCTCACCAAATCCCTGATTTCTCAAACGTTCTCTGGTCTTTTCCGACTCAATAGGGTCTACATCCAAACCATATACATGTCCTTTTCCCTCTAATTTTTTCAACATTTCTTTTGTATGACCGCCATAACCCAACGTTGCATCTACCCCTACCATACCGGGTTTGATTTGTAAAAAATCTAAAATTTCATTCACACAAATGGAAATGTGCATGCCTGCCGGTGTACTTCCTTTTCCTATAACCTTAGCTATAGTATCCGCATATTTTTCCGGATTATGCTCTTTATATTTTTCACTAAATTTTTTTGGATGAGTTCCTGAATAACGCACTCTTCTTTTATGTGTTTTTTCTTGATTTTCCATTCTACACTCTCCCTATTACTTCGTAAAAAAAAGCCCAAATTTATGGGCTTTTTTTCTGCTATTCAACAAATTTCCAATCTTCTATGTCTATATCAAAATAGAACCACATATTAGGAAAATCAATCTCAGGAATCTGAATATGTTCTTTATTATAAATCACATACTGTGGTAACATGCAAATTGGAACTTTATATACCAAAAGTGATTCCATTTGTTGAATTTCATAATATAATAGATTTTTTTCTTTCGCCATAGAAGTATTTCCCAAAGCATCAATAATAAAATCAAAACTAGCTCTATTCAATACCACATTCCAAAGTGTATTATCTGTAGAATATTCATAATACCATTCCGAATAATCCACTGCAGACAAGTTCTTTAATCCCACATCATACCAATCTGTATCTTTCCATAATTTATCCGTCTGACTGGCATCAATTGGCTCTATAGAAGTTTTTATCCCAATGGCATTCCAATAAGCTGCAATCTCCTGTAACAACTTAATAGACATATCGTCTTCGTGATATCTGGTTAATACTATGGTTTCATCAAAATCAAAACCATTTTCCACCAGTAATTGTTTCGCAAGTTCCGGTTGATAGCCTAAACCCATTTCTTCTTTGCTTATATACCAAGAGTCACTGGCAGGAATACCACCATCAATATAAACAGCCGCTTCACCATATACGGATTTTAAGATTTCTTCACGATCCAAAGCCATGACCAACGCCTGTCTTACCTTATTATCTTGCAAAAGTTCTGCTCTTTCTCCACTTCTTCCATCTAAATTAAAAAACAAATAACGATAATAAAGATTGCTGGTTTTCTTTACCTCATATTTAGGATCATTCATAAACTTATTTACCGTAGTAGGATCCGATGTCATCGCAAAATCAAACTCATCTGTTTCCGGATTCTCTAAAATCATATATTTAATTTTCTTTATCGATGGTATTTTTCCCGTATAATTTTCGTTAGCCAGAAAAACTACTTCTTTACCATTATTGGCCACTTCCACTTTATAAGGTCCGCTTCCAATGGGCTGCTTCCAAAACTCCGCATTATTAATTTCTTCCGCCGGAACATCTTCTAAACAATGTTTTGGTAAAATTGCTAATTGGGCAATGGAAGTTAAAAATTGACTATCTTTCTTTGTTAATTCTATGGTGATGGCATTACCCTCTACTGTAATTCCACGCAAACTATCTGTTGCCCCACTTTGAAATTCACTTGTGCCAACTATATTTTTTAATCCTTTTTGGATATATCCATTTACCTGTCCGGCGCGCATACTGGATTCAATACTCCAAACCACATCTTCCGGGGTCAATCGCTCACCATCATGCCAGTACACATCTTCTCGAAGCAAAAAAACATACTTAGTACCGTCCGGCGAAATAATATATTCTTCACACAAATCCGGACGTACATTAGAAATATTGCCTTCTGCAATCAACAGACCTTGGAAAATTAAACTCCCCCAAAATTTGCTTCGATTCATCCACGCACTTTCCAAAAACACTTCCGAAGCAGAAGAATCCACATTCATTGCAAAAATCAATTCCTCTTGTGAATTTACATTTAGCTCTTTTCCCGCCGTGACTTCCTGAGTTGCTTCCTGTTCTTTTTTCTCCATGCAACCTGCTAAAAACAAACAACCGGACAACAGTAACAGGATAAGGCTTACATATTTCATTTTTCTCATACCACGTTTCCTCCTATCCCATAACTGTTCTTTAAGGCTTCTTCAAATTCTTCCACTGGCATAGGTTTTCCATAGTAGTATCCCTGAACCACATCACATCCGATGGCCTCTAAGAAATCACTTTGTTCTACAGTTTCTACACCTTCCATAATAATCTGCAATCCTAAATTTTTACCCATCTCTACTACATCGCGCAGAAGAATTTCTTCTCGATACTGCATGTCTGGGGTAATATCCAAGAAACTTTTATCAATTTTTAAGATATCTACCGGCATAGACTTTAACAAATGAAGTGAAGAATAACCTGAACCAAAATCATCTACCGCAATTTTAAATCCAAACTTCTTCAATTTTCCCATTTGTTCTAAAATTCTCTTTTCGTCTTCCAAGTAAATGCTTTCGGTTAATTCCGTTTTTATCCATTCACTATCCAAGTCATATTTTCTCATCAAAGCACACAAGGATTCTATAATTCCTTCTCTTTCCATATCAATTCTGGAAAGATTGATTGCAATCGGAACTGCAATTTTAGATTGCTTCCTCCATTCTGCAATCGTTCTGATAGCTTCTTCCCATACATACAAATCCAATCGGGTAATAAATCCATTATTTTCAAATACCGGAATAAACTGAAACGGCGGTATCATACCTTTTTCAGGGTGTAGCCAACGAACCAATGCTTCTGCACTAACAATTTTTTTAGTTATAAGATCAATCTGTGGCTGAAGATAAATCTGAAACTGTCTTGATTTTAACGCTTCTTCCATATCATTTTCTACAACTTTATCTTCAATATTCTTTTGGCGCATAGCTTCACTGTATTCATTATAAGAGCTTTCATGACTCTTCTTCATATTCTTTTTCGCCAAATTTGCTCTATCCAAAACATTGGATAAAATAACATCTTCCTGATGAATTCTATAAATTCCTGCCTTTAAGATCAATCTAAAATGAGCATCTCGCAATTTTATATCTTTTGCCACTCGTTCAAAAATACGATTCAAATATGCATAGACATCATGAACATCTCTCGTCTTTTTGAAAACCATAAAATTGTCGGCACCGAGTCTTGTAATATAATCCTCTGTTGATAATCCTTCTTTACATACTCTTCCCAGATAAGCAATTACATTATCCCCATGATCATATCCAAACATATCATTGATAACCTTAAACTTATCAATATCTATTGCAATAGCATAGAAATTTTCCTTTTCTTTGCTTTCCAATAATGGTTCCACATCAATACGAAACTTTTCTACACTGGGAAGTCCTGTGAGACTATCTGTATATGCTTTTTCTTTACTTTTTTGTTCCTTTTTAAACTTGCTGTACATAACAAGCCCAATAATCAAAGCACTAGCAACAATAAGAATTATAATAATGTCACCCAAATACATCTGAAGGAATTCTTCAATTGTCACGCCTCTACTTTCGATGTATTCAATATTGCTGTTAATAATATTAGAAACAGTCGCCTCACTTAAAGATGATAGCGTTTTGTCTATAATATCAACTAGGATTTTATCTTCTGTCTGAATAGTAAAAGCAACATCAAATTCATCAGCAATATTTTTTAATTTTCGTATTTCCTTATATTCATCATAAACACCAAGCTCATTAATCTTATAATCTGACTGTACTGACAAATCTACTTCACGGTTAACAATAGCATCAAAACAAGCTTCATCATTTTCATATAGAACAAACTGATAATTTGGATATTCTTCTTCAAGATAGATTATTCCTTTTTCCAGATAATCTGGAATTGCAACTTTCAAATTATCCGACAAATCAGTTCCTTTTCTACCGATAAAGGCCATTTCATTCTCAAGAAATTCTACAATATACTCTCCTTCTGCTGCGTAGTTTAGAATATCGATATCCTGTTTTTCTACTACGGTTCCGGCTAAAATATCTGCCTCCTTGTTTGCCAGCATTTCTTTTCCTTGAGCATAACTATCTACATACTTATATTCAAAAACAATACCGGTATAATGTTTTACCATATCCAAGATATCCGGTGCGATTCCGCAATATTCTTTTCCCTCACTCAAAAAAGATACCGGATATTGCTCTTTGCATATAGCCACCGTATATTTCAAATCCTGAGATAAAAATTTAATTTCTTCCTTAGAATATTCTATATTTTTCTGAGAACCTTGAATAAAATATTTCTCTTTTAATTCTTCTGTATAGCTGGGATTATTTAATTTAATTCGATCCAAGGCATGATCTAATTCTGTGATAATACTTTCTTCAGATGCAGCAAAGGTAATCATACCGCTTACGAAACTGGATACTACCTTCATATTTTCCACATTTACGTAAGAATCTGTTGCCAATAAATCAATTTTACCATCAGCCAACTCCTGTCTGGCTTCTTCCAAAGTAGCATAAGAAACAATACTATCAAATTTAAAGTTATTTTCGTCACAATACTGTGTAAGCTTTTCTTCCAATCCACTGGATTTCACTACACCAACGATACAATCTTCGAAAATTGCATAATCATCCTGATTAACCTCAAAATTATTACTTAATTTGTATAAATAACAATTATCTTCTCCAATAATTCTATTGGAAAGAACCGCATTTTCAAACACAGTATCTGTGTACACCGGAGATAACAACTCTATCTCGCCTTCTTCCAACATCTGTATACATTCTTCTCTGGTACCTTCTATAAATTCATACTCCCAATCTGCATACATCGCAATCGTATCGAGATATTCCGCACCAAAACCATATACTGATTGTTCTTCCTGTGCTTCCATATATCCTTTCCGTTCATAAAACCCTACTCGGATAACCTTTTTATTCTCCTCTACTTTACTTTCCGTTGCATTAACAAATATGCCACAAAACAAAAAGCTGATACAAATACCGAGAATCAAACGATATTTTTTCATTTTCATTATTTTACATCCCCTTACGATATATTGTATAAGAATCTTTTCCCATTTTCTTGGTTTCATATAGTGCCAAATCTGCACATCTGTATAATTTGTTGTAATCGCTAATCTCTTTCTGACAACTTGCAATACCTACACTGATAGACACCTGAACACTCTCACCCTGTTCTCCTTTGCATTCTATCCGACAACTTTGCACAAGTTTTTCTGCTTTAGATGCAATGGCTTCCGGATCTACAGTATCTAACATAAATACACAGAATTCATCTCCTCCAAGTCGTCCAACCAAATCATCTTTCCGGAATAATTCTGTAAGAATAGATGAAATTTGTTTTAATAACTGATCACCAACCGGATGTCCCAAAATATCATTCACACTCTTAAAATTATCAACATCAATAATAAAGAACGTACCCGCATACAGTTTTTGTTGTAATTTCTCTTCTATGCGTTTTTCCATAGTCGCACGATTTAAAACTCCTGTTAGGAAGTCCGTAGTTGCATTTTGTTTCAATATTTCTCCCTGCTCAACCTGCAAATCTATGTCAAAAACCGCAACATACGCATAGATATCACCACTCATGGCATCTCTTGTATAAATATAATCAAATTTTAGCCATACCCATTCTTTATCTGTTTCCTGATATCGTTTTGTTAGCGCCTCACCTAAGGAAAAATTATAAAGCATCCCCTGAGGTGATACACGAATTTGATGACTATAATACGGCGCACTATCTACACGTTCCCGAATAACGCTTGCATCGTTAGTGTGAGCAAATTCTTCATAATCTTCCGGATGAACACAAGTCTCTAATAAACCGGTAATTACTTTTTTCACTGCTACGCCCGATTCCCAAGTATCAGAATTCAGCCATTCTATACCTTCTTTAAACTCATCCCTGGTAATATCTAAATCAAGGCTAAAAATACCTTTTCGCATAATGGTATTTCTAAAAGCACGCTCTTTATCCAAAATATTCTCTGTATAAGTTTCATTTTTAACATATTCGATTTGGTTAGCAACCATTTCATATAATACACGACTACTCCACCAAACAAAGCCGATTTTCAGTAGCATTTCACCACACAGCATTCTTCGAATTTCCGGTTCCAAGATTTCACTTAAAGAAAAAATCTTAAAATTCCATGTAAAGAACACAAGGAATAAAATGCATATAATGATATTACGGAAAAATAATTTTTCTGCCGCTTTTTCATGAAGTATCATTTTGTATTTTCCAAAATGAAATCTCTTACTCCGAGTCAAATAATAACTCCAGATTCCTGCAATTATCATGGTTATAGAAAATACTATTTCATAGGTCAGAAATTTTACACTAAAGAATCCCAAAATATTGGTAATAATCCAATACATGCAACCAAAATTAAATACACTTTTTGCATATAAATTTTTATAACACATGAAGGTATCTTCTGATACAAACGCCAATTCTATTACTAAAATCATAGGTGTGATAACCAGGATATATATAGGTGATATAGTATCAATGAAAGGATTTACCAACACCAAAAACATTCCATTTAATACACCAAAAATAAGAATTTCCTTTATTCCCTCTTGTTTCATTTTTGTAGGTACTTTTTTCAAAAATTCAAAATTAAGTACTGTCGTTACTATTGCTATAAAAAAAATAGAAATTGGATTTGTTAATAGTATTTCAATTGCGTCTACAAGTCTAAATAATTCCCCATTCATTTGCATAGCCCCCTATTATTCCCATTCTACCACAGCGATTATAAACACTCAACATTCAGCAATGGAAATTATCTGTAAATTGTAAATAAATTTAAAAAAGACTTCAGAAAATATTTTCCAAAGTCTTTTTTCATACATACAATTCTTATTTTTATCTTTAAAGTTATGATTTTAGTCTTTTATTTCTGATTGGCAACTTTTTCATTAAACCGATCCAATACTAACGCTATCATTACACCTACAACAAAACATAAAATATTCATCAAACTATTTTTTACGGTCTGAAAACCAGAAACCGGTATGATCATAATTGTTGCTGCAATTACAATTCCAATTATGATATGAAAAGAAATATTGTAGTGATTTTTAAACAATCCATCTATGGTTTTTGCAAATAAGATGATAGTTGCTACTGCTCCTATCCCTCCCGGAACCAAAACTGTAAATTCAAAATGTCCGATTCCAGATACAAAGGGTTCATATAATCCTAAGGGCATAAGTAAAGTGGAAAAACTCATTCCGGGAGCAATAACACTTAATGCCAAACAAAATCCGCAAAATAAGTACCAGATAAAATTAGGCTGAATACTCACTGCAAATATTTTCAAACCAAATAACAACACAAAAACAAAAAACATTGCTAATCCTACAGCAATAAAAGATGTTTTATTTCTTCCTTTTTCTCCGCCTTCTCGAAATAAAGTTGGAAGCATTCCTGTAATTAATCCAATAAACACACACACACTTTGTGACGGATACTTTTCCAATAAAACAGATAACACATTGGCAACTCCTAAAAAACCAATGGCACCACCAATTCCAAAAGGCACCAACACCGGCAAATGAGTTCTCATAGTTTTATAGGGATTTGCCAGAAACTCCATTATGGTTTTATAAACTCCGAATATTACACAAAGCACACCGCCGGAAACCCCCGGTAAGACTGCACCTAAGCCTACCAACGCACCCTGTAATACTAAAATTAATAACCGAGTCGCAGAAATATTTTTTAACATTTGATTTACCCTTCCATACTAATTATTATCATTTCTCCTAGTATATGATAAAAATAACGCCGGGAAAGCTTCCCGGCGCCACTTTATCTTTCGTATGTAATCGTTACTATAACTTTTTATCTCATTATTAAATATACTGTATACACTACGTATACCAGAACCATGGAAATTCCCATTGTTCTCGTTACTTTTTTTGTCTTCGCAATCGGAAGATAGGATAACACCATCACACCTATTAACATTCCTATATCATATAGATACGTACTGCTTACATTCATTGGTAAAATAGTTGATGATACTCCTAAAATTAAAAAGACATTAAAAATATTAGATCCAATGACATTACCTACTGCAATGTCGCTTTCTCCTTTTTTCGCAGCTATAATAGAAGTTACAAGCTCCGGTAATGAAGTCCCAAGCGCCACAATAGTTAACCCAATAATTGCCTCACTAAGTCCAAAAAATCTGGCAATTTCTTTTGCCCCTTCTACAGACAAGTCTCCGCCCCAAACAATACCCGCAAGACCAATTGCAATCAAAATAATTGCTTTCAAAGCAGGCATTACTTCTGCGTTTTCTTCTTCCTCCGTACGTCCTTCCATACCGGCTTTAACTGTCATTACCATAAAACCGACAAATGCAATCAACAAAATAATACCATCTGTTCTTCCTAATGACATTACGTCTGCCTTAAAGAAAACAGTATCCATAGCAAGAATCCCAAGTAATACAGCAGCAAAAATTGATAATGGATAATCTTTCTTAATCATTCCTTTTTCAACAGCAATTGGTGTAATCGCTGCACTAGCACCAAGTACTACCAAAGTATTAAAAATATTAGAACCTACCACATTACCAATAGCAATATCGTTACTTCCTTTCAGCGCAGCTGTAATACTTACTGCCAGTTCCGGCGCACTTGTACCAAATGCTACAATCGTCAATCCAATCACAAATGCCGGAATTCTTAGTTTCTTTGCTACAGAAGAAGCACCATCTACAAAGAAATCTGCACCTTTTACAAGAAGCAAAAAACCAATTACTAATTTACATAATGATAAAATCATACTTACTCCTTTGTCTTACATATCAAATATACAAAAAAGCCTTGATTATCAAGGCTTTCAGTAATCGGAATGACAAGACTTGAACTTGCGACCTCTACTTCCCTAAAGTAGCGCTCTACCACCTGAGCCACATCCCGAAGTGTTAAAAATCATTTTAATCTGTATTTTCAAACCACGCTGATTATTTTAACACTAAATTTTTTATTTGTAAACAACTTTTCATGAATCACTATTAGAATTGAGCTTTCATTCGCTTCGGAAAATATTTTTATGTACTTTGCTATATTATAATTCCGCACTATCAAGCACAATTGTGAATGGTCCATCATTCAAAAGTTCCACTTTCATATCTGCACCAAATTCTCCCTGTTCCACTATATCTACCAAAGCTTTACACTTTGAAATAATATATTCATATAAAGCATTTGCCTTTTCAGGTTTTGCAGCGTGAACAAAACTCGGTCGATTTCCTTTTTTACAGTCTGCATACAGAGTAAACTGACTCACTAATAAGAGTTCCCCACCAACGCTTTGCAAATCCAAGTTTGTTTTACCGTTTTCATCCTCAAAAATTCGCATTCCTACTAATTTTTTAACCATTTTGTCTGCAATTATCTCATCATCAGACTCACAAACACCAATGAGAACCAAAAAACCTTTCTCTATTTTCCCCAAAATTTTCCCGTCTACGGTTACTGAAGCATGTTTTACCCTTTGAATTACAAATTTCATATTCTTCTCACCTTAAAAATTAGCTTCCGATTCTTTTTAATCGAAAGCCAATCTCCTTTTCTTGTTTCTACCTAATTTATTATTTTATAACATTTTCAAAATCTGGAGTACACCATCATTTTCATTTGTATCTGCGACATATTTACAAACTGCCTTAACTTCTTCCCTGGCATTTCCAATAGCCACACTATTAGGAATACTGGTAAGCATTCCCATATCATTCATATTATCTCCGATAGCCATAACTTCTTCCGGTTTCACATCATACATTTCCATTAATTCCTTTAACGCAACGCCTTTATCGACATTTTTTTGCATGACATTAAACCAATATTGCCCTCCCGGAACAGCTTTTATCAACTCATGCTGATTCCATTTCTCAATAAATTTATGTCCTACAGCTGCTTCTGCATCTATTGGATCATACATCCCGAAACTCATGACTCCGGCCCCCTCCGGTAAACTATCTGCCATTTCCTCTAATTCCGTTACCTGAAGGAAAAAATCCTCTCTAAGTATTCTGCAAAATTCCTGATTCTTTTTCCAAGCATAAGCTCCTGTTAGTGAAGAAATATACGTTACTTCTTTTACTTCATCCGTTAAATCATTCACCATATCCTTAATTAATTCATCCGGAATCGTGTGGGCTTTTATTGTCTTTCCCTGGTAAGTTAATACTGCACCATTATCATTGATAAAAATAATATCATCAATTACCGGAGCAAACAACGGCTTGGATGCAGCATAAGATCTCCCTGAAACTACTGCAAACATAATCCCTTTTTCTTTTAAACGTTTAATTTCATCATAATACTCAGGATTTAATCCGGCTTTTCCTTCTTCTACCAGTGTACCATCTACATCGCTACACACCAATTTAATTTTACTTAACATTTCTTTATCCATAATTCTACCTATTCCTTAAACACCTGTTATCATTACATAAACGAACCGCCTCAAACGATAAGGCGGTTCCATTTACTTTACTTATTATCATTTTTTCACATAAAATGCAACTATTTTAATTCAAACATCTGCACCAATTCATTTAATGTTTCTGCCTGTGCAGCCAATTCTTCACTGGTTGCAGAGGTTTCTTCTGCCATTGCGGAGTTATCCTGAATTCCACGTGACATTTCCTCTACACCATCTCTAATCTGAAGCATACTCTGCATCTGTACTTCTGCATTTTCTGCAGTTTTCTGAATCATAGCATTTACTTCATCTATCTTTTCTACTGCCTGTGTTAAGGAGGCTACTACATCATCCACCAATGCATTACCATTTTTAATTTCAGCCAAAGAAACACCAATCAAATCACGCGTTGTATTTACTGCATGCGCACTTTCATTTGCTAATTTTCCAATTTCACTGGCAACAACTGCAAAACCTCTACCGGCTTCTCCTGCACGAGCCGCTTCAATAGAAGCATTTAACGATAAAAGATTGGTCTGTTCTGCAATATCTTCAATTGTTGTGATAATACCAACTACTTTATTAGAAGCTTCCTGAATCTTATTCATAGCACCACGCATGCGATCCATTTGCTGCTGGCTTTCTTCCATCATAATAGTTACTTCATTGGTATGACGTGCTGACTGCTGTGCATCATCTTTGTTTTCTTCTACCTGCTCGGATACTGTTACTGCAGTAGCTACTAATTCTTCGATAGCTGCTGCTTGCATTTCAGCTCCTTCGGCCAAACTTTGTGCAGCCTTCGCAAGATCATCCGAACCAACAGATACCTGTTCTGAACTATCTTTGATATTATGCATCACCTCATTGATAGATTCAGAAATATGAATCAAGGCGTCCTTCACCTTCTGGAACTCACCTACATAAGCATATTTCAATTGAATCGCAAGCTTACCATTGGCCATTTGTGCCAGTACTTCTGAAATTTCATCAATATAATTTATATATTCTTTCAAACGTTTTACTGTCTTTTCAATGGAACGACCTAACTCTCCTACTTCATCCTCACTGGTCACATTAAGTTCCACATCCAAATCACCATCTGCAAGCTTCATAGCTGCGTCATTTAACTCTCCAAGTGGTTTTACAATACGAGCTGCTGCTTTACGCATACTAAGTACAATTACGACTAAGCCAAGAATAAAAATAACAACAAACATTAGGATTAGTGAAATCACAGATGAATTATATTCCCAGTTGGTAATACAACTTAAAACCATATATCCTGTTTCACCGACGTTAGCCAAATATCCATATTTACTCTGTCCGTTGGTTCTGTATTTCATCAGTCCTTCTGTCTTATTAGCTATGGCTTCTTTTAAATTATTAGAAATCTTCATGTCATTGATATTTGTTCCCACAACACTTTCATCCGGATGATAAACGAAGGTGCCATCCTCACTCAACAACATAACATATCCATTATTCCCAATCTTAAATTCCGCCATGTTAACCATAATCACATCCGTGGCAATATCCATACCTGATACACCCAAGACTTTGCCCGTCTTATCCAAAATCGGTGTGGCAATGGTAATCACTTCTTTTCCGGTAGTGGTTTCCAAAAACGGAACAGTATAAACTGTCTTTCCATCTAAACAATGGGACCATGGTCTGTCATAAATATCCCAAGATTCATCGGAAATATACCCTGAAGATGTGGCAATTACACTGGCATCCAAATCTGCAAACCATACAGAATTAATGTTTTCCTCATCCAATGCCTGAATCTGCTGAATTGTTGTTAACGCATCTGCATAACCACTATGTTTTGCTAAACTTTCAGGTATAGACACAGTTTTTAATAAAAATTGTATTTCAGGATTTACTGCCAACTGTGTTGCCATGGTATCAAAAGGTGAAAAAAATGCATAAATCTGATTGGAAGCTACCTGAGACTCCAACTGAAGTTCCGTATCATTGGCATCTTTTACAATATTATTCACCATAAGAGTGGCAATGACTGCAATCACTACCAAAACCAAAATCACACTTTTACCGATACGACTCTGAATTTGATTGGAAATGCCGTTTTTATGTTCTGATTTTGTTCCAATACTCTGTGTTTTTCCGTTCTTTTTTGAAAAAACAGCTGCAAAAGCCTTCATATCAATTTTTTTATTTCCCGGATTATTCTCCGTCTTCTCTTTTTTGATTTTCTTCAATGCCATTACCTATTCCTCCGTAGCAGACACACTTCTAATTAGTACTATCATATCACTAATTAATCCCCAAATCCAGCAAAAAAGACAAATATATTAATAATTTTTACAATTTATTTCCTATTTTTTGCAAAATTTGAGACATGACTCACTAGAAGTACCTATAGCCGAAAACAGCTCGGGTATTTTCCCCGAGCTGCTTTGCATGTTCTAATCAAGATCAAATAGATTCAGTTGTGTTAATTTAATATTATCGTAAATCAGTGCAGATTCATTCACCTTTTTATTTTTGGTAATAAAGGATTGGACTTCTATATAAATATCCATACTTTTTGTTTCAGAAAGATTTACAACTTCGTTGACGGTTCCCTTTTGTTCCACAAGCGGCACCTTAAAGTAATATTCTACTCCGGCTACAATTTTATAATAATAGTTGCCGCCGTTATCCTGTTTTAGTTCTACCTTATTACCCTCTTTTTGATTTGGAATCCATTGATACAATTCCCATCCATTGAGAATCTGACCTGTTTTTTCTGTTACATTGACATCTGCTCCGTTGATGCTTAGAACGTTAGAACCACCCTCTAAGTAAATCTTACAATGAAGATCTTTAAATTCATCACTGACTAAGTTTACGTCTTCTGCTTTAAAATGCACTTTATAGAAGTTCTCATTATCAGTTACATTCGCATCCATTGGTATGGCATCAAAGGATTTATCTGTGTCGTCCGTTTCACCTTCAATAATCTTTAAGTTTGGTGGCTGTGTTGCTACACGATAGGCTGCAATCATGGTATTGATGAAGAGCTTGATTTCTTCTTCATTTTTTGAAATATCAGAGTGACCCATACCGGTGTAGGTAATGTTTCCTCTGTTATAGATATAATAATTGTTTCTTACATCATTTGGTGAATAATCATAAATATCATCTTTTGCACCGGGTTTTACTCCATTTAAGGTATACCATACTACTATGTCACCTTCTCCGTCACCATCACTGTCAGACTCTAAATCCAGCTGGAAATACTGGCCATGGGTAGAAGCAATGTTAATCGTATCACTTAAACGATAGGGATATTCTGTAATAGCGCCTACATTAATTTTTTCTACGTGACAGGAATTACCTACATAGGATGTTTTTGGATCTAAATCTCCAAAATTCAAATAACGGTAATAATCTCCATATTTTTGACCTTTAAATGTAATATAATCACTTGGAGTAGTAGATGCAATGATATCATGTTCATTTCCGGAATAGCTTAATCCCTGGGTTCTGGAATCCATTACCGTTTGATTTTGATTGATTGCATAAGCGATGTCTCTTTTATACTCTCCCATTCCCATAGATTCAAAAAAGGCTGTTTTGGAAGTAATATTAGTAATATTATTACCATCCTTGATTTTATTATTGGTATTAAATAAATCTATATTAGTAGCTCTGTATACGGAAACTCCATATCTGTCCAGACCTGTTAAATCTCTCACATACGTATTCAAACTATTTGTCTTGGTATTGATCCAGTTGGTATTATCATGAGAAAACAAAATACATTTTCCGGAATCTGCATAGTCCAAAATTGCGTCTAAACGTTCTTTCTGAAATCCGGCATTTACCAGATACGCATCTTTAAAACCTACAATCAACATATCATAATTGTCTAACGTCTCATCAATCTGACCGGCAAAATATTGTCCGCCATCAATAGATTTTACTTCTACTTCAAAATCCGGAACATTATTTAATAATGCTTTCCAATGATTTCCCTCCGTTTTCATATTTGTTTCAATATTGGAACCACCATGACATAGCTGTAAGATTCGAATTTTTTGTTTTTCCGGTAAACGAACCGCCGTAATACCGGTTGCAGCACTTCGAATCCTTGGATTTTCTTCGTTTCTGATTTCCAACTTCCAAGGCACCGCACCAACAATTTCTTCCGGAAGCTTTCTTCTAATCTGATAGCGAATTCCATTTTTTAACTGATTACGCTCTACCGGAGATCCGGAATCCATATTGATAATATCGAAGTGGCTGCCGCTGAGATTTTCGCTATTATTGGAAAATTTCCCATCCATGTTGGTATCAATCCATAAGGAGGCGTTATATCTGGTATTTTGAATATCCTCAGATGCAATACTACTGATATAAAATTCATAAGTCAGATAGTATCCATCTGCCTCTTTTACCAAATAATTACTATCTGCGATTACCGTACTGTTTCCCTCTTTTTTGGTCGTATAGCTATACTCTGTTGGCTGACTTAACATATGTATGAACATCTTCGGCTGATTCAACCATTTTGTAAAATCGTCTGTATCACCGGGACTACTCACTTCACCGGCAGTAAGCAAATTCAGATACTTTCTGTTTTCCCAACTAAAGGTTTCGGAACCGTCTTTATTTTCTGTGGCTTTTTTTACAAACTGATAGACATAAGAAGAACTGTCTAAAATGCCATTTCTGGTAATTCCTTCCACAGTCTTTTTATTATCGGTCACAGTGACAGTTTCCATTTGATCATTTACTTCTACCTGCAATGGTCCGGTACTGATTCCGGTGATTCTATCGTCTGTCTTAACAAAGAAATCATCCGCTACCACGATTGGCGCTTCACTTTGTAAAAATTCCAACAAATCATTTACCTGTTCTTCTAAGATGTCATTACCGGAATAACGGTAGGTATTAGCATCCTTATTCGATGCTAATGTTCCATTATGCCCACTAATATGACATAAATCTCCTGTATGAGCATATACCACACCGTACATATTAAAATCATTATATACAGTGCAATAATCACCGGAAGCCACTTGTGTTCGATTCATCAAATCCGTATTGGAACCAATGTAAATCATGTCATATTTGGCATTGATATCCTCAATTTTTCCACAAAATTCCGAAGTGGTCATACCGATAATTTCTACCTCTGCCGTAGAACCTTGAGGTAAAAACTTGGTTTTAAAAGCATTCTTCTTTTCTTCACTTCCAGCATAAGTAAAGCTATAGCAGGGCTGTAATTCCAATACTGTAATATGACTTTTTTGAATAACAGCAGGAACCTTTTCATAAGTTAATATAGTTTGGATTGCCAAAGCAGGGGTGCGCTTCAATGCATCCGGCCATGCACTTACATTGTCAGACTGCATTCGCTCATATTTTTCCTGCTCTACCCGGTAATCCACTTCTGCAAAACCAGGCTTGTCACCAGTAATTTCATCTCCCAATTTTTCTCCCGTATTCACGGAAGAAATACTATGGTTAATCACATAAATATTATCTCTGACAAAATGTCCGCTATCTATCGCAGAGATTGATGCATTCATCTTTTCCCATGTAGTATCTGTATCTGTATTCGCATCTGTGATTTCTTCATCCCAAGCTGTCTGATCTACAAAACCATAGCTTTCATCTAAATAAATATCTTCAATATCTTTTTGATACAACAGATGCAACAACTTATTAATATTATTATTAACACCGGTCGTTACTGTATTATCCTGTCCTATGGTATTCAGCGCTGTAAATACATTATGATTAATAATACAAGGCAAGGGGTCCCCCGCCGTAATTCGTGTCATAAGTGCAACTGCATTGGTTTTGGAAATATCCTTTCCTACAGGATTTGCATCTGACGCTACCGTATCATTTTCTTTGGAATTCCAGTATAACAAATCTGCCGCCTGAATCATTTCAGCATTTAATTCTGAAGGCAGACATGTAATAACCTGGATATCCAATTGTTCATAGGTATCCTCTGTCATTCCAAATACTTGTTCCTTGAACCACTCATTATTTTTAATGCCCCAAAAACTGAACTTATAGATTGCATTCACTCCATAAGTTTGATTTTCAACAGGCTCTGTTGCATCTTGTTGTTGTGTTGTCTGTTCTGTATCTCCACCATCAGAATTGTCATTATTGGTGGATGCATCAGCATTGATGGAAACCTTATATTTTTTTACTCCTTCTGGAATGTTACTAACTTCATCATTATGATAAAAACTATATCTTTTTGGAGCAGAAGCTTCACCCATCAATTCTATTTGCTTTCCATGTCCTACTTCTACGGAATACTTTATCGATGACTGCTCGCCTATCACTCCGGTTTCTTCCACCTTTGGAGTCTCATTGGAATTTAACGAATTTCCTGTCGGAGTATCTCCACCGATTCCTTCTCCCGTCTGGTTGTTTCCACCGGTTCCTTCTCCTGTCTGGTTGTCTCCTCCGGCTTCTTCTCCTGTCTGGTTTTCTCCTCCGGTTCCTTCTCCTGTCTGGTTGTTTCCACCGGTTCCTTCTCCTGACTGGTTTTCACTTCCGGTTCCTTCTCCCGTTTGGTTGTCTCCATCAGTTCCTTCTCCGTTTTGATTGCTTTCACTTCCGCCGTTACCGGGAGTCGTCGGATCCGTAGTGTTGTCTGAAAGACTGCTATCTGACATATCATTATCTGAGGTACTATTTTCGGAAAGACTATTATCTGAGGTACTCTCGTCCAGAGGATTTTTTTCCGGTCTTGCAGCAACCGTTAATGTTCTGATTCCACTTTCTCCTGCATAGGCAAATCCTTGAAACATCCCATTGGTATCTCTTACTTCTACATAAACACCATTTTCGTCTTCCACCATCCAGCCTTCTGCCGAATCTACTTTTTCAACAAAACGTAAGAATTTTTCATACTCTGCTGGATTTGGATGAAATGAGGTTGCATCCTTTACGACTGTCAAAGGGGCATCATTGACAAAATATTGGCTACATTGGGATGAAATTTTAGTTATCAACAATTCAAAATTATTCTTAATTTGCCCCACTTGAGCAATATTGCCTTGGTCTATACTACTATTCCCATCCGCATCTATTGCTACCTCTGACAAGTTTCTACTTTCTAAATATAACAAATTGTAATAAGAAGAACACACCTTAAAGGGTTCCTGACCGCCAATCAAATAACCAAGTTCTTCTTCCCCGAAAACTACATCTAAATCACCGATATCATCTATAATTTCTTCATCACTATATTTACTTTTCTCATCCACCACTTCCAAAATAATAAACTCTTTTGGACTGGTTTCTGTATTGTTATTCCAGATGTTTTGCACATCAAGGAAAGCCTCCGCTGCCTCTACCACTTTTGTTTGGCTGCTTAAGACTACACCGGCAAAAAGAGCCGTTATTAAACATATGGAAGTAAATTTAACAATTTTCTTTTTTCTATTTGGCATGTTCTAGCCTCCACCGGTTCCTTTTTCTATCTATCATTTTACTTCACTGTCTGTATATCGTAACAACATTTTTATCTTTTAAAATCATTGCACAGATTCATACATACCTGTGGATGTATTGTATACATAATTTTTTGTCATATCCGTTCCAACTCTGACAAACCATTTAGGATTTGCATTTGTTTCCCGGGATACATAATAATGATACATAACACCATTTACACTAACTTGTTCATAACCATAGGTCTTCCCATTTTCTACCGCTTCTTTTGAGGTTTTTGGAATCAAATTGTCTGCTGTGCCTGCATTTTGTATCATATTCAGTGCATCTCCCGGTACCGGTGCATATTGATTATTGCTGATATTTGCTCCATAGATATACACCCTCAAAAAGGAGGATACCTCAGGATATTCTTTCATGAAAACTTTGACTGTAGTTGACTTTGCATATTTCGGATTGTTCTCTTTCCAATCTACACTCAACCCTATCACTACGTTTTCTTTATTATTTGAAATCGGCCACACTTCTAAATTATTTACTTTTGGGCTTTGCTGTAAATCCAACTTTCCATTGGACATATCAATTCCGGTAACATTTGCTTGTGCCCGGTACGTATTAACCCCTTTTGCTGCAGCTATAATCACATGATTTGGTTGCAATATAATTTCTACTTTCGGAATGGTTACCAAACAGGTTACTGTCTTAACTGTATTATCTTCTCCCACAATGCTGGCTTCTACGGTAAAAGAATATGCACGTTCAAAAGCAATATCCAATCCTGCACTCACCTTACCGTTAGAATCTATTCGTACTTTATCTCCCAAAGAATTTTGGGTAATATTCCAATTGACACCGTCAACGATTTTTTCACCTTTTTGTATCAAATTCAGTTGTAAAGAACCGCCTCGTAGTACACTGTAATTTCCATTCTCAGCGGCTATATACAATTCTCCGACATCCTGATCTGCCGTATATATTTCATACTCGCCAAAAACAGTGGTATCTACTTTTGAAGTTGCTCTTACTTTGATGACATTACTTATTTTATTCCCTGTAGATATGATACAAGTAGTCTCTTTATCTTCTAAAATTGCACTATTAGAGGATTTTAAATCATTGATGATTTCCCATGTCACATGTCCCCCCTCAGGAGTTGCAAAATTACCCTCCACGGTAGCTGCCAGTTCCAAGCTACTATTTGGAAAATAATACATGTTATTATAATCCGGTGTTCTTTGTGGTTGAATGGTAACTGCAGATACACTGGCAAGATTTACCATCGCAATGGCAGAAATATCTTCGTTAGCTCTTGCTTTACAGATTACCGTTATTACAGGACTATTTTCATCCTTCGCAATTTTTAGGACATCTCCCTCCATTCTTGTTCCTTGAGATGTATTTCCTTCCAATTCATAAATTACACTAGTATCAATATCACCTACCGCAATGACTGTAGGTGTAAATTTTACTTCTGTACCGTGTACTCGATCTACCGCTTTGTCTACACTACCGGGAGCCAAAGTTATTTTGGTAATCTGTGCTTGAAATCCTCCCAATGCCCCCTTGTATTCTTCGTCAGTTCTTCCTTCATAAAAAATATCATTACGTAAGGTAATAGTGTGTGTTGTATCATAACTTAAATGTTTTAACTCAAACCCCATAGCTGCTGAAAAAATACGATGCTCTTTTTTGAGATTATCCATACTACAATTAAATTCTGTTACATACTGGGCCATAAGAGGCCAATTGGCAGCTGATGTTTCATTTCCCTCTAAGTTTATATGATATACACCGCTCTCATCCATAGAAATAGCATCTTTTCCTTTTTCTAAATAACGGATTTCTCCGGCATTCTGTATCCACCCCAAGCAAGCCACAACCTCCTCGCCGTATATCACCAAACAACGATCTGTTCCATACTCACCTGCCTCTTCGCCGGTTGCAAAATCAATCCAAAGAGTCGTGTCAGTAATCAAATCGTTCAAATAATTTTTCATTACCTGGGCTTCATTTTGCATTTCTACTTCCAGGTTGGATCGATTAAAGATCTTGCTCCCTACTATCATAAATGAAAAAACAGCTGTACTAACAATTGCTAAAATCATAATGCAAATTAGCAATTCCACCAAAGTAAGGCCTTCATTATTCAATTTTTTCTGCCTGCACATCTGTTTTTTCATTGTATCATTCACTTTCTGCTCTTATACTACTGTCTTTCACAGGTAATTCTTCCTGTGGTTGGTTCTACTTCAACAACATAATTGGTATTTCCCTGGGTTATTCTGAACTTGGGATACATAGATTCCGCTAATAAGGCACCGGTTGCTCTATTAAAAAATATCGGTACAAAAGACCCTGAAGAGATAGTACTCTCTCCACCTGTAGTATCTATAGCTATTACTGTAACCTTTTCCCCAATCACGTCCTTGGCTTCTGTTCCTTTAATCATTCTTACGGCATAAATTTTATCATTCTCATTTACAATTTTTAAATAGACATTATCTAATTCCCCATTAGATTTACTCATGGTTTCCATACGAATTTCACTAATGGCAGCTTCCAGCTTGTAAGCACATTGTCTGGCTTGTTTTCCATTCATATACCCAAACAAATTCACCGCCACTCCTGTAAGTACCGCTACTATGGCAATAATCACAAGTAACTCTACAATGGACATTCCCTGATTATCTTGCAAAAAAAACTCTTTTTTGTTTTTTTTCATAAGCTACTCCTATCTCTTCGTCCAATTTTCATAAAGAACCAAATCCCCCGTGGTCATTTGGTTATCCCCATCATTTCCGTTCTCAATTTGGGTATCTTTACCGTCTCTAAATAAGCTTAATGCTTTTATTTCATTGTCATCATCTACTTTATAAGAGCTTAACAATACATCTGCCATATCCAACATTACAGAAAAAGTTGCAGTCTGATTCACAGTTAATTCTCCGTCTACAATAATCGTTCCTCGAAAATCAATGTTCCCTACGGTTAAATTGCCTTCTGAAATGACCAAATTGACATTTTTACGTTGTGCATCCGTTGTAAAACCTGCATCCTGGAAGGCTTTTTCCAATGTAAGATTGCCGCCTGCCTCATTGATTGCTTTTTCAGTAATCAACAAAACCGCACATCCTTTCGTGCTATTTTCAAACACAATATATTTATTCAAGAAAATGTTTCTATTTTTACATTCCTGGATATATTCTTTGTTAATGATGTTGTAGTAAACTCCGGCTCTTCTTTCTTTTCCGGTCAAATCCCCATAGTTTGTAGTTAATTTTTTGCATAAACCTACAAATTCATTACTATACTTTGCATACTCCTTATTTACAGACACAATATCCTCTACATCATCTCCTATGGTAGAATCCACAAAACTATAATTGCCTTGATTATCCTTAGCAACCATATTTCCTACTAAATTTAATTGTATCGTATCCTGATTTCCCGGATTTAAAATTTCCACATAATTATCTATGTAATTGTTTAAGTATTTTTGATTCTTATCATTTTTATAATAATCTCTAAAAAACGTACTGGCTTCCAAAGAAGATGCAAATTTCAAATAGTAGTACACCCAAATATTTTCGCTATCTACCTGATAATATACTTTTTCATAGGTAGCCCCGTAACTACTAAGCGATTTTGTCAAATTTTTATCAACAACACTTAAATTAACCTCTTTGTATTGTGTGGGATGTTCCTTCATTTCCGTCAAAAACTTCTGATATTCCTTATCCTTAACATTCACCGGATTACGTCCTACCACGGTTTGATTATTTTCTACATCAAATCCGATACATTCTGCCGGAACCAAATAAGCCAGCTGATCTGCTTTGGATGCCACGGAATTTCCCATTTTTATGTCTTTATTTTTCTCTTCTTGTGAGGTTGGTACATCAGATGTAGCAATATAAGCGTTTCCACCTAAGCTTAATTTTGTCAAAGCACTCATATCCAAGGTAGTACCCAAACCATTGATGATAATAGAACTACTATCTTCTGCCTTATTACTGGCATTTCCAAATCCGGTATATGTACCCGCCAATTTGATATCCATACCTGTGGCATTAATGGTTAAGTCATCCTGAAGGTAGGTATCTCCTTTTAACCATAAATTGGTGTTTAATCCGCTCTGATTCTTGTTATCTACGGATTCTCTTTTCCCTTCCAAAGTAATTCCTGCTGCCCATAAATCCACGTCTTCGGAAATACTAAACTGGGAAGCATTGTAATCTTCCTTATTTCCAAGAACAATATTCCCATCCGTAATAGCCCATGCCGGTTGGGTACTACTGGTATTATTTACAACAGCATCATAGCCCTCAATTGCTACTTTTTCTGTTCGTCCGATCTCCATTCCATCCTGTCCACCATAAATACTACCTTTAATCAGTACTTCGGCATTAGATGCTTTTTCCACAACAAATTTTTTATCAGCTATAATACAATACTGTTTTAAGTCAGGGAATTCATAAGAGGCCTGAATCCCTAACTCCGGAAAAGCCAATAAAATATCAGTTTCAATGATAGAAACATATCCTTGTTCATCGGTATATGTAACTACAATATCCTTCATACGAATTCCGTCTTCATATTTCAATAAATAACACGTGGTACTATCTACATAGGCCCCTATGTCTCCCTTATTAACAGCCGGTCTGCTCACATAACTTTTTATTAAATCTAAATTGTATTTTTCAGAACTTTCCACCGTTCTATAATAGTCCACAATATAATTTATATATTGCTCTTTAAAATAAACATTTTTATTGTTTTCTTCTTCATTTGCATAAATTTGCATCGTTTCCTGATATGCGTTCGAAAAAGCTTCGTATACAGTTTGCTGCACTCCGGCTCTGATTTCATCCATAGCCAAATCAGCAGAATAAAAATTATCTTTTGCATGATAATCTGTTACCTTCATTTTGTAATTCTTATAGGTAACAAACATTAACATAGAAGCCATGATTCCAACAAAAGCCATGGACACCAAAACCATAACAATAGCAGACCCTCTATTGTCCCTTCCAAGCGTCTGCATTTTTTTCTTTATTGTATTTGTTTGTGTTCTATTGCTTCCTGCCATCATTTCTCCATTATTCTTTTCTTAATTTTCTAATTGCACCAGCACCTGAGTATCATCAAACTTATCCGGATACGTACCGGAAGGGTAAATTTGTACCGTAGCTTTATAAAGTGGATCCACTTTATTTAACTTTCCAAGCAAGGACTGTGGACCACCATCAACAAAACCTAATAATGCCCCCACATCGTCCGATGCTACTTCAATTCCATTTTTAATATATCTACATTGCAAAGCGTCTTTTTCATCCGCTTTTGTATTATCATATAAATACTTTCCGACATTGGTTTTCAACGTTACCTTTGGAACTGTAGAATCACTTAAGCCTGCCTCTTCACGGACAACCAGCGATGGAGCATAATGATTCACCATATCGCCTCTATCTACATCATATTTTTGCTTAATCAAATGTAAATTCACATTTACATCCTGTTTCATATCTACAACAAAGCAATCATAACTATTCGTTGCTACAGATTTATAGTTAGGATAGTACATTAAATATATATTTTTTAAATCTGTCACAGTCTTTGTCATAACAGGTAGTGATGTTACATTGTCATCTTCACCATAGGTAACAGCAATTTCAACTTTTGTCTTTCCTTCCTCAGCTTCTACCACTACATGAAAGGTTCTTTTTAGATTCCCGTTACCTTCTATATATTCCTCACCTTCTATTTCTGCATCTTTAGATTTTGGAAGAGAATATATCACATCTGTTTCTTCACTCATCTTATGAATATCTAATGTATATCCATCATTATAGGATTGTCCCGGAACTCCACGGTATCCGGAAGCATCCAATAAAATTCTGGCATCATACAAAATACCGTCTTCTTCAATTCCCCTAATTCCAAAAACATACTTATGAGATGCTGTTTCTATAAACTCATCTCCATTCACAGATGATTTTTCTCCTGCTGCATTCTCTAATTCTTGGTGTTCCAAGTAACGACCCGGAAGATATAACTTGGTGTTTTCTTCCGTATCCAAATTTATCTGCCTACAAATATCCTCTACAGAAAATGCCTTTAATCCTTCCATCAAATTTTGACCTACAGTAGTAGCTCTAAGAACATGTCTAGCTTTGTAATTATTTCTGACAGAAACAATAAAACTATTCAAAAAAGGAGTTGTAATAAGGGCCAACATGGTAATAGCGACCAATAACTCAATTAAAGTCATACCTTTGTTATCTTTTTTCATGTTGTCCTCCCTTCAAAATTTACAATTCCTATCAATACTCATACCTACGAATTTCTTCCAATCCGACGTATCTTGTTTTTTATTCTTCTACTTCTTCTGCCACTACATTCCCGCTTAACTCTCCAAAAATACAATCGATACCATGAGCTAAGCCTGTAACAGTTGGCTGATTATATTCTTTTCCTGTTCCACTTAAAGTAAAATAATTAATGGTCATAGAACCTGCCAAATTTCCTGTATTTTCATTAAATACCAACGAAACATTATCTATGTTTTTTCTTGCTTCATGTTCTACAATATCTTCAATGATATCTTTTAAGCCATCATAAGTAACAGAATAGGATACTTCACTTTCTACTTTTCCCAAAAACATATTATCTGTATCAGGAATGGAACCATCATTTACATATCCGTAAGCTGCAACCACACCTGTAACATCATCAATTGACTTTAAAATATCTGCTTCCTGAGGTGCATTGATTTCTACATATTCTTTCCCGGGAATGGTAACTGTATTTACATAACTCCCTGTCATTTGTTCTAAATTTTTCATATAAAGAATAGCATCTTCAGAAATCATATCTGCAGGAAATTTTTCAATAATATCAACCATAGTTTTCTGCATTTCATCCGTATCTGCCACATATTGCTCCTTGGAAGCTTCTATATTTTCTAACGCTTCGATCTGACTTTCTAATGCTGAATTCTGTTTTTTTAGATTTTCTGTTTCTTCTTTTAAAGTTTGATATCCAAAATAATAGGAAACAGCTACAAAAACAATTCCAAGAAGAATCAAAAATAAGTTTTTTTCACGATTCGTAATTTTTATATTTCTCATTTCTTGCTCCTATTCTAAAATATCTGCTTCTCCGGCAACTAATCCAATGGAACTCATATCCACATCATCTTTTTTAGCATTTACATAATCTGCTGTTACTGCAAAACTAACCGTACCTGCTACGCCTTCTCCATTGGTATCAATAATTTCTTTGATATTAATATTTGTCAAACTTTCAAAAGTACGAAGTTGCAATAGGGCATCTGCTGCCTGTTGTTTTGTATTTACCACAACACTAAATGCCACACCTTCTTTATTGGCCGCAAAGCTGGTTACGTACATATCCTTTGGCATTTTTGTTTCCATTTCTTCAATGAAATCCACTAAGCTTTCTGTTGGTAATACCGTATATTCATAAGCCTCTTCCAAATAGTTATACGCATTTTTAGTGGCAATATATTCTTGATATATGGGCACCATGTCACATAATTCTTCTACCCTGGATGCATTTTTACTCTTTTTCACCTTTTCAGAAATATAAGGAATACCTCCCAAAGCTAATAAAACAAAAGATACTACCACACAAACTGCAAGGAATATAACAACCTGATTTCCTTTTTTTTCTTTTCCTTCTTTTGAAAATTTCTTTTCATCTATTTTTTCTTCTACAAATCCGGACGGTAACAATCCTGCACCCATACAGGAAATATAACGGTTAGCTTCTATGATATCCACATTTTTTTCCATCACATAATCAGATGTCAAAGTGAGATTAGAAGCTTCTACCCCCATACGATCCTTAATGTAGCTTGGAAGCCCATTGATACTGGCGCCTACACCGGTAATATAAATTTTAGCAATTGGCTTTCCTGCATTTCTGGAATTATAAAAGTCATAAATTCGACTGATACCACGCAAGGTAGGAGCAAATTCTTCTACCAATAAGTCAGCTAAAGAATCTCCTCCATAAAGAGGACCTGTTTCTCCTGACATAGCATCAAAGTAACTATGTTTCTTTAAAACTTCCAATACATCATGATATGAGAAATCTTTTGCTTCCATTTTCCGATAACAATCTACTACCGCATTGACACCGTAAGAAATGGTTCTTTGTAATACAAGATTTCCTTCATCCATAATGGTAATCATACTGGAGCCACCATCAACCTTAATTATCATGGAAACTCCGGTATTACATTCATGCTTTGCAATCTTGTATACACTATTTCCGTTGTAGTCATAAGCCACAATATTTAATCCTGCAGCTTCTGCCAAAGCTTCATAGCCCTCTAACATAGATTTGGCAACTGCCATTACCATCAATTTGTATTTTTCTTCTCCGGCTTCATCTTTCACGGTTTCCATAATCATGTAGCCCAATTCATATTGGGTTAAATCTACCGGGAAATAATCGGATGCATTCGCTTCCACCAAAGCCGGGATACGATTCTCTTTTACCTTTGGAATAAAAATTTCACGACTGGCTATTTTCGAAGAAGCAATGGAAAAAATCACTTGCTTTGCTTTGATTCCACTCTGCGAGATTTTTTTCTTAAATGCTGCTGCATATTCCGGTGATACCGTAAGTACACCATCATTAAAAGCTCCTACCGGAGTTTCTACTGCAGCAAAATGATATACTTTGGGATTTTTCACTTTATAATCCACTTCTACAAATCTCGTATATCTGCCTCCAACTTCTACACAAATTACTTTTTTGCTAGCCATGTTTTTTTGTTCCTTTCACTTTTTCTATGACAAACTATTATTTTTCTTTCGTTACAAAATTTCTGAATTCTCACGATTCCTTTGTTTCATTTAAAACATCACAAACTGAATTTTTGTTGACATGTTCCCTATATTTTTAAAAAAACAAATTCATATACCACGCTATCATTCCCTCACCCCACAACAATGCAATTAAAATACCTGCTGCTAAATAGGGACCTAACGCCAACACATGATCTGCCTTTGTTATTTTCATCCTTATACTATGTATGATACTACCTAAAATACAGGCCAAAAGAAAAGCCAAAATATTCGCCTTGACTCCTAAAAGTAATCCGCTAACGGCCATGAGTTTAATATCTCCACCACCGATACCTTTTCCCTTGGTTACCTGATATAGCACAAAAAGTCCTGCACTTACACTAAGAAAGCCAAGACTATAATTCCAAAACTTCTGATAATTGAGCCCTAAATGTATCAGTCCCAATACCAAAATACAGTAATTAATTCCTATCGGAATTTCTAAGATTCTAAAATCAATCACACTGAGAGTCAAAAGTGCTGATGCAAACAGGCAATAAATAATACTGTTCATATTCACACCTTTGACACCTACAATGAGACAATATAATATTCCGTTGATTACTTCTATCACAGGATACTGGATAGATAGCTTAACACCGCAATAGCGGCATTTTCCTTTTAATGCAAGGAAACTAAATACGGGAAACAAATCATACCACTTTAAAATATGCCCGCATTTCATACAGTGAGAACTTGTCTTAACAATATCCTCACCTAACGGAATTCTGTAAATGCATACATTTACAAAACTCCCTATCACAATCCCATAAAGGAAAACAAATATGTAAAGTGGTATTAAAGTTTGCATGTTGTTTTCCTTTCTGAGAGTGATTAGATTTTATTTAACTTCATATTAACTACCATTTTTCAAACATCAATATAATAATTTACTTGTTTAGTATCTTTCAAAAATAGACTACTATCTGTTACATTGATGCATTACTTACTCAATCTTCCTTCAAAATCAGAGTATTTAATTACGTCATCAGCATCCTCCTCAGAAATGGTAAATTTTACTGTGCCTTCTTTTTGCACTGTACCTGTAATAATAAATTTTTTAAAATCAGCACTTCTTGTTGTGTAATTACCAATAACTGCAAATAATTCTTTTTTAACATCATCTGCCGGTGTTGCATCAAAACTTAAATTACCATCTGTAAAGGTTGCTACCATTGTATCATTTTCTTTCATTTTAAACTGTGGTTCCATTGCAGTAACTTCCATAGCAATCATAATAGAATCAATCGCCTGAATATCTGCAGATTTTCTGGATTTTTCCACATATCTTAAGTATGCAGGTGCTAATACCCCTACCAAAACTGCCATAATAGCAATTACGATAATTAATTCTACTAACGAGAATCCTTTGTTGTTCATTTTTTTGTTTTTCATGTCTTTTTCTGCCTTTCTTGTTTCATTTTATCCTCTTCACTTCTGCTTTCGTTCCAGAAATGAATAAGTTCATCTTAAAGTATTCCTACACATGGAAATGCTGTATATCATTTCCCAAACATTAGGATTATAAAGTATTCAACGCATCGTACATGGACATCATCGGTAAAATAACGGATAATACCAAGAATCCTACAATCAAAGCCAATACGATGATTACCAATGGTTCGATTGCTGCCATCAGGGCTTGTACCGCAAGTTCTACTTCTTCATCATAATAGTCTGCTAATTTTGTCAGCATTTCTTCTGTGGTTCCTGCTTCTTCCCCAATTTTCATCATATGATGCACCATAGGTGGGAAAATTCCACTTTCTTTGATTGGCTCTGATAGAGGAACCCCCATCATAATCTGTTCTTTTGCCTCAATCAAAGATTCTTTTACTAAAACATTATCCATGGTATCTGCCACGATATCCACTGCTTCCACCAGCGGAATACCGGTGGAAACCATAGTTCCAATGGTACGCGCCATGTTAGCAGATGCTGTTTTTACTACCAAGTTTTTTACGATAGGAATTCGAAACTGAATTTCTGCCCATACATGCTTACCATTCTCCGTAGTCAAGTAGGCTTTTGTTACCAGCACCACTAGTACTACAAGTAGCAAAAGGAATAACCAGTTCCTTTGCAAAAACTGACTCATGGCCATAACCAATACCGTAATAGCAGGTAGTGTTGCATCCAAGGTCTCAAACATTTCTGCGTAGGATGGAATAACAACCAATAACATAACCACAATTACCCCAAGGGCTACCAAGCCTACAATAATCGGATATATCATAGCTTTTTTCATCAACCCCTGATTTTTTGCAGTTTTTTCAAATTGCACACTCATTCGATCCATAGCATGATCCAGACTTCCGGAAGCCTCTCCTGCAGCCACCATATTAATAAGGAGGTTCGGGAAAATCTTCGGATACTGTCTCATGGAAGAGGCCAAGCTTTCTCCTTTTTCCAGGTTAACGCGAACCCCTTCAACTGCATTTCTTAAGGCTTTGTTTTCTGTCTGCTCTGTTAGCATCTTCATAGCTTCAATAATGCTGACTCCTGCTTTTGTCATACTGACAAACTGCCTACAAAACACACTTAAATCTCTGGCACTGGGTTTTCTTTCAAAACTTAAATCAATATCTTGGGTCCAAACACTTTGTTCCACGATCTCCAGTGGAATCATTCCCATGGCTTTGACTTCTCTTTTTACTTTTTCTTTATCCTCAGCGTTGATACTGCCTTTTACTTCGACTCCACTTTTATCAATCGCTGTATATCCAAAATTAGGCATCCTTTTTCCTCCCTTTTTTATTCTTCAAAGGATACTTTCATCATTTCACTAAAGGAAGTGGTTCCATCCAATACTAATTCTGTAGCACTCATGCGAAGAGTATACATTCCCTCTTTTAAGGCTTCTTTCTTAATATCCTCTGCATCTCCGCCTTTGCTGATAATACTCTTTAGCTTTGGTGAAATCTGCATAATTTCATAGACACCAATTCTGCCTTTGTATCCGGTATTGTCACATCTGCCACAACCATTTGGTTCGTAAAGTTCCACCGCTTCTGCTGCAGAACGTTTTAAAATCATTTTTTCTTCCGGATTTGCCAAACGTTTTTTACGACAAGCAGGACACAATCTTCTTACCAATCTCTGTGCAATCACCCCTACCATGGAATCTGCAATTAAATAACTGTCAATTCCCATGTCAATTAAACGGGTGATGGTACTGGCTGCTGAATTTGTATGTAATGTACTTACTACCAAGTGACCGGTAATGGAAGACTGCACAGCAATCTGAGCCGTTTCTTTATCTCGAATTTCCCCAATCATAATAATATCCGGGTCTTGACGAAGAATAGAACGAAGCGCAGATGCAAAAGTAAGATTCGCTTTTGGATTTACCTGAATCTGATTTACACCATCCAAATTTGCTTCCACAGGATCTTCTACTGTAATAATATTCACCTGCGAAGTATTTAATTCATTTAAAGCAGTATACAGTGTGGTAGATTTACCACTACCGGTAGGACCGGTTACCAAAATAATACCATTTGGATTTTTCAAAATATGATTAAACAGCTTCAAATCTCTTTCATTTAAGCCAAGCTGTGCTTTATCACGTGTTAACGCATTCTTCGATGCAATACGAAGTACTATCTTTTCCCCGAAAACAGTAGGAATAATAGAAGCACGAATGTCATATTCCATACGATTTACCACTTGGGTAATACGACCATCCTGCGGCTTTCTTTTTTCTGTAATATCCATGCCACCTATAATTTTAATACGAGCAGAAAGCGCTGGTAATAATTTAGTGGAATAGGTGGCTTTTTCATAAAGAGTACCATCAATACGATAACGAACTCGAATCTGTCGTTCCATAGGTTCAATATGGATGTCGGAAGCTCTCTGCAATACTGCCTGATCAATTAAGTTCTTTACCAACTGAACAATTGGAGAATTGTTAATATCTTCACTATACATATCCTCCTGTTCCGCTAATTCATTTTCTTTATCTTTGGCATATTTCTCCAAAGCCTCTCTGTCACCCTGACCATAATATTGATCCAACGCCATTAAGATACTTTGTGACGTCGCAATTACCGGTTCAATCTGCATATTGGTAATAATGGCAATGTCGTCAATTGCAAACATATCCATAGGATCTGTCATGGCAAGACGCAATACAGTCGCATCATATTTGGAATATTCAAAAGGCATTACCTTGTTGCTACGTAAAATCGTAGGTGATACCAAATTTAAAATTTCTTCCGGAATATTAACATTCTGAAGATCAATAATTTCTATATGATACTGATCGCTTAACGCATGGGCAATCTGCTCTTCACTTACAAAGCCTTCATCTACCAAAGTTTCCCCTAATTTTCTTCCGCTTCCTCTTTGTTTTTGTAAGGCCACCTGTAATTGCTCTTCTGTAAGAACACCTGTTTCCACTAATAAGTCACCTAATCTGACTTTTTTACGTTTCATATCCATACTTGATTCCCCCATATTACCTTCACAATCCTCTTTAACGACAATTGCGCTCTCTCTTTCATTACCTTCTTCTTATATTTTTCACGCACACAAACTCTCGTCAAATATTTTACTACTCTAAAGTGTAAAAATCAATTTGTATTTTGCAATAAATCTACTTTTTTACTACTAATATCTGTATATTTCATGAGAAACCAAATTATCGTCTTGATAACATAACTTCAAAGTAAAAAAGCCTGCATTTTCATCTAATAATCGAAAGAAAATCTTATCTCCTTCCCAAAGATGCAATTCTTCAATTTTTGATTTTTCTACCCACTCCAGGTTTCCTTCCTCACATTCTTTTATTTCACCTTCATACTCTGTGGCTGTAAATAAATGCATATATTCTGTTCCCCATTTATTGGAAATAAAAGTAATAAATCCTCGATACTGAAATTGTTTTAAAACCAAACCTGTTTCTTCCCGAACTTCTCTTAACAGGCAATCTTCCGGACTTTCTCCCTCTTCCAGTTTTCCGCCTACCCCTACCCACTTATCCTGATTAATATCATTTTCTTTTTTCACTCTATGCATCATTAAATAGCTTTCATTCTTTTCAATATAACAAAGGGTTGTTTGTTTCATGTTCCTATCTCCTTTATTTATCATGTACGTCTATTATACTATAATAAAAAATGCCGAACTATATTTCAGTTCGACATTTTTACACAATATTTTCATAAATTACCACTTTTTCCTATTGGTGATTTTTAAAATAAAGATAAGAATACACTACCGGAACCATTGTCATAATCAAAATAATTACGATAAATAACCACTCATATCCGATGAAAGCATTCAATGTTATAAGTAATCCCCCAACAACCCATATAAATCCTGCTAATCTGTGCGTTTTGTTCCAGTTTTCTTCATTGTCTAAGGTCCATGGAAGCTTAATTCCCATGGTATAATTTTGCTTACATTTTGGAAGATAGTTTCCAATAATTACAAATAAAATTCCACTTCCTGCCACGGCATACTTACTGATATTAATATTCCATCCCAATGCTCCTCCGTAACAACTTACTACTACAAGAAGCGAAATTACCGGAATCAACCATACAATCAAACCAAACAACTTATCGCTCATATTATAGTATTTAGGATCCTGAGATGTAATTCCCACACATAATAAATGAAAAAATGTCATTAACACAGGAATTCCAAACACAGTGAATGCCTTACTGCTCCATCCATTAGGTGTTCCATCCATTCCAAAGTGCGTTGGAATCACATCCGGTAATTGTTCCCACAATATACAACCTATCACCAAAGGTATCAAAGTAACTATGCTTGATAAAATCAATGTTTTTTTGTCTATCTTTTTCATATTCTTTTCCTCAATCTATTCTCTTATATCAACTGTTTACAATAAATCTGGCTTTTATTCTGCTTGATTTTCTTTTGTACTCTCTGTTTCTTTTAATCCGGAAAGCCAAAGCATTACTTCCTCCACCACAGAGGTATTTAATTCATAAAAAATAAAATTTTTCTGTTTGTTTTCTCTTACCAGCTGTGCCTTCTTTAAAATATTCAAATGATAAGAAATCGTTGCACCTGTCATATCAAATTGACTTCCTATATCTCCGGCAGACATTCGTCCTTTTTTCAACATTTCCAAGATTTCTCTTCTGACCGGATCTGATAATGCTTTAAAGGTTTCTGCAAATCCCATAATACCTGCTCCTTTCCATCTAATATATAATATTTAGATTGTTTTCTAATTAGAATATTTTCTAAATAAATTATAACTCGCTACGCTTAACTTTTCAATGTCTATTTAGATTTTTTTCTAAATAGCTAATATATCACGTCGATTTCCGAATTTTAAGGCAATTGTTTTGCTCTCGACTTGCTTCTACACTCTAATACTTCCTTCCACATAAAAAGGTGATATCCTGATTCTCATCAAAATATCACCTTATCACAGGAAACATATTTATAAAACTAAATTACTTGCATCCACACTCATCCCCTGAGCTTTTTTTATTTCCACAGGTTCCTGCGTGTGGACATCCGATACAAGCTGTACCCTTTTTCTTTTCTTTTACAATGTAGATGATTGCTAAACTTATTATCACTAAAATAACAACTGCTACTATTAAATCAGACATATTTCTCCATTCATATTTCTATTTTTATATTCTATGATTCCATATTTTATCTGTAACATAGCCTCTCGTATTTACATGAACATAATCTTAATCTATACCCATAATCACGATATGATTCCACACAGAGTTTTTGCTACTTCATTTCATTCTTACGAATCAGAAATACTATGACTCCAGCCATAACACCTACTGCTATCAGTCCCGGTACAAATCCTACCCCCAAAGCTCCTGTAGTAATGATTGTTCCTATCTGGTATACCCAAAAAGCCACTGTATAACCGGTTGCCATCTGAAGACATACACCACCCCAGAACCATTTTCTATCCTGCATCTCAGAGTTCATAGCTCCTAAAGCTGCAAAGCAAGGAGGCGTAAATAAATTAAACATTAAGTATGCCAATGCTGCCACTTTAGTTAATCCCATAGCAACTGCCACTTCATTTGCACCACCGACAAGAGCCAGTTCCTCTGTATCAATAAAACCGGTTATGGCATAACATACTGCTAAAGTTCCTACTACATTTTCTTTTGCTATAAATCCGGTTACTGCTGCCGCTGCCAACTGCCATGCTGTAATTCCAACAATCGGAATAAGCAATACTGCAATCGGTCCTGCAATAGAAGCAAGAATAGAGGTACTCTCCATTCCTTCCTCAACCAACTGCAACTTCCAGGTAAAGGACTGCATAATCTGCACCACCGTATTACATACCAAAATTACAGTTCCTGCTTTTACAATATAGGATTTTCCTCTAGATAACATAGAAAGAAATGCTCTTTTCAAACTAGGAAGTTTATATTCCGGCAACTCCATAATGAAAAATGATTTTTTCTTTTTTCGTCCTGAAATCTTATTTACCAACAATGCTCCTGTAAAAATCAATATGATACCCACAAAATACATCAAAGTTCCTACCCAGGAAGCATCTGCAAAGAAAACCCCTGCAAACAACGCAATTACCGGTAACTTAGCACCACAAGGCATAAAAGGTGCTAACATCGCCGTTGCTCTACGTTCTCTTTCGTTACGAATGGTACGACAAGCCATAATTCCCGGAATAGCGCAACCTGTACCTATCACCATAGGAATCACTGATTTTCCGGAAAGTCCAACTTTTTTAAAGAAAGGATCCAACACTACCGTTGCTCGTGCCATATATCCACAATCTTCCAAAAGAGCAATAATAAAATACATCACCATTACTAACGGAAGAAAGCCGACTACTGCTCCCACACCACCAATGATACCATCTACTAAAAGTGCCTGTAAAAATGGAGACGCATTTACCACAATTCCCGCTACCCATTCCTGAAAAACTTCAATCCATCCTACCAATACATCCGCAAGCCATGGTCCCAAAGTAGACTGAGAAATATCAAACACCAAAAACATTACCACAGCAAAAATAGGAATGCCTAACCATTTATTAGTAAGAATCATATCGATTTTATCCTGATAATTTTTATCTTTGGTAAAAATCTTTCTTTTTTCTACTTGTTTCACAATATCATTAATAAAAGCATAACGTTTTTTGTCTGCTTCCACTACTGACTCTTTATTATGTAAATTCACATTTCCCTGATTGTAAGGCGCAATTTGTGTCTGCCCTTTTAATGAAATCGCTTTGTTCACTAAGTCTTTCAGTCCGTTGTCATGATGAGAAGTGGATACCGTTTCCACCACAGGACATTTCAGCTTTTCACTTAAAAGTTGTACATTGATTTCTGTGTCCTTCTTCTCATTAATATCACTTTTATTCAAAGCCACCACCACTGGAATTCCTAATTCCATCAACTGTGTGGTAAAAAACAAACTCCTGCTTAAATTCGTAGCATCTACAATATTAATGATTGCATCCGGATTTTCATTTTTCACATAAGTGCTGGTGACACTTTCTTCAGAAGTAAACGGCGACATAGAATATGCCCCCGGCAAATCCACCGCAATTACTTCTTCTGCAATATCATAATAACTTTTCTTAATTGTACTTTCTTTCTTATCTACGGTAACGCCTGCCCAGTTACCTACTTTTTCACTTTTTCCCGTCAATGCGTTATACATTGTTGTTTTCCCACTGTTAGGATTTCCTGCTAAAGCTATTCTCATAAATTGCCCCTCTATCAAATTCGCTTTTTCACTTTAATTAACTTCTTTATCTATACTTACATTGTTACTTAGAATTTTCATTTAACAATATATAAAACTTTTTTGTTAGTTGCAACTAACTCGAAGGCATAAAAAATAGCGATTTCCATCACCATTTTTAAGACTATACTATAATAGCCTCTGCCAAGTCTCTGTCAATATTATATCTTCCCTCTTTAATAGATACCACACAATTAGATCTGCCTTTGGAAATCACGGTAATCGGTTCACCACTGT
This sequence comes from Lachnospiraceae bacterium, assembly GCA_017558145.1. GTDB lineage: Bacteria > Bacillota > Clostridia > Lachnospirales > Lachnospiraceae > SFDP01. The sequence continues at coordinate 39,507 of JAFYWF010000033.1, forward strand.
AACATCCAAGAGAAAACAAGAAATCTATAAGCTCTTCATCATCAGCATCAATCTCTTTTACAATATACTCTTCTCCCACATTTGCCTCTGCTAATGTCATACCATCCTCCATAGATCCAATAACAATGATAATATTTCCATAATAGTCAGTTCGTTATCAAGCAACTTACCATAATTACTTCATACTACCATTAATTAGTTTCAACTAACTACTTCTAAACTATAAAATAAATCATTTTCTTTGTCAACAAATATTTTTCTTTTCTGTTTTTTCAGACTTTTTTTATTTTTTTCTTCATTTTTCGCACATTTCATTCGTAAATTTGCAAAAAATAAGGTATAATGATTTTATAAAAACTAAGAATTGAGGTGATTACCATGTTGAAAAATTGGACTCCTGCTGAGATTCCTTCGAAAGAAGAGATGAAAAGTCGTCTTGATAAATCAAGGGGCAGACTCTATGAACTTCAAATGCAAATTAAAGAACACAAACTTCCTGTATTAGTTTTATTTGAAGGTTGGGGTGCTTCCGGTAAAGGAAGTACTATTGGTAAAGTAATTAAAAATATTGATCCAAGATTTTTCAAAGTAGCAACAACTTCTGCTCCTACTGAAGAAGAATTACGCAAACCCTTCCTCTATCGATACATGAAACAAATTCCGGAAAACGGTAAATTCACCTTTCTGGATTCCGGCTGGCTGGAAGAAACTGTTCAAGACAGACTTCTACATGATTTATCTGATGACGGATACGATAAACGAATTGATAGTATTAAACGTTTTGAGCGCCAGTTAACAGATAACGGTTATCTCCTGGTAAAATTCTTTATGCATATTGATAAAGAAGAACAGGAAAAACGAATTAAAAAATTAATGAATCACAAGGACACGAAATGGAGAGTTTCCTCTTTCGATAAGTGGCAAAATTCTCACTACAAAAAATGCAGCAAAGTTTTTGACCGTTATTTAACTGACACTAATCTTCCCACTTCTCCCTGGTACTTAATTGACTCTAAGGATAATAAATGGGCGGAACTTCAGGTAATGGAAACTTTAGTTAGTGGGATTGAAGTTGCTCTGCAAAACAATGCTCACTCTGTTCCTATATTGCAAAATATTTTTCCATTGGTAAAAATGCCTCGCCTTGCAGATATTCCTTTAGCCGATAAAACGCTCTCTGATGAAGAATACAAAAACGAGTTAGATGAATTACAGGATAAATTAAAAGATTTACACAATCGTCTCTATCGTAAACGTGTACCGGTTATTATCACTTACGAAGGCTGGGATGCTGCAGGAAAAGGCGGAAACATTAAACGTATTACTGAAGCACTGGATCCACGTGGTTTTGAAGTACATCCTATTGCCAGCCCGGAACCTCATGAAAAAGCAAGACATTACTTATGGCGTTTTTGGACAAGACTTCCTAAGGACGGACATATTGCCATCTTTGATCGTACCTGGTATGGTCGCGTTATGGTAGAACGCTTAGAGGGTTTCTGTTCGGAAAATGATTGGAAACGTGCCTACAATGAGATGAATGAATTTGAGAAAGAGCTTTCTGATTGGGGTGCTATTATCATTAAATTCTGGGTACAAATTGACAAAGACACACAATTAGAACGTTTCACAGATCGTCAAAACAATCCGGAAAAACGCTGGAAAATAACAGATGAAGATTGGCGTAATCGTGAAAAATGGGATTTATATGAAGAAGCGGTAGATGAGATGCTTCAAAAAACAAGCACTACATACGCACCTTGGCATATTTTAGAATCTGTAGATAAAAAATATGCAAGAATCAAAGCCCTGAAAATTATTATTGAAGAACTGGAAAAAGTTTTAAATTAATATTCGTTCCAATAGGAAGCGGTATTTCATTGTATTAAAAAAAGGACAAACATTGTTTGTCCTTTTTTGTCGTTTTCTTAATTTTCGTCCAGTTTGAGAACACTCATGAAGGCTTTCTGTGGAATTTCCACGTTTCCTACCTGACGCATTCTCTTCTTTCCTTCTTTCTGTTTTTCTAACAGTTTCTTCTTACGAGTAATGTCACCACCGTAACATTTCGCAAGTACGTCTTTACGA
>JAFYWF010000034.1 GCA_017558145.1 Lachnospiraceae bacterium
ACAGAGATGTTACCATCGTTTGCTGCTACCATGTTACGGTCATAGATTCTTCTACCTACGTCACACATCATTTTCTTAATTTCGTATTCGTTCAGTGCCATTTTTTGTTCTCCTTTTTGTTTGTATAATTTTATTCTTACTCAGAGTTTACACTTCTCTGAATAGCTACGAGTTAATAGTTCTTAATTTTACACTTCCCAAGGCATCACATCTCCCGGTTCTCTTAAGTATTCTAAAATATCAGATACTCCTTCACTGGATTTGGAATTCACATAGAAAATTTCTTTGCATCCTGCATTCCTTAACCAACTGGCGGCAAGTTCAGCGTCCCCGTTCCCCTTATCAATCTTGGTCACAATTCCAATTACATCTCTATTCACCAAACATGTTATATTCGGAGGATATAACGAAAATGGTTCCGTGCTTGATGCCAGCAGACCGACCACATCAGCTTCATATGAATATAAGGCTAATGCTCTGCCAAGCCTTCCCGTCTGAAGATACTCTCCAGGGGTGTCGATAATCACATCATAATTATTAATATACTGTGTTTTTTTATATGTAACCTTCTCACCCTTCAGCGCCTGTGTTAACGTTGTCTTTCCTGCTTCGCTTCGACCTATCAAAATAATCTTTCGCATATCTTTTGATACCCTAAGTTCTTGTAATAGGTACAACTGCGTAGCCCAAGGTATTTTTTACATACTGTAAAATAGCCTCGATAGCTGCCTCTACTTCTGATACCGTGCCGGTAACAATCACAGAGCCGGAAAAACGATCCACAAAGCCTAACTCAACACCCGAAGACTTCATCGCTATATCTGCTACGATGATTGCTGTCTCAGCAGGGCTTACTGTTAAAACTCCGATGGCAGATTTGGAATATTCCACTTTGGGATCCAATCCCAACTTGCCATACATAATCGGATCCGGATTGGCAATGATGTGAGCTAAAGTAATCTGTTTTCCAGGAACAAGTTCCTGAATGATTCTTTGCTTATTTTCCATGTTTTTACCTCTCTTTGCCCATCGAAATGACAATTATAACTATTTCGATAAATTGATTATAGTATGTTTCTATATTTAAGTCAACAAAAAACAACACATTTTATTTTGCTTTTCTTATCTTTTTTTCTATATTTTGGTGTTTTGTGTGGTTTTCAATATTTGTTGTGTTGGTTTTTGTTGGTATATTTTTGTTTTTTATAAAATAATTATTGGAAAATCCACATTTATAGGTTATAATGATGAAAGAAAAACTTGTATATTTTATAGTTTTATCATATAACTACAATTTTTTATATCGATATATGTTTTTTATATACATTTTTAACAAAATGCTACGAGGTTTTTATGTTAACTAATAAACATTACACATATGATAACATGTACAAAAATAATGTTTCTTCTATATTAATAGATCTTCATACACATTCATTAAGTAGCGGTCATGGATCTACAGATACTATTACTGATATGGCTAAATCAGCTTGCCAAAAAGGAATACAAGTTCTTGGTATTTCTGAACATGGTCCTGCTACTTTTGGTTCTGCAAAATCTTCCTATTTTAGAAGCTTAAAACTAGCAGAAAGAAGACGATGTGGTATTACTATTCTATATGGTGCAGAATTAAATATTATTAACATTAACGGTGATGTTGATTTAGAGGATGAAATATTAACAGGATTGGATTATGCTTTTATCAGTATTCATCCTCCCGCATTAACACCTTACGAATATGCCGATTTAACAGATACCTATATTAAAGCAATGAGTCATCCTAAAGTGAAATTTTTAGGTCACATTGACGATGCCAGATTTCCTGTAAATTTTTGGAAACTTTTAGAATATGCTAAGGAACACGGTATTTATCCTGAAATTAACAATGGTTCCTTAATGCCGGATGCGTATCGTGTCAGTGGACAGGAAAATTGTCGAAAGATTTTGGATATTTGCAAACGGATCCATTTACCTGTACTTTTGTCAAGTGACAGTCACGGGAGAAAAAATGTCGGAAACATGGAATATATTTTTCCACTACTAGACGAATACAATTTCCCGGAAGAGTTGATTATAAATCATCGACCTGATTTTCTTTGGAAGATTTTAGATATGTAACCATATAACATGGTAAGAACCCATATAAATGGTATGCCGGGTACTGCCATATTTTATTTGAGTATATTTTAAATATAATTGTTATTATCTAAATGAGCTGAATCCCTCTGTTTTTCATTGAATTAATTAGATATGCTTTTCAGAGATGGGGACATATCCCCATCTCCTTATGACTTTGATTTGTTTTTTTAGGTTAAAGACTTTTTATTTTTTCTTCAAATTCACGCACAGATTTCGATTTTATTGCTACTGCATGCATTTCTTTCAAGATACAAATATTTTTTTCGGAACCAATTTGTTCACACAAAACTCCTGAAAGTTCCCCCTTCTCTTGGATGGCTTCAAAAACCATATTTCTTACAGTCTCCTGTAATTCTGCGTCCTTCTCTTGCAGTTCTGCATCCTTCTCTTGTAGTTCTGCATCCTTCTCTTGTAGTTCTGCATCCTTCTCTTGCAGTTCTGCATCCTTACGCCGTAACTCTTCTTCTTTTCCTTTTATCATATTATCGACATACAGATAATGCATATACCTCGCCTCCACATCTCGACTACGCTTCAATTCCTTAATTCGTCCATGAATTTCCTTATTTTTTCATTAGATTTATCTTGTACATATTCATCTGTTGAATCATTTAAATATCCTAAAAAATCAAGTAAAATCTGCGGTACTTCACTATGATTCTTTCCTTTTGTATTCAGAAAAATTCGTTTCGCACCATCGTTCAACATCATTTTTCTTTCTTCACATTGCATCGCAAAAGTATAACGATATAATTTTTTATCAAAAGGGTCAAAATTACAAATGAAGATAACATACACAGGCTTTAATTTTTTATAATCCATCCCCGGTTCCAAGTTGCCTACGTCTATTTGTGCTTGATAGTACCTACTTCTGAGCGGCAGATTATGTTCATCTTTATTCTGCATTTCAAGGTTATAAGAAAGCTTGGTTACAGTGTCTTTTGCATAAACATCCAAACGAATACATTTGAACTCTGAATTATATGGCTTTGTGTATTCTACCCTAATTTCAAGTTCTTCCACCTTTTCTTCAATAATACACTCCAATACCAATTTACAAATGACCGGATCTTCTAACGCTGCTGGAAACAAAAAATTATCACTTAAATTAAGTTGTTGAAAATCTCTATTGCTCATTTAAACACCTCCATAACAGAGGAATTCATATCTTCATGGTATCATGCTTTCATAAAACTGCATATGTGCAATATAAACAACTTTTTTTCACGCTAAAACAAACTCGGCTATAGGCATCCTGCTACATTTCTTGACTTATCTTTTAGATAATATTCACAAATTAATAAGAGTAATCGACTAATATAAATCCGCCACTATTGGTAACGAAAATAAAAACAATATATTCCGTATACACTCCATTATTTTGAGATTTCCCATGCACCAATTACGCGGGGCACACCATTTAAAAAGAGAGTCCCAAACGGAACCCTCTTCATGATAGTAACTTTATTACGACTTTTTAAATTCGTTTATCTACAGTTAATCTTTACCTTTTAGCCAAGTAATGCTAATACACCCTGATTTGCCTGGTTAGACTGTGCAAGCATTGATTGACCTGCTTGAGCAAGGATGTTGTTGTTAGAGTATTTAACCATTTCTGTAGCCATATCTGTATCTCGAATCTGGCTTTCAGCCGCTGTTGTATTTTCTACAACGTTGTCTAAGTTAGCAATGGTATGCTCTAATCTGTTCTGAACAGCACCAAGTGCGGAACGCTGTGTAGATACTTTCTGGATAGCTGCTGCAATTACATCTACTGCTTTATCTGCATTTGTGCTGTCTTTTCCATCAACTTTTAATCCATCAACACCTAAATTCTTAGCACTCATAGCTTCAATATCAACAGAAATTTTGTTTTCAGCTGTGGTATCTGCTCCAACCTGAAGGGAGAAATTAAGCGCTTTCACACCTGTATCTCTAGGAACATCACTAACTGAAATGATACCGTTTTCGTTTACAGATAATTTAACTTTAACTTCATCTCCAACTTCATAATCTGATAAATCCATAGCAGCACCGTTAACGTTGGCAAAAATAAGCTGACCAGTTGTATCTGCTGCAAGAGATTTAGTAATGTTAATTACATCACCTTTAGCAGCTGTTGTTGTTAAGCCTAAAGCAGCCATATCTGTATCTGTTAATCCAGAGAAGCTTCCGTCTGTTGAACTCCAAGTTGTTCCATCACATACAAAACTCATTTCACCATAAGTATACTTATCTTGGTCAATTGTAACGGCTGCTGTTGTACCAGCAGCATCTGTTTTTAATCCTGCATACTCTACCTTACCTACAACTACTTCCTGACCATCAGAAACTAATTTAGCTGCCGCTGCCCCATTTAATTCCAAACCAGCATCTGTTTTGTAGTTTTTATTAGCTGTTGTTAATGCTCTGTTATCATCAGTTCTAGACTGTAGCACTAAGCTAAATGTTCCATCTGGATTTGCCAATGCTGTTGCAGAAGCTATATCTGCATCATTAACTGTTGCTGCTGCTCCTGCTAAAGTTGTATTTCTTGCCTGGATAGCTGCCGCAATTTTATCTGCTACAGCTTGTCCTGCATCACCATTATTTAGGTCAACATTGATAGTATCATTTGCAGCATTACTTGCTTGATCACTATCTGCAATTGTATATGTTCTTCCACCAATAGTGAGAGTATCACCAGCCTGAATACTATCCAACTTACCTAAATTTATAGTTGTTAAACCTGTTGTTGTATCTGTAGATGCTGTAAATTTTTCAGTTTTAGGTGGACTCGCTACTTTATCAGTAGTAATTGAACATTCTATCGCTTTTTCACCGCCTAAATCAGCATAAGTAACTTCTTTCGTGACAACATCTTCGCCATCACCTTTAAGTAAATATGTTTCATTGAATTTTGTTGTTTCAGAAACACGATCAATTTCAGTTACTAACTGATCGATTTCGTTTTGGATGTAGCTTCTGTCATCTTCAGACATTGTTCCGTTAGCTGCTTTTACTGCTAATTCGTTCATTCTCTGAAGCATATCTTGTACTTCATTTAATGCACCTTCAGCTGTCTGCACTGCAGAGATACCATCCTGTGCATTTAAAGAAGCCTGAGATAAACCACGAATCTGTTTTCTCATTTTTTCAGAAATAGATAATCCGGCTGCATCATCTGCTGCACGGTTAATCTTATAACCGGAAGAAAGTTTTTCTGTGGATTTTGCCTGTGCACTTGTTGTAAGTCCTAACATTCTGTTAGAGTTCATTGCTCGTAAATTGTGTTGTACTACCATAATTTTACCTCCATGTTTTAAAATCATTTTTTTGTTGTTACAGTCGCATCCGTGCTTCTGTATTTGTTTTTACTTCAGCTTTCTTGCGTGTGCTATTCAAGCACCCTTGCAAGTATGTACTTGAAACACACTCGCTTTTTGCTTTTTAAGAAAATGTAATTGCGCGCTTATATTTTTCTTAAATTGCTATATAATAACCAGACCTAGGTTTCCGGTATATTATCCATTTCATTTCTCAATCTTTTTTGGTTTATGTCCATCATTTTTCACAATGACAACATTAGATTTCTTTTTATATTTTTCCGGGTGTTCCGGCTCTGCATAATACTTAGGCATTTTTGCAATTAATTCCGGATCCTGAATTCGCTTTTCAATTGCTTTACTTCTAACAATATTTACTTCTTTAGGGGCATCTATCATAATTCTTGTTTGTCCACCGCCACCACCGAGAAAAATAATTTTAATATCATCACCAATCATGATATATTCTTCATTTTTTACCGACATACGAAGCATCCTGTTTCCTCCTTGAAAAATCTTATTTCCTTATAAATTTCCAAAATGTAACAGTTTGTATATTGTGTTACATCCCTTACAACAGGCAAATTTTCATATTTCGGCTATATCTAATCAAAAAACCTCTGGATAAAAAAGCTTTTCACTTCTTTATCCAGAGGCTCTATATAACTTTATATTTTACAAATTTATCAATTCAAATATCTTATCTCTATCATCCTGTTCAATCCCTAAATAGCGTTTTGTATTTTGAAAAGAAGAATGATTATATATATTCATCAGTAACGCAGGCGATACCCCTTGTTTCCATGCATAGTAACCAAAAGTCTTTCTAAGGGAATGACAACATATGACTCCCTGAATATGATTATATTCTGCTGCATTTTTTATAATTCGAAAGGCCTGTACTCTTGAAATTGCTATGTTTTCATTTTTATGTCGAAACAAATACCATTCTCTTTCTATTACATTTTGTTTATATTCTAATTCCTTCTGATATTTTTTCAATGCTATGATTACATTGTTATTTATATATATAGTAGATATTTTCCCTGTTTTTTGTTCCACCAAAATGATATGGGTCTTAAAATTATCTTTATCAAAATCATAAACATCATCCCATTTTAAGGACAGAATATCCGAAATCCTTAGCGCTGTATTTAATCCCATAATAATTAACAATTGATTTCTGGTATTAGGATTTACTACTTCATAATAGCTTTTAATTTTTCTTAAATCCTCCGGTTTTCTAATTGGTTGTGCCGTATTCATATACTTCCTCCCTTTCACTCCAAAAATATGAAAATACTTGAAAATACTAGATATTACACTTTATAAAAAATTTTAAATTGGCTATAAAGTATTTTTCAACTTGTTCGATATATATAGTGTAAGGGATGTAACACAATATACATTGTGTTACATTTTTTATATAAAAAAACCACTTACTATTAAGTAAATGGCTTTTTTGCTATTATTTCAATCATTCATTTCTTAGAACAAATAGATTGGCATCGCTTCCCCAATTCCAAATGTTTCATTTGCTTCTGCTTCTCTGTCTAATACCTGTGCACTCTTCTGGTATACGATTTTGGCCATAACCTGTTCTGAAGTTGCTTCTACCACCGTACTGGCTGCCACAGGTTCCTCTTTTTTCGAAGCAACTTTTTTCGAAGTTGATTTCTTAGGAGCAGTTTCTTTTTTTACCGTTTCCTTCTTAGCTGTCGCTTTCTTTGTAGAAGCTTTCGCCTTTGGTGTTTCTTGCTTCACTTCCGCCACCACCGCTTCTACTGTTTTTTCTTCTACATTTGCTACCACTGCCGCTGTTATATCTGTCTTCTTTGCTGCAGCTTTGGACGCTCTAGCCATACTACCCTTACCTACTGCCATATTCTATAACCTCCTTCGCCAAACTTTCAAATTCTTTTGCACTTCGTGTACTTTTTTTGTAAACTGCCACAGGTACTGATGCATCCTGGGCCCATTCAATGGAAGAATCTACATGAATAAAAGTTTCAAATACATGGATGTTATCATAACTTCCAAGAATTTCTCTTGTTTGTTTGTAGTAGTTCTTTCTCTCATCTACTTTGGTAATTAAGACACCCATGATTTTTGCTTCCGTCATTTCGTTCATTCCGGTCAAAAAATCAAACATATTTGCCAAACCAAACAAGCCCCATGGTGATGCTTCTACCGGCACAATAACATAATCTGCTGTACAAAGGATGTTGATAACCCATGTTCCCAAGGTAGGTGGTGCATCAATTAAAACATAATCATAACTTTCAGATTCATACACCCCTTTAAGACATTTCTTCAAAACATACTCTCTTTGCATCATGGTAAATAACTCATATTCAATCTGACTCATCAAAGTAGAAGATGGTACTAAATCTAAATTTTCATATGGAGTAGATACGATATAACTCTTCAAATCCTTTTTTCCGCGAATTGCATAATATAAATTATCTTCGCATTCTGCCATATCTAATACCCTTTCTTCATCAAAGAAAGAAAGAGAAAGATTGAGCTGCATATCACCATCAATCAAAAGTACTTTTTTCCCCGCCTGGGCTAATTCAAAAGCTAAATTTGCACAAGCAGTGGATTTTCCACTACCACCTTTATTATTTGTAAAACAAATTGTTTTGGTCTTACTCATTTTTTTACCATACCTTTTGTTATATACTATTCATTCAAGCAAATTATTGTAACTATTCAGCTACAGCTCGAAAATCTTACAGATTTCCGAGCTGTAGCTTCTCACCAAATGGATTTATAAAAATAACTCTTTAATGTAAGCATCCAGAGGCATTTTTTCATAAATTCGCTTGGATTTGAATAGTTACAGATTATTCAAAAATCTTAACATCAAAGGAATCTGCTACACAGTTTCTTGCTTCTGCCAAGTTAGCAAATGTACCTTCGCCCATCATCTGAGCTAAAATGTTACCGATAGCTGTTGCTTCACCAGGGCCTGCTACTACAGGGATTCCTGTATATTTTGCTGTTAATTCATTTAAATATTTCGCATTAGAACCGCCACCGATGATGTTTAATTTTTCATATTTAACACCTGTGATTTTCTGGATTTCTTCTAATTTTTCTGCATAACATTTTGCAAGAGAGTTGTAGATTACACTTGCTACTGCAGGAATTGTTTCCGGAACTTCCTGTCCACGTGCTCTACAATATTCTTTTACAGCTTCTGCCATATCTTCCGGAGCCATGAAGCATTCATCCTGACAATCTACTAAAGAAGCAATTGTTTCATGAGAAGCCTGTTCACAAAGATCACCATATGACATTTCCGGAACGTGTTTGTTACGTACAGAGTTAATCATCCAAAGACCCATAATGTTTGTAAGATATGTAATTTTTCCGCCATATCCACCTTCATTTGTAAAGTTAGCTAATCTACTCTGTTCAGAGCAGTTAGGTGTGGATGTTTCAACCCCCATAAGGGACCATGTACCAGAACTGATGTAACATGTATCTTCTGCATTTGTTGGAAGAGCCATAACAGCAGCTGCTGTATCATGTGTTGGTGGTAATACTACCTGACAGTCATATCCAACAAGTTCCTGTACTTCTGGTGTTAAATTACCGATTGGCGTTCCGGGCATAAGGATTTTCTGGAAGATTCCTTTTGGGAAACCTAACATATCGATTAATTCATAATCCCAATCTTTTGTTTCAGGATTTACTAACTGAGCTGTTGTAGCTTCTGTGTATTCCTGTACTTTTTTACCACTTAACTTGTAGTGGAAGAAGTCTGGAATCATAAGCATAGCATCTGCTTTTTCTAAATATTCAGGATTCTGTGTTTTTAAAGCCATTAACTGGTAAATTGTGTTGTACATAGCTTTCTGAATACCAGTTCTAGCATATAAATCTTCTTCAGAAATAATTTTATAAACTTCTTCATCCATACCATCTGTTCTGCTATCACGATAACCAACAGTCTG
>JAFYWF010000035.1 GCA_017558145.1 Lachnospiraceae bacterium
GAACGTCGTGAGACAGTTCGGTCTCTATCTATCGTGGGCGTAGGAAATTTGCGTGGAGCTGTCACTAGTACGAGAGGACCGTGATGGACCGACCTCCGGTGTACCGGTTGTTCCGCCAGGAGCACCGCCGGGTATCTGCGTCGGGACGGGATAAGCGCTGAAAGCATCTAAGTGCGAAGCCCACCACAAGATTAGATTTCCCTTGAGGGTCGTTGTAGACTACGACGTTGATAGGCTGCAGATGCAAGCATGGTAACATGTTCAGTCGAGCAGTACTAATTGCCCGAGAGCTTTTTTAGCTCCGCACTCAAAAGAGAGTGCAGCGAGTCAATGCTTTGGGCCATACCTTCAGTATTTGCGCTACAAGCAAACAAACAATCTGAGAAACAAGACAGAGAAAACAAAAAGTTTCCATAACGGAGACGTAAATGATAGACTTTTACATTGTACGATATCAAGGTATCAAACCCTTATTAAGGCGATTGATAGCGTTGGGGATCCACCTCTTCCCATCCCGAACAGAGAAGTTAAGCCCAACAGCGCCGATGGTACTGCAAAGATTTGTGGGAGAGTAGGTCATCGCCACTTTTTTTCGAGAGAGTTCCAAGAAATTGGGACTCTCTTTTTTTGCATATATAGGTGAAATGTGAAAGCTGAAATGTGAAAGGTTTACTGTAGCTTTCCGTTTTGACCTTTAACCTTGTTTGCCCTCCTCTCCTGGCGATGGCGCCTGGGTCGCACCCCACGCGGCATCACTTTCAGCGATGCTACGCGTGACTAACTGCTGTCGCCATCGACGAACCTGCCCTCCGTGCAGCTTTGTGGGAGAGTAGTGGCCTAAAGGCACTCCTTTGGGGAGATAAACCTCAGTGCTGAAGCACACTCCTTGGGGGAGATAAACCTCCCGTCGTCGCAAACAATGCTAATTTCGCATTGGCGTCGCAACCAACGCTCCCCCGCGTTGGCATCGCCACTTTTATGAAAAGGAGCTTTAGTTAACACTAAGGCTCGTTTTTTTTGTTATAAGGGTAATTAAGGGGGCTAAGGGGACTAAAGGTAATTAAAGTTTACTAAAGGATAAAGGCCCAAAAGGGTGACAAGGACATTAAGGGCCAAAAGGAATTTGTCATCCCGGCAGAGCGGAGCGACGAGGGATCTCAAAACATGGATATGCTCTCTTTTTTGTATTGGTTTGCAAATCGGTGATTTTATTTATATTTGTATTCTCAAATTAGCATATCACTTTTTATTATGAAAACGCCATATCGTCTGTTTTTGTTGTCGGTTTTGTGTCTATCTATGGCTGCTAGCCTTAATGCTCAGGAAACCACTGCTTATGTAATTGATAAGAATATCAAATATCAAGAGATTGATAATTTCAGTGCATCCGATGCCTGGCGCATGGATTTTGTAGGCAAGAATTGGCCTCTGGAGAAGAAGGAGCATATTGCCGATTTGCTATTCAAACACGAATTCGACAAGGATGGTAATCCTATTGGAATGGCATTGACTAACTGGCGAGTGAACATCGGTGCCGGTAGTTATGAGAACAGGGAAAACAATGAGGTTACGAGCACTTGGAACAGGACCGAGTGTTTCCTTTCTCCCAATGGAACCTATGACTTTACAAAACAGGCCGGGCAACAGTGGTTCATGAATGCTGCAAGGGAAAGGGGAGTGAATGATTTTCTCTTCTTTACAAATTCAGCTCCATATTTTATGACCCGAACCGGTTCTACACTCTCTGGCGACAATCTATGTATTAACCTTCAGGATGACAAGTTCGACGATTTTGCCCGTTTCCTTGTGCGCAGTGTGCAGCACTTCAGAGAGAATGGCTATAATATAAAATATGTAAGCCCGCTAAATGAACCCAATGTAGAGTGGCATACAAATAGTTGGCAAGAGGGAACTTTTGCCACCAAGGCCGATATATATAAGGTGGTTGCAGAGTTGGACAAGGCAATATCGGAGAGCGGTGTCGATACAAAAATAATCATACCCGAAATGGGCGAGATGAAAATGCTCTTCGAGGTGGATGCCAATGAAAGGATTCCCGATGACATTCTCCGCTCAATGTTCTACGATGATGGTACTTATAGCGTCATGGGATTCAAGAATCTCTATAATTGCGTGGCAGCCCATGACTATTGGACAGCCTATCCTCCAAGCCTGTTGGTTGATATTCGTACACAGGTAAAGGATTCTCTTGCCGGGAATGGCCATAATACCAAATTCTGGGCATCGGAATATTGTATTCTGGAGAAGAATGAGGAGATAACAATGCCGCCATCACCCGTGAAGAGTATAAACCTTGGCCTGTATGTGGCACGTCTAATCCATACAAACCTTGCTGTTGCAAATGCCTCGGCATGGCAATGGTGGACTGCGGTGTCGTTGAATGAGGATGTTCCTTTGCAGCTGTTGCCGTTGGAAGGCTTGACTGGCGAGGATGTGAAATATGATGGCAGGGTAGTGACTACAAAGATGTTCTGGGCTACAGCCAACTATAGTTTCTTTGTACGCTCCGGCATGCGCAGAATTGATGTGCGTGCTGTGGATAAGGAAGTGACACCACTTGAAGCTGCCACTTCGCTCATGCTTTCCTCTTATACCGACGGCTCCCAGGTTGTGACAGTTATTGTCAACTATGCAGACACGGATAAATGTATATCCTTGAAGTGTGACAATGCCCGAAAAGGAAAACTCTACGCGACTTCCATTGACAAGGATTTGCAATACATTGGCAAACACAAACTGAAGTCATTGACAATCCCTGCGCGTTCAATTGTTACCGTGGTTGTTGATTGATGCTTTAGATGTAAATCATTTCGGTATGGATAGAATAGATAAGATTAATAAGGTTAATGCAGTGCTTGCGGATTATTTTGCTAATAGAGCAAATTCTGAAATTGTTGCTGCGAAAGATTTGATGCCTCTTTTTATCAAGAATGGCATTTTTGAAAAAGATTATAAGAATGGGTTGCCGATAAGGAAACTTTTGCGTGATCTTGATGGTTGTGGAAAATTGGGATTGATACCATTTGTATATGCTGAAAGAAAAGTCGCTAATACAAATTGGTTTTTTGTCAGGCATAATTCCCCAAAGTGTGATGTGCCAACTAAACGTGTATGTACAGAGGTGCAGCATGGTGTATCTTCGAGAAGTAGAGAAAACTCCGATGAGTATTATGTCATTGGCCTTTGTAACGAGGTGCTAGGGCAAAAGGCTCTGCAGCAATATAAATTTGATTTTCTAAAGGGTGATACAGGCAGGCCTCTCCCAGTTGATGCATATTACAAGGAACTAGGTTTGGTCATTGAGTATTGTGAGGCGCAACATACTGTCTTGACCCCTTTTTTTGATTCTAAAATCACTGCGACTGGAATTACAAGAGGAGAGCAGAGGAAAAAATATGATGAACTGAGACAAAAGACTTTACCATTATATAATATATCTCTTGTAGTGTTCAATTATTTTGATTTTGGAACGACAAAGCGCCTTAAACGTAATCGCGAAAAGGATTTGGAAATTGTAAGAAAGAGGCTCCATGGATTTATTTGATGTTCAAGTTACGACAGACCTCGGCGAGTTGTTGGTGTTGCAGGTATGTGCGTCTTCAGCAGGGGAAGCTGAAATGACGGCAATCTCCATGGTTGAAAATGGCGATGCAGGAGTGGTGGGAACTTCTGTCATCAGCTGTTTTGCATTGTAGCTGCTGTTCCGTGTGCTGATTTAACCCCCAAAAAGTTGGACGGATTATTAATTGGAAATGAGTTCGGTATTGCGCCGGACTCATTTTTTATATCAGAATGTTTTACGATTGAGAATTTCTACTGAGCCCAGGTGGCCCCTATTGGGGTCGTGTGTATATAAAAAGGAAACGGAGAAAGTCTTTCAACTTTCTCCGTTGTACCCAGACCCGTGATTGTTGTATTGTTGTATATTGAGGTCAAAATTCACCTAATTGCGTGAAAATGAGGGGTTTTGCAACAGATTGACACTGAATACTTGTAACTAGTTGAGTCTTCGGCATTTATGAACAATTTGCAAAAAACACCCTCAATTGTAGCGTGAAAAGGTGACCAAAAGTGACCAACGCTAAATCTTTGCGTGAAACTGATGAATACTGCGTGATATTCATCTGTAGGAGATACAAAGAAAAAGGCATAGCCCAAATTGGGCTATGCCTCTTAAAACATTTCACCATCACTTAACATTGCAAGTTTATGTGCCTCCTCGTCAAGACCGAGTTTAATGTATTTCATAAAGTTCTCCTCTTTTTTATGTCCCGTTACGAGCATCATCTCTCGTGTGGTATATTTTTTTGACAAATACATATTAGTTGCACAGGTTCTTCTTCCCGTATGGGTTACTATTAACTCCCATTTATATTTGATAACATTCCCATCCTCGTCATATCTAAAGATCTTCTTCTTCTTTGCTTCTGCTTCTCTCTCATCTTTAGTTAATATGGTTTGAACATCTTTACCTAAACTCTTTACAGTATGCGATAATTTCTTTCCAATACTCTTTAAATGCCTATTCATAACTTGGTCAGTAATCTCTGGCACCTTGTAATTATACTTCTCTAATATATTTTTGAGTTTATTATCCAAGATGGGTATCACAACTTGAGTTGTAGTCTTGGTTTGAACTTTCTTTATTACCACACGACCATCAAAGATTGTATCAAAGCAGGAAGTCTTTAATTGACTAAAATCGCTATGTCTCTGTCCTGTATAGCAGGCAACAAGAAAGGCATCTCTAACCTCTTCATCCAATCCGTCAAGTTCCATATTGTATAGACCTTCCAACTCATCCTTTGTCAAGTATATAGCAGTTGTCATCTCGTGTTCTTTGACTGATGCGTGCCTGAACATACCTTTGGCTTTGTAGTTGTCGTGAATGTCCTCTCGTTCCGCTATAATAATTAGCGTTTTGAAGCAATTTATGTATCTGTCAGCAACACTCTTTGCGAATCCTTCCTCCTCCAAATATGACATATACTTATTTGCAAGACTTTGGTTAATCTGCTCCCAGCAGAAGTCATTAGTCGTTTTGCAAAAATTAAGGAATATTCTCAAAAACTGCTTCCAAATTCTTATGGTATTAGCAGCATATCTTTTTCCGTCATATGTGCGTGCTTCCCCAGATTCAATTTTTGCTATATAATCCTTTATCCAAGTCTTAACGCTTTTGTTTTGTTTGTCTGATATATATCGTTTGAGGTCGTCTTGTTTCTTGATTCTTTCTCTTTTTTCGACCAAGACAGTGTTTTGGATAGCCTCGTTTATTGCTTCTTCAGTCAAACAGTTCCGTTGCCTCAAATCCTTTATTGCAAACTCTATATCAGCAATCTTCTGACTATATCCCAATTTATACAGATAGTTAGTCTGTTTTTGCAGAGAAGTGCTGACCTCTTGCCATTTTTTGATATTCACAGGAAGTTGTAGGTTAATCCATTTAGCCTTTCCGTCAATTTTAATTCTCGTGTGCAGCATTGTATCACCTTCGTGCTGCTTGCTTCTAATCGTTAAACTTATCATATTATCTACTATTAACAAACCATTTTATAAGCACCGCTTGTTTCTACATTTATAATATCCTTCATAGAATAAATCTTTTTCTTACCACCAGTTTCCAAGGGGTGGATAACGCCTTCGTTCTCTCTGCTACGAAGAGTGTTATCCGAGATATTCCACCTTCTACACAATTCCTTCGCAGTTAATGTCTTATTCTCAACGGATTTCTCTTCGGCTATTTTGCACATTATATTGTATAGCCTGTTATCAACCTCCTTTTTTACAGTTTCCTCAATGAGTTTCTTCATATAAGCATCAAAACCATAAATTTCAGGTTCTGCGGTAGTGATTACTGATGCTTCGTCACATACCATTTTGTTTAATTTTCTTTTCATTTATATGTTTGATATTTTTATTAAATTCTCTAAAAAAAAAGGCTTGAAATAGGGTTTATCTTTCTATCTTTCAATCCCTTAACCCTTCATAATAAAAATAACAAACTTTTGCAGAAAATCACGAAAAAAGGCGTATTTTCGCAAAAAAAAGTGTAGTTCTTTTACGCTTTATTTCTTGCTACTCACATAAGTTCCTGCCACAATCTCATCCCAGTTGTGTAGTATCTCTTCTTGCAGTTTAGTAATTCTGTCAGAGAGGTCGTATTTCACTTCTGTGCAATTATTGCCGTCAAAAGAATACTTGAACCAAAAGTGTCTGGTATAGTCCCTAAAGCAGACCAGAACATCTCCGTTGAAATCTTCGTCCATATAGTTCCTACAAATCTCAAGATTGCTGTTCAAGAAAATACAATTCTCGATTTTAATCAGTTTGTCCAAATATCTGACAACTGAAATTCTGTCATAGTGTCTTCTCATCATCAAATAGTTTTAATGTGTTTAATACTTTGCTTTGCTGTCAAGTTTTTCTTTCCCTTAACTTGTCAGTGCAAAGGTATGGGCATAAAAAACCCTGTGCTACTGTTGTTTGCACAGGGTATAAAATATTTTCTAACTGTTTAATATATAGCGATACAAATGTCGAAAAGGGGAATATGCAGGGGAATAATTGTGAGATTATTTGGGGAATATTAGCCTAGGGGTTGTCTTTTCATTGATTTCCATAACTCTCTTTTATTGTCATCTTTGCAAAACATCTCCTCATACTTCTTCTTCTGCTCCTTCTTAAATTTCTCATACTTGTTTGGTTTATATGAGTTGGGCTCATTTATTCCCCAATATCGCAAACATAAATCTCGGAATTCCAATTGATGAATCGGTTTGTATTTGTCTTTTTCTTCAATTGCGTCATCATATCTGTATCTGCTATTGAGGTATTTCCAATGGCATTCCTCCTGAAACTTATAACATACAAATGCTTGCTCTTGCATATTCAATTTCTGCACTTCATACTCATAATAGATTTTGTTAAGGAAATCTTCTACATTTTTACGATATTTCGTTTGTATTCTGGAACTAATCTTTTTAATGATATCCTTATCCTCCAAAGGAGCGCAGTCATTCTGAACCGTAACCATAAACTCGAATATAGCGCTCAATTGCCTCTTCACTTTTTTGAGCGAGGACATACCAATTTTTGAACGGAACATTACCCATACAAAATGGTTGAAAAAGTTCTTAACATCTAGTATGTATTTGTAGAGAATGATAAAGTGATTAAAGTCCTCAATCCTCTTAAAGTAGCCTTGTGACTTCAAGATTGCATTGATTTTGCCATCATTATTTTGGGGAATTCCTTCCAATTGTGCTCTTATCTTATCGTGAGCCTTCAATCCTTCATCAAACTTATCAATCAGAGTGTCTGGTATTAAAGAGAAGAATGTTAGTAATGCATTTTTCAGAAACTTTTCAGCCCTTTCCTTACCTATATTGTCCCTATCTTGCAGCAATTGCTTATAGACCTCGGATCTAATATAGAACATCAGATACTTAACATTGGCTTCTTTGAGTTTATCCCAAGGAGCGTCCTTCGTAGGCTCATTGATAGCCCTTATTCCTTCCACAAATATCTCTGTCAGTTCCTTTATATCATTCGAAAGATACTGGTCTGTTTTGATATCAATAGGCTCACACACCTCATTGTATTCATACTCGCCTTCTCTCTTATCTGCGTTTTTAGTCATTACAAGAGGGCGACAAAATCCTTTCAGCGATGGCGTTGCAAAACATACTGTATGCAATAACTCCTTGTTATTAGCAGGAGATTCTTTCCACATATCCTTCGTAAAGAGCACAGTCTTATTATTACCTAAAATTTTGTCAATCGTATTGCCAAATGTAAATATGAACTTGTGTGGTTTCTCTGTTACGGGAACCAAATTACCGTTTTCATAACGGCTCACTTGTGTAAATTGGTAGGTGTATCTCATAAGGACTGATGTTTGTGCCCTCAAAATTACTAATATTTCTGATTTTACCTTACGCAGTCAGCACAATTTAGACATTTTTATCCAATTTCCCTTAAATCCTTTATATATATAGGTAAGAAAAGACCACCCTCATTATGAAAGTGGTCAAATTTGAAATTATTCTTTCTCTACAACTTATCTTTCCGCCCTCTATATAGTATCCACAAGAATTGAAAAGGTAAGGTCAGACAATACCCCATATACGCCAGAAGTGCAATGAGGTCATAAGCAGCAGACTTGATAGCACTCGCCAACCCAAAGTTGTCATACAGCCATCGGATGCGTCGTATGTTTATCATATTAGGCAATAGTTCTCTTTTAGTTTTCTTAATGTGTTGATTGATGTGCCCGTGATTGCTCTAACATCTTTCAACGTGTTGCCTTTTGATAGCAAAGAAATTTCACGGTCATATTGTGTCTTAAATTCATCATCGCTTTTTCTATATCCCTCCTTACGACCTACGCGACCGCCAGACGCTCGATGATGTTCATAGCCGCTGGACATTCTCGCCCTGATCAAATTTTTTTCGAGGTTATTAAACTCGGCGATTATTCCAAAGCAAAGATTCGCTATCGGGTTGGGTTTGCCGTCAGGGAGAAGTGTTTCAAGTCCGTTCTGCAAAATATACAGGCTTACCCCCACTTCTGTCAGTTGCTCTATAATAGATAAGAAATCAAGTTGGCGGCGTGAAAGGCGGCTACATTCATATACCAATACTTTCTCCACCTTGTTGTCCTTCACGAAATCCAGCAGTTCTTTAATCGCTGCTCTCTCCGCTATCTTTTTGCCGCCTGAAATCTTCTCGCTGAACTCCTTCACGATTTCGTAGTTCTGCTTCTTGGCGTATTTTCTTAACTCTGTTATTTGGCGTGTGTAGTCCTGTGCAGATGTGCTTACTCTGGCGTAAAGGACAACTTTGGTTTTATCTTCCATTTTTATCATTTTAATCTTTTAAGTTATTTTACATTCTGTGTCTTATCGTATAGCAAGTTTCAAATTATCCCCACATAAGATTATTTTGATACTTTTCCTTTATTTTGACCATCTTCATTATTTTGATACTTTTTTAGTTATTTTTCGGTCGCTCTCGGTGGAGTGAGAATCTTTCAGTATCTTCTTCTTGGCTTCAGTGAGAGCAAGGATTATTGATGTTCGCTGTTCTTCACACATATCATCCAACATTCCGTCGGTGACACAGTATGCGAACAAAAGGTCTTTACCAGATATGAGAGTTTTATCCATTGTTTTGTTAGTTAGGTTATGAAACATTTTTCTTAATACAAAGGTAAATAATTATTTCCATAAAACATTATGGTCCAATAACTTAAGTTTTAAATTAATTCTCTTAAAAGGATTAGAAAAGCAAGACAAGACAGCCATTACACTCAAATGTTAAATAACTCTAAAAAAGAATAGAAAAATCACCAAAACTCTTGACAAACCCTATATATACTCTGTCGCAGACAGTGTATATATCGTGCATTTCTCTTCTCTCTTTCCGTTTTCTTGTCTTTCCAGCCCAAAAAAGGAGGCTGTCCGTTTCGACAGCCTCCTGCACTTCAAAAAGTCTCATTTTTTGAACAGTAAATATAATATTATGATTATCAATTGTTTAGAAAGGTAATTCATCCGAATGCCCCTCATCATCTACGCTATACCCCTCTTCTCTAAAAAAATTACGACATCCAATTTTAACATCAGCCCACTCTTCCTTTATTAACTCCTGTATGTCGTAGTCGAGATTTTCGCTTCTATTAGGAGTAACCATTGATAGCACCTCTCTGCGTGACTTTATTCGTAAGTAGTTCTCCATCCATTGGTTTTTGCCTAACTTATGGTCGTCCGAATCGAATTTTGCTTTTTCATTAAAATATTCGTCGGGATCAGTAATCCAGTAGTGTTCGTCATTCTCGCTCTCGCAAGGGGCATAAATCAAATCACATCTGTAATTAAGCATATATTCCATAGTAGCGTCGTAAGAGTATTGCCTTGTTTGCACGCCATATCCGTTATACTCGTTACCATCTTTGTCTATCCAGATTTTATCATTCTCTCCTTCAAAGTAGCCATCGTGTATCATCCTAAAAAGACACTTACCGAATATCGCTTCTACTATATATTTCATAAGTTGTTTCTCTGAAATAGGTTTATGCTTTAATTCATTATACTTAATTCTAAAGCCATAAATGTATTTTCCTCTTTCTTTTAGGAGTGGTTTGTTAAACAAAATTTGATAGCACAAACTATCGTTCTTTACTATTTTATCCATTTTTCTATTGTTTTATTATATACAGTATTTATGGGGCGGAGAATATGGTGGTATATAAGTAGGATATGAGATAAAGCATTGATTTACAAATAATAATTATTATTCATAAAACCACTTCTTGTTATATAGAGGGGGGTAGCAGTAGGTAAGAGAAAAAGAATGTCTGTAAGGGCGTAGCCCTGTAAGACCATTCTTCCCTCACCGATAAGGGTAGCATATCTCCTTTACCCCCTATCTTTCACCCATCATACTTCCCTCTCCTATATCTATTAACAGAAATTATGCTGTCCTGATAGACTAACACTATTCAGTTTATTAAAGAATGTCTGTAAGGGCGTTAGCCCTGAAAGACAGGTAGTATTCAAGTAGGATATGGTGTTAAGTATTTAATTATCAAATAATAATTATTTCCCACAAA
>JAFYWF010000036.1 GCA_017558145.1 Lachnospiraceae bacterium
TGAAACATGAGTCATATTGTAACCTATTAAGCATTAATCTTTTCGATTTTAACCTGAGTGTATGCTTGTCTATGACCATTTTTCTTATGGTAACCTGTTTTTCTTTTATATTTGTAAACGATAACTTTACGAGCTCTTCCCTGATCCATAACTGTACCAGAAACTGTTGCGTTAGCTACTGCTTCACCAACTTTAAGTCCGTTATCACTTACTGCGATTACCTGGTCAAAAGTTACTGTGTTTCCAGCTTCAACATCGAGTTTTTCTACTCTGATTACATCACCTTCAGAAACTTTGTACTGTTTTCCACCTGTTGCAATAATTGCGTACATAAGGCACCTCCTACTTACAAACTTTAATTTATGTTTGTTTACTCGCTAGCTATGGTGTGAAACCCTTTGTTTTCCTCTTATTACCTCGCTATGCGGCATACTCATATATAATAACCTCATCTTCTTGGTTTGTCAACAAGTTTTTCGAAGTTTTTTCTTGATTTTGCAATGTTTTTTCAACATTTTTTATGGTCTTAAACCTAAGGAGAAATAATAGGCTGCCATTTGTGAACGAGAACTAAATTCTTCTGTTTCTAAAAGTTGTGTTACTTCTTCTTTAGTAAAAAAACATGGAATAATTTTTTCATTTGCTGAAGTATTATCTTCTATTTCTCCTTCCGTTTCTACAAAAGCAAAATATGTTGTAGTATCCGAAAAGCCTACAGCAGCAAATGAAGGTGGTAATATCTTAATTACCTTTTTAATCTTAAGTCCAGTCTCCTCATACAATTCACGTTCAATACATTGTTCTAAGGTTTCTCCTTTTTCCAACATACCTGCGCATAAATTATAAATGCTTTTATTAATACTCATACGAAATTCTTTCAAAAGCATAATTTTATCATCCTGAAAAGCCACTATAGAAACACCACTTGGTCTGGCACCTAATTGCTCCTTGGATGTAATTTCTTTACGGCTCACCATTTCATATTTCTTTTCTTTTCCTTCTTTATTCAGGTAGGTAAGCTCATAATTTTTTAGATATTTGCCATCATGTACTTTTTCTAAATTTAATAATTCCATATTTACGTTTACGACTTTCTATTTCAAATAATCTTTCAAAACAAAAATTTACAAATATTTTAATTGTTCCTTCAATGACTTGTGAATTTTTTTTCTGGTTACCTCAACAAGACCCAATGAAGTCATATCAATTACATTGGTCTTAACAGAGTCTTTCTTTACTAATCCATTCAAATATGACAATAATTCATTATCTTGTTCTTTTGTATTATGACTAATAAAATCAATAATAATAATTCCCGACAAATTTCTTAACTGCAATTGGATCGCAATCTCTCTTGCAGCTTCCTTGTTAATTTCAAAATAAATATCATCTTTAGGATTTTTCTTTTGAATTTTGCCACTATTAACATCAATAACAGTTAAAGCCTCTGTTTGCTGAATGATAAGATAAGCTCCACTCTTTAACCAAACACGTTCATCTAAAGCTTCTTTTAGTCTGGTATCCACACTATATAGTTTCTCCAAAGAAATGCGAGAATCCTCATATAATTCCACATTATCCATATACGGAAACTCTTCACGTATTTTATGATACATTGAAGAATTATTAGTAACTATTTTATCAAACGCATCTTCATAAGTATCTCGAATATCTAGCAAATAACCTTCTATAGGTTGGTATAGACAACTAAAACAGGTTCTATAGGAAACCGAATCCAAAACCTTTCTTTTTTGCACAAAAAGAGTATCTAACTCACTCTTAAATGCATCTTCAAAATTTCCATTATTATCTACACCAGCTTCATTTTCAGTAAAATTCACCTCATCCATCAAGCTACTAACATTGGTTCTAACCACAATGCCAACATTTTCATCATGCAATGTATTTTCTAAATTCCATTCCTCAAACTTTTTCTTTACCATATCTTTTATACGAGGATGCAATTTTGAACTATAGCCAATATTATGTTTTCCAGTAGTCAACACACAATATTTTCCAGCAAAGGATAAATTACATGTAAGACCAGGATCTTTTGTTTTAATACCTTCTTTTTCTATCTGAACAAGAATTTCATCTCCAGCTACAATTCTGCCATCATACTTACGATTCACAATAATAGGATTCTTAGCATATTTCATTGGCAAAAATCCCATCTGACCATTACAAACTTCAACAAAAGCTGCATCAATACTTGGCACTACATTTTTTACTTTTCCAATATATATTGCATTCAAAGGAAGGGAAGATAAATTATCTTCCCTTTTTTCATGTACCTTAACCTGTATCAGTCGATTCTCCTGATATAACAAAGACAAAATTTGTTCATTTCTTTCTATAATTAATAAAGCTGAACTCATTAAAAATCTTCTCCTACAGCATCCAATGGAACGAAATCTCTTTTTCCATTTTCTCCTATATCCGCATAAGTTTCTTCCCTGGTAATCTGAATCGCCATTGAATCGAACTCTTTACCCACAAATGAATATAATGCTTCTAACAATAAAGTAGGCTTGATATTCCCACTACTACTTGCATCTACAAGCATATAAATAGAGTTAGAAGTACCTTTCAAATCATAAATTCCTGGTTTTAAATCCAATTCCAAAGTGCTTTTCTTAGTCTGCTTGGTTACCATAATAGAATCCTGATTATAAAAACGTTTTACCAATTCTTCTAAGTTAGTTGGAATTTCATAACCATCTTTCCATTCCAAAGTATATCCTGCAGCGGCTACACTTGCCATGGCATTCCCTGCATTATCACCCAAAGCAACAATATTTTTAATTACCATACCAGGAACCATAGCACCATTTAATCTGTCAATCATATCCTGACGACCATTATGAGAATTTACTTCAATATCAAGATATTCCCCATTACTATAATGGCCAACTCCTAATGGAGCCGCAAAACTCATAACCTGATGTGGACTAAAGCCGGTAGTATAAGTAACATCAATGCCTGCACGACGAATGGCTTTTTGAAAATATCTCATAACATCTAAATGACCGATAAATTTCACCACTCCATGTTTGCTGAATTTAATTCTAACACGCATTCTAGTTACCTCCTTCCCCAAGATTAATTTCTACAGCGTTTGTCTCTGTATCAGTTGCTGAAACATCACATTTTGTACTTCTGTCTATCGTACAAATACCAACACCGTATTTAGCCGCTCCACATCCTTGACACTGGGCAGCACAATTTAAAGATACTTCTTCCTTCATAGCTTTGTTCCATTCACGAAGCAAGAATTCCTTTGTAACACCACAATCCAAGAAATCCCATGGGAAAATTTCATCTAATTCACGTTCTCTAGTTGTATAGAAAGCAGGATCCAAACCGCATTCTGCCATAGACTCTAACCAAATGTCATTTTTAAAATATTCTGTCCAAGAATCAAAGATACAACCTTTTTTATAAATCATTTCTATGCAATCCGCTAATTTTCTATCACCTCTAGCCAATACACCTTCAATAACACTAACATCTGCTTCGTGCCAGTTATATTTGATACGTTTTTGATTCAACTGATCCATAACCGCACGTTTTGTAATATAGGCTTTTTCGATAAATTCTTCTTTTGTATTCATTCTAGCCCACTGGAATGGTGTAAATGGTTTTGGAATAAAGAACGAAGTACTTGCTACAATCTGTACTGGAGCTCCTTTTCTTTCTTCTTTCGGAACCACTTCATAGTAAGTAGATGCAATCTTATTACTAAGTTCTGCAATGCCACGAATATCTTCTTCTGTTTCTGTTGGAAGACCTAACATAAAGTATAATTTTACTCTACTCCAACCACCTTTAAAAGCTAAGGTACTTCCTTGAATGATGACTTCTTCAGTCAATCCTTTATTAATAACATTGCGAAGTCTCTGACTACCTGCTTCCGGAGCAAAAGTAAGAGAACTCTTTCTAACATCCTGTACTTTACTCATAACATCCAAAGAGAAGGAATCAATTCTTAAGGATGGCAAGGAAATATTAGTAGCACTTGTTTTACATTCATCAATCAGGAAATTCACCAATTCTTCAAGCTGCGAATAATCACTGGAACTTAAGGAACTTAAGGAAATTTCTTCATGACCTGTATTTTTTAACATTTCTACTGCATATTTCTTGAGCACTTCAACATCTCTTTCACGAACAGGTCTATAAAGCTGACCCGCCTGACAGAAACGACATCCACGAATACATCCTCTTTGAATTTCAAGAACAACTCTATCCTGTGTTACTTTAATATATGGTACTACAGGCTTCATAGGATAGTAAGCATCGGTAACATCCATTACCATTTCTTTATGAATGGTTCTTGGCAATTCTTCATATACAGGTTCAAAAGAAGCAATAGTTCCATCTTCTTTATAAGCAACTGTATAAAGACTTGGTACATACATGCCTGGAATACATGCTGCTTTTCTTAAAAATTCTTCTCTGCTTGTACCATTTTTCTTACATTCTTTATATAAATCCAACAATTCACGATAACGTGTTTCTCCTTCACCAATGTAGAAAATATCAAAGAAATCCGCAATTGGTTCTGGATTATAAACGCAAGGACCACCACCTATAACAATAGGGTGTTCCCATGTTCTATCCTTGGTTCTGAGTGGAATCTGCGCCAAATCTAACACCTGTAAAATATTGGTATAACACATTTCGTACTGAATCGTAATTCCAAGAAAATCAAAGTCTTTAATTGGATCCTGGGATTCAAGACCGAAAAGTGGAATATTCTTTTCTCGCATTATTTTATCTAAATCA
>JAFYWF010000037.1 GCA_017558145.1 Lachnospiraceae bacterium
CTCAGGAATCTGCATTAAAAATGTTAGAATTAACAGCTGGACAGGTTGCTACAATGTATGATTCACCATTAGGATTCCGTCATGGTCCAAAATCCATCATTGATGATACAACATTAACAGTTGTTTACTTAAGTGATGACGCATACAAGAGACAGTATGAAGTTGACTTAATCAAAGAAATGGGACCACAGAGAAAAGGTAACAAGATTGCAGTTATCATGAACACTCCATGTGAAGGTTTAGATGAATTAGTTGATTACCAGTTAGTAATGGATTGTGGTAAAGCAACAGAAAATGTATTCCTTGGATTTGAATACATTGCATTTGCACAGACACTTGCTGCATTAAAATCTTTATCTCTTGATATTACACCAGACAATCCATGTCCAACAGGTGAAGTTAACCGTGTTGTTAAAGGTGTAACATTATATCCTTACGTTTTAAAATAAGGAAAATAGAATATAATTACAGGATTGTAAGGAGAGATTGCTAAAATGCAATCTCTCTGAGTAAATATAAGGAGGACTACACCAATGGTAGGTATTTTAATTACAGGACATGGTCATTTTGCGACAGGTCTTGGTTCTAGTTTACAGTTAATTACAGGTATCACAGAAAATGTTGCATTAGTTGACTTTGAAGCAGATCATTCTACAGATACTTTAAAAGCAAATCTTCATGCTGCAATGGACAGCTTAAAAGATTGTGATGGTATTTTAGTATTATCTGACTTAGCAGGTGGTTCACCATTCAATAATGCTTCTATGTGTATGGCAGAACGTCCGGATCAGAGAATCGAAGTTCTTGCAGGTACAAATCTTCCAATGATTATTGAAGGTGCATCTATGATGGCAGCTTATGATGATCCATTAGAATTAGCAGAAACATTAATCCCAACAGGAAAAGATTACATCGTTCGTTTTGAGTTAGTTAAACACGAAGACGAAGCTGATGAAGATGGTATCTAAGAATGAATTGGGAAGTAATTCTTTGGACATGTCTGACAATCGTTGTTATCATGGGCGTTTTTGGTATTTTAATGTCAGTGATTTCTGCAACTAACATGAAAAGACGTCGTGAAAATATGAAGAATCTATACGAAGGACTTGCGATTGGAAGTCAGGTAATGTTCGCAGGCGGTATTTATGGTCGCGTGGTGGGTATTGAAGAAGAAACAGTAAATGTTGAAATTGCAAAAGGGGCAATCATGAAAATTGACAGATTTGCAATTCAGACAATTGTAAAATAAGAAGAGTGAAAGGCTGTAGTGCTTGTGGGTGCTACGGCTTTTTATATTTACCTTGTTCGCTCTTGCGAGTTGCATTGTTTGCGATTAGCGTACAAAAAACTGTAAACAGTTTTGTACGCTCCTCACAAACACTGCCTCACAAAGGCGTACAAGTTGCAAATATAAAAAAGCCGTAGCATATTATATACTACAGCTTTATTAATTCTTTGCATTATTTTTACAATTGTCTGGTTTGAAGGTTAGAA
Organism: Lachnospiraceae bacterium; assembly: GCA_017558145.1. Lineage (GTDB taxonomy): Bacteria > Bacillota > Clostridia > Lachnospirales > Lachnospiraceae > SFDP01. Next base: position 1,495 of record JAFYWF010000037.1, read on the forward strand.
TGGAAGCCCAGCACTTTTTCGAGCTTCTTCTAACACCTCAATAACGTCCATTGCTACATCAAGTCTTCGATAGCATTCATCGAAATCTCCTTTAGAAACAATGTCAACCAGTCCGACCATTTCATAGGACCATGGATTTTCCGGAAGTTCAAAGTGGATATCGTCTTCTTTACGGCGAACGATAGTTACACTTTGACAGGTACTCGGACTAGGGGTTACTTTGATGTAACCTTTATCGCCAAGAATCTGAACTCCATTTTCACAGAAAGCATCTTTGGCTCCCATGCACTGACAAATAAAGTTTGGATATTTCATATATAAGATACCATTGGTATCAATACCGTTTTCAAAAAGAGTAGCGTGGTATTCTACAGATTCCGGTTTTCCGAATAAGCCCACCATGAAATAAACGTTGTACATGTTTAAGTCCATGAGACATCCGCCGGAATATTTAGGATTAAATACATTGGGAACATCTCCTGCAAGAAGAGCGTCGTATCGGCTTGAATATTGACAAAAAGTACCACTGGCCATTTTTAAATTTCCGATGAAAGGTAGATGCTCTTTGATTTTTTGATAATTGGGATGGAACATTGGTAAAATAGCCTCAAACAGATATAAATGCTTTTCTTTGGCTATATTAATTAATTCTTTTAATTCTTCACTGGTTGTAGTAAAAGGTTTTTCGCAAAGAACATGCTTTCCGGCAAGCAGAGCTTTTTTTGTCTGTTCATAATGAACAGAATTAGGAGAACAGACATAAATCCAGTCTAAATTTTCATCGAAGAGCATATCATCTAATGAAGTATAAACTTTAGGGATGTTGAATTTATCGGCTAAAATCTTTCCTTTTTCATAAGTTCTGGAATAGAGAGCCTCGCAATTGATTCCTTCTGTCATTGTCATGTTTTCTAAAATGGTATCCATGATAAAGCTGGTACCGATAGCACCAATTTTCATATTTTATATTCCTTTCGTTGTAAGCATGAAAATAATTTATGCTGTTAGTAAATCAAATTTGATTAAACATTTGCTTGGAATATTCGCTGGGAGCCATATTATATTTGTGGGCAAATGCTCTGGAAAAATAGTGTATGGAGTTAAAGCCGAGTAAAAGAGATATTTCGCTAATAGAATATTTTTGTTCGCGAATTAATTGGCAGCTTTTTTCCAATTTCAGGTCACTAATATATTTTTTGGGTGTTTGATCTAAATTTTCTTTGAACAATAGTTGCAGAGAAGATCTGGAAATAGAAAATTTTTGACAAATCTCTGCAATTGTTAATGGTTCGCAAATGGATTGTTCAATATAATTCAATATACGTTCCAATAATTCGTCCTGATAATGTTGGCGTGTTAAAGAAACAGGACGTTCTTCTTTAGTAACTAAAAATTCGGATCGAAGTAATCGAATTACAATTTCCTGTAACAAACAGGTCATAAGGCTGTTGATATATGGAATTTGAATAGAACTTTCCTGTACAAAATCCTTTAACAAAGTGTAAATCTTTTTATCATAAGAGAAAACTTTGTTAAGTAAAAGGGCATTTTCAGCATTCTGAGCATCAGGAGAAATATTTACCATGGAAAAAACAATAGTAACATAGGAACAGGATTGTCCCTCGGCAATATGCTGAGTATGGAATTGGCCGGGACCGTAAATCATAAGTTCCTTTTCGTTAATGATAAATTGTTTATTTTCGATGGTGGTTTCCAATGTACCACGATCTACAAAAGTTAACTCATAATAGTCGTGTTTCTCACCTTGAAAATTATAGCCGGCATTTCTTACATTATAATAATAACCAAAAATTTCTCGGATTTGGATGTGCGGCAAAATACGGTTAAAATAATAGGGGCTATCCAGTTCAATCGTTTCCATACTGAAACCTGAAGATGTAATGAGTCTACAGGTGGATTCACTGCTGATTGAAACAATAGCAAAATAAACACCAGGATTTAAACGTACCTTACGATGAATGGAAAATACTTTTAAATCATCAGTGTTGGGAGAAAATCCTATTACAATGGCTGCCATTCCGTCATTCATTTCCAAATACACTTCGCTATCAAAATGAAGTAGTTGGTTAATGGTTCTATCTGGGGTAAGGCGGTTGACGCGGCTGATCATATTATGCATTTTTTTGTGTATAGATTCCTCGTAAACGGAACCATAGGGTTCAAATTCCCTCATTGATGTCTTGTATTGCATAGTTACCTCCAAAATATGTTTAATTATAACATTTATTGGTAATAATATCTATAAAATGTTTGGTAAATTGAGTCATTTTGACAAATGTTTATAAAAAAAAACTAAAATTAATAAATCACTTATTAAAAAAGTTAATGACAAATTTACAAAAATGAATTATAATAAACTCACTCTGAATGGGATTTCAGGGAGAATCATAATCAAGGAGGGTGAAAAACATGCCTAATATTGTTTTGACAAGAATTGACAACCGTCTTGTTCATGGTCAGGTAGCTACACAGTGGTGTGGTAGTATTGGTGCTAACCTTATCTTAGTTGCTAACGATGAAGTATCTACAAATACTCTTCGTCAGGGATTAATGGATATGGCAGCTCCTAGCTATGCAGCTATGCGTTACTGGTCCATCGAAAAGACAATTTCCACAATTCACAAAGCTTCTGACAAACAGTTGATTTTCATCGTATGTGAAAATCCACAGGACGTTCTCAGACTTGTAGAGGGTGGAGTACCAATTAAAAAAGTAAATATTGGTAATATGCATATGGCAGAAGGAAAGCGTCAGGTTGCAGGTTCTGTAGCTGTTGATGATGCTGACGTTGCTGCATTTGCAAAATTGCGTGATTTAGGTGTTGAACTTGAAATCAGAAGAGTTCCATCTGAAGGCGCAGAGAACATTGAAAAATTGTTCAAATAAAAAAACAACCTTTGAAAGGAGATTTCACAATCATGAGTTTTAGTGCAATTCAGATTCTTCTGGTATTTGTTTTCGTATTTATCGTAGCAATCGACCAGTTTGATTTATTAGAATCTCTGTATCAGCCAATCGTAACTGGTGCTGTTATCGGTCTTATTTTAGGCGATGTTCAGACAGGTTTAGTAGTTGGTGGTACATATCAGTTAATGACAATCGGTAACATGCCTGTAGGTGGAGCTCAGCC
>JAFYWF010000038.1 GCA_017558145.1 Lachnospiraceae bacterium
TCATCGACTACTAATATTTTATTAGACATGAAGTCACTCTCCCTTCAAAGAGTATATATTATTATATTATCAAAGTTAGACACAGCACATCCTTATTATTTCATGAGAAAACATTAAGATTTTCCTAATTTCTCACAGATTGCAATATCTTGGGGCTGAATTTTGGCAATACCATTATTTTGCATTGCGCCTTTATTTTTTGATGCAATCGTAGTTTTGCTCTTCGGTAAAATTCAAATAAACGCGTGCTTTCAGACTTATCAGAAGCCTGAAAGTTTCTGTTTCCTACAAACGGGTCTTTGGCTACATCATAACTGCTCAATTTCATTTGCAATCATAGACACCGATTTTTCATTTGTATCAATTTTTATCGTGTTGAGTGTTTCATACATCGGTATTCTTGCTACGCTTCTCTCAATTACATCTTTAGAACGAATACCTTTTTCCACATCTTTAGTCAATCTCCTTCGCAAATTGGCTTCATCAGCAATAAGTGAAACACATTTCACCTCGCAGTTTTGTGTATCTAGTTTTTCCAAGATAGAATCTATGATAGACTGTTGATGCATTACCCAGCAGAAAATCACATTCTCATAAGCAGAACAATGCAAAAAGTTCTTTAGTAAGTAGCAAATATTATCTGTCACCATTGCTTTGGTTTCATTAGTCACTTGGAACGGACTTGCATCCCAACACCAATCTCCATCAAGAAATACACTATTGGGTAAATCTGACTTTAATTGCTGGCTAACAGCAGTCTTTCCAACTCCCATTGTTCCACCGATTATATACAAATTTTTCATATTCTTTCACCTGAAAATTCAAATTCAGCTCTCAGTTAAACATATTGGCTTACTGAAATCTATCTCTCATCAATATCTATCAATACAGCTCTGCATGGTGAACCATCCGCACCTGATAAATTCAGCGGAGCAGCATTTAAGAAATAAACACCCTCAGACACTTCCGACAAACGAATTCCTTCAAGTAAAACAACATCAGAACCCAAAAGCGTAAGGTGTACTGCCATCGGAGCATCTTGTGGTCCTATCGTTTGTGATTCATTACCCAGAAGCATAATATCTGAAGATGCAAAAACCCTTGCTGCTTCTAGTGATACCTCGACATTGCCTTTAATCAGAACTCTCTTTGATGCATCAGAACTCTGTTTTTTGGCTTTTTCTATTATTTCTGTAGCATCATTGCCCGTAACAATCCCGTTATGTTCTGCCACATAAGCCATTCCCACAAATGCTTCCAAGCATATCTCATCAACTGTTTTTCCATCTCTAATAAAATGAAACGGAGCATCTATATGCGTACCGTTATGTGCACACATGCTAAATGCAGTTAAATTATATACTTCACCTTTTTGCATTGATTTCAACACGTTTTTCTCCGGTATAGGGTCACCAGGATATACTTCACAACTAAAAACTTCTTGAGAAATATCATAGACTTTCATCGCATATTCTCCTCGCCAAATTCAAATTTTTCTAACTGTTAGATATATTGGAATTTATCTAACACTTATTCTTCCTTGTCTTTTTTCTTTTTTTGTCCATCAAGTGCCGCACCTAAGCCAACACCAATAGCCAAACCAATAGACATAAAGATTGGCATATTATTAGTTGCCGCACCAATTGCAACACCGATGGAAAGACCGATACTCATAAAAATCGGTAAATAATGGGTCTTATCTTCCTTTTTGTTTTTATTATTCATATAGGGAATACCTCCTTATCAAATTCAAATTTCTAATTCTTCTACATATTGGAATTTGTCATTCTACAAATTCGATTTAGATTTTACTTGTAAGTAAACAGTCACTAAAACAAGAGCAATACCGCTACCAACCATAATCCATTGCAATGGCAGTATATCTGCGAGTGGGCCAAAGATTGCCATTCCTACAGGAAGGAATCCCGAATACATTGCTCCCATTAATCCGAATACGCGTCCTAGCATAGAGCCCTCTGCCTTTTCCTGTATAATAGTAGTAGTTGCAGTCTGTATTATGGTAAGTGCAATACTATATACAAACATCATCACAAGGTAAAGAATAAAATATGGCGATACACCCATACCAATTGTCATAATACTGAGTATCAGTAGCCCAAAAGCAAATGTTTTTACCCTACTCTTAAATCCTCCCCACATTCCCATTAGTACACCGCCTAAAGCCATTCCCGCAAAACCTACAAGCTCAACAGCAGTTAAATACCAATATACATCTCCATACACTCGACTTACCAAAAGTGCCGACATAAATCCTGCAGGCACACTTAACAGTATGAACAGTCCATAAACGATTAGTATTTTTCCAATCATCTTATCAGAAAAAGAATAATAAATTCCCGCTTTTATCTCAGAGAAAACGGATATATTTTCATTTGACACCTCTTGTTTTGGTAACAATACGCAGGATAATAAGCCTATACCAATGAGTGCTGTCAGAATATCAATAAAAAGAGTAGAACGAAATGTTCCTATCGATAATACTGTACCTGCGATAGCTGGAGCTATAAACTGAACTATTGATTGTATAGTTGCATTAATCCCGTTATACTTCATTAGATATTCCGCTGGTACAAGATGTGGTATCACCGCATTAACTGCTGGCGTCTGAACACCTGCTCCTATGGAACGGACAATCGAAATTACCAGCAAAGCACTTAGCAATACGAAATCCGAAGAAATCATAGGCATTACCAAAAACATGATAAGAGTAGCAATTGTAATTACTCCATCAGCAAGAATAATCAGCTTTTTACGATTGTATCTGTCCGCCCATACCCCTGCAAAAAAGGAAATCAAAAATTGCGGTAGATAAGAGCATATCGTAA
>JAFYWF010000039.1 GCA_017558145.1 Lachnospiraceae bacterium
AACTTATCAATACGTCCGTCAGCTCTTGCTGTTTTCTGCTGGCCTGTGTAGAATGAATGACATTTAGAACATACTTCCACGTGAATATCTTTCTTTGTAGAACCAGTTACAAATGTGTTACCACAGTTACATGTTACAGTTGCCTGATAGTAGTTAGGATGGATTCCTTCTCTCATTTTGTCACCTCTTCAATTCATTAATCCTGTATCCAGGTCGTCTTTTTAAAGCAAGCATACGCTTACTGTTATTGTTCTCATCCACACTGTTTATTTTCACAAACAGCTTTTACATTGTAGCATAGGCTTATTCCCTATGCAAGACCTTTTTTTGTATTTTTCATGGATTTTCTTATGTAAAATTAGAAAAATTTTATTTTTTTCACCATTTCAATAAATTCCCGATTATTTTTGGTTTTGTTAAATAAATCGACAACCTTGTCTACTGCTTCTTCTGCTTTCATACCATTAAATGCCCGGCGAATGGTATTGATTGCTTCCACTTCTTCCACATTCAATAACAGGTCATCTCTTCTGGTTCCTGACTGCGGAATATCGATAGCTGGGAATACTCTTCTTTCAGCCACTTTTCTGTCTAACACCATTTCCATATTACCGGTACCTTTAAATTCTTCATATACCACATCATCCATTTTACTTCCGGTATTTACCAACGCTGTTGCTAAAATTGTTAAACTTCCACCCTCGCGCATATTTCTTGCCGCACCAAAGAATTTTTTTGGCATATGAAGAGCTGCGGGATCCAAACCACCGGATAAAGTACGTCCACTCGGCGGAACAGTTAAGTTATACGCTCTTGTCAGACGGGTAATACTATCCATCAACACCATAACATCCTGTTTATGCTCTACCAAACGTTTTGCTCTTTCCATTACCATTTCTGCCACACGTTTGTGGTGTTCCGGCAATTCATCAAAAGTAGAATAAATAACTTCTACATTAGGTCCTTCGATAGCCTCTTTAATGTCAGTAACTTCTTCCGGTCTTTCATCAATTAAAAGTATAATTAAATGAGTATCCGGATTATTTTTCTTTACCGATTTTGCCACTTCTTTTAATAATGTGGTTTTTCCTGCTTTCGGTGGAGATACAATCATTCCTCTCTGCCCTTTTCCAATAGGACTCATCAAGTCCATAATTCGCATTGCCACAGAAGAAGTTGCAGTTTCCAATCGCATTCTTTCATCCGGAAAAATAGGAGTCATATCTTCAAAATTTGTACGTCTTGCTGCCACATCCGGTGCATAACCATTAATATGTTTTACATACAACAAGGCACTAAATTTTTCATTCTCTTTTTTTATCCTGGTGTTTCCTGTTACAATATCTCCGGTTTTCATATTAAAACGACGAATTTGACTTGGAGCCACATAGACATCATTTTCTCCCGGCAAATAATTTTCACATCGTATAAATCCAAATCCATCCGGCATAACCTCTAAAATACCACTGGCTTCCAAGCCTGAATCCAGTTCACTTGGAAATTCCGCCGGATTTTTACGTATATTTTTCTCCCCTTCTTCTTGTATATAAACAGTTTTTTCTGTTGGTTCTTCTATTGTTTTTTCAGCATTCTCTTTTTTATCCAATTCCAGCATCGCTAAAATAACTTCTTCTTTTTTCATCAGGCTGGTTCCTTTAATTCCTCTTGTTTTTGCAATAGCTTTTAAATCAGCCACCGCTAAAGATTCATATTTTTCTCTCATTTTTAATCTTCCATTCCTTTCATCTCACTTTAAAACAATAAGTTCTAAATGTTTTTCAAATTCATCTATTGTTTTTTCATTTATGTTCAAATTCCAAAATTTTTTCGTTTTCAAACTGGGAATTTCGATACGACTGTATCCTATGTATCATGATTATTTTTACTTCGAATTGACTTACTTTTGTTTTATTGATGTTATAAACTTCATTACCGACATGCAGTATTCTCATAAACCGAAATCATTATACACTATTTTTACGCAAATAGAAAGTGCTTGCTAAGAATTTTTAATTAAGCTATCATATTGTGTAGTTTTTAAGTAATAGATAGGAGACCCTAATATGACTCTCAACGAACAGGCATTAGAACTTCATAAACACTGGAAAGGGAAATTAGAAACCACTTCCAAAGCCCCTGTAAAATCCCGTCAGGATTTAAGCATTGCATATACTCCGGGAGTAGCAGAACCATGCAAAGTGATTGCAAAAGATAAAGAAGCTGCTTACATCTACACTATGAAAGCAAATACTGTAGCCGTAATTAGTGATGGAAGTGCGGTACTGGGTTTAGGAAACATTGGCCCTCATGCAGCTATGCCGGTAATGGAAGGCAAAGCTGTCTTATTTAAAGAATTTGGTAATGTGAATGCGGTACCTATTTGTTTAGATACCCAGGATACGGAAGAAATTATTAAGACAATAACTTATTTAGCTCCAGGTTTTGGTGGCATCAATTTAGAGGACATAAGTGCTCCTCGTTGTTTCGAAATTGAAGAACGTTTAAAAGCCACCTTAGACATCCCTGTATTCCATGATGACCAGCATGGAACTGCTATTGTTGTGCTAGCCGGAATCATGAATGCCTTAAAGGTAGTTGGAAAAGAAAAAGAAAGCTGCAAAGTTGTAGTCAATGGTGCCGGAAGTGCCGGAGTTGCCATTACCAAATTACTCATAACTTATGGTTTCCAAAATGTAATTATGTGCGACAAAGTAGGTATCATCTCCCAAAAAACAGAAGGCTTAAACTGGATGCAGGAAAAGATGGCCCAAATAACCAATCCCAACCAAGAAACAGGATCTTTGGCTGATGCCATGAGGAATGCTGACATTTTTGTAGGTGTTTCCGCTCCTGGAATTGTAACTTCTGAAATGGTTTCTTCTATGAATCAGGACTCCATTTTATTTGCCATGGCAAATCCTGTACCGGAAATCATGCCTGATCTTGCTAAAGCAGCAGGTGCCAGAGTGGTTGGTACCGGTCGAAGTGATTTTCCAAACCAAGTAAACAACGTAGTTGCTTTCCCCGGTATTTTTAAAGGAGCCTTAGAAGGTAGAGCACGTCAGATTACAGAAGACATGAAATTAGCAGCAGCTCACGCCATTGCTTCTTTAGTAAAAGAAGAGGATCTTCATGAAGACAACATTTTACCGGAAGCTTTTCACCCTGAAGTAGCTTTCGTAGTTGCCGAAGCAGTAAAAAGTCATATTTAATATTAAGAAACAAAAAATAGGGCTTTTTTTATTCGATTTATAACATCTCGTATTTTACATCAAACCAAGAATACGAAACTCACTATAATTTAATCACAGAAAGTTAGAAACATATGATACCTTCTCTTTGGCTGGATCGTCCTTACTATTCTTTGGACGCTTATTGTAAAAATAGATATGGTGCAAAAGTTTATAAGATTGCTTTAGATGCCGGACTTACCTGTCCAAACCGTGATGGAACTTTGGGAAGTCGTGGATGTATTTTTTGTAGTGCAGGCGGTAGTGGAGATTTTGCTGTAAAACCCATGAATTCTATTGCTGAACAGCTAATAGAAGGCCAGGCTATGTTTGGCAAAAAGAAAACTGGTAATCTTTTTATTGCCTATTTTCAAGCCTACACTAACACATATGGTTCTCTTTCCTATTTAAAAGAAATCTACGAAGAAGCCTTAAAACAACCGCAGATTGTAGGCATTTCCATTGCCACAAGACCTGATTGTCTTGGCGATGAAATTTTAGACCTCTTAGTATCCTTACAAACCCAATATCCTACCAAAGATATTTGGGTAGAGTTAGGATTACAAACTATACACGATACCACTGCTGCTTATATTCGCCGTGGCTACCAATTAAACATGTTTGATACTGCGGTTGCTAATTTGCAAGCACGAAACATCCCTGTTATCGTACATGTCATATTAGGTCTTCCGTCAGAAACCCCTGATATGATATTAGATACTATCAAGTATTTAAACAGAAAAAAAATCTTTGGAATAAAATTGCAGCTATTACACGTATTAAAAGAAACGGATTTAGCTCTGGATTATCTTGCCGGTAAATTTGAAACTTTATCAAAAGAAGAATATCTTTCTCTTTTAATTACCTGTTTAAAACATTTATCTCCTGATATCGTAGTTCATAGACTAACCGGTGACGGCCCTAAAGATTTATTAATTGCTCCTACGTGGAGTTTGTACAAACGTGATTTTTTCAACACTTTTCATCGCCATTTAAAACAAACAGGCGAATATCAAGGACAAAATTACAAAGATTTAGTTGATTTTTAATATACTATCTATTTTTTATCCAATTAGAATAAAATTTTCGGAGGAACGTATGGAATTTACAACTTCTCAGGAATCCCTGACACTTTATAAATTAATTGTATTATATATGTTGGATAAAGTAGCATTTCCTTTAACTCAATCCCAAATCAGTGAATTTATCTTAGACAAAGGGTATACAAATTATTTAACCTTACAACAAGTAATCTCTGAATTAACGGAAACAAATCTTATTACTGCTACTACCACCCTAAATAGAACCCAACTAACCATTACCGCAGAAGGTAAAGATAGTTTAGGCTATTTTGAAGGACGAATCGGAGAAGCTATCAAAAAAGAAATATTGGAATATTTCAAAGAAAATTCCTTAGAACTAAAAAACGAAGTTTCCGTAGTTTCTAATTATTATAAAACAGTAAACGGAGAATATGAGGCCTTATTAACCGCCAAAGACGGAGACTCTACCTTGGTAGAAATTAAACTTTCTGTTCCTACTCCACAAATTGCTTCTGCTATATGTGATAACTGGAACAAAAAGAACCAAGAAGTATATCAGGTGCTGACTAAGATGCTGTTTTAAAAGTGACAAATAGGACGGAATTGGCCCCCACTTTAATTACTATCTTCATCAGCTTCTTTTTTGATACGTTTCATGTGCTCTTTGATTTTTGCTTCGTATCCGTTGCCGTCTGGTTTATAAAACTCTTTTCCATTAAGCTCATATGGTAAATATTGTTGTTTCACATAATGATTTTTATAATCGTGAGCATATTTATAGCCTATTCCGTGTCCCAATTTATGTGCTCCTTTGTAATGTGCATCCTGTAAATGTGTGGGGATTTTTAAATCTCCGGATTTTTTCACTTCTGCCATGGCATCAAAAATACCTAGTGAAGCATTGCTTTTTGGTGCGCAAGCCACATATGTTACTGCCTGCGATAAAATAATCTGCGCTTCCGGCATCCCAATTCTTTCTACTGCCAAAGACGCTGCAACAGCCACCTGCAAAGCTTGTGGATCTGCATTTCCCACATCTTCCGAAGCACAAATCATAATACGTCTTGCAATAAAGGTAACACTTTCTCCCGCATACAACATTTTTGCCAAATAATAGAGTGCAGCATCCGGATCCGAACCACGCATACTTTTAATAAATGCTGAAATCGTATCATAGTGATTATCTCCGCTTTTATCGTATTTTACTTTCTTTTTCTGAATACATTCACTAGCCACATCCAAAGTCAGGTGGATTTTTCCATCTTCACTTCTTTCTGTAGTCATAATTCCTAATTCTACTGCATTTAAGGCATGTCTGGCATCCCCGCCGGCAATATCAGCTAAAAACTCCAAGGCATCTTCTTCGATAACAGCATCATAAGAACCCATTCCTTTTTCCTTGTCATAAACCGCTCTCTTAATAAGCTCTTTAATATCTTCCATACTTAATGGTTTTAATTCAAAAATAATAGATCTTGACAAAAGCGCACTGTTTACTTCAAAGTATGGGTTTTCTGTAGTGGCACCAATCAAGACAATTGTTCCATCCTCTACAAAAGGAAGTAAATAATCTTGTTGCCCTTTATTAAAACGGTGAATTTCGTCTATAAACAGAATTGTTTTTTTCCCATACATTCCCTGATTATCTTTCGCTTTGGCAATCACTTCTTCCATATCTTTTTTTCCAGCTACAGTGGCGTTAATTTGGACAAATTCAGAACTGGTAGTACCTGCAATCACCTTTGCCAAAGTAGTTTTTCCCGTTCCCGGTGGTCCATAAAAAATAAGAGAACTTATTTTATCTGCCTTAATAGCACGATACAACAACTTATCTTTTCCTATGATATGCTGTTGTCCCACTACTTCATCCAATGTCGTGGGACGAAGTCTAGCCGCTAATGGAGACTCTTTTTCTTTATTGTTTTGACGCATATATTCAAATAAATCCATTTATTTTTCCTTCCATCATTCTTAATTTAAACTAATTTTAAGAATAGCATTTTATTGTTTCTAATTCCATACTTTCTTGTCACAATTCAGAGCCATATGAATTGTGACAAATAGTGTGAATATTTTACCATATTTTTAAGTATTTTACCTAGTTTTTTACCCTATCATTTGATATAATAAAAACATGTTAAATTTCATATTTAATAATACATATAGGGAGGTATTAATCCAATGAGCAAGAAATATGTATACCTTTTTACAGAAGGTAACAGAGACATGCGTGAAGTTCTCGGTGGTAAAGGTGCTAACCTTGCAGAAATGACAAATGCAGGTATGCCAGTTCCTCAGGGATTCACAATCAGTAC
>JAFYWF010000040.1 GCA_017558145.1 Lachnospiraceae bacterium
AAGCATATGAAAACAGATGTAACACGCTACACGAAACTGCTGAATTTCTAAATGTAACAGAATCTTTTTTACAAGAAGCAATAGCGTATTACCAAAAAAAATACGGGACGCATACAAAATATAATAATTACATTATTGTATTCGAACCGTCTTTAGGAATTTGTAAACTAATATAAAAAAACCGCCCTAGTGCTACCAACACTAAGACGGTTAACCGTACTCCGAAAAGATACGGTGCATTCATCTATTATAGTATCATTTCGGAGAACAGCTAGCAAGCGGAACCTTTGTTCTGCTCTTGCTGTTATTTTTGTACCCAAATTTTAATATATTATACAAGGAGATGATACAATGAAAAAACTTCAACGATGTGCAATCTATATTAGAGTAAGTACAGAAGAACAACATTTAAATGGACTATCTCTTCCGGCACAAAAAAAAGCATTAACAGATTACGCAGAAACGCATGGATATACCATTTCAGGATATTATGCAGATGAAGGTATATCCGCCAGAAAACCTATGAAGAACAGAAAAGGTCTTATGCAGCTTCTGGAAGATGTAAAAAAGAATAAATTTGATATGATTCTAGTAACAAAATTAGACCGTTGGTTCCGTAATATTAAAGATTATAATATTACAGAAGAAATCCTGCAGGCACATAATTGTCATTGGAAAACTATATTCGAAAACTATGACTCTTCAACTGCAAACGGACAAATGGTTATCAATATTATGCTTTCTGTTAACCAGGCAGAGTGTGATAGAACTTCCGAACGTATCAAGGCAGTTTTAGATTACAAACGCTCTATTGGTGAAGTTACAAGTGGCATGTGTGCTTGTTATGGATATGTAGTAGAAAATAATAGATTGGTAAAGGATTCTACCGTTTCTCATATTGTAGAGGATGCATATGCACATTACTTCAGCTGCTATTCCATTCGTTCTACAGTTAAATATATTGAAGAAAAATATGGTATTGAAGCACCTTCATACAATAAAATAGACCGTTTATTCAAAAATGAAACATATGCTGGAATTGATAAAGATAATATGAATTACTGCGAACCTTATATTACGCTAGAACAGTTTCATAAAATTAAAACGATTACAACTACCAAAATATATGATTCCGGTAAATACGAACCTTATATTTTTAGTTCCCTAATTAAATGTCCTTGGTGCGGAAATAATTACACAGGATATCGCAAAAAGCAAAAACTGAAAAATGGTGGTGAAAGCATTTATATTAAATATAGATGTGGTAATAAATTTAATCGTCACAGTTGCGCCCATTTTACAGAACATAAAATAGAAGAGTATATGCTGACACACGTATCTTCTCGATTGGATGAATTGATTACAGGATTGGAATTTAAAAAAGAAAATTTTAAGCATCAAAAAAATGCAGATGCAATCCGTAAAGAATTAGATAGACTTAATTTACTTTTTCAAAAAGGAAGAATTTCGGAAAAATACTATGATGAACAATATGAAATTTTAGAAAAGAAATTAAATGAATATAATTTCAATAATAAATGTATATCTATAGAGAGCTATAAGGACGTTATTTCTGCTTTTAGTGGTAACTGGCAAGAATTATACCTTAAACTTGATAATGCTCATAAACAAGCCTTCTGGAAAAGCACAATAAAAGATATTCTCATAGACAAAGAAACTCGCCAAATCAAAGGCTTTAATTTTATAATAAAATTGGTGTAGTAAAAAACTTATACTACAGTGTATATATGTTTACTACTCCTTTATAATAAGAAGAAACTAAACAGAAAATGCCTAGGGATTTTATTCCCTAGGATCTATTATTTTAGTAAAAACAAAAAGGACACCGCTCACGACTTCGGTGCCCAATTTGCTTTATATGAATAGTCCTCTATTTGAATTGCTTTGATTATATTATATTGAATCACAGAAATCAACACCCTAATTTCTGCATCAAAGCTTCCTGCAATAACCGTGAAAAATTAATTCCGCGTTTTTCTGCTTCATTATTCAAATAATATGGTATTGTGCAATTCTTTTTTACCATTCTATTATCATGTTTTATACGATATTCTTTGAAATCAATATCAACGAGAGTTTCAATATCACCTTTTTCATTCACTTGTCTAGAAAAAGGTTCTGGTAACTCTTTATTTTCATCTTCAAGTTGAATGCCCATTAATCCAATTGCATCCCGTGCCATAACAATTGCTTTTGCCAAAGTATTTCCAAAAGTATTAATATCAAAATCTGGAATATAAACTATATAATCTCCAGCTTCTTTTGTAATATGAATTGGATATACTTTAATTTCTCCTTCTTTTTTCATTTCAAATGCCTCCTATACGCTATGCGTACCACCCAAACTATAATATAAACGATCTAATCATTCGAGAAACGGGAAATTAAATTCCCGCTCTCTTAAGAATAGTTTTTGCTAGAACTTCTGGAATATCTCTGTGTCTTGGAATTGTTTCGTTTCTTGCTCCATTAGTATAAATGTCGTGATTGGAACCATGTCTTAACAGATACCATCCATTTTTTTCTAACAATCTTATCAGATCGTTTCTCTTCAAATAGAGTCCTCCTTTCGTTATTATTTGAAATATTTGATTTCATATTCATATTATACGCACTGAATACGCATTTGTCAACATTTATTATTTATCCTATCGTAGCCCATGTACATTTGCCTACAATTCCATCTTTTACAATTTCACAATACCCTTGCCATTCTATGACAGCTTGTTTTGTAATAGGGCCGAATATTCCATCAACTTTACCATGATAGATGTTTTTATCTTGTAAGAACTGCTGTAATTTCTTTACATACTCTCCCTTACTACCAACTTTAAGTGTTGGAAGTTTGACAGTATCCTCCACGCTTTCTTTTAGGCTCGTTTGCCCATCTGTTTCTACTGGCGAAAGGAATAGAGCCTGTTCTTCTTTTCTTCGTTTTACAAGTCCATTTAGAACTTTTCCGCCACCCTTGTTATACAGAAGAATTTTCTCTGCAATCACTTCTAATTTTCTGTTATGGCATAAAGTCTTTAAATTTCCAGCACCACAGTTAAAAGTGAATGAAACCAAAGCATCAAATTGATTTTGATTGAGATTTCTTCCAAGCTTATTAACTGCTTTTACGGAAGCCTGGCAATCTTGCATCAAATACTCATCTGCCTGTGCCTGAGTAATCACCATGCCTTGCTTCACGTTTTTTGTATGCCCGTAACCTATGGTCCAAATATTTGCAGGACAACGATAGGCTGTCAGATGACAGCCCTCGTATTTTTTAATAATATCAATACCCTTTTTTGATATGTTCATTAAGTGTTTCACATCCCTTCGCAATAATAATCATTCCGGTACAGAAGCCAATGCCTATTGCAGCAACAACCACTCCAATAATAATTCCTACTGTCATGGCTTATTCTCCTTTTACTTCCGGAACTCCACCTACACTTGTGAGAAGTGAAACAACACCTGCTAATGCTGCAGATCCGATAACAACCTTCCAATCAACTTCTGTAATAGACATTGCTGCTGGAATCAAAGAAACTGCTGTCTGCGCCATTGTTTTGATTGCTCTAATAATGGCAGCCTTAAACCATTCCTTTGTATCAACTGATACGTTAAATACATTATTTTTAAACATAAGCCCCTCCATTAGTGTTCGTGATACATTGCCATCTTTGTTTTTAGATTTTCCATGCGAACTTTCAAATCGTCGATTTCTTTTCCATGTTCATCTAATCTTTTATTTTGTGTTTCGTTATCGCTACGCAAAGCAACGATACAATCTTTTAATTCTTGTACAACCAATCGCAAATCATTAATTGGTTGGTTTATTTTTTGAATAACAGCAACGAAGCCACCCAAGGTGATAATTGCCATTACCAAATATCCCAAGAACTGTGCTTCTTCCATAGTTCCCATCCCTTCTGCCAAAAAAGAGCCAGACACAAATTAATGTATCCGGCTCCGTGGCTCTCTGTTGTTATTCAGTTACTAAATCTTCGCATCCTGAATCAATCAAGATTTCTTTTACCTGCTCTTTAAGAAGTCTTGGAACTTCATCAAAAGTTTTCTTTCCGAGCATAATCTGCTGTGCCCATAACATCGCCATCATGGTTTCACCATCCTTTCCAAATAGTAAATAAGTTAATAGCCTACGCATAGATTACCGAACTCATTTCTAAAACGCATTCGGTAAGCATTGCCGTTTCCATTTCTACACCTGCCACCCTATCTTCCAAAGTAGGTTCCGGTTCTGGAGGTGGTAATGTACTCACAAACACTGCAGTATAAGATTTATTACCATCAATTTCTCCACTTTCAGGAATTGCAGGATTCCAACCAGTGAATTCATAATCTTCACTCGCAATTGGTGTTGGAATTACAAGCTCTTCATATGTGTATACTTCTTGTAAAACTTCACCTTCCAATGTTCCACCACCATTTGTATTGAAGCTTACTTTTGGAAGAGGTTTTACCCAAACGCTACCATCATTACTGAACTGAATTTCTCCGTCCAATTCTCTATAAACAGTAGTGTAATCTTTATAATCCCAGGCATCGTTTTTTCCTTCCCTGGATAATGTGAACCCTTTTGTTTTTGCTTTGATATTTCCTTTAACACTCACAATATGTTCACTCATTTTTTTGAATTCAATTTTGTATTTAGAGCTTTCGCCCACGTAGGTTAAATCTAACATGATTTCTCCTTTCTGTTGTTGTTTATAAGCAACATTTAAAATGGTTTTTCCGTTCAAAAGTATGTATTTCCGTTGTACAGTTAGTCAGCTAAAGGTTAGTTTAAAATCGAATTGATTGAGAGTGGTACGTGGGTTCTTGAAGCATTTACTATTTACGGCATGAATTAACCTACCATTATTTAATGATGTTAAACGTAATACTTACATTGTCTATTGCAGTATTAAAGAAACATCTAATTGATGTATTAGATATTATTTTACAATACATAACGGTTGCACCGTCATAACTTGTGTTATTAATTGTCGATACTACTGACGTTCCATCAGTTAAAGCATTTTTTGTTATTCCCGATACATCAAGGTCATAATAATGAATGTTCGAATAAGTTGTTGTTGAAATGGTTTTAGTAATCTTGTACTTTTTAATAATTTCACCTAAACTGTTGTTTAACTGCTTAACTGCACCAGCCCCAACCGGAATTGTATTGTCCGTTGTAGCTTCAACCTGTTCCAAAGTTGTAAGTGTATCAACCTTCGCATTGTCTAAACCATCTTTAACTTCATTAACAGCAGAAACAATGTCTTCTTTATTAGAAGTCTTTAATTCTTCTAAATTACCAACATTTCCTTTAACTTCATTAATTAAGTTATATAATTCTCCGGCAACATCTCCAGATAATACATCTTTTAAAGTTGTAAACCATGCCTCAAATTCAGCTTCATTAATTGTTTTAAATTCTCTTAAATCTGTCTCAATTTGTTGATATAAAGTTGTTGTATCAAATTCACTAATAGAGGAAATAATTCCACATCTGGCAGAATCATATCTTGTATCTGTAATGTTTGCATTTGTAACTTCTGTTGAATTAGCTTTTCTATAAATATTGGCTAATCCAAGTTCATAAATAGAATCAGTTTTTGTTAATGCAGGTGCCTGTGGTGTACTTGCTGCGGCTCCGCTTACTACATAAAACTCACACGCTCTCACATCGTCATTATCATCTAATCTAAGGACAACTGTATCAATTCTATCTAAGCTTGCATCTGATGTTGGAAGGATAATTTCTAAATCTGTTTCCTGTAATTTCATACATCCATTACATAATGCAAAACCATTTAATACCTTTACAGTTGCTCCTGATACTGCAGTTACTTGCATGTTTGTTGATGGATTTGGCAAAACACCATCAGAAAAAAGTTTTTTCGTTAGTTTTCTAAGTGGTGCAGATGAAATCGCCCTGTCAAATACCGGAGTTCCATCTGCCTTGTATGTAACATGTGAATCTAAAGGATATCCTATCACTTGTTTTTACCCCCTTTTCATAACTGGAGTTCCAAATTCTAATGTTAAACTCCAAATTCCTTTTTTAATTACTTCATAACAACCTATCAATACCGCATTTGCAGATATCTCCATTTCTGGTATTTCTACATTGCATTTATCTCCAATATCAAAATCTTCCATATATTCATAGGAACCTTCCATTGCATCAAACTCAACATTTACTGTTTTAATGCAATCGTTCAATTCAGATCTTCCTTCACTTCTCATAGCTTCAATAAATTTATCCTCGCTAGAGAAATCTGAGTATAATACTGTGGATTGTAAATAACAAAATTTAACTGGATCATTTTCTTCTTTTTCTGTTATTACAGCTTGAGAATATATTGCATTTTCACTTTCATTATCCACAATACAAGCATTTCTATAGTTTACTTTGTCGATAAGAATATTTGGATTTTTAATATTTCCATATCTAGTTGAAAAAGTAATTGGATTGTTTTCTGTCTGATCCTGTGTTCTATCAAGACCAGTCCATACACTAAAAATTTTTTTACTGTCTTCGAAATTATAACCAACTCTGTATGACATCTCTGATGGTTTCAATGTGGAATATATTTTATTACCCAAATATTCACCACATCTCCATTGCTCGGATATTTTTCCCCTGGATAAGTTTTCACCAGATTCTATTTGCAATGATGCTATAATTTCATTTTCACCTTCCTTAACAGTAATATCTTTAAAACTATTAAAGAGTTCAAAAGCCACATCTTCTGCATTTCCTTTATATGTCACCCATTCAGGACCACCTAATATATTGGAAACACTTTTTCTATAAACAATATGGTCATTTAATTCATGCTCTAGGAAATAT
Organism: Lachnospiraceae bacterium; assembly: GCA_017558145.1. GTDB lineage: Bacteria > Bacillota > Clostridia > Lachnospirales > Lachnospiraceae > SFDP01. The sequence goes on from JAFYWF010000040.1 coordinate 6,875, forward strand.
CCGCTAAGATAAACTGCTCTAAATCCTTTTTGGTCGATATAATTTACCTGTTCTATAGTTCCCATTTCTGGTCTATCCTTTGTATAAATGTATTTATACTTAGAACTGTATTGCTCCAATGGAATTTCCAAAGAAAAACTTCCTGGTTCATAATATTTGCGATTCCACTGAAGATTTGTATAACTAAGAAGTGCGACAATCTGATAATTCTCATCTAAAGCGATAATATTAAAACCTTTTTTCACTATCGCACCTCCTAGATAATTGAATACAGTTTATTGTAATAAATAGATACTTGTAATACGTTGGTTCCATCATCTGCATCAAACTGAATTACAGTATCGCCTTTATTCAAAATCATAGTATCAAACGAAGATTTTCTATCACATTTTCCAATGATATTTTTGCCATTCTTTTTTACGGTTGGTGGTGAATTTGTGAAATCCATTTCTAACACATCACCTTCTATCATTGTATCCAATACTCTTACATAACTTTCACCAATGATTAACGCTGGATTAACAACCATTCCTTTAGCAACAAACACTGCTTTACAATATGTTTCTACAGCACCATCATTTTCAAGAACTACTTGTCTTGCGAAGTTATAAATTCCACCGGTAATACCATAAGGCCTTCCATCAGATACATTACATATATATGGAAATCCTATCATTGGTGTAATTGATGCAATATCTTCTCCAAAATCTTCATATGATTTTAAATACGGATTTGGAAACAGGAATGTTACTGTCAGGACCATTCTTCTGTGAATATTGTCATTTGGTATCTTATATTTATAGATTGTTCCTTCTGCCCATCGAGTAATACCCATATATGTTAAATAAACTTTATAGGTTAATTTAGGGTTAAAGAAACTGTCTGCTTCTCTTCTTAAAACATCATTCAGATATTTATTTAAAGATTTTGCAGTGATTGTTCTATCTTTTGTGCCAATTCGACTGGAAGTGATGATTCCGCCATCACCTACAGCCTTATCAACAACATTGATATCATTTTCAAATTCACCAAATCCTTCAAGCTTTGTAATCTTCCAATCGTTTCCATCAATATTAAATTCTTTGTTGTCACTTCGGACAATTCTAATCTTAACTTCTTTATCCAACTGGAACACTCCTTACTAAGCCCCAACGAGCTTCAAGTCTTATTGCTCTTGCCATTTCATCTGCTGTAGCAACTTCTCTATTAACATTAATAGTCTGATATAAATTACCACCTTCTGCAGATCCACCGGCATAAGTACCTGTATCAACTGCATTTTGCATTGCTGTTAAGCCAGATTTGATTTTTCTTGTCATATATGAAGGTTCTGCAAAATCTTCCATTCCCTTGTCGTAACCTGCAACACACATCTCTCCAATATATTTGAATTCTTTAGAAGGTGATTGTACTTTGAATACATCTTTCACCTTGCTAATAACATCCGAAGCAAACTGCCCAACTTTTCCAAGGAGCCATTCTATATTGTTAGCAATACCATTCCATAATCCACGAATAATATCTCCACCAATGCTAAGCATCTTTCCCGGAAGTGTAAGCAATGTACTTTCAATGGAACTAACAATCTTCCATACATTATTTACAATGTAAGATTTCAAACCACTGATTGCAGCGCCAAGATTATGCATAGCACTTTTACCAAAGTTCATCAGAATCTCTGGCAATTGTTGGAACTTAAGCTTAATATTTTCAAGAATGTTTCCTGCTGTTTCTGCAATGGAAGTTTTCATGCCGTCAATTCCATTTTTGAAGAAATCCATAATATTCTTTCCAAGGTTTAACCACTGGAATGCCATAAATGTATCTACGATAGCTGCAATGATTTCAGGAATATTTGCAATAATTGTAGGAATCGCAGATATAAGTCCTTTTATTAATTGCCAAATAATTTCTGCACCCTTCATTAGGATAGTAGGAAAATTATCATTAATAATATTTGCAAAAGTGGAAATAATCGTTGGAACTTTTTCAACTAAAATTGGAAACGCTGAAACAATTCCTTCTGCTAATCTGCTAACAAGCTCAAAACCTTTTTCTATTAATATAGGAACCTTTTCTGCTAAAGAATCACCCATCTGTTGAACAAAATCTAACATCTGAGGTAATTGCTCCGGAACTGCTTCCACAAATCCATTTACAAGATTCTGCAAAAGCTCATATCCTTTTTCCAATAGAACTGGAACATTGGTTTTTATCCCTTCTACCAACCAAGTTACAATTCCTAACCCAGCATTTAGAACTTGCGGTGCTAAGCTTTTGATTAATCCTGGTAATTGCTGTGCGATAATTGGTGCAAGCTGAATTACCAAATTAAGTGCACCTTGTAATGCAGTACCAACTCTAGGAATTATATTCTGTGCAAATACAGCTACTGAATTAACAAAATTATCTACTAAAACATCAAAATTCTGCGTATCATCTGCAACTCCAACAAGAAGATTTTCCCATGCAGCTTTCATTGCATTGCCACTTCCTGTAATAGTGCTAAACGCTTCATCTGCTGTCGTTCCAGTAATTCCTAGTTCTGTTTGAATTACATGTATAGCCTCGTACATCTTTGCAAGTCCAACTTCTCCAAGTGCTGCACCGATATTCTGCTTATCACCTAAATCAATCATGGCATCTCCAAGAACACCACTGTCATTAATAAGCCTAGCCATCTCGGTAGCAGTCCCTCCATAACCCAATTTTAGATTATCAAGCATGGTATAATTGCCTTTTGCAAAACCTTGATAAGCATTTTGAATTGCTTCCATAGATGTTCCCATCTTGTTAGCATTATCTGCCATGTCGATAATCGCTTGGTCTGCTGCTAAAGCTGCTTCCATTTCACTACCAGTACTTTGTTTTAATGCTGCTGCAATACCGGTAACTGTTTCCATATAATCGTTTGCAGATAAGCCAGCTGTTTCATACGCAATAGATGCATTTTCTAACACTTTATTCTGAGCATCCATAAGTGCATTGAATTCGTGATATACTTCATACTGTTTTTTACCAACAGTTTCTGCATACTCAACTAAATTCTTTCCACCAGTTCCAAATAAAGTTTCAACACCACCTACTAATTGTTCATAATCTGCATATGTTTTTACAGCTGCAGTTCCTAATGCAGCCAAACCACCTGCCGCTGCTGTAGCTCCTGCTGCAACCAATTTAAGACCAGTTTTACCAATTTTACCTAAGGCACTTAATCCAGAACTAAATCCACTACTATCTAGTTTTGTGTCAAATATTAAAGTACCGTCTGCCCTTCATAAATCCCCCCTTTAGCCAAATATATTGCTAAATTTATCGATTTCCGCCTGTTCTTCTTCAGAGATTCTTTCAATTTGCCATGCATACTTTAATTCTTCATAGATGTTTTTCTTTTCATCTGATTTTTCATAACATCGATATGACATAATTTTAGATATCACCTCATCGTCTTTTAAGCCTTTTAAAAGTGCTAAAAACTTGTGCCAGTGCAATTCTTCCACTTCTGTTAAATCAATGTTGTATTGGCTTATAAAAGCACTGTAGATATAGTCAGCATCTATCTCATAATCCAATGCTATAACATCTGAAAATCCTTTTTGTCTTGGTAACTCCGAGACTGGTCTGCTAAAAGCAAATAATTCCGTCAAATCACATTGACTTGGCATTCTGTTTTTAAACAGATATGAAACATCAATAGTTTGTCCTTGCTTTAGTTTGCTAACTTCTATTTCAAATCGCATCCACAATCGAAAATCTGTATAAATAGAATAAGGGATGCCGTTTATCCAGGCGGCATTCGGCAATCCCTTTTTAGTCAAATCAATCATTAATTATTTAACTTCTCCATGTTTGATGCTACATCAACAACTTTCGTAATACTTTCTAACTGTTGTAATGGTAATCGTGAAAGCTGTTCTCTGTTACGTTCTGCCTGATAATCTGAAATTGGTTTTTCGTATGCATCTACAATCTTTCTAACGATAATTGTAAGCTCGGATAAATCAATTTCTTCAAGATTATCTGTTCCTAAGATTTCATTGGTGTTCTCTTTACCTAATATATCCTTGGAAAAAACATGCAATTTTTCAAATTTCTGTCTAACAGATAAACCTTTGATAGAATCAACCTTTAGAACTTCATCAAGTTTAGTTGCTACATTAATGTTTTTCTTTGGCAAATCGTAACTTCTGCCATTCAAAATCACGGTATGAACCATTACCTAGTCTCCTTTTACTCTTTTGTGAAAGCAGGTGTACCTTCTGTTACAGTACATGTACCTCTTTCAATTTTATTAATGTTGAATTTGAAATAAATCTTTTCTGCTACGGAATCAAAATGATCTAAAATCAAAGTAGATGTAGTGTTCCATGCTTTGAATTTTGGAGCTTCTTCTGTTCCGTCATTTCCATCAAACACAACCAAAAGATTTTTCTTAACATCTTCGCCTGTTGGAAGATTGAAGAACATTTCATAAAGATAATCGAACGCTGCATCACCTTTATTACACTGTAATTCCTGAGCAAGCTCTGGTTTGTAATATGTAATATCAGTTGTTGGCATTTCATCTTCAATAAAATCGTTATCTTCGGTCTGTGCGTTTAATACCATATCAAATACTGTGGATTTACCAATTCTTGCCCATTCAGGTGTTTCAGTATTTCCAATATTTAAAAATGGAATAGTTCTATGCTTTTTTAATCTGGTTAAATTTCCCATTTATGCATCCTCTCTTTCCCTTTTATAGGTAATTGATAATGATAATTGATACACAATATCATCGTTTTCATAGTCAAATGGTGTTGGTACACCTGTTACTGAAATATCTGTTACACTTCTATTTCCATCAATATCCGGATATTCATTCATAATGCCGTAATCATCAATCCAGTATGTTAAATCTTCCAACCATTCATCAGATTCTTTTCTTTCCATGTCGGAAACAGAAGCTTGCCTTACAAACAACTGATACGATTCTGTAATTCTACAACTACTATCGTTATATTCAATTCTGTCTCTGTTTGGTGATTTAAATAATCCATTTTTATCAGATCCATCAGGCATATGATTTGTTTCAATGCTTATATTTTCATATAACCTTAAAAAATCCACGATATATTTCGAAATTGTCATGTTAATCTCCTGCAATATTATTTGCAATTTTTTCAGCACCATCAAGTATGTGCTTTCTATGTTGCTGTTTCATTCTTTCAAACCAATAATTCCCACGTTCCGGTGCTTGTTGGAATTTTGCTGGCATATAATACCATCTTCGTGCATATACTGTTCGGTATTTAACTTCTCCACTACCTATTTGTGTATGAATTTTACCAGAAGCAATTAATGCACCAGTATCCTTTGGCACCTTCGGTTCGCAATACTCCAATACCTTGGAATCAATGTACTGTTGAACCTTTCCTTTTTCATCAAGTCCTCTTTTTTTCAGAGCTTGTTGAATATTGAACTGGAATGATTTTAATGTAAAAAAATCAGCCATTTTCAATCACCACCTTGATGTTTTTAAGTAATCTTCGATTGCTGTTATTATTAACAGATTTAATTCTTCCAGAGTTAGGATATTTCTTAAGCAAATCTGATATTCTATTTCCTTTTTCCCCAGTAATCACATCTTTTACTTCGCTATAAACGATACAGTCTTCTTCATTTTCTGCTTTAAGAATCAAATTCTCATATGCAGATTCAGGAAAAGTAATGGAAACATACTTTGCAACACTAATTCTGCCATTATTATTCTGTTTTTCTTCTTTTTCAGACCATTGAACACCTTTTACAGTAGTTCTTTTCCATTCTGTGTCAGATACTTTGTTATAAAGCGTTATTGTATCGGTAAACATTAATATGCACCTACCAATCCAGTTCCAGACAACCATGCTCTAATAGAACTATGAAGCTCATTTCTAAGCTGTTCCTCTGTCTGTACTACATAACTTTCTGAATATCCGTCATTGCTTACAGAAGACACTCCCTTTCCTTTGCCGGAATTATTGTCTTCTGCCATTTTATCCATAACCTTGCAAATACAGTCTTGCAACTGCTCAAATCCAAATGTATCAGCTGTAATATTTGCCCATCTAATAGGACCAATTACTGTACAGATTTCTTTTTCCGCTAATATCTCAGCCTTATCGAAATCATCCTTAGATACTTTGTTATAAAGGGAGCTATAACGCTCCCAAGTGATATGTGACATTACAACTCCCCTCCTTTTTAACCTTTGGTTTTAGTGCCTTTAGTTGTTTTTGGTTTTTCAACCTCTTTTTTAGATGCTGGAACTGTTTTGTCAATTAGACCAATTATTCTAGTTGCCATATTAGTTCCTCCTAGTTAGCGTTATTGTATGTACCTGCAATACCTGCTGCTTTGTTTTTGTATGCATCTGCGATAGATACGTTTCTATATCCATATTTCCAAGCATCTGCATCCTGGTTTGTATCAGGATCTACTACTTTTGGTTTAACATGTTTTGCATACTGAATAACTGCTGGTTTATGAACAATTAAGAAGTTCATAGCATGTCCACCTTCAGCTTTTGCATATCCGTTGTCGCTCTGTTCAATTGCAGAGTAGAAACGAGACTGTGGCATTTTCTGAATAGATGCAAAGCTATTTAATACTTCTTTAGATTTTGTTGTGTCTAAGTCACGAACAAGACCTAATAATGTAGAAGTAATGAATAAGTGTCTATCTTCTTCTGGAACTTCTGCATCTGTCATTGCATCAGCTTTAGCAGCAATTGCTTTTAATACTTCTTCACCAGTTGTATATGTACCTGCAGTAACATCCGCACCTTCAATACTTACGTATTTAGCAATACGGAAAGCATCAAGTTCTGGAGTTACTTTTGTTCTGATAAATTCAGATCCTAATCTAGAGAATGCTACTCCAGCAGTATCCATATTATCTACATTATCAACTGTGAACATACGGCCACGGTCGAAGTTACATTTAACTGTTTCATTTGTAAGTGTTACATTACCAGCTTTGTATCCAGATGCTCTGTCATAATCAGCTAAGCCATCCATTTCAATCATAGGAATAACTAACTCATCTGCATTTGCACCTTCTCTTGCTAATTCTGCTGCACCATCAAGAACTGCAGTTTTAGATGCTACTTTGTAAACTGCATCAAGAATAGTTGCGATATACTTTTTAAATTTCTGAATATTATTTGCCATAATTCTTTACGCTCCTTTTTTATTTTTCTTTTTCTTCAGCGATTCCTGCTGCTGCCATCATCTGTGACAACCATGCATCACCGCCACCATTTTTAGTTACTACACCAATCGGATCACCGAAACCAACTACTTCTACTTCTGGTTCTGTATCCCCGAATAGCATTTTGCTATCTTCTGCTTCTGCAAGGCCTTTAAGAGCAGTTGCAATATCTTCTTTCTGATTCTTAGATGCTTTTAATGTATCCAAGTCTAATAAAGCTGTAATTGCTTTTGTATTTTTACCTTTTACAGATGCAATAGATTCTTTTAACATATCCTGAAAATCTCTGTCTGCAATCTGTGTCTGATATTCGGATTCTTTATCAGATAACTTCTGATTTAACTCTGCAATTTGATTCTTAAGTGCTTCCGGATCTACACCATCGAATTTCTTCATTGCTTCTGTTGTTGTGTTCAACTGGTCTGTAAGGCTTGTAACCTTATCTACCTGCTTTTGCCAATCTGCAATTGGTTTATAATTTTCCGCCATTGCTTTTGTGATTGCGCTCTTCTGTTCATCTGTAAGCTCGATTCCTGCTTCAGACATAATTGTTTCAAAATTTTTCATGATTCATCTCCTTAAATATTTTGTTAACCGAACTTTCTCCGGTATGGGAATTGCGGACCGGGTAATCGAAACCCATCTTCCAGCAAAGGAGGCTGTCGTGCTACCGTTACACTAATCCGCCAGGTGCCCAGTTTTGGCATGCTGGGCTTTTTAAGAGGTACTTCAATGAAAAAGAAAAGAGCCAAGGTTAAATCATCATCGACTTAACTACTCGGCTCTTTGGCTCTATCGTTATTACTGATTCAGTTTTACATTTCTTACAATATCCGGGGAAGTTTACTAATTTGGTATCTTCCCGAATCATAAACATCTTGCCTTTACACTTAGGACAAGCAATCCATTTCTTTTCTACCATGTTATACCCTCTGTTATTATTATAACATCAAGTTATGATAACTAGCAATGATATTCTTAATTTTTTATAGTTATTTTCCAGGAAACGACAATTTTCTTACTTTCATGTAATCTTTCAAATTATCTTCCCATGTTTTTGCTCTCTTATTTTCCCAATTCTCCAAATATGAATCCCATTCATTCTTTTTTTTCATTTCAACAGCTGTAATATATCGCATACATATAGAATCTCCAACACCAAGATTCACAAGCTTATCTTTTTCAGACGGAGACATACTATTATAATCTTCATAAATTACAAATATTTCATTCGGGCTTTTCATACTCTTAAATTTATTTAATAATTCTTCTGCTAACATTCGTTATACTCCTCTATTAAATACTTAAAAGAGTTCCATATTCCTTCCAATTCTTTATCTGATATATTTCCGTTAGAATAGCTAATATTTATTTTGCTTATTAACCACTCTATTCGATTAGGAACTTCTTCATTTATTAAGTCAACTGCAAAATCAAAATCCTTTGTATATAGTTTAGCTCTCCTGTTAATTCTTCGCAAGTGCTTTACTTGTTCTTCATAAGTTGGGATAAAACTTATTCCTTTGCTCTTACAAATTTCTTCCGTTAAAAGCTCTACACTGCCTTCTTCGATATTGTAAAATTGCATGTATATTGCTTCGGTTTCATAACTAATCGACCTAGCATGTATTAATTCATGTAATTCATCTGCATATTTTGCATTTGGTGTTAATGAGATATCACAATTCCATTCTTTTTGTCCTGTACCACGCAAATCCTTTGTAACAATAATTTTACCGCTCCACTTACTTTTTCTATTAAATAAATAGTCTATTTCTTCATTAATCTTTTTAGATTCTTTGGTAAAATCTATTTCCTTCTTAATATTTCCTATGACATCCACAATATTTCTTTGTGGTACCACTTTACTTTTCTTATTCAAATTGCTCGTTCCTGACATTACCACCAGCCTATTATCCTTAGCTCTTATCCCAACCTTATCACTAAAAGCATAGTAATCTGCAGTCTGTTTTTTAAGCTTTGCTTTTAATTCCGTAGTATCTCCACCAATAGCTTTCTGCGCTTCAATTTCTCGTTTAGTAGCTCTAATACCACGTTCCATTGCTCTCTGTTTTTGAGTATTGTTGTAGTATTCTTCATTAGGTTCTACATCCGGTGGAATATAATCACCTTCCCAGTATGGATAGAAGTCATGCGTACAGTTAGCACCCTTTAACCCTTCAACTGTTCCGTATCCTGTTTCCAAGAAGAAGTCTGGATATTTTTTACTGGTGCCAGAATAAGAAAATACTTTATTTTGCCAAGGCGCATGCTCTGGTCTACTTCCCATGTGCTGAGATGTTCTTACAAGGTCTTGCCCTGTGTTTTTTAAGTTCATTTCCGTGATTTTACCGGATAGTTGGCTCATTCCAGTTCTGACACACATTCTCGCAGCTGTATCAAGCTGATATGTACGACCATTAGCATAATCTATGGAACGCAAACCACTCTGTGCTAATCTTTTTACACACTCGTTTACAGCTTCATCATAAGAAAACGTACCTGTGGCAACCTTTAATGTAGCAAGGTCCATTTCTCTTTGATACGCTTGCATTACACCAGTGGTTCCAAGAACAGTATTTCTAAAACCAGTTGTTTTGGTAATATTCTTTAACTGTCCATTAGTCTGTTTTTTAAAGGCTTCCAACAACTGTGTCATGTCGTTAGGTTCTGTTAAATCTACTCCATGCTCTTCCCACATGGATAAATCGTTATTCCATGCCATAGAACCAGCTTCTGCGACTAATTTATTTCCAGCTTCTTTGGCAGCCTTTACAGTTTCATCAATAATATCTTGAATCTCCTGCTTGTAAGCTTTTGTATTCTCTGCAACAGCTTTCTGATATTCTTTGTCTGCTCTTAGAAATTTCATTACATCAGCCTGTATTTTGGCAGCAGAATATCCTTGTTCTACCATAGATTTTGCCATAAGCTCTGCAGTCTCTGTATATCGTCCTGTTTTTTTAACTCTCCGGGCAATATCAGCAATGACTTCTTGCTCCATTGATTGATAAAGACCGATTATGTATTTATCTGCTAATAATTCAATCTGTTCTTCTGATAAAGCCCTTCAAATCACCTCATTAATCATTTAAATCATCGTTGTTATCTTCTGATCCAGAACCTTCTGCAATATGTTTTCTCGCTTCTTCTTCAGAAAGGTTGTATCTTTCCATCAGATACCATACGAGCAATATTTTAACATCACTAAATGTAACCGCATCTGCTCGCATTGTTTCTAGTTTAGTTTCCTTATCCACAATATAAGAATCATCAAATTCAACAGACAGTTCTTCTTCTACGTTGAATGATGTTTTATGGAACTGGTTAGAAAACCACATTGCTGCATGAATAATATCTTTAATATAATCCTTTGCATTTGCTCTCTGTTTATTAAGCTCCTGCATGGAATCTTGCTTACTCCCAATATACTCTGTGGCGGTTGTGATTTTTCCATTCTCAAAAGTATATTTCTTAGAACCATATCCAAAGGACATAGAAAGTAATGACAATACTAATTCAAATGCCTTTGTAACATCTTCTACTCTGATTTCTGGATTGTATTCTTGAATAAGTGTTTTCTCTCCTGGAAGTTTGTCACCTAACAACACAAATAAATCTTTTTGCTGTGGAGTAAGCTTATAATTCCCATCTTCACCCTTCTTAACTTCTGCCAACATTTCATTTAAAAATACAATCTTTTCACCCTTATCTAAATCCCCATAAAGGATGTTGTAACAAAGATCTAAAGCCTTCAAAAATGGAATAGCATTGTATATCTTTGGAATTCCATAGCCTTCCATGTTATCCAGGTTATTTACTTCTGCATTTGTAAGGATTGCAAATGGTTTTACTTCCCCTAACTGAAGGGTAGTTTCTTCGATAATTTTTCCATCCTTATCAAAAAAAACTGTTTCAGATTTATACTTATCATTTTCCAGAGTAAAAATAACTAACGTACTTAATACCTTACCCTTTACTTTGCTTGTTCCACTAAAAGCACACTCTGTAATTAAATCATTTTCAATCGTTAATGGAATAATACAATCTGCTTCACAGTAATTTACCTTAATTACACCACCTTTTACAGTGATTGTATCCTTAGGCCCTTTTATATATGTTGCGCCTTTTAAATATACATACGCACCAGTTGTACCACTTGCAGATGTTTTTTCTAACTGTTTTCTATACTGTACAGTGAATCTATTGCTGTTTAAAATATCATCAATAAACTTCTGTGATACACTTTCTTTTTCAGGAGCTACAGAAACGATTTCACATAAATTAGCATCATCTGCACAACATCTTTTCGCAAAGTTCATTCTGCTTAAATGAATTTCTTTTCCATTTAGATTTTTTCTTTTATGGAAATTTTCATCTTCAACATTCTTATACCAGTTATCACACGTTTCTATAACTGCCAAAGCATCACTGTTTACACTGTATCCACGTTTTTCTAAATAGCTTCTTACACAATCTTTCCTTCGCTTATCCCCCTATCTCCTTAAATCAATAAACTCTACAAAATCAATCCATGTGTAACAAAAGGCATCCCACCAGTCGTTGATGTTGCCAATATTTTTATCTTCCGGAATATCCGGCTTTTTATCATCCCATCTCAGAGACGCAATTGCTTTTCTAATGTTTACGCATTTTCTATGTATCTTTAAATCACCTGTGTTTAATAACAAGTCTACCGTTTTCGGTCTTTCAGATACTTCATTCTTTCTACATCCGCTTATATTCCTATAAGGCAATCCTACTTCTTTAGCAGTACTTCTAAGGCTGTTTATCATCGTAGTGCTTGCTGAATCTGGAAATATCCAATCAACTCTTCCATAGTTCTCAATACAATACTTATAAAACTCTATGAATTTATCACATATAGCTTTTGCATCGATATTTTCTGTTACCGGCAAACTATCTTCTTCAAGCAACATTATCTTTTTATATCCATTCCGATATCCACTAAGCGCAAATGTTGTTTTAGATCCATTTCCACCAAAGTCAATTCCCATAACAATTTTCGAGAAAGTTATTTTCTTTTTCTGTCCTTTGACTTCTTCATACAAATCTTCATCATCGAATAAATATGGACTATCATCTTCTGCAAAATACTTAAATATAATGCCGGATGCAACTACCCACAATCCAAGAATAAATCTATCGAAGAATACACCTTTATACATTCTTTCGTATCGTTCAATAATCTGCAATGCAAGACTTGGATTATCACGCATAGTAAAGTGAATACGAATTAAATTCTTCTCAGTAATTTTGTCTATCCATTCTGTTTTAATAAAATGGTCTGGTCCTTCTGGGTTACAGTTAAACCACATCTTGGAACCTTCCACAGAACATCGTCCTGTTGCCTGGTTAACAAATGATTCCGGCATAAGAGCAACTTCATCAAAAAATACTCCTGCAAGCGTAATACCCTGTATTAAATCTTGTGAACCTTCATCTTTACCACCAAACAGATAGAATTCATTTTCTACTTCTCCACGTATAATTGTCATGGAATTCTCAGACCTATGTTCTACTACTGTATATCCACGTGACACAAGCATACTCTTTAACTGCTTAATTACATTTCTTCGTAACGATTGAATAGTCTTTCCACATAAGGCAAAGTTCTCACCGTTAAATGTAGTCATGGCCCATATAACAAAGGATAATGACATTACCGTGGTCTTTCCGGATCTGATAGAACCATCACACACAATCCCATCTTTATCTTTGTAATCAGGATGCATCCACCATTCTAAAACAGCTTTTTGTTTTAATGAGAACTTAGTGAACTTAAATAACGCTCTACGTTTCAATAAATTCACCTGCCTTTTCAAAAGTATTTTCCATATCACCTTTTAAAGCTTCAATAAAATTATCATCCTCATATTCTTCTTTCTTGCCAGTGATATCAACAGTTCTCTTAGCTAGTTCCTTGGCAGCATCTTTCCTATCTGCTAATGACGGTGGAAGGTCGAAAGCATCTCTAATCTCTCCACGCATAACAGCTGTAAAAAACTCCATTACTTCATCACCGGTAGCAATACGTTTTTCTTCTGTTGGTTTCACTCTTTCAGCAATATAGCTCGAAACCAGAGGTTTCTGTAGGTTTTCTTTTCCAGATGCTTCAGGACAGCTATATCCAGCTCTTCTTGCTGATTCTGTTGCATTTCCAGTCTCAATATAGTAATCCGCAAATCGTTTCTGTTTTTCCGTTAAGTTACTCCTTCTCACTCACCACCTTATATATTTCTACCAAACACATCAATGCATCTATTTGTGAGGATGTGCGTAGAATTTCATAATTTTTATCAATCCATTCTCCACTTCTGCTTAAGGAATATATTTTTGTTGAAAGTACAATGATTGGTATAAATCTATTCTGCTCAGGAGAATAAAATTGATTATTAGATATTGTAATTGGCAATCCGGTTTGCAATATTGCCGTTTGCAGTTTTTTCATTGTTCCTTTTATATTCATTATTTCACCTAATAAAAAAAGAACCAGATACATGGTTTTATCCACATATTTGGCTCTTTGGCTCTGTTTTATACGTTTATATTATTATAACTTAGAGTTATGATACCGTCAAAGATTATATTAATCCATCTTTCTCTCAATAAACATTGCTGCATCTATAAAATTATTCTCTCTAAGCTCCTGGATGATCCTATCAATTTTGCACATTTTATATGTTTCTCTACTTTCATCTATTACTGTAGTGTTTGCAGCAACTCTGTTTATGTCAATTCCAGTATCATATCGCTCATTCATTTCTAATGCAAAATCTTCCATCTTCACATAATGTTGCCCTAAATAATCAAGATCCACCGTTGCTAACGTTAATTTATCAAAAGCATCTTTAAATCTTCTAATTCTTTTCTTTCCAAATTCAAACTCATCGTGAAGTGCAAATAATGCAACAGACAACATATTATTATAAATATTTGCAGTTAAAGTCTCATAAATTTCATTCATTTGACTTTCCGTCATGGTTAGAGGAAGTTTCAGAAGATTTCTCTTTTTAACATCACGCTCCAATGCTTCCACACCCTCTTTTTTTGCTTTATTTAAAGCATATATCATCCCTTGCATTCTAGATTCATAAAATTTATCCTTTGCCATTTCATACCTCCTATGCTGCATTCAATGCTATATATTCAATATCTTTCATATCATCTACCAAATAATACTTTTCAGTTACTGCTGTAGATGAGTGTCCTAGAATAATAGAAATATATTTTACATTTTTCGTTCTTTGATATTCTGTGGATGCATATGTTTTTCTCAGTACATGAACAGTTGTAACACAATGACACCCTGCTCTCTTACCAATCTCTTTAGACCATTTTTCCACAGTTCCAGTTGATATCTGCTGATTATCGGCAATACTACTTTTAGACGGTCTAAATAAATAGCCCTTATTTCTACCACCAATATATTTTTCGATTGCATTCTTAGCTTTAACTGTTAAGAATACATCTCTTTCAGCACTATCTGTTTTACCAGCCGGAATATGTATAGTTCTTTTCTGCAAATCCACATCATCAATTTTTAATGCTGCTATTTCACCAACACGCATTCCTGTAGACATCATCAATTCAAACAAAGCACGTTCTCTAATATCTTTAAGATTATCTCTACACGCTTCTATTTCCTCAACGCTTAATCTGTCTTTTTTCTTTAGCTTTGGCTTCACACGGTCCACATCTCGCATAATATCTTCTTCAATATGTCTCTTACGATAAGCCCACTGGAAGAAAATAAATAATGCTTTGCTAATATTACAGATGTGATTTTGACTGTTCATTTTCCCGTTTGCATTAGGCGTTACAGTTTTATAAGCTATATAATCTGTAATAGTCTGCGCAGTAACTGCCCTAAAGTTCAATCCAGTAAAAGCAAAGAACGGTTTTAAATGGTACATATATGCCTTAATCGTGCTTGCCTTTAATCCCTTAGCCAAATGGTCCACTGTAAATCGTTTTAAAATAAAATCGTTATCTATAACTTCTGTAGATGGCAACAAACTTACTTCGTGGATATCATAACCCTGCATCTTAACGATAAAAGTAGATTTGACAATCTCCAACTGTTCGCTTGTTAAACTCATTACCAAACTAGCTACAACTTCATTTATAATTTCCATTTTTGTCATATTGTACCTCCTATTTTTTAACTGTCTGTCCTTTGCTTTTTGTACCTGACTCTTACACCCGACAAATGCCAAGTGTATCAAAGCCTTATAAATCAATACTTTTTGTCATTAAAAATAGTGCATTTCAATAGGTGCCAAATTATTCACTTTTTGCACCTTTTTTATTAAAAAAATGCATCAAAATTTCAATTTTGCAGAATGTCACAATTCAGCGTTAAAATGTGACTTTTCAAAGCGAAATGTGACTTTTTGCAATTAAAATTACACATTTTTAAATCTGCTTTTAGTCAATCAACTCATACATCTTTACAAATACATCTGGCTCACATGGATAAAATTCGCCACGCAAACCCTTAATTATGTAATCGCCTATGCATGCCTTCACCTCACCTTTATGAGTTACAAGCATTAAATCGCCGTCCCAGGAAACAAAGTGCTTTTCTTTTACAAAATCGCATACTTGTTTTTCGTTGTAACCAGTCCACTGGATCGCCTCGATCTCACACGGCTTTGTTTTATATTTCTTAACCATCAATCTTCCCACCACCTTTTCAGCAATCCTTTTTTTCTCAATTTTGTTATTCTTCTCTCAAGAAATTCCATGCTGACTTCTAACTTTGCACAGATGTCTTTTCTAGGAAAATTATTTTTATAGTATTTTATAATTTCCCTATCTTTTGCTCTTATTTCTTCTTTTGTCATTTTTACTCCCCTAAAGTTCGGTTCTGCTTTCTATAGTGGTTATTGCATTTTTTACAACTACCACTATAAAATTCAGTTTACGAACAGAACTTCTTAACAAGTTTTTCGATTTCTTCTGCCATTGTTTTTTCATCACATTCTCTTATCTGACCAACAATTCTTATTTCCACTCTTGAATTACCTTCAATAAGCGATTTTGTAGCTTCCATAGTTCCTTGTATATTTCCACCTTCATTGGCTAATGGATATACTCTCTTTCCATCCATTTCTAACATAACATTTCCTCCATTTTTTTCGTTTAAATTCAGTTTAGCTTTTCATTTTTTCTCATCTTCTTTATTTTGTTTCTTTTTATAAGGGCATTCTGGATTACATTTACACTTATGACACCACCCTATTTCATACGCATCGCTTCTATAATACGCTTCATCATAATCACACAATTTATCCATTTTATTACACTCCTAATTCAGTTTAAATCATTAACATAATCAAATATCTCACGTTCCTTTTCCACGAAATCGTTAGACAAACCCATTCTACGAATAAGAGCATCATGTACAATTTGTCTAATTTCTTTCTGTTCTTCTTTCTGTTCTCTTCGTTTTTTTCGCTCATAGTTTTTTATTGCATTTCCCATACCATTACTCTCCTAAACTTTACTCTGTTATTCAGTTTAAGTTATTAAATTCACTACTGTACAATGGTTATCTTCGCAATTAAAATTCCACATTAATTCCCAAAATGAAATAAAATTATCATTGTGGCAAAAATATGGTGCATTGTCGCATCCCGTTACTTCTAATATTTTGCTTTCGATTAAATCCCAATCTATTTCATCATAGAATCCAATGCCATAAGCACCACAACCAAATGCAACAATACCTTTCATCCCAAACAAAGACACTTCATCATCTACTTCTAAAGCGTTAAGTTCTTCGTCATATATTCCTGTAAATGAATCAACTATTTTTCTCATACTTACTCTCCTAAACTTTACGTTAACTAACTATTTTTTCTCTTTTAGCTCTCATATATGCTCTATCCAACATTTTCTTGCATGGTATACAATACGGTTGTCCTATATTCTTATTTTTCTTCATCCGGATTCCAAATTCTGACAAAGGCTTAAATGTATAGCAATTAGGACACATTTTTCCATTATTCATCATCATTCTCCTTTCCATCAATTAACAAACTCGCAAGCAAGGCAAACCGGTACAGATTTTGCAAATTGGCAAGCAGTGCATAGGTATATACCTGCTGCCTTTTTGCTTGTTGGTAATAATCCCCAATCCCCTGAACTGTCAACTTCGTTACCAGGCTACGCATTCACCCTGCAAACGCTTTTCTTATTGATTTAAATTCCTACACTAATTTCATAAGTGGGCACTTATCACAAATATCTTCAAATACATCTTCCCATTCTTCGGAAGTATACATTCCTGGATACTTGCAATATTTGTCGCACATTTCATTGCATGTCTCTTCAAGTATTTTTGCAATGCTTTTTTCTTTTTCAATACTCTTAATTGTTTTATTTTCTTCAAAACAACTGCCTTCATAACAGACTTTACAGATTCTTCTTTTATTCTGGTTGCTACAGTTATCGCAATTCACTTTTATTTCTCCATTCCTCAACCTTTTTAAAGGCTTTTTCTGCCTGTTCTGCATATTCACGCAAGGAAATTACCGTTCCTTGTATTTCATCTAGGCAAACAAGTCTTACAAAACGCTCTACGCAATCCTGTGTGTTTTTGTAATATCCAATTATTTTTTCTGCAGGTTTCTTTTCTCCGGTTTTCTTATCCGTTGCCATGTATCTTTTCTTCAAAGTGTGATTAAGCTCGTCCACTTCAATAAAATAATCATCTATTAATTCAATTTTTGCTTGTTTCATACTTTTCTCCTATTTATTTAATACAAATCTTTTTCTAAGCCACTGCTTTCTTCTCATGTCTCTGCATACAGGACAATACAGATTACTTTTCTTTTCCCAAAATGTTTTTCCACACATCTTGCAGTTCTGCGATACAATCTTTTTGAAGTTCGTACAACTATCGCATCCTTCCGTTAATAAACAATCCTTGCAGAAATTTTCGCACATATCCTTTTGAAAAAATTCTCCCCATTCAGTTTCTGATATTTGTTGCTTAAATTTCCATTGAAGTATTGCAGCCAAACGTATCATTTCTTCCCTAGTTTGAATTCTCTCTTCGGTATTCATGACATTCCATTGTTTAATTTTTCTATCTGGTCTGTTATCTCCAAACTGTCCTACTCCAATAATCAGACGAACCTTGTCCAGATTTTCTGTAAGATACATCTGATAAACTCTTCCACGAATAGCTTTTGAGCTCTTGCCAATAATCTCTGCAATCAGATCATATCCATAACCAGCTTTTATCAGTTCTCCAAGTTTTATAAATTCATCGTCTGTCCAACGAATATGATTATCTGCTTTTATCGGTCTATCTTTTATTTCCAAGTCAGATAATCTTCTACATATGGCGCCGTTAGTTCTTCGCAGCATCTTTGATAGATCGTCATAACTATACTGTTGCTTAGCAACTAACCTTCTCAGTTTTTCGTCTTCAGATTTTGTCCACGGTGTAGTAATATACTTTCTTGCCTTTTCTACGTCATGTTTTCTTTTATCCTTCACCCATTCCGGTTCTACACCTAAGACATTTTCTTCAAACCTTGAAAAATCCAATAAATCTCGATTCTTTTCAGCCCATTTCCACCATTCTTCCAAATAAACTATTTTAAAAGAATTGTTATGAATTCTCTTTGTATGTATTGGAAAATCTCTGTTACGAACCCAAGATATTTGTTTATATCCGGTGCCACCGGTAATTCCAAGTGCCTGCAAAAGCTGATTCCATGAAACATACTCTCCACTTTCCAAAAAGGATCCTAAGCCAAGTCTATATTTTCTTACGATAATTGCATTTTCAGAACGACCTAATGCTTTGGCTATTGCACCAACAGAAACGGTTCCCCATTTTTCTGCTAAATAATCTTCCTCTTCTTTGGTCCAATTCTTACCTTGTCTCATTAATATTTAGGAGCAAAGACGTCTTTATGCTGGCCAGCAAATCTCCATGCTCCTTTCTGATTATTTCTGTTTCTGGTTCCAAATCAAATCATTCAGCTCTGGCTTCTCAATACTCTGATTTAATGCCCACATCAAATTCCAACATGCAGCACGTAAATGGTTTTCATCCATATCACCACGCATATACTTAACAAGATGTCTCATTCCGGAATCCACAAAACTATGCTGCGGAATTCCTTTGTCTACATTGTGTTCACCGTATTTCATAGCACCTTCTTCGCAATGCTTTGATAATTCTATAATTGCCGTTAATGGTAAAAGGTCCATCCTTCCTTTTCCAGCATGCATATCTCTTACTGCACCACTTGAAAATTCTGTTCTTTCTCCACTATCTTTAATAATTCTTTTTATACTTTCTTCTCCCATCTTTTGGCACACATCCTTTCAAAATCTTCTTTATGCTTTTTCTGAAACCAATCATATCTTTCGAAGTACCATGTTTCGCATTGTGTTGCATCCCAACGCTCCGGATTGTTTTTCATAAAATCAAGTAGGTCCTGTTCTTTAATCATGGAAAATCTACCTTTTTTACTAATCTTTAATCCATATTTAACCCATGTGTTTTTTAAAGTTTCCTTATCTCTTCCTACAAGTCTACTAACTTCTGCTTGGCTTAAATCAATAGAATTATCCACAAACCTTCCTAATCCCATATGATTTATTTTGTTTAGAACACTTCCATAGGATCTACCAAGGTATTTTGATACTTGTCTTACGGTACTTCTTCCGTATCTGGAAATTAAATATTCTTCTTCTTCTTTTGTCCAGTACCGGTTATTTGAAATTCCATGCTTATATGCCCAGGCAACCACATTTTGTTTTTTCATGCCTACCATATCTG
Organism: Lachnospiraceae bacterium; assembly: GCA_017558145.1. Taxonomy (GTDB): domain Bacteria; phylum Bacillota; class Clostridia; order Lachnospirales; family Lachnospiraceae; genus SFDP01. The sequence continues at coordinate 26,940 of JAFYWF010000040.1, forward strand.
CAACTTCCTGTGGTTTTAATACCGGATAATATTTATAAATAATTTCTTGTTTTTCTTTAGATAAAGCTTTTGGCATATTTACTCATTTAATCTTTCATAATAATTTTGCAATGCAAGGAACAAGCCCCTGCAAAGCAAATCAATATTTTTACCATGTTTCATAAATTTTGTTCTGAATGCAATTCCGCAATCAACAAATTCTTCCCATTGTTCATCTGTAAGTTTTTCAAATTCAAATTTCTTAGCTAAATTCCAAATATCAATTATCATTTCGTATATAATCTTTTTTTCCATATCTATTACCTAAAACGGAATTTCCCATTCCTTATCCTCTGGAATATCTTCAAAGTCAATTCCTTTAACCCAGCCATATTCCACATTTACATCGTCACCATCACCATAAATTCGTTTTGATGCATCATCATAATTCATTAACCAACCATTTGTTTCTAATTTTCCAAATAATCGATTCTTAGAGACTTTTAATAATCTCTGACTTTCATGAATATCTTTTCCTTTTCCATAGGACAAAGTAACCATTGCCAAATTTGAAATATCTCCGGATCCACTGATTTCATCATTATCATTGGTTGAAAAATTATTTTTTCTTTTATGTGCTACCAAAAGAATTAATACGTTATATTTTAATGCTAGTTTTGTAAGTCGTTTTACAAATAATGATTGCTTATCATACTTATCAAAGCTTTGTACTTCTTCCAAATCCAATGCAGTCATCAAATTATCAATTAGGATTACTTCTGTACCATATTGACAAATACTTTCTTCTACAGTTTTTACGATGCTTTCTTTTTCATCACCCTCAATGATGTTGTTGTCATATAAAAAGCATTTATCGGAATACCAATTATTAATTTTTTTAGTATATTTTTCATCAACAACATAACGTGTATCTTTCCACTTACTGTCTTGATATTTTCTTATATACTTATCTCCAGCAATTTGAAAATCCATCCAAGCTTTAAACGTATGGTTTGGAAGTTCTCCTGAGTACACAAAACATTTATGATTATTTTCAATAGCATTAATAATAATTTGTGACGCAACTGTTGATTTTCCCTCTCCTGGTTTTCCAGCTATTAATGTAATTCCACCAAATGGAAGTCCGCCGTACAGTAAATAATCCAATTTTTTAATACCGGTTTTTAATTTTGGCATTTCAAAAATATTTACACTTTCTACATCAGCAAGACTTATTATGTTATTTACCGGAACAGGTTCTGCATTAGTAATACATTTATTAATTTGTTCTCTTCCATGTTTTAAAAGAATTTCATTTGCATCCTTACAATCAAGATAATCTTCTTCTCTTACATGATAGATGCTCATTTTAAATCTTTTCTTTATCTCATCCAGAAGACTTATTTTTCCGTTTTCATAATCTCCAAATACAATTATCTTTTCAAAGTTATGTATCCAATCCCAACAGTGTGGAACCCATGTAAAACCATTCATACCGGTTGGAACTGAAACAGCATTTTCAAAACCGCATTCCGTAACAGATAAACTGTCTAATTGCCCTTCTGTTAAAATCAATGTTTTGTTTTCTAAATTACAGTTATTCATTCCAAAAAGAATAGGCATGCAATTTCTTTCGCACCATTCTTTAGAACCATCAGTAACACCTTTTACAAATTCAATATTTCTGTATTTAATAAATCTTAACTGTCCATCATAATCTTTAAATGGAAATACCAGTACATTTTCTGTTCCGTCTTTTATCGTTAATTCATATTGTCTACATACGTTTTCACTAATTCCTCTGCTATTTAAAAATTCAATAGCCTTATCCTTTGATTGAATATGCGCTTCTTTGAATTTTCTAAAATGACTTGAATTATAATTATCAACATTGTAGTATCGAAGAAAATCTTCCGATAACTCAAATCCCATATCCCTAGAAAGAGTTATCATATTACCTTTTACAGAACAGGAACTTCTTAGACATGTGTGTCTTCCGTCATTAAGATTGATAGAAAAAGTGAATTTATCTCTTTTTTTACCGCCATTACAATAAGGACAATATTGGAAATGCAGCTCTTTACCTTTTATTTTGGTTTGGGCCATGATTGAATTTGCGAATCGAAAAGCATCTTCTTGTTTAAATTCATACAACTCACTCATCTTCCAAATTCAACTCCCCTGCTAAAAATCTTCTATACTGTTCCGCCGGATCCACACCGTACAACTCTTCTCTATCAAGAATTTCTTCTTCTGAAGGTGCCGAAGGCTTTATATTCTTTACTTCTTTATCATTCTTATATTCTTTATCATTCTTGTTAGGTGTTAGCTCTTTGTTAGCTCTTTGTTGGCTCTTTGTTAACGCTTTGTTAGAACCTTTGTTAGTAACAAAGTCATTACCCTGATATTTTTCCCAATTTAATATGGTTATCAGTCTTCCTGTCTTTGTTGATACATTTGTTAGAAAACCAAGCTTTTGAAATCTATCTAACGCAGTTCTTACATTTTGGATTGTTACACCATCACCACACTCTCTAACTAAAGAATTAAGACTTGTAATCAATTGCCCTGGCTTACAAACAAATTGTTCACCTTTCCATTCCCATTTATTTTCTTCATGATTTGCCAATAGGAGAATGGTAATAAGGACCACTTTCTGTTCCGGAGATGATAGCTGCCAAATGGATTTTGATTTCAATTCTCTATAAAGTTTTACCCAACCACCATTAACCATAGAATCCATTTTCCAACCTCTCTTTTAATTCTCTGAATAAAATTTCCTTTATCATTTTTCCGCTTGTCTCTGATTTACAGAAAATAACTTTGATATCATACCTAGCCATCCAAGCTGTTATGCTGGAGAAAAATGCTTTGGAATTAAACTTCGTTGCATATTTTCCATTGATTAAGTTCTCCCAGTTTGCATCTTCAACCAAAAGATATATATTTGCATGATTTTCTTTTGCTCTTTCAAATTCACGTTCAAATCGTTCCCTTGACTGGCAAAAGCACTGTGATAATTCAACTAAATCTTGTTTTCGTTCAATTACAACATGGCCTTTTATTGTTTCATCTTCTTTAAAAAGCATTTCACCATTTGGCAGCCTAAAATTATATGTATAATCTCCATAATTCAATGTCTGCCTTTTATAATGGGCACAGAAACTGTCATATCGCTTCTGCGCCCTCTTAGATGGTTGCTCCCTAGTATCAATAATTATTTCCATAGATTTAAGACAATCATCTATTTCAAAATTGTTCATTAGAATGGAATTTCTTCTCCTGCACCATCTGCTACATTTACAAAGTCAGTAGAATTGGTAGTACTTACGGAGCCGGTAGCACCATTCTTTTTAATTGGATCTGGAAGCTTGTAGTTTCCTTTTCTGATGCAATCAACATTTCTAATGTTCTTTGGTACTAATGAAACATATTTTATTTCTTTTCCATCAATAACAGTGTATGTTTCAGCAAATAATCCACCAATTAACTTACCTTTAAGAGAATTTTCGTCCCAGTTCCATGAGTATCCTGGATTGGATGTTTCAATGTTTTCCATGATTGTTTTGAATGTTCTCTTAGTCCATCCATCCTGTTCTGTTCCATCGTCCTTAGGAACATACACTGCTACAGTACCTTTCCATTTCTTATCTTCACTTGTTTGAGCATCGAACTGTTTTTTGAAGAATCCTCTATAATCACCTTCTTCAATATCAAACATAAATACGATTCTATCGGAATTTCCATTCTGTCCTTCTTCGTATCTTACATTTGCAATTTTAAGTACATAGCCACCTACTGGAAGCTTTTCAGAAGTGCTGTAAGACTGTGTTTCTGCGTAACCATTAAACTGTTTCATAATTTTTAATCTCCTTTAATCTATAATTTCTTGCCATTCATCAATAATTTCCTTTTCGTATAATCGATTAAGAAATCTTTTAGTGGCAATTATTTTCTTTACTCTTCCGGATTTGCGAATATATGCATATTTAATATTCTTCCAATGCTTTAATAACCAAGGTAATATCATTTTCGATTTCATCATCATCAAATGCTCCTAACGGTGTTTTAACAGTACTTCTGTCGGAATGTGTTCGGAAGATATGCTTTCCATCCTTACATTCTGCCAACAGAACTGTCGTTAATTTACTTTCCAAAACGATTTTATCCAGCTTTCTACCGTTGGTTTTCATTCTGGTGAATAAATAGCCATTATCATCAGAAATCGTCTCAGAATGTGCTAAAATAATGACTGTAATATCATCTCGCATCGTCAATGAATAATCGATAATTTCGTAAATATATGTAGCAAGGTCTGTCCATTTTCCGAACCCCTGCACCTTAGCATTTCGCATTTCTTCAGAAACCATTATTCCGTTTATAGTGTCTATTACTACTGTATGGAACTTCTGCATATTTTCCTGTTTATCTAATTTTTCAAGCAAATTTTTTACAACAGAAGGTACATCAGTTTTATAATAATTAGGTGGATTACCATTACTGTTATACTGTGATTTCCATCCTTTCCAATTAAGGCCTTTTTTATCACAATCAATATAAAATGTTGTTTCTGGAGATAAGTTTCGTAGGGAAGTCGTTTTTCCTGCTCCGCTTTCTCCAATAACTCCAATCACTTTTGCCAAAACTATTCTCCTTTCTCTTCTACTTCATCAACTCTACTCGCCCACATATCTGCAAAATGTAAAAGCATATACAATGGTGTTTCTTTTCCACTGATTTGATATTTCAAATCTCCATATAAACCGTTATGATAAAGAATTGCATATTGCTCTTCTTCTGTAAGTTGAATAAATTGAGAAAGAATTATCGCACTTCTAATATCGTGTGAGACATTCATCAATTCGGAATTGCTTACATATGGTTTTGCGGAACTTCTAATTGGATTACCTTCTTTATCAACTTTGGAAAGATAATTCTCCACATAATACGGTTTTCCAAACTGTCCACACTTTCCAATATCATGGAGCAAAGAACAAATGATGATCGCAGCATGATTTTTTCTTGTTTCTTCTTCTCCCAACAATGCTGTACATAGCTTTGTCATTCTCATGAAAACATTAAAACTATGTTCCGCTAATCCACCTTCTTTGCACAAATGATGATGCGTACTACATGGTGCTGTAAAATATCCATTATCATTCATCCAAGAAATAAGATTTTCAATTCCATCCCTTTCCGTTTCTCTTAACAGTTTTTCTATGATTTTTTTCATATATCTTCTTCATCCTCTTCAATTTTTTCTTCGATTTCTTCTTTTTCTAACCAGATCCATTCAGAATCTACTACCATCCTGTTTTCAATTTGTTCCGGCATCGCCAACCTCTTTCTTTGGAATAAGTCCCATAATTGCAAGAATTACATCTTTTTCAATGAAGTTCGCACTTCTCACATATTCTTCTAAGGAAACAATTCTTCCCTTTAACATCATTAATTCTCTGTATTCATCCATATCTAATGTAACTGTTCTCCCATTTGCCATTTTTATCCTCCTACTTATGAAACAAACTCTGCATATTATCAATTAGTGTATGAGATTGTCTTATATCGTTAAGAATTGCTTTTACTAAGATTTCTACATCTATAAACGATAAAATTTGCAACAATTCTTCTTCCGTACATCCTTTTAATTCGTTTACATGTCTTTCCAAGCTAATTTCTCCCATCTTCAAGTACCTCCAAACTAGAAACCGAAACTTCATAAGCAACTTTGTCTAAAACTTTTCCATCCGGCATTACTTTCGTATATGGTCTGCTTTGTATTCTTCCAGATATTCCTATCTTTGTTTCAACACCTAATCTACTTACATAAACAGCATTTCTTCCCCAAAAGATACATGGGATATAATCTGATTTTCCGTTTCCTCTATTAACAGCAATAAGTACATCTGTTATATCTCTTCCCTTTGGTGTTCTTCTGTACACTGGTTCTTTGCAGACAAAGCCATATAACTGAATTTTATTATTCTCATATGTTTCAAGCGGGTATTCTTCAAATTCAATACCATTAGCAAATAAAGAAAGCATTAATGCTGTTCTATCTCCAATACGCTTATTAAAACTTCTGTATTCTCCAGAGATACTTGCAACCATACCAGAATAATCTCTGTTAGCATTAAAAATTCTTTCAGAAACGATTACTGGAATGACATCGTAAATACCACTTATTCTTGGAATTTCTAACTGAAATTCGTAAAACCCTTCACCATAAAATTCATGACTGAATTTAACATCACTTACAATTCTTCCATTAATAAAAGCTCTATTGTTTTCGTTGATTCTGTTCATTTACCTCTTTTTTGTCCTCCTGTTCATAATCCTTACATACCATGCATCTCTTCCGGTCCATCGTATTGCAGCCTTTTCGTCTGACACAGTTTTTACAGCTTGATTTCATTTGCATTTCCCTTTAAGCCATGATAAAATAGTTAAAAATAGCATAGTTATGTTATTTTGTTTTAGTCTTGTACGTATTGCTTGCCGGCTGTTGTACAGGACTATTTTCTTTTATTACGTTAATTGCTATTAAAGCTAGTCCAATAAGGACCATTGCAGCTGGAACTATTTGGTTCTGACTATCCATTCCGCCAGCTCCAAGTAAAAACAATAAAAATCCAATTTTACTAATCAGCTTGTCCATCCGATCACCTCCTTAGTGATTTTTCATTTAAACTACTTCTTTTAATAATTTCTCCGGTAATTTATTCCCATCTTTATCTGCTGTATAAATTTTTAAACTTTTAATTTCCATTCCCATTTGATGTGCATACAAACGGGCGAGTGTCTCAATCATTGTTATCGCTCTGTATTCAGTTACTTCCATGTCTAATTCCTGCTCCTGCATAACTACACTCCTTTCTTGTTAAAGATATGTTCTACTGGCTGTACAATTTGCTTTCTTTCTCCCCTCCTTGCTTAAAAAATAAAAAAATCCAACTACCTGGATTTGATAGTTGGAAAATATTGGCTATATTCTGCTTAACTGATACAATGGAAACGTGATGGTGGCCATCGTTCCGAAAGGAGTTATGTATGGACATTATCATAGTATTGATTGTTTCAACCTTTGGAACTGTGTTTTACGATATAGATTTTTGTACTTTACATACATTTATATCGATTGCAGTTTCACTCTGTAATCACTTTACTCATGATAAAACTACTAAACGGTAGATGATGTACTTACGATGACACCAGATGCACCACGTCTGGTATATGTACTAAGGATAATTTTTACTTAAGATACGATTGTTTGTTCCTTATCAACCGTCCACCATCACATTTTCATTATATCAGCTTGTCTTCTGCAATTTCTTGCTAGAAAACCGCAAAATTCGCTATTCTCAACTATCTAACAATATTTAATTATTAATCTCTTTTCTTTATTCAGTTGCAAAAAGATAATCTAAACTGCAATCTCGAAATTCTCTTTTGATTGCAATCATCTCATTTCTTTTGAACTCCGTTGCTCCTGACATTTTGTTTTTTAAACTTTCATATCCTATTCCTGTTTGTTCTGCCAGAGCTTTGATGGTCAAATTATTTCTAGCCATCTCTGCATTTAAGTTCTTAAACACTGTTTCACCTCCTCTTACCCCGTGGCGTAATTTCTATTTACATTATATACCCCCCCATCGTAATTGTCAACCCTGAAAAGTAATTTTTTTACCATGCAAGGTAATTTATTATTTACAATATGTATTTAAAAAGGTAAAATAAACTTACGGAGGTAATAACTATGGGGCTAACTGATAAATTAGACTTGCTTATGAGAGAACGAAATATTAATAAAGCAGTGTTGGCAAGAGAAGCTGGTATTCCTTATACGACAATTGATGGTTTTTATAAAAAAGGTTCTGATAACGCCAAGCTTTCTACTTTAAAGAAACTATGCGCCTACTTTGGATGCACATTAGATTTTTTAGCAGATGATTCTATAGAAAAAGAACTATTAACAACCACCACTCCTTCGGAAGAAGAAATATTAAAAAAATACCGTTGTCTTGATCAAGAAACAAAAGATATGATTAATTCTGTTGTAGAGAATGCTTATAAAATGTCGGGAGATAGAAAAAAAGAACCGCAAATTTTGATATCGCAGACTCCTGGATATCTACTAGACATTGTTAAAGATGGAAATGTTATTCATCTTCTTAAAACAAATGAACAAGAGAAAAGTTTAAACTTTTTAATAAAAGAAGGCAATTCGTTAATTAATAGTATAACGGACAATCTTACAATCAATGACGTGGATACTTTAGAAATTCCAGATGAAATAAACATATTGTTGAAAAAATTATTATCGGATAATAGTTTTGTTAATTTTAACGAAAGTGAGGCTAGCCGCTTTATTTCTGATTTTGTTCTAGCTGTTGCCTATAAAGATGTTGTGTTTGACAATGCATTTCTACATGATATTTTCGTTCAGTGTCATTTTTTATCTTCTCGTATAGCTACAGAAGATAGAACCAAGTATTTTTACAACAGCAATATTCTCAACGCTGCACACGAAAGAAATGACATCGAAACAACCGAAGAAATGAAGCAACATGACGATGCATATTTTGACGAAGAAGATTAAGGACTTTTTATTGGACAACACATTTTCTTAAATACAAATGAGGTGATGTCTAATGAACTACGAAAGCTTATTAATTGAAGCTGATAAAAGAAACCTTATTACAAAAGAAAAACCATTGAAAGCATATGATGGAAGAATAAAAGGGAATAAAATTCTTATTCGAAAAGACATGAAAACCAAGCAGAAAGCATGTGTCCTTGCTGAGGAACTAGGCCATTATCACACTACTGTTGGTAATATCTTGGATATGAATGTTCCAGAAAACAGAAAACAGGAACAGCGTGCAAGAGCATGGGCCTATGATAAGATGATTGGACTTGCTGGATTGATAAAAGCATATGAAAACAGATGTAACACGCTACACGAAACTGCTGAATTTCTAAATGTAACAGAATCTTTTTTACAAGAAGCAATAGCGTATTACCAAAAAAAATACGGGACGCATACAAAATATAATAATTACATTATTGTAT
>JAFYWF010000041.1 GCA_017558145.1 Lachnospiraceae bacterium
AATATTAAGTAAAGAATTTGAACTATTATATACAGTTTACTTATGCAAGAAATACTCAACAACGTTAAATATTTAGCTCTTCGCATTCTTGATCCTGAAAAAGATCCTGTTGGTCGAGCAATGCAAAAGATACTACGTCCTGGCGTCTTTTATTATTTTTATAGCGGAATAGATATAAACGATGATACTATAAGCTTAAGGCCGACAGTACCTCAGGAACTATACAGAATAGAAAAAACAAAGGGGGGTGGAATTGAAATAAACCTTTGTGCTATAGTTGGTGAAAATGGTTCGGGAAAAAGTTCTATTGTTGATTACATAATCCGTATACTCAATAATTTGGCTACATATATATTGGGAGAAAACTATAGAACTCCTAAGGCAGAACATTTACATTACATACCACATGTTTACGCTGAGTTATATATTCTAATTGAAACGAATATATTTTGTATTACTTGCTGTGGAGATATTATAGAGGTACAGCCTTATTATTATAATCATAATAAAAGAGCAGGGGTGTTCGAAAAATTTGATAACACACCATATAGGTTCCATGGTGTTACCTCTAAAAAAGAAATTATTGTAGAGCATTCTAATTTATATGATATTATTAGAAAACTATGCTATACCATTGTTGCAAATTATTCTATTTATGCTTTTAATCCTGAAAACTATATTGAAGAATCAACACCTATAAAAAAAGAGATAGAAATACGCAAAATAGGGAATAGGTATGATGAGATTAAACTCTATGAAGATATCAGAGATGAGGCAAGAAAAACAGGAGATAATAGAGAACTTGTTTCAGCGTCGAGTTGGCTAAGAGGGCTTTTTCATAGAAATGATGGCTACCAAGTTCCTATAGTATTGACCCCTTTTAGGCTGAATGGTACAATAAACATGCAAATAGAATCAAGTCTAGCAAAAGAACGTTTATTGTCGCTTGTTTTTATGTATGACTCTGTAAGCGGTGAGCGGTTATTTAGTACGATAAATCGCAAACTTATAATTAATGGTTTTTCATTGAAGGCAGACCAATATAATAATAGTAATTTCAAAAATACTCATAAACGTCTACAAGAATTTATGAGTGAGTTGACCTCAACGGGTTATAATGAATTATATCAATATATTAAGCAGTTGGTTTCTCATGAATTTAAAATATCAAAGCAACAAGATATAGTTCTTGAAAATGAAGCGTGGAATTATATTATTACGAAGATAATCAAAATTACATTTACTTACTCAAAATATGCCTTAATACGAGAATCACTACGAGCTATTAAGGACCATCTGTCTGATGATGATAAATATAACATTGAGCAACATCTATTCAATCTATGGAAAGACCATTCTCATGTTACGCGAAAACTTTATAGAACCATATATTATTTACATTTTAATTTCATTGGGAAACGAAGAGTTTTTAGTATTGATGATTATCTAAAGGTTATACAACCCAAGGTAGGTAGGCATATGTATAGTGAAATATTTAATCCTCCTTATTGTATAGACGAACTTCTTCCACCTCCAATTTTTGATGTAGATTATTTACTCTATGATATTAACGATACTAAGTTTAAGTATAAAATACCATTTTCCACATTGAGTTCTGGAGAAAAACAAATAACATATACATTAACCACATTCTACTATCATTTGATGAATTTGGATTCAAGGCATGATGTGGCGGTACGTTTGGGTGGAGACCATCTGGTAAATACGATTCCTATTAAAACTTCAATTACTCCAACAAATTTCAAGTATGAGCATGTGACTCTAATATTTGATGAAATTGAATTATATTTTCATCCAGAAATGCAAAGGACATTTGTTGCTAACCTATTAGACGGAATAAGACAGCTGAATTTGTCGCATATTAGGAGTTTACAAATAATGATGGTAACACATTCTCCCTTCATATTATCTGATATACCTAAAAGTAATGTACTCTTTCTGAAAAAGGATGGCTATTCAATACCTCAGAATGGCATGAAGACTTTTGGAGCCAATATTCATCATATTCTAAAAAACAGTTTCTTCTTGCAGGATGGCACTATGGGATTGTTTGCTCAAAAGACAATAAACAGCCTCATACAAGAAACAAATTTCTGCAAATATTGCTATCAGCTAAATGCTATAAACAAAAGTGGAAAAAATGAGGAGAAACGAAAAGAGGCTAAGTTGTGGCATAAAATGAAAAATCTAATGATGCTGAATTCGTTACCTGCAAAATTATATAGTAAAGATTGTGATGAGGAAAGAATGATTGAAGAAGGCAAAATTCTATATAATAAGAATTTGGATTATTGGCAATGGATGAGCGAAATCATCGAAGAGCCGATTATACGAGAGTCGCTAAAGAAACAAATTAATGAGATAAAAGATTATGTGGATAATTAAACCTGACATAACCAAAGCCAATGCATATATTAAACTATTCTGGAAGCACAACCCAGGATTTTATAAGCAGGATGGACATAAGGCTAGAATGACTTCAATGCATAGGACCTATGTATATAAAACAATCACTAAGCCCTTATTTGAAAAGTTTTTAATATCGACGCCATTAGAATTGTTGAAATTGCACACAGAGTTGTATAAAGCAATCTATGATGGAACACATGATGTAAAAGAAGAAGAGAAGGCCCTTAAATTTATATTTAGTTACTCCTGTATTGTTGATAATACAAACTTTAGTTATGAGTTAGCTGATTTAATGGGAGTGAATACGTGTATATATTGCAATAGACAGTACACACTAACCATAAATAATCAAAACGAGCATATTATTCGTCCTCAATTTGACCATTGGTTTCCACAATATCAATATTTGGATTTAGCATTGTCATATTTCAATTTGATTCCTTCATGCTCATTGTGTAATTCATCACTTAAACATGATAAGAGAATGAACTTGAAAAAGTACATCCATCCTTATGTTGATAAAGAAGAAGGCTTTCTTTTTGATTTCCATTCAATTGGAAAAGATGCAGATGGAGTTGAGCATTTTCAAGTTGATTGTCTTATAGACGAAACAAATAGCCGACAAAATAAACGGAGGGTCAAGAATACTTTAGAAATGTTCAGAATAGAGGAAATCTATTCTGCCCATGAAAGTTTGGAGCTACGGGATCTCGTAGAACTTTCAAGAGCATATCCTAATGATTATATAGAAAACTTAATTCAAAAAATTTTAGGCGATACTGGTCTGATAGAAGAGGATGCCTATCGGCTACTATTTGGAATAGAAACATTGAAAGACAATTACAAAAAACGTCCATTTTCGAAGTTTAAGACTGATATAATAAAAAAACTGAAAGAGCAGATGAAATAGTATATGCAAATGGGGGAATCTTGACTAACCTTAAACTAGCATATCTGAAAGTTACCTCGGTTTTCTACCGCTTCATCCTTGCTTTCTTCATACCCAATCCCCAAGCCAGACAAAAAGAACGCAGCCATGAACGGTTAGGATTTTTTAGGAAGTAAGCGGAACGTGAGTTTTGAGTTTGTATGTTATTTAATTGGCTAAGTCTATACTTCCGATTTCGATACCGCGTAAGCAAACCGCAGGGTTTACCTTGCAATATGCTACAACAATCTGTACAGAAATTTGATACGAAATGAAGAAAAACTAAACTTTTTGCACCTTTTCTCCTTTGATATTTGCAGATTCATTCGATTTGCACTA
>JAFYWF010000042.1 GCA_017558145.1 Lachnospiraceae bacterium
TGCAAGCTCAGTACGTTCAAAATCTGATTTACGAGATGCCATTTCTCTGTATTCTACTAATGCATCGTAGTTTTTAAGTTCATCTTTATATTTTTCAATCATTGGATGTTCCGGAGAAATAACCATGTATGTTGCACCAAATAATGTATCTGGTCTTGTAGTATATACACGTAATTTATCTTCTTTTCCAGCAATTGCAAAGTCTACTTCAGCACCCTGAGATTTACCAATCCAGTTTTTCTGAGAAACTTTTACTCTTTCGATATAGTCAACACCGTCTAAATCCTGAATTAATTTATCAGCATATTCAGTAATTTTAAGCATCCACTGACTCTTAACTTTACGAACAACTTCTGCTCCACAACGTTCACATACGCCATTTACAACTTCTTCGTTTGCAAGACCAACCTTACACTCTGTACACCAGTTAATTGGCATTTCAGATTTGTAAGCAAGGCCAGCGTTGAATAATTTTAAGAAAATCCACTGTGTCCATTTGTAGTAGTTAGGATCTGTTGTATTAACTTCTCTATCCCAGTCAAAAGAATATCCTAAAGAATGAAGCTGATTTTTAAATCTTTCCACATTATTTTTAGTAACAATCTTTGGATGGATATGATTTTTAATCGCATAGTTTTCTGTAGGAAGACCAAACGCATCCCATCCCATTGGATATAATACGTTGTACCCCTGCATTCTTCTCTTACGAGCTACGATATCTAATGCTGTATATGGTCTTGGGTGACCAACATGAAGTCCCTGTCCTGATGGATATGGGAATTCAACAAGAGCATAAAATTTTGGTTTTGAATAATCTTTGGAAGTTTCGAAAGCTTTTTCATCGTCCCAAACTTTCTGCCATTTCGCTTCCAACTCTTTGTGATTATATGGTTGTGCCATGTGTATCCTTCTTTCTACCTATTTATTCTATCATAAGTTTATATATAGTCTTTGCTATTTTAATTCTTTTCCAATTTGATGTCAACTTGTTTAATTTTGATATGTGTTTTATTATTAAAAAAATTTTGCATATTTATTGAAACCATATAGTTAAATTATTATGACCGTACCTAATATTTATAACTACTTTAAAAAATAAGCAAAAAAGAAAGCCCGTAGCCATATTACGAGCTTTCTAGTAAATAATTTTTTATTCTAGTTAAACCAACTGCATAAGTTGATTTTCTGCTTCCAATATTTCTTCTTCTGTGTAGCCGATATCTATGATTTCTTCTTTAGAATAGTTCTTTTCAAGCATACGAATAATTTTCTTAACATTTGCATTTTTAACAGCTATTTTTTCATATTTTTCCATAACTTCACACACAGCCCGAGCACCTCCTTCGGTTTCTTTCAATCTGCTTACTTCTGCTGACAAAGCAGGAAATTTAGGATTTTTAACTTCTTTTTTCATAAAACAAGCCATCAGTTCCGCTATATCTGTCCCATCATCAATTACAGTATTTACAAAAATTTCATGTAAACCATCATCCACTTCAGTTCCTGTTTCTCTTAATATCTTGTCTACATGATATATTGTTTTTCTACCTTTAAAAAAATCAAATTCAGAAATATATACTATATAAAGTTCTATGATGTCTTTAAAGTTATCTCCTGGATTTGATTCTTTTACAGTAATGCTAGATGCATTAAATCTTGCTCTTTTTAAATGATCATCATTATTAGAACGCTGAACCTCAATATTGCATTTTACACCATTCCCTAGTGTACAGAGCGCATCAAGTCTTACTGAACGCCCATAAAAATTTTGTTCACTACATTGGATAATAACATTGTTTACAACAAGCTTATCATCTTCCATTATTACTTGTAAAATTTCTTGACACACTACTGGATTTTGTGCAAGTACCTCAAAGAAAACATCATCTATAGGACGAAAGTCTTTTACTTTTTCTACTTTTTCTTGTGAATTCATTTATTTTTCCTCTCTTTCCCTTAATATTATTATATATAAATAAACAGGGAAAGCTTTTCGACATACCTGTTTATTTTACAGGGATGTCGCCTTATTATATTTTTCTGCTTATGAAATAATTTTTATTGTTATTTATCGTATTTTTATTATATGCTTTTTCTGAACATATAACAATAAAGATTTTCTTAATCTTTATTGTTATATATTATGCTATTAATTAACATACAGTTTATATTGGCTATCCGGTACACCTATACTTATTATGATTATTCACTTTGTAACTTAAATAAAGGTTTCTACCTGTACTGTGCCCTTATAACCTAAAGTTTAGAAATTTTCAAATATATGATACAATAGACACAAATCTAATTATAATTGTAGAGAAAGGCAATCTATGACAAACAACACTCCAACCTTACAAGCATTAGAAAAATTCATCCATGTCGTGAAGGAGCTTCGCAGCGAACATGGATGCCCTTGGGATAAAGCACAAACACATGAATCTCTTCGCATGCAATTAATTGAAGAAGCTTATGAAGCTGCAGATGCCATGTTAAATTATAAAACAAAGGGAGAAATAGATAACTTAAGGGAAGAACTGGGAGATATCCTTCTTCAAGTGGTACTCCATAGTGTAATCGCAGAAGAAGAACAAATTTTTACTTTGGAAGATGTAGTAAAAGAAATTACAGAAAAAATGATTCATAGACATCCACATGTCTTTGCACCTGAAACAATGATTGATGGTGTAAAATCTTGGGAAGAATTAAAAGCAGAAGAAAAAGGCCATAAAAAAGAAACCATACCCCCATTACATGGCATTCCCAAAGCCCTTCCCGCTCTTTTACGTTCTGCAAAAGTTCAGAAAAAAGCAGCTGTAAATTATCATCACAAAATGGATAGCGATTTTTCTATCTCACAGGTAACCTTACTAGCATCACAGTTAGAAAATGTTACAACAAAGGTTCAGAAAGAAAAAATCATGACCTCCATGCTCTATCACATGACCAACATTGCTTGGCAGGAAAATATTAATCTTGAAGAATGTTTAATGAAGAATATTGATACTATAATTGAAGCTTTAGAACCCTAAAATAAATTGTTTTAAATTAGAAAAGAGTTACTTAACTTAAAAAGCAAGGTTTTTATATTATCCAACTTGTACGCCTTTGGAAGAACAACGTACATAAAGAAACGGACAATATCGAATTGAGATATTGTCCGTTGATTTTGTACGATGTACTTCCAAGAGCGAACAAGGGATATATAAAACCTTGCTTTTTCATGTAAAACTTATTTATTTTTTCCACAACATTTTTTATATTTTTTTCCACTTCCACATGGACATGGATCATTTGGATACACACGTTCTTCTTTTACAATTGTTGTAGAAGATTTCTGTTCTTTGTATAAAGCTTTTCTTGTTTCTTCATCAAAAATAGCTTCCCATTCTTCTAATCCGTATAACCAATCAGCCTGAGCTGCTACCATGTTTTTGTAAAGAAGAGCTTTGTCGAAACCTAAGTTAACAACTGTATCTTCTTCCATATCGTCGATAGGGTTAGGATTTACTAAACTATCATTGATTCCATCTAAGAATCCTGTCATTGTCATAACACTTACTTCGTATTTATCAGCTAATTCTTTTACAGTTCCTGTTACAACTTCATCAGGATTCTTTAAAAGAGTTGCATAGATTTCTGTTTCTGCTTCAAAATAAGTATTCCAGAATCTCTGTAAATCTCCTTTATTTGCTGTTTCAGAATAAGCGGTATCTCTCCATTTTTTTAATAATCCCATAATGTTTATCCTTTCTGTGTTTTAAGTTCTTTCTTCATTTCAAATTAATTTTAAACAATGATTTTTTATTGAAAAATTCAAATCTTTTTGTAGTATACATGATAAACCGTATAAAGTCTAGTACTACATGCATTACTCATATTCCCTTAAACCTCTCTGGCTTGGTAGATATATTAGTGAAAAACATAATTTATTAAATCTTTTCACTAAAGATATTTTTATATCCTTCTCCGTAAATTTCCGCCGCACTGGAAATAATCATAAATGCGTTAGCATCCTCTTCTTTTACCACTTCTTCTACCTGTGGAGCAATCTGCTTTCTAACAACGCACATAATAACACGTTTTTTTTCATTGCTATAAGCACCTTCTCCTTCTAAATACGTTACGCCTACGTCCAACTCTACCAACATCCTGGTGGAAATTTCCTGCCAACAGTCACTAATAATATAAATCAACTTTGCCCCATCTGCTCCGTATAATACTAAATCAAATACGATACTCATCAAAAATACACCTATGGCTGCATATAAAGCAGAATCTGTATTTTCAAATACAAAAGCAGATAATAAAACCACAAATAAATCGCAAATTAAAAACAACCGTCCCGTTTTTAAATGTGTGTATTTCAATCTTAGCACTTTCACAATAATATCTGTTCCACCGGTAGTTGCACCACATTTAAAAATAATTCCTATCGATATCGATGCTAATGCAGAACCACCAATAGTAGCTAACAGAGGATCCGTAGTAATGGGGGGATACAACGCCGTAATATTTGTCATAACAGAGCAAATAAAAGTTGCATAAATAGTTGATACTAAAAACCGAATCCCAAACTTCCATAATCCTAATAACAAAATAGGAATATTAAAAATCAAAATCAGGGTTCCCACCTCAATCGGAACAATTCGATTAAGAATCATAGCCAAACCCGAAACTCCACCCGGAGCAATATCATTAGGATCCAAAAACTGACTTATTGCAATTCCATAAAAAATGCTGGCAAAAGATATCAATGCATAATCTTTCATATGCATCTTGAACGTTTTCTTTTCATGAATCATAAATTAAATATTTGTCCTCGCTAACTTAGGCTGATACCCTTCTCTACTAAGAGCTTCCATAATCTGATTTTTATGTTCTGTTCCAAAAGCTTCCATAGTAATACGAAGTTCAACTGCTGCATTACGGTTAATCGATACAAACTGGTTATGCTCTAATTTAATTACATTACCACTTTCACGAGCAACTACACCGGAAACACGACTTAATTCACCCGGCTTATCCGGAAGCAATACCGAAACTGTAAAAATTCGATCTCTTAAAATAAGTCCCTGCTGAACTACAGAAGACATGGTAATCACATCCATATTACCGCCACTTAAAATAGAAACGATTTTTTTACCTTTTACATCTAATTTCTTTAAAGCCGCAACAGTAAGTAAACCTGAATTTTCTACAACCATCTTATGGTTTTCTACCATATCTAAGAAGCAAGCTACTAAATCACTATCTTCTACAGTAATAATGTCATCTAAATTATTCTGTAAGTATGGAAAAATCTTTGTTCCGGGTGTTTTTACTGCTGTACCGTCAGCAATAGTATTTACCCCCGGCAAAGTAGTAACCTTCCCATTTTTAATGGATTCCTGAAGACAGTTTGCCCCTGCTGGTTCTACTCCAATCACTTTAATCTTAGGATTTAATAATTTTGCCAATGTAGAAACCCCTGTGGCCAAACCACCACCACCTATAGGACATAAAATATAATCCACCAAAGGTAGCTCTTTGAAAATTTCCATCGCAATGGTTCCCTGGCCTGTGGCAACCGTTTCATCATCAAAAGGATGAATAAAGGTATATCCATGAGCATCTGCTAATTCATATGCATGATTGCAAGCCTCATCATACACATCACCATATAATACTACTTCTGCTCCATATCCTCTGGTTCTGTTTACCTTCATTAAAGGTGTCGATGTGGGCATAACAATTGTTGCTTTTACACCATAACATTTTGCTGCATATGCTACCCCTTGAGCATGATTTCCTGCAGACGCAGTAATGATACCTTTCTGACGTTCTTCATCCGACAATGTGCTCATCTTATAATAAGCACCCCTTACCTTATACGCACCTGTAAACTGCATATTTTCCGGTTTTAAATAAATTTTATTTCCTGTAATTGAACTAAAATAATCACTATAAATTAATTTAGTCTCTGAAGTTACTTTTTTTACAATTTCGGAAGCTTCTTCAAATTTTTCCAATGTTAACATTTTCGTTTCCATTCTAGTCATCTCTCCCTCTTATTATTCACCATGTACATCAAATAATGCATCTACAAACTGTTCAGAATTAAATTTTTGCAAATCATCAATACTTTCACCTACACCGATGTATTTTACAGGTACACCTAATTCTGACTGAATTGCAATAGCAATCCCACCTTTTGCAGTACCATCCATCTTCGTAAGAACAATTCCTGTTAAATCTGCCACACTGCCAAATTCTTTTGCCTGATTCAAGGCATTCTGGCCTGTAGTGGCATCTAAAACGACCAAGTTTTCTCTATGAACACCGGGGAACTCACGGTCAATAATACGGTTGATTTTCTTTAATTCTTCCATAAGATTTTTCTTATTATGAAGTCTTCCGGCTGTATCACATAACAATACATCTACATTTCTTGCTTTTGCAGCATTTACAGCATCAAAAACAACACTGGCAGGATCTCCACCTTCTTTTCCACCAATCATGTCCACTCCAGCTCTGTGAGCCCATTCTTCCAACTGTTCTCCGGCAGCAGCACGAAAAGTATCGGCAGCAGCGATTAACACCTTCTTACCTTCGCCCTTCAATTTCCCTGCTAATTTTCCTACAGTAGTTGTTTTTCCTACCCCATTAACACCAATAACCATAACAATGGATTTTTGTTCTTCAAAAGCATAGGCAGTTTCTTCTACTCGCATCTGTTCTTTTATGCTTTTAATTAACAGTTCTTTACAATCTGCAGGATTCGTTAATAAATTGGCTTTAATTTCCACACGCAACTTATCTAAAATTGCCTGTGTAGCATTAATTCCAATATCTCCCATAATTAAAATTTCTTCTAATTCCTCATAAAAATCCTCATCGATACAAGAAGCATCATAAAATACAGCATCAATGCTTCGCACGATATTATCTCTTGTTTTGGTTAATCCTTTTTTTAATCGGCTAAAAAAACCTTGTTTTTCTTGTTTTTCCATATTAGGTCTTTCCTTTCCTTCCAAACAGGAAAATATGTATTGATTTCGTTTATTTTATTGTAACCAACACTTCGCATTCTTCAACAAAAGAATTAATCTTCAATTGCTCCTTCAATCAAGTTTACACTTACTAAAGTGGAAACACCCTTTTCCTGCATGGTAATACCATATAAACGGTCTGCTCTTTCCATGGTGCCACGACGATGTGTAATTACAATAAACTGAGTATGTTTGGTTAACTTATGTAAGTATTTAGCATAACGAGCCACATTACTTTCATCTAAAGCCGCTTCAATTTCGTCTAAAAGACAGAATGGAGATGGTTTTAGGTTCTGAATTGCAAATAATAATGCAATTGCGGTCAATGCTTTTTCTCCACCTGATAACTGCATCATATTCTGTAATTTTTTTCCAGGTGGCTGAGCAATAATTCTAACCCCTGCTTCCAGAATATCTTCATCTTCCATCAACTCCAAGGTACCTTTACCACCGCCAAACAATTCTTTGAAAACTTTGTCAAATTCATGGGATATTTGAGCAAATTTTTCTTTAAATTGCTTTCTCATGGCCACATCCAATTCTACAATGATCTCATTTAAAGTTTTTTCTGCTTCCACCAAATCATCGTGTTGCGTTTTCAAGAAAGTATAACGTTCCATAATGCTCTTATATTCTTCAATTGCATTTACATTTACATCACCCAAACGACGAATACCATCTTTTAGAGCCGCTACATCTCGCTTCATTACTGTTAAATCAGTTAATTCCTCATTTCGCAGTGTGGCTGCATCATGAAGAGTGATTTCATATTCTGTCCACATGTACTCAATCTGACTACTAATAGACTCCTGATGTCTTTCTTTTTGATTGGTTAGACGATATACTTCTTTATCCAGAGCAGTGATTTTTTCTGCAATTTCCTCTCTATTTTTAAAGAAATTCTTTTGCTTATCACTTAAAGACTCTTTCTCTACAATCATATTTTTTAATTTTATTTCCGCTTCCGACTGGAACGTATGAGAAGCTTCCATTGTTTTTTTAATTTCTTCAATAGATTGCTGTTTTTCTTCCGATTCTATTTTATTCTGTTCTAAACCATCCGTAATTTCCTTCAGCTCTCCTTTAGCTCGTTCCAATTCTCCTTGAATACGATCTAAATTCTGCTGTTCAAAGCCAATTCTTTGCAAAATTTTTTCTGCTTCTACTTCTTTTTCAGAAACAATAGCTGTTTGTGCAGATTCACTTTTTCTAAGTTCCTCCAATGTTGTTTGGAACTCTAAAATTTGAATTTCTATATTTTTTTCTAATTCTTCCGAAGTAGCCAATTCTGCAATCGTTAACTTTTTATCCTGTATAATAGAAGCTATCTGTTCTTCAATTTCCTTGGCCTGTGTTTCAAGACTATCAACACCTGTATGTGTTTCATCCATTTTTTCTCTTGCAGTCATAATATTTAGACGAGCAGTATTCTGATGGATAAACTCATCTTGTAAATCAGATTTAATTTGCTCTAACTCTAAACGTTTTTTACTTCTATTTTCTTTGATTTCTTCAATAGAATTCAACAAATAGTCAATCTCTTTTAAATATTCCTTTACTTTGCCTTCCAGTTCTTCCATTTCTCGTCGGCGCCCAAGCAAGTTGCTGTTATTTTTAAATGCACCTCCGCTGATAGCTCCGCCCGGTACTAAAAGTTCTCCCTCAATAGTAACCATACGAATGCCATAATCAAACTTCTTAGCAATTTTTACAGCATTATCTATGTGATCAACTACAACAATTCTTCCAAGCATAGCTTTGGCTACATCAGCATAACGACTTTCCGTTCTTACCAAACCATCAGCCATACCTACAACACCTTTTTCATCTAAAATCTCCGGTGTTTTAAATTCTTGTGGATTTTTAATACTGGTAAGCGGTAAAAAGGTTGCACGACCGCCTTTATTCTTTTTCAAATAGGCAATCATTTTCTTTGCTGTTTCTTCATCATCAGTAACAATATTTTGAATATTTCCGCCCAATGCTGTTTCAATGGCAGTTTCATACTTTTGATCTACTTTAATGATATCTGCAACAACACCAATAATCCCTTTTTCTTTATCTTTTTGTTCCATAACACGTTTTACGCTACCACCATAACCTTCGTAACGTTCTGTTAAGTTGGATAAAGCCTCTAGTTTAGACTTTTCCTGATGATAAAGTACTTGTGTATCACGTAATTTCTGATCTGCATCAGTAAGACTTTCTCTTATCTCATCTAATTCTTCTTCTTTTTTTGCCTGCGCATTATTTAAAGAAGTAATGTTATCATTTACCTTTTGGAATTCTTCTTCTAACTTCGTTAACAGCTGTCCCTGCTTTGCTTCATCTGATTTAACAGAAACAATTTTAGAAGTAAGTTCTGCCTTACGAATATTCGCCTGTTCAAGCATAGTTTCAAAACGACCAATATTTGTTTTAATAATTGCTCGTTCGTTTAAGGCATTAATAATCGTATTTTTACCTGCTTCAATATCATTATTAATAGCTTCTATTTTATTTTGTAAATCCACCAGCAAACGATTAGCTTCTTCTTTTAATTTTAAAGCTTCGCTTGCTTCGTTATCTATTTCCTTCTTTTGAAGTAAAAGTTGATTCTTTTCTTCTTCTTTTTCTTCGATAATCGCAGAAACTGCCATTGAACGACTTTGTAAATGCTCTTCATTAGTGGCTGCAGACTTAATCTGTTCTTCTAAAACTTTAATTTCACCTTCTAATTTTCCTCGCATTACACTAGTATCAGTTAAAGAAGTTCTGGCTTTTTCAATTTCTTCTTCCAAGGATTCTATTGTATTTTGAATCTGATTATACTCTTCTTTAATGTCTTCATATTTTCGGTTTGAAACTTCTAACTCATTAGAAGCAATATCCAAAGAAGCTTCTACTTTTTCTAACTGTTCACGAATGCGAGTATTCTCTAATAAGAACACATTAATATCCAAATTCTTTAGTTCTTCTTTTTTCTTAAGATATATCTTAGCTTTTTCAGATTGTTTTTCTAATGGTCCTATCTGTTTTTCTAACTCTGATAAAATATCACTAACACGTAATAAATTCTGTTTTTCTTCTTCCAGTTTCTTCTGCGCTGCAGCTTTTCTTCTTTTAAATTTAACAATTCCCGCAGCTTCGTCGAATAATTCTCTACGCTCCTCAGGTTTACCACTTAAAATCTTATCAATCTGTCCCTGACCGATAATGGAATATCCTTCTTTCCCTATTCCTGTATCATAAAAAAGTTCATAAACATCTTTTAATCTACAGGTTGCCCCATTAATTAAATATTCACTTTCTCCTGAACGATACAAACGTCTTGCCACAGTCACTTCATCATAATCAATCGCTAATTGATGATCTTTGTTATCTAATGTAATTGCTACATAAGCGTAACTTAATGGCTTTCTCATTTCAGTACCTGAAAAAATTACGTCCTGCATAGAGGAACCACGAAGTTGTTTTATCTTCTGTTCTCCTAAAACCCAGCGAACAGCATCCGCAACATTACTTTTTCCACTACCATTTGGACCTACAATGGCAGTAATACCATTGTGAAACTGAAAATTTATTTTATTAGCAAAGGATTTAAACCCCTGCACTTCTATACTTTTTAAATACATTCTATATGATCCGTTTCTTCCTATAACTCTTGATTCTTTCTTAAATATAAAATAGCTTCGTAGGCTGCTTTTTGTTCAGCGGCCTTCTTAGTCTTTCCTTGACCAAATCCAATTTTAACATTATTTAAAATTGCTTCTACCACAAATTCTTTATTATGGTCCGGTCCTATTTCATTAATTAACTCATAAACAAGCTTTTGATTCGGTTTTGTTTGAATCATTTCTTGTAATACTGTCTTGCTATCGTAAAATAACATTCTATTTTCAACATCTGACAAAATATATTTTAAAATAAAACTACGAGCTGCTTCAAATCCGCCGTCCAAATAAAGTGCTCCAATTAATGCTTCCATAGCATCTGACGTAATGGAATCTCGATATCTTCCTCCTGTTGCTTCCTCTCCTTTCCCAAGCAACATATAAGATCCCAAATCAATTTCTCTGGCACATTGAGCAAGTGCCGGTTCACACACTAAACTGGAACGTAACTTTGTTAACTTACCTTCTGTCATATCCGGATGCTCTTTAAATAAAAATTCACTGGATATTAACTCTAACACTGCATCTCCTAAAAATTCCAAACGTTCATAATCACCATTTTTACGAATTTTTTGTTCATTTGCATAGGAGCTATGAGTCACCGCTTGTTTCAGTAATAATTTATCATGAAAATGATAATCAATTTTAGTCTCTAAATCTGAAATAGAATATCCTATTGCCATTGTTTTGTCTCCTACCGTTACAAAGCAAATACAAACGCTAACATATTAACTAAAGGTTACTAAACTAGCGTTTGAACTCGAAAAAGCCCTTACGGGCTTTCGAGTTTATGCTATCTTAACACAAAGAAAATCTCCAAAGGAGATTTTCTTAAAATTCACTAGTTAATTGCATTTTTAATTAATTCAACTGCTTCTTCTACAGTTGTGATATTTTCTGCACTTTCCGGTGCAATTTCAATATCAAATTCTTCTTCTAATCCCATAATAATCTGAAAAACATCTAAAGAATCTGCTCCCAAATCATCTGCAAAAGTTGTATCCATTGTGATTTCATCCGGATCAACACTTAATACCTCAGCAATTACTTTTTTTAATTTTTCAAATTCCATAGTTATATTCCTTTCTTTGTTTGTGAAAGATGCTTATTCCATAACATCTTCTTTCACAATAATATTTTTTATTTTTTCATTTATGTTCTGCTCTTTAAAAGT
The DNA here is from genome assembly GCA_017558145.1 of Lachnospiraceae bacterium. Classification (GTDB taxonomy): domain Bacteria; phylum Bacillota; class Clostridia; order Lachnospirales; family Lachnospiraceae; genus SFDP01. The sequence continues at coordinate 11,856 of JAFYWF010000042.1, forward strand.
TTTGCATTGTAAAATGGTATTTTTAATTTCAACTGACTTAGAACTACCATGAGTTTTTACAACTAAACCTTTTAATCCGAGCAATGGAGCTCCACCATGTTCTTCCAGATCAAAAGATTTTAGACAGGTCTTCAAAGCAGGTTTCACCAACAGTGCACCTAATTTGCTTCTAAAAGATGTCATCATACCTTCTTTCACTTTTTTAATCAGAGTTCCACCAACACCTTCATAAAGTTTTAAAATAACATTACCAACAAAGGCCTCGCAAACAATAACATCAGCGTATCCTTTCGGAATGTCTCTGGCTTCAATACTACCGATAAAATTAATCTCTGGTGTATTTTTTAACAATGGAAAAGTCTCTTTTACCAATGCATTACCTTTTTCTTCTTCTGCACCTATATTTACAATGGCTACCTTCGGATTTTTAATTCCCATTACACTTTCCATGTAAACAGTACCCATTTTGGCAAATTGTACAAGATGAGAAGGTCTGGCATCAACATTCGCCCCACAGTCAATTAGTAATGATACTCCTTTTTCCGTTGGAATCAATGGCGCTAATGGCGGTCTTTCTACCCCTTTAATACGACCTACAACCAACTGTCCTCCTACCAAAACAGCACCTGAACTACCCGCAGACACAAACGCATCGCAAGTTCCGTCTTTTACCAAGTGCAAAGCTTTCACAATAGACGAATCCTTTTTTTTACGAATTGCCATTACCGGTGGTTCTGCCATTTCAATGACTTCTGTCGCATCCACGACCTCAATCTGTTCTGTATTGTAAGCATATTTACTCAACTCATCCTTTACAAGGACCTCTTTTCCCACTAAATATACTTTCACATCGCTACTTTCTTTTACCGCATCAATGGCTCCTTTTACAATTTGTTCAGGAGCATTGTCACCACCCATGGCATCCAAAGCAACTTTTACCATATGTAAAACCTCTCTCTTTCTGCTCTCTATCCTAATATACTAAACACATATATAAAAATCAAGCAAAAAATCAAACACGTATAAGCCCACAACAGGTTCCTAAGCATTCAATACTATCTAACTTTTTAAAAAGAATTTCACTTCCAATTCTATGAATTGGATTTAAACAGTATCCTTCTTTCTTTTCTACAAACTCTTTTAACATAATTTTTTCATCTTTTATAAACACTCCATGCTCACCACTTCGCGGAAACCTATTTTCAATCAAAATAATATCTCCTTTACAATAGGTTGGTGCCGCATCATTAACCATAGTTTCAAAGGCCATATATGCTTCTTTTTTATTGGTATAAATTTCATAAGGATTTTCAGGATCATACAATTTCCCAACAAAAACATCATGTTCAGCTTTTAAACATATAATTTTATTTTGTCGCAATCCCACCTGTGATTCATTCATCATATTCGCTTCATATTTTGCAATGTTTAAAATAACATTTTTACCATGCGTTCCACAGCTTCTATAATAATTAATTAACTTTCTTTCTTCATTTGTACTCGTATTTTCCACTCCTAACAAAGAATTAATTGTCATGTCCAAAGCTTCTGCCATAGCCATAACTGTCTTAATATTTGGATTGGAAGTTCGTCCATAATAAATATTTCTCAGAGTTTCCATGGGTACTCCACTGAGCTGGGAATAATACTCTAACGATATTTTTTTCTCATTTAATATTTCTTTTAATCTTTTGCTTAACATGAGATACCTCTGTGTTATTTTTAACACGCACCATTTAGTTTTTCGACAAATGAAATGTCTTATTTAATATTATATTTTGTCTTTTTATGAGATATATTTGGCTTACAAACAAAACCAAAGCTTATTTTAAGGAGGATTACAATCCATGAATCAAGAAGCACTTGACACACAAAATAATTATTTTGTAACTTTACAAACCACTGACGCTTACGATTTAGCAAGAGTACATAAACTTTTACTTGCTATAGGAGTTCCCCCAAACATTTATGGTTATAGTTACATCATCCGTTCTATTGAATTAATTTTATCAAATCCCGAATATATGCACTATATTACCAAAGGTTTGTATATCGATGTAGCAAAGGACTTTCATGCGACACCATCTCGTGTAGAACGTGCCATCCGACACGCAATCAATGCGGCGTGGATGAACAATTATGATGAAGAATTCATGAAAACAATATTTCAAAACTGTATTCGACCAAACAAAAAAGTTCCTTCAAACTCTGTATTTTTATCAAGATTATATTACTACATCACAAATAACTATCAATAAAACCTAACGGAAATAAGTCAAAATCAACCTTCGACTTATTTCCTTTTCTTTTTATAAAACACTACCAATTATATATGGTTTCTTTTGTAATATTCTCCTTTAATGCAGAAAAGTAAGTCTCCATAATAATCTGGCTATCTGCGGAACCCCAAATTTGAGTTACCTTCTTTTGCTCCTCTTCTAAAAGTTCACCTACTGCAATGATGACAGAATACATTTCCTCTTCTTTCAATTCCATATTTTTATCTGTTACAAGTACATATTCAAACGGAATGTCTTCTTCACTTGAAGGATATAAATACAATCCCTCTCTCTGCCTTTTTAATATTTCTTTACCGCTCATTAACACAATCCCCATATTCCCCACAGGAACGATAGTTCTCATACGATCCAAATGAATATCTCCGGGATAAATCCCGCACTGAATTCCATTAATATTTTCTTTTTCATATCCATGAAAATCTCCCAGAGAAATTAATGCTGCATCTGCTCTTTTTGTTTCAAGAAAAATTTTACCAACCAAATAGGCTGTATCTTCTTTCGAAATTTCTTCTTCCACATACGCTAAGGTTTTAGGGCCATTTTGAATCCATTTATCACGAATGATATCCATCTGTTTTGCACATTCCTCGATAGTTTGTTCCTTTCTCATTAACGCATATAACTCATTAGCAAAAGGAATAATCAAATCATCCCAACCTGTATATACTAGAGAAACTGAATTACCACCATTAATAGTGTCCTTTATTTCATAATACATATCACTTTCATTAATTTCCCATGTATTTAATGGCGAGATAGTATTTGTATTTGTCGTTAATAATTTCATACCTTCTTCCGACGCCATAAATTCCATAAAGCATAACGCATCCTGTAAACGTTCCTCCTGTCCTGCTTCTTCTAATTTTTTATTAAGACCATAATAACGGGACACGTTACTTACAATCATATTAGAATTACCACTAGGACTAAGCCATGGAAGAATTCCATATTCCATTTTACCAATATCATCAAACTCCAAATTTGAAAAGCTCAAACCATTACATAACATAAATACTGTTTCGCCTGTATAAAAGCTATCAGCAACACCTTTAACATCAATATCGTTAGGTGAGATAAAACCAGCATCTACCCATTCCTCAAAATAACTCAATACCGGTTCTATATTTCCGGACGCATCCGCTTTTCCCTCTAAAAACTCCTTCTTCCACTTAGCTCCCTCTTCTGTATTAAAATAAAAAGTATTTCCCAACCCAAACAAATCTGAAAAAATAAAACCTTCCAAATCCATTCTTGCTACACAAGTATTAAGACCCGCTTCTTCTATTTTTATGGATAATTCTTTTAATTCTTCAAAATTATTAGGCAGCTCCCAACCATATCGCTCCATAATTGTTTTATTATAATAAAATCCAATGGCAGAATAATTTGAGGGTACCAAGTAAATGCTTCCGTTTACATTACATTTATTTAACCAATAATCAGTATAATTATTTACAAAACTATATTTTGATAAATCCAACAATCTATTCTTTTGTAATTCTTTATCAACAAAAGAAGTTGTAGTCACAATATCCGGTAACTCTCCTGCTTCGAAACATTCCCTTATATATCCGGTTTGATTAAATCCTTTATAACTTATAAATTCAATTTCAATATCAGGATATTTTTCTTGAAATGCTTCAACAAACTTTTCATAATTGATACTTGTGGTCATAATAGTTAACGGTTTTTTATCTACATCTTCATGTTTACATCCTGTTAACCCCATAATTAATACAAAAAACACTATGTATACTAATCTTTTCATACTTTTCATCCTTCTATGCACATTTGATAACTCTTTGTTTTACTTGCCACAAAGACGTAAACAAACCTATTCACTTGAAATTATGATATAAATTTGTTGATAACCATCAATATCGTTTCAATGTCCACAGGCTTAGATATATGTTCATTCATGCCTGCATCCAATGATTTTTGTATATCCTCTCGAAATGCATTTGCTGTCATGGCAATAATAGGAACTAAAGCCGCATCCTTTTTTGCTAACTTTCTAATTCTTCTTGTGGCTTCCAAGCCATCCATAACAGGCATCATAATATCCATAATAATCACATCAAATGTACCTTCTTTTTCTTTTTCAAATAAATCCAAAGCTTCTTTTCCGTTCCAAGCCGTCGTAATTCTCGCACCTTCTGCTTCTAAAAGCTCTTTTGCCACTTCCAAATTAAGCTCATTATCATCAACTAGTAAAATATGAATATCTGAAATATTTTTTTCTTTCTTTTCTGCAATTCGTGACTCAAATCGGCTATTAATCATAAATGGAAGGAATACCGTAAATTTACTACCTTTATGATAAACACTTTCTACTTCAATATTTCCTCCCATTAATTCCACAATATTTTTGGTGATAGCCATTCCCAAGCCTGTCCCCTGATATTTTGTCCTACTGGTAGATGCTTCCTGACTGAAAGGTTTAAAAATATCTTTAAGATATTCCTCTTTCATTCCAATTCCGGTATCTTCAACCTCAATTTGAAAATGAGACTTTATTGAATCATATTCAATCTCTTTAACGCGCACCCATATTTTCCCATGATCAGGAGTAAATTTCACAGCATTTCCAAGGATATTAATCATAATCTGTTTAAAGTGCAAATCATCCCCAAATAATTCGCTATGAATCACCTCTTCTACATTTAAATTAACTTCCAAATTACGATCTTCTAATTGTCCATAGACAATGGACACACACTCTTCCATGATATGAATAATATTAAGGTTAGAATTGGTAATCTCAATTTTACCCCTTTCAATTCTACTCATATCCAGAATATCGTTAATTAAAGACATTAAATGATTGCTCGCTCCCTGAATTTTTTTCAAGCAATCCATGGTTTTTTGCGGATTGTCTTCTTTTAAAGCAATGGCTGTCATCCCCATAATTCCATTAATAGGTGTTCGGATATCATGAGACATATTTGATAAAAATTCCGTTTTCGCCTCATTTGCAACATTAGCAAGCTTGGCCGCTTCAGCTAATTTTTCATTGGCTGATTTCTGTTGTTGCATCAATTTTCTATCGGTGGCAGATAAAAGTAAAATCATGCTCAAAGATACAAATAATACAATGAGCAGCACCGCCACTAATGTGGCAAAAGTAAATGTAGTTTTTAAAAAGGAATCATAATTACTGGCCAGAATTTTTGTAGGAACAAACATCAAAATAAACCAATCTTTAAATTCTACAGCAGTACTCGAAACATAATACTTTTTGCCTTCATAAATAAATTCAGAACAATCATTCTTCTTATTTTTCAAATTATCTCTCATCTCTACAATCGTAGAACCATGTATAGTTTCGCAATTTTCTAACGCTTTGAAAACATTAAATACATCAATAAAACTATCTCCTTGCTCATAGCGAAACAAACGATGGCCATCTGTCGAAAGAATGTAGAAGAAATTTTGCTTTTCGAAACCATCTACCGTAAAACATTCTTTAAAATCATTCGTATTAATACAAATAGAAATATATTTAATCTTATTACCTTCAATAGTTAAATTGCGATCGTCTATTTCTCGTAACAACATTATGTAATTCTGTGTTTCTTTCACATTAGGAAGTGTGACAGAATAAATAGCATCTTTTGTATTTAACTCTGTGAATATTGCAAGATTACTCCAATTTCCATGATAATATCCTTCTTCTGATACCATATAATATTGATTATATTCATCAAACACCAGCAAAATATCACGATCAGAATTTTCACGTTTAATACAAACCGATTCATGAATTCCATTCATCCATTCTTCCATTTTATCTACCGGAATATCTTTCTTCTTACGTACTTGATATTCCATAGTGTCCAGACAGCTCCATACATCTGTAATCATGGAATTCATCATATCTCCTACTTTAGAAGAAATATTGATAAGATTTTTACTTCGTTCCTGAAAAAATTGTTCTTTGATTTGTTTTGTATAGACAATCGTTAATATAGAAATGATAAAAATAGCAAAAAGAACACTGAGCATGGCCATTACACCATGGTAAGTTCTTTTATCGTGTTGCTGTAGTATTTCTTTGTTCAGATAGCTTCTTTTGGGTTTCATCATATTGTATCCTTTTTATACATTCTTATTGATTTATAATTTTTTCCATTATATCACCATATTTTTTCATAGTAAACCGACGTCAAACAGCATTTTTCGACACAAAAAAGAGGCTCCTCCATCTTATGAAAGTACCTCTTTAAAATAACTATATCAATTTTAAAAATGAATCATATAAACAATATTAATTGTAAAGCCCATTATACTGCCCATAACCGAACATTATTTAAATGCATGTCATCCAACATTTTACTATATAAAAAAATAAGCCGAATTTAAATCGACTTATTCTCCACTATATATTTTTATGTATTATTTCCACCAACAATATCTAGATTTTTTTATCAGAAAACATCTCTTATTTGCTCTGTTTCAAAAGCAATATTGTTTCTTTAGTTATAATCCTTACATTAATAGCAACTAAAACAATTTGCACAATAATCATAATATTGACAAGTAGCCAGTCATAATCTGTAAATACCATTGCTGAAATCCAAAAAGGCACCACCATAAAAGGCCCTATAACATCCAAAACAATACTTGAAATTTTTCTAAAATGGAAAAAAACAAATACCATTAATGCCCATACGATAATTTGCATAGTTTTTTTACTAAAAATAATATCTAAGAAATATATGGAAATACCTACATTTATATAACAATTTATTATAGTGCTTACGCGTTCACTTCTTAATATAATATATTTTTCATCAGCATAACGATAGAGAATAAAAATATAAGTTACTAAAATAAGTTTTGCAAAAATATCTCCAAATAGTATTTGAGTAAAAAATACTATTATTTCTCCCAAAAATAAAATAAATATCAAATCTCTTGCGTTTTTAGTAGAAAAAAAATTTGAAATTTTTCGAAAGAAAGAGTCTGATTCATTTTCACTACTATTTTCATCATAATATTCTTCTTTTCCACTTAAAGAAATATTTACTTCTACATCAGTTTTTGGATTATTAACTACGCTATCACTTTGTATTAAATTTAAGTCACTGGATACAATAGCCGAATTTTTCAGACTTTGATCTACATTATCATTTTTATTCTTATGAGTTTTAATACTATTTATTGATGAGATAATCATTTCAATCAAACCAAAAATAGAAGAAATAAAGCCTAAAATTATCACGTAAGGACTTTCATTAATTAAATTTGCAACATCTACTATCATAAATTTCTCCCCTGAACTATTATTATGACAAAATTGTATCATTATTTACATAAAAAGTCATTATTCTATAATGATTATCAATAAAAATCAAGCGTAATGAATATTCTCGTGCGGCAGAGCCGCCAGTTCGGTGTGGCGAGAGCCTCCTTTCCGGACTAGCAGTGCCACTATTTGCTATTCTCGAATGGCATCTACTTTACCATTTGTGAAATAAATATATTTATATCCTGGATAACACCATTGCTCAGTAGTTCCCCAAGCATATGTAGTTTTATTTATATCCTTCGGTTCCCCCCAATTTGAATTCCTTACCTCTTCTGCTGTCATACCAATTTTAGGTTCATTGGCTAAATATTCAGCTTTTTCTTTTTCTTCTTTCAATCTTTGTTCTTCTTTTTGAGTCTCTTTTTTAGCTTCCATTTCTTCTTCCCATGCTTCTCGCTTATCTGACTCATATGATTTACAAGTACCATCATGATATTTGATTTCCACTAATCCTGTTCCTAAATATTTTAATTCTCCTTTTTCAAAGACATAATTTGTTTTGTATATCGTGGTTATACCTTCAATTTCGTAATCACTTAAAACACATTTTAAAGCATATCTATCTTGTCCAATTATCAAATCAAATCCGTCTATATAAAACTGAATATCATCTATCGCACTTTTATGAAGTATATAAACACCTTGCATATTACTTATTTCTTCATATACTTTTTTATATTTCTCTACTGAATCATAATCCAATCCTATTATGCCTTTATAATAAAGTATAATCTCTAATGCTTTATAGTCACTCACTCTAAGTGACTTCTCCATTTCTTCTAAAAAATATTCGTTTGGTTTATTAAGTATCTCTTCTTCTAACTCATCTATAGTAACTTTGAATCCATCCTTACTTGGTAGAGAATCCTTCCCTACAATTAGAGCTTTTATATATTCTCCATTATCATATAATTCTATCATTTGCTGACAAATAATTTTATTAAATGGTTCTCTATCTAACATAGGCACAACTTCTGCATATGGGTTACAACTAAAATATAATCAAATATAAAGTCAGCTCTAAAAAATTTCAAATCTGAAATGGGTTAAAAATGGGTTAAATTCAAAAAAATAAGGGCCCGATATATTATCGAACCCTTGATTTTACTGAGTTTTTGAGGCTTATTCAACGCTAATAATTTCTTTTTTGTTATAAGAACCACATTTTTTACAAACTCTATGAGGCATCATTAAAGCACCACATTTGCTACATTTTACTAATGTAGGAGCACTCATTTTCCAGTTAGCTCTTCTTTTATCTCTTCTTGATTTAGAAGATTTATTCTTTGGACAA
>JAFYWF010000043.1 GCA_017558145.1 Lachnospiraceae bacterium
TGAAAAGTTAAGAGAAGGACTGTATCCGGAAGAAATTGAGGATGAAGCTATTACTTATATGAAATCATTTCATTATATTGATGATTATCGTTATGCGTGTGATTATATTTTTTATCATAAGGAATTAGAAACAAAGAGAATAATAGAAGATAAGCTTCGACGTAAAGGAATTGATGCATCTGTAGTGCAACAAGCTTTTATGGATAATTATGATGAAGGTGAAGAATTACAAAGAGAATTGGAACAGGCATACAGATTATTGGAAAAGAAACATTTTAATAATGAAAGTATGGAGTGGAAAGAAAAACAAAAAATCTATGCATATTTATTGCGTAAGGGAATCCGTAATTCTGTAATAAAAAGAGCAATGATGATGCAATATGATATCGAATAATATAGAAAATGTTTGAATAAAAGTGTGGAAAATACGGTTTTTTAATACGGTTTAAATTGTATAAATATTTATACAATTTGTATGTTTTTTGCTTGACATAACATTTCTTTTTGTATAGAATTAAACTGTTGTAAACATGCTAATGTGAGATGTAATACAAACGTGTATTAATAATTGTCTTATTTTAGATATAGTACAATGAAAATTTAATAAGGAGGTGCTCCTGTACATGATGACAGCCGTAATCAGTGTAGTAGTAGCTCTGATCATTGCCATCCCTGTAACGATTGCAGTTACTTCTTCTCAGCAGAAGAAGAAAGATGCGAAAACAATCGGAACTGCAGAGGATAAAGCAAGAGAAATTATTGATGAAGCTCTTAAAACTGCTGAAACCAAAAAACGTGAAGGTTTATTGGAAGTTAAGGAAGAATCTATTCGTACTAAGAATGAATTAGATAAAGAAATTAAAGAGCGTAGAGCTGAAGTTCAGCGTTATGAACGTAGAATTCAGCAAAAAGAAGAAAATATCGATAAAAAATCAGATGCTATTGAAAAGAAAGAAGCAAGTTTGGCTGCTAAGGAAGAAGAACTTTCTAAGCAGAAAGAACAGATTGCAAAACTGAACGAAGAAAGAGTGCAGGAACTAGAACGAATCTCAGGTTTAACCTCCGAACAAGCAAAAGAATACTTATTGAAAATTGTTGAAGACGAAGTAAAACATGAAACTGCTATTCTGATCAAAGAATTAGAAACAAGAGCAAAGGAAGAAGCAGATAAAAAAGCAAAGGAATATGTGGTGAGTGCAATTCAAAGATGTGCTGCAGACCATGTATCTGAAACTACAATTTCTGTTGTTCAGCTTCCTAATGACGAAATGAAGGGAAGAATTATTGGTAGAGAAGGTCGTAATATTAGAACCCTCGAAACATTAACCGGTGTAGATTTAATCATTGATGATACTCCGGAAGCGGTTGTTCTTTCTGGTTTTGATCCAATACGTAGAGAAATAGCAAGAATTGCTTTAGAAAAATTGATTGTAGATGGACGTATCCATCCGGCCAGAATTGAAGAAATGGTTGAAAAAGCTCAGCGTGAAGTTGAAGTTATGATCAAAGAAGAAGGTGAAGCTGCTATTTTAGAAGTTGGTGTTCATGGAATTCATCCTGAACTTGTAAGATTACTTGGTAAGATGAAATTTAGAACAAGTTATGGTCAGAATGCATTGAAACATTCGATAGAAGTTGCTCAGTTATCCGGACTCTTAGCTGCAGAAATGGGCTTAGATGTACGTGTTGCAAAACGAGCAGGTTTATTACATGATATTGGTAAATCCGTTGACCATGAAATGGAAGGATCTCATATTCAGTTAGGTTCTGATTTATGTCGTAAGTATAAAGAATCCGCTGTTGTTATCAATGCAGTAGAGTCTCACCACGGTGACAAAGAACCAACTTCTCTTATTTCTTGTCTTGTACAAGCAGCAGATGCTATTTCAGCAGCTCGTCCTGGTGCAAGAAGAGAAACATTGGAAACATATACAAGCAGATTAAAACAACTAGAAGATATTACAAACAATTTCAAAGGTGTAGAAAAATCTTTTGCTATTCAGGCAGGTAGAGAGGTTCGTGTAATGGTAGTTCCAGAGCAGATTAATGACACGGACATGGTTTTATTGGCTCGTGATATTTCAAAACAGATTGAAAATGAGTTAGAATATCCCGGACAAATTAAAATTAATGTTATTCGCGAAAGCCGTGTGATTGATTACGCTAAATAAAATGAATAGTTGATTTAAGAGAGTCTTGAAGTAAATTCAGGACTCTTTTTTAATAAGAATTATGGGGGGATACATATGGAAAAATTTGAACGTATAGAACGAAAATTAATAGCAAAAGGTACAATAGTAGATTATTACCATGATATTATAAGGGTACCTAATGGAAATGTTGTTACTTGGGATTTTATTGGAAATAAAGGTGCAGCAGCAGTAATTCCGGTAATGGAAGATGGAAAAATAATTATGGTTCGACAATATCGCAATGCGATTGAAAGGGAAACTTTAGAAATTCCTGCAGGTGGTTTGGATTTTCCGGGAGAACCTACAAAAGATGCAGCAGTAAGAGAATTAGAGGAAGAAACAGGGTATAAATCTGATAATATTGAATTTTTAATTAGTATTAAAACTACCGTAGCTTTTTGTAATGAAAATATAGATATTTATGTAGCTAAAAATTTAATGCCAAGTAAACAAAATTTGGATGAAGATGAATTTATTCATGTAGAAAGCTATGATGTGGAAGAGTTATGTAAAATGATATACGAAGGAAAAATTGAAGATTCTAAAACAGTTGCTGCAATTATGAGTTATAAAAATAAATATTTATAGAATCAAATTCACAAAATGTAAATTAATAAAAATGCAATTGTTGCAATTTTATCATAATGCTTATTGAAAATTGAAAAAGTAAATAATATAGTCTATTGATAAAAAAGCTACATATATATGAATAAGTAGATTTGTATGGGGCGAAAAATGACCTTTGGTAAAATTAAAATTCCTTCCATTGTAGTAGTTTTTTTGATTATTTTTTTGGGATTTTTTTCCGGTGTATTAACGATTTCTTTATGGCAGGAAAATTGGCTTTTGCAAAATAATATTATGGCACAAGATTTTGTGGAAATGATGAAAAGTCTTAATGTTGACAAAAGAGCACTATTTTTTCTGTGTTTGTGGAAAAGATTACGTGCTTTTTTTGTTGTCTTTCTTTTATCTTTTTCTTCGTTAAATATTATTAGTGTTTTATCTTATATGGGATTTTGTGGATTTACCATAGGAAGCATTGTGGAGTTGTTGATCATTCGTTATGGATTTAAAGGGATTGTATTATATTTGGCTTTTGTATTTCCACAAGGATTATTTTACGGATTAGCTGCGTTGATTTTAGGATGTTGGTGTTTGAATTCCGAGACAGGGATGAAAGGCGGCAGAAATAAAAAAGTAGAAAAAATCAGGCAATTTAAAGAAAAGAAATATTTATTACTTGTTGTTTTTTTGATTTTTTTAGGAGCTTATTTAGAAAGTAATATTAATAAAAAAATCTTTTTAATGTTTTTTGATGTATGAAATCTAGATATGGTATTTCCAAAAAATGAAGTTGACGATATATAGTGGAATGCCTCGAAATGTGCAGAAATCAAGGGTTTTTTAGGGAATTTTGTCGTTGATTTTCTTTCATGTTCTGCTTATAATGGTGATTACAACTTTAAAAAAATATTTTTTTAGTGTTTATTGAGTGGGTAGGTAAGTGATGATTCAAAATTCAATTGATGCATATGTACGTTATCTTCACGATATTAAAAAGATGTCTTATAATACCGAGATGTCATACCTTCGTGATTTAAAAAAAGTACATAGTTATTTGCATGAAAATGGAATAAATCAAATAACGCAAATTGATGAAAAAGTTTTAGATGCTTATATCATCTATCTTAAAGAGCATAATTTTGCTAATTCAACAATTTCCAGACAGATTGCAGCCATTAAGGGTTGGTTTTTGTTTATGTTTAAGGAAGGAATGATTCGGGAAGATGTTGCCGGCAATTTAAAGGCTCCAAAGATAGAAAAAAAAGCGCCGGAAATCTTACGCATGAATGAAGTGGTAAAACTTTTAGAAGAACCCAAGGGGAAAAATCCTAAGGAGCTAAGAGATAAAGCAATGTTGGAATTGTTGTATGCCACCGGAATTCGGGTGACAGAATTAATTACACTTACTACTTCACAAGTAAATATGCAGATGAATTATATCATCTGTAATGATGGACACAAGGATCGAATTATACCGTTTGGTATGAAGGCAAGAGAAGCTTTATTAAATTATCTTGAGTATTCCAGAAGTGTTATGCTTCATAATCCTAATTCGGATGTTTTATTTGTGAATTGTTCAGGACAGAGTATGAGTAGACAGGGATTTTGGAAGCTGATTAAATATTATGCTACAAAGGCTGGAATTACTACAGATATTACACCGCATACGTTACGCCATTCGTTTGCAGCTCATTTGGTGGAAAACGGGGCTGATTTAAAGAGTGTTCAGGAAATGATGGGACATTCTGACATTGCTTCTACGCAAATCTATGCTAATTTAAATCAGAATAAATTGCGGGATGTTTATAGTAAAGCTCATCCAAGAGGATAATGCCTGCTATAGAAAGTTATTTCATGGGTATAAATAACTTTCTATAGCAGGCATTTGTTGTTTGATTTGCGAACAAGAATCAGAGCTATCGCATGAGTGTGACGTTCGTGGTGATAATATTTGATTTTATTAGTATAAAGGATTCATAGAAAATTTTTTAAAAATAGAATGCAAAAAATGGAAGAAATAATTTCACTTAACAAAAGACCATACAAATATCCATAAATTCCAACGTTAGGAACGAAAAAAAGTATGGTGATTAGACGTAAACAAATGGAAAAAAGATTAATCCATAATGTGATTTTAGTTTTCTGCAGACCATTTAAAATACTGAACAAGGTAGTTCGAAGATACAAAAAAGGACAAAGGAAACTTAAGATTCTAATAAAACGACCGGCAAGAGTACTTTGAAACAAAAATTCGCCCAATATTGTTCCGAAGGAAAAAAAGCAGAAAGTACAGCTAAAGCCTAAAATAAGAATAAAAAAAATAGTTTTTCGAATGGTTGTTTTTAAGTCTGACACATGATCTTTCGAATGAGCTTCAGATATGGTAGGCAATAAAAGTACAGAAAAGGAATTAGTAAAAGTTGAGGGAAACAAAATGAGATTTAGTGCCATACCGCTTAATACGCCATAGATACTCAAAGCGGTTTTAGAAGAATATCCATAGTTTTTTAAAGCGGCAGGTAAGGATATTGTTTCATAACTTTGCAAAATGTTTACTAAAACACGATTTATTATTAATGGAAAAGAAAAAGTGAGAATATTTTTACAAATTTTAGTTTTTGAAGCAATTGTAATGGAAGAATGGGAACTTGGTAAATTTCTTGAGTTAGATAAGTTATGGTAAGTTATTAGATAAGAAATAAAGGAAATTATACACGAAATAAGTTCTCCAAGCACCATTCCAATACAGGTAATAGCAATTGATGGGATTTTGTTTTTGGATAGGAAATAATTATAAATTATGAGAACACATCCTACTCGTACTAATTGTTCTATAATTTGTGTAAAGGATGGGATTTTAGTATTTTTTATGGCATAAAAATATCCATTTAAACAACTGTGAAAAGCGGAAAAAGGAAAGGAAATGGCACAGATTTTTAATAAAATGGCACATTTCCTTTCTTTTAACAAAGAAACTGCTATGGTTTCAGCATAGTTAAAAATAATGCAGCTATAAGAAAGAGAAATGATAATACCTAAAAAACAGCCACATAGAAGATATAAATTTGCTTCTTGGTTTTTATTTTGTCCCAGACAACTGGCAGTAAATTTGCTAATGGCTGTCTGAAAACCTGCACATGTCAGGGAAAAAGCAAGTATTAGAATAGGAGAAATTAATTGGAAAACACCCATTGCTTCTTCTCCGAATGTGCGAGCAATAAACAGATGGTATAAGAAACCGATACCACGACAAACTAAACCGCTAAAACTTAAAAGAAGAGTGCCATAGACGATGGAATTTTTTTTGAAATTCAAAGTAGTTTCCTCGAAAATAAAGGTAAGCTTATTTGATTATATGAATTGGGATTTGTTGACAGAACAAAATTCACCATGTAATGTTATGATAATGAAGAAAGCATTTTGAGAACATAATTTTTGTTGTGAAATACTAGCAGACTAGTGGTAACTGGTGTGAAACAATAGAATTTTTATTGCTATTTGTATTGTTAATGAAAGAAATGTGGAATGGAGATTAATATGGCAGAAAAAGTAGTAGTAGGATTGTCAGGAGGAGTAGACTCTTCCGTGGCAGCTTATTTGTTAAAGAAACAGGGATATGAAGTAATAGGCGTAACCATGCATATGTGGCAACCGGAAGGGGATTGCACGGAACCATCCTCAATTTCAGACGCCAGAAATGTAGCAGAGGCTTTGGAAATTCCATTTTTTGTTTGTGATTTTAAAGAGATTTTTGAAGAAAAGGTCATGAATTATTTTGTGGAAGAATATTTGCAGGGCCATACTCCAAATCCGTGTACTACTTGTAATCGATTTGTAAAATGGGAAGCATTGCTTGCCAGAGCAAAAGAGTTGGGGGCTGATTATATAGCTACTGGTCATTATGCAAGAATTTTTAAACTTCCTAACGGAAGATACACGATAAAAACTTCAGCTACAGCAGCAAAAGATCAAACCTATGCGTTGTATAATTTGACACAGGAACAGTTAGCACATACGCTAATGCCTGTGGGAGAGTATACCAAAGATGAAATACGTCAGATTGCTATGGAGGCGAATCTCCCAGTGGCACAAAAAAAAGATAGTATGGAAATTTGTTTTATTCCGGATAATGATTATGCTTCTTTTATTGAAAAAAAAGCTGGAGATAAGGTTCCGGGACCAGGTAATTTTGTTACCAAAGATGGTGTTGTGATTGGGCAGCATAAGGGAATAACACATTATACTATAGGTCAGAGAAAAGGATTAAATTTAGCCATGGGCCAACCGGTCTTTGTGACAAAAATTTGTCCTAAGACAGGTGATGTCGTGATTGGATCCAATGAGGATGTGTTTTCAAATACGTTAATTTGTGACCGCGTGAATTTTATGGGGATGGAGAGTTTGGAGAGTCCAAGAAAAGTGATAGCCAAAATCAGATATGCTCATAAAGGAGAGGTATGTCTTTTAGAAAAAGTGGATGAAACAAAAATCAAATGTACCTTTGAAAATCCTGTTCGTGCTATTACACCGGGACAGGCTGTAGTATTTTACGAACAGGACTATGTATTAGGTGGAGGTACAATCGTGGAATAGTAAGTAGAGAAAGTGTATTTTCTACTTAAGTGAAATAAATTGAGGTTTACGTTCCTGGAAGATAGTATAATATTGGAAACCACAAGATTTTAAGACATCTTTGGCACGATCAAAGTGATTTCGTAAATTTTCAGGAGTGTGGGCATCAGAACCAATGGTAATAATTTCACCGCCCAATTCTTTGTAACGTTTTAGAACATCGTAGGTTGGATGTAAATCTTTCAATCCGTATTTTACACCGCCGGTATTTAATTCGATGCCTTTACCGGATTCAATGATTGATTTTAATATGGAATCATAAATGTCCCTGTATTTCTCATAAGAGTACAGGGCATCCTTGTTTGGACCATAGCGCACGATATAATCTAAATGCCCATAAATATCATAGTCATGGAATGTTTTGGTGTTTTCAAAGATGGAAGAAAAATATTCCTTATAGACAGTTTCTTCACTACGGTTTTCGAAAAAATCAGGATAATAGGGGTCTCCGCCATTGCATAAATGGGAAGAAGCAATGACAAAGTCAAAGGGAAAGTGATTTATATATTCGCTCAAATCGGTAAGTAGATGTGATTGTAATCCCAGTTCTACTCCCCATAAAAGTTGGATTTGTTTTTTGTATTTTTCCTGGTAATATAAAAAATCTTTTCGATAGTTATCTGTTGCTAAGGAAAAATCAAGTGTTTCGCCATCCCTTACCGGATAGTCAGGATCAAAATGTTCTGTAAAACATAAGTGACTCATACCAATTTTGATGGCTTTTTCAATCATTTTCTCCATGGGTGTATCACAGTCGCCGGAAAAAGATGTGTGGGTATGAAAATCAGACATTATAGACATAATTTTAATCTCCTTGTTTTGGGAAAATATGGTAGTTTTATAAGAAAATGCACTAGGAATAACGCCATTACGTAAGGTCCTGGTGAAGAAATTATAAAAGCTACTTTTTATAATATAGAAAATTTTGAAAAAGACAAGAATGATAAGAAAGAAACTAAAAAAGGAAACATAATTTGGAAGATTTTTAGAAATATATCTTGAATTTTGAATGTAAATTAGGTACAATTACTTTGCTGATAAAATTTTGACAAGGACTAATCATGTCCAGTCGAAAAAATATAAATTCATTTTTAGGAGGAATTAAAAATGGCAGTAAAAGTAGCAATTAATGGTTTTGGCCGTATCGGTCGTCTTGCATTCAGACAGATGTTTGGTGCAGAAGGATATGAAGTAGTTGCAATCAACGACTTAA
>JAFYWF010000044.1 GCA_017558145.1 Lachnospiraceae bacterium
GTATGGGTATTCTTATCTTCCTTTAAGAAAAATCCCGGAGGATTGTCATTACCTACTGAATGGATTTTTGATGGGTATATTACAATATTTACCAAATTAAATATATTAACTTACTTTAAAAACAGTTTTATTATAACAATTACATCTACTGTAATTAGCGTATTAATTGTATCTATGGCTGCTTATGTTTCAGCTCGAATGGAATTTAAATTAAAGGGATTAGTTACTATGATGTTTTCAACAACATTATTTATTCCTGCCATTTCCATTTCCTTGCCAATATATCAGTTGTTAGGAAACTTAGGTTTAAAGGATACGCATGCAGGAATTATCTTTATATATTCTGGTTTAGGAATTGCCACAACATATTTTATACTTAGAAGTTACTTTCTAAGTATTCCAAAAGAAATGGAAGAGGCAGCAAGAATTGATGGATGTGGGTATGCCGGAAGCTTTTTTAGAATTATTGTACCAATTGCAAAGCCTGGAATATCAACTGCAGCAATTATGGCGTTTTTAAATAACTGGAATGAGTTTTATTTTGCTTCTATTTTATTAAAGAGTAAAGAGAAAATGACATTACCTGCACTGTTGGGACAGTTTACTACAGCTTATTCGAAAAACTTAAATGGTATGTTCTCTGCAATTATTGTAACGGTAGTACCAACAATTATTATTTTCTGTTTATTGTCTGAAACATTTGTAAAATCACTTACAGCAGGTGCTGTAAAAGGATAGCAATGAAAAGGAGTAAAATTATGGGAATTATGGAAGATAGAGAAAAGCGAACCAAATGGTTTATGGAGGATCGCTTTGGTATGTTTATTCATTGGGGACTTTATAGCATTCCTGCTAGAGGTGAATGGGTTCGAGGCGATGAATTATTATCCGATGAACATTATATGCAGTACTTCAATGAGTGGAATCCTGTGGATTGTGATATGAAAGAATGGGCTCGTATTGCAAAAGAAGCAGGTATGAAATATGCAGTTCTTACCACAAAACATCATGAAGGATTTTGTTTGTGGGATACAAAATATACAGATTTCAAAACTACAAACACAAAATGCAAACGTAACTTTGTAAAAGAATATGTAGAAGCTTTTCGCGAAGCTGGATTAAAGGTAGGATTTTATTATTCTCTTTTAGATTGGCAACATCCAGACTATACCGTACGAGGTGATATGTATCATCCAAATAAAAATAGACAAGAATGCTGTGCAAAAGAAGATGAAAGAGATTTTAATCGATACTTAGAATATATGCATGCGCAGGTAGAAGAGTTGATGACAGAGTTTGGAAAGATTGATCTATTATGGTTTGATTTTTCTTATGAAGGACATCTTGGAAGTGACTGGAATGGTGAAGAATTGCTTGCAATGATTCGAAAACATCAACCGGATATTGTAATTAATGGACGTTTGGAAGCTAACGGTGAAAGCTATGGTTCTGCGTTGACAGATAATCCGTCTATTTTTACAGGTGACTTTACTTGCCCGGAAATGATTATTCCACCATATGGATTAAAGACACCATCAGGAAGACCAGTACCATGGGAAGCGTGTTTTACACTTAATAATAACTGGGGATATGCACCTTTTGATCTTCACTATAAATCATCTTCTCAGATTATTAAAAAGCTTGTGGAATGTACCAGTAAAAATGGGAATATGATTGTGAATGTTTCTCCGGATGCGAAAGGAAATATTCCAAAAATTCAACAAGATATTCTTGCGGAAGTTGGCGTATGGATGAAGAAAAATCATGAAAGTATTTATGGTTGTGGTATGGCAGTGAATCTTCCAAAACCTGAATGGGGAAGATATACACAGAAAGGAAATAAAGTTTATGCTCATATTACACCAGATGAAGCATTAGGTGCGATTGCTTTACCAGGATTAAAAGGAAAAGTGAAATGTGCACGCAGACTTAGTGATGGTTTTGAAATGCGCATGTTAACACCATGGGTTGCAAAAGAATTTCCCGATTGTGAATTTATGAATTATAGTATTCCAGATTGTTTTTCTTTTACTGTAGATAAAACTCCGGTTGAAGTAATTGAATTTGAACTGAAGGAGGACTAGTAATGAAAAAGATTACATTTATTGGTGCAGGAAGTTTTGATTTTACACGAGAATTGGTGAGAGATATTCTTACATATGATGCTTTTAAGGATGCTACGATTTGTTTGATGGATATTGATCCACAGAAGCTTTCTTATATTGAAAGAGCTTGTCATAAAATAAAAGAGGCAGGTAATTACCCAGTAACAATTGAAGCAACATTAGATAGAGAAAAAGCATTAGAAGGAGCAGATGGTGTAGTAATTACTGTGTTAACTGCTGGTCCGGATATTTTTAGAACAGATATAGAAATTCCTAAAAAATACGGTGTGGATATTTGTGTTGGTGACACAAGAGGTCCAGCGGGGATTTTCCGTTTCTTGCGTTCAGCACCGGTACTTTTAGATATCTGTCGTGATATTGAAAGAATATGCCCAGATGCATATGTTTTGAATTATACAAATCCAATGGCTTTAAACTGTCGTTATCTTCAGGAGATGACAAAAGTTAAAGTAACCGGTTTGTGTCATAGTGTTCAGCATACAGCCAAGATGCTTGCTGATTGGATAGGTGCAGATATTAAGGATGTAGAATACACATGTGCTGGTATTAATCATATGGCCTTTTATTTGGAGTATAAATGGAAAGGCGAAGATGCATATCCATTAATCAGAAAAGCAGTAGAGAAAGAAGAAATTTATAACGAAGAGCATGTACGTAATCAACTGTTTTTACATTTAGATTATTATCCTACAGAAAGTTCGGGACATAATTCGGAATACTATCCTTGGTTTAGAAAACGCTCGGATTTAATTGAAAAATATTGTACACATTCTACAGGATGGAATCCAGGGGAACATGCCTATATCTTAAATGAATATTTCCGACGTCAAAATGAATGGCAGCAGGATATTGAAAAATGGTTAGAGGAACCTGAGGTAGATTTAGAACGTGGTCAGGAATATGCTGCATGCATTTTTAATGCGCTATTTGGAGATTACACACCATTTGATTTTAATGGCAATGTTCGAAACGAAGGATGGATTACTAATCTTCCAGAAGGATGTTGTGTAGAAGTACCAGTAACGGTTACCAAGGATGGTTATGAAGTTCATACGGTAGGAGCACTTCCGGCACAGTTGGCAGTTATAGACAATACGGCTGCTAGAAGTGAAGAATTAGCAGTTCGTGGTTGCATAGAAGGTGATAAGCGTAAGATTTTCCATGCTATTTTAGTAGATCCATTAACTTCAGCTGTTTTAAGTATGGATGAAATTCAGCAAATGGTAGATGAAATGTTTGAAGCAAATAAAGAGTATTTGCCACAGTTTGCATAATGTAGCCATAAAAGAAAAGTGATATACTTGAGAAAAACGGACGGAGACAGAACATGACGAAAAGTAAAAGACGATATTCCTTGAGAAGTCGATTGATTGGATTTAATTTAACATTGATGATTTCAGCATTGTTACTTTGTGGAATTATTTTTATTGTTTCCGTTATGATTTTAGTAGGAAGTTATGTAAAAAGTGATATCGATTTTCTTTTGACTGCAACAGCTGATTCTATGGAATCGGGAATGGATTATTGTTCTGAAGTTGTGACAAAGGTACGAAAATCTGAGATTTTAATGGATTATCTTGTTGGAACAGATAATGAACTATTAGAGGATAAAGAAAAAGAAATACGAAAGAAAGAATTTGAAAAACAAGTTTCTATCAGTAGTCAGAGTATTCCAGGAACCGGAATTTCACCTTTGGTAGAAAAAGTATATTTGTTTGATAATTATGGAAATTACATAAGTACAACATATTATGCTATGACTAGTACAGAGATAAATATCAGTAATCGAGCATTTGAGGAGATTTATGAAAAGCATCTATTAGGTGATGTAAAAGAAAAAGATTATGGATATTATTTGCTGGATGAAAATAGTATCTGTTTATTGTTTCCTATTCTTGATGGACGTATGGAACAAGTAGGAAGCATATTATATCAGATGAATCAATCTGCACTTGAGTATATGACTATGGATATTATGAAATATGAAGGTGCATTTTGGAACTTATGTGATGAAAATGGAGAAGATGTTTTAGGGCAGAATACAGAAGTTTTTTTGAAAGAAAAACATACGCTTAGAGAAACATTTGGTAAGCAGCCATATGACGTAAAAATAGAAGGAAAAGGTTATCAGATTCATAGAAGAAATATTGGAATGAATTTGGAATTATATATTGGAATTCCACAAAATCAGTTCTTTTCTCTTTTATATGACTCCATAAAGGTGTATGCGGTTGCCATTGCTTTCATTGCAGCGGCAGCCTGCATTGCACTAATATTGGCAATTTATCAAATGACAAAGCCTATTACAGAAGTTACAGAAAAGCTTCGAGAAGTAAAAACAGGAAACTTTGATACAAAGCTTCCGAAATATGATAGTGCAGAGTTCTATGAAATAAGTGGCGTTTTTAATGAGATGACAGAATATATTGATAATCTTATTAAGCAGGTATATGAAAAACAGATTTCTATAAAAGATATGGAAATGAAATTTTTGCAGACACAGATGAATCCGCATTTTATGTTTAATGTTTTGAATACTA